>NZ_NSDJ01000001.1:0-679481 GCF_003610915.1 Rahnella variigena
CCGCCTTGAATTGCTCCACCCACTCTTTGCGTTCCTGCTTACTGCCGACGTCGTGCAGGATTAAAGCGGCGCGTTTGATTTTCCGCGTTTCTCTGGCGTGGCTCTGGTAAACGGCAGCGGGTTCTGCGGCCTGTAATACAGGCATTTCTTCTGTTAATTCATCGGCGACGGTGGGCGATTCGGCGAAGTCAGTGTTGAATAACTCAAACATCTGTTTGGCCTGTTCAGAGCTGTCGCAAATCACCATGCCTCCGATGGTGTCATCATTCAGCGCGCCCTGCTTTTAGCAAAGTCGGTAACGATGTAGTTCAGCATCGGTTTGACGAAACTGGGATGAGCATAGATGTATTTGCGATCCACATCGCCCATTCTGACTTCCACATCTTTTAGCGCCTGTTGCAGGACCATCCGGTAGTTGGTGGCGATTTCTTCGCGAATCAGCGCAGCGTGTAGCCATCGGCAATGGAGGCGTTGTAGTAATATTTGTGTATGTAGTCGCCGAAGAGATCGCGGGAGTTGTAGTCCGTTCCCAGCAGAGGCGTACCGGTCAGGCCAATTTTGATGGCGTTGGTGTCCGACTGGCTTAAGTTTGCCAGGAAGCTCCCTTTGGGTTGTAGCTGCGGTGGACTTCATCGAGGAAGTAAACTCGCTGGATGTTGATGTCGTAGTCTTTGGTGGTGACGACGTCCGGGTCATCGCGGAATTTCTGGATGTTGACGACGGTGATTTCCGCTCTGCCATGATGGTTATGTAGAGCCTGTGACGCCTTGATGTCACGCGTGAAAGCTTCGCGTGAGTCGATAAGGTGAACGATTAAGTTACGGGCAGTAAATTCGCGCTGCGCCTGCTGGAGCAGATCCAAACGATCAACAATAAAGTAGAACTTAGGGATCACCTGCTGATTCTGGAAGTAATCTGTCAGGGAGCGCACGTTGTAATAAGCCAGCGCGGTTTTTCCGCTGCCCTGGGTGTGCCAGATGATGCCTTTTTTCACGCCAGCGTTAAGTTTGCGCTCAATTGCTTTGGTGGCGAAGAGCTGCGGATAGCGCATGATGTGTTTCTGGATACCGCCTTGTTCAGCGACGTACACTAGCGCATAGCGCAGGATAAATGCCAGCCGATCCCGGCTCAACAGCGCGGTGCAGAGACGGTTAGTTGGTCGGTTGTGATCTTTGTTGGTCTGATATTCCGGGTTAGTGCGGATTACTTCAAGATTGTTATCTTTCAGAACCGCGATTTCTGTTTCTTCTGACAGTGTTTTTAGTAAATTGGTCAGGTTGAAAAGTTCTTCTTCGCGGAAGTAGTTGAATACCGGGTTACTGTAAGAACTGCTAGCGTAGAATGCCCCTTGGACCGGCTCCGGATCGCTGTCGTCATACTCCATGTTGTTGGAGAAGATCATGAACTGGGTGATATTGGCGAAGCGCTTGAATTTGGGGTTCTTAAAGCGCTCGTTTGATGCGGTTGCGCTCTGCAAAGATGCCTTCGCGGTTGTTAGGCTTTTTTCACTTCAATAAAATTAACGGCATGCCGTTAATCAGGAGCGTGATGTCAGGGCGGAACTCTTCATCGCCGTTTTCACAGGTCAGTTCGGTGACGACATGGAAACTGTTGTTGTTGAAGTTATCGAAGTCAATCAGTTTGATGCCAGAACGGTCGCTAAGTTTTTCGAAGAAGGCGCGACCCAAGTCGTCGTTGTCGAGAAGCAGCGTGAGATCTTTTAACAGCCGTCCGATATCATCGGGTGCGATCCCGGGGTTTATTCTGCCAATCGCAGCGGTGAAGAGGTTAGGGAAAATGTTAGTTTCTTTGTCCAAACTTGTTCTTTCAAGGACAGGTAGTGGTATCCCAACCGTATCAGGGAGGATGACGGGATTTTTACCCGTGTATCTTCTGTGAATTTCATCATGTTTCCTGTTTTTGGTTTTTATCGCGTCTCAGGCCATGCTGCGCTCCACAATCCCAGAACGGCTGGCAACAATGCCTGTTTGATTAGCGTCTATGTTACACCTTCCCTGTTAGCTGCCCGAGTAAATTTGTTGCGCTTAACTCGCAACGATAATACTCGCGATATAATCTGATATTTTTTGGGGGTAGTGACATACACAATTTGTCAGATCATGCCCATAATTCCTGATCTTCAAAAAGCAGTCGAGGTGCTTACATTCCCAGCGATAGCTTCAGGTCAGAATTATGCGGCATGAATCTGACTACTGAAAAGATGCATAAAATCATCCGGATGCGCATCCAGCCCTACTCCCCTACAGAGCCGCCGTACATCCCTACACGTTTATTGCGATGGATAAAGGCGTTCGTCTGTAGGATAGTTTCGCGAAGTACGCCCGCAGCTTTTTTAATATGTCCCGTTTGTCCCTAACCCGCTCAACTCCTCCTGAAGCCCTAAGCTCTCTTGTAGGGCGTCTGAACGGACTTTGTTAGCAGAAGAATCAGCGCCGAACTTTACCTCCAGGCATAAAGACTGTGCGTTGTGATATCAAGGCGAATGGCAACATCTGAAATGTTAGAGTCGTGGTCAACAACCAATTTAACCGATTCAATTTTGTACTATTCAAGATATAGGTAAACCATGAAATCCGAGACGCTAAATGTCCAGCAAATCTTTCAGGATCGCCGCCAATACTGCGTTCCCTTCTACCAACGTGCATACGTATGGACACAACGAAATCAGTGGTCCGCCTTACTGGAGGATATCACCGAAAAAGCACAGGCCCGTTTATCAGGTATAAACCAACCCCCCATTTCCTTGGTGCAGTGGTACTTGAACCACAAACTAAGAGCGGTTTGCTGGTGTTGATACCCTGCATATCATTGATGGTCAGCAACGATTAACTACCCTTCAATACATTCTTGCGTCTATCCGACTGGCTCTTCGTGCAATTGATCTTCCGATTTAGAAATGCTTGTATTGCCGTGTCTGAAAAATACAAACGAAGCAACAATGCGAAATAAAGAGGTTGAACGCTTTAAGTTATGGCCGACATTTCGTGATCAATCTCATTTTATTCAAAGCCTTAACGTTGACCATGTTGATGATCTCCGCAAGGTATTCCCTGATAGCTTCACGTTACATGGCACACTGCGTAAGCATTTTAACCATCCTCCTTCACTGGAGGCGTTATGGTTCTTTAGTCATGCCTTTATTAAATGGATTAGCGCGGAAGGTCACTCCTTACAAGAAAATGCTATCGCGCTGATTGAAGCTGTCCTAACAGACCTGAAACTGGTCAGTATATCTCTTGAGGCAGAGGATGACGCTCAAATCATTTTTGAGACATTGAATGGCCGTGGGCTGAGCTTCATGCGACGGATCTTATCCGTAACTATATTTTTATGCGTGCCAGAGCATGATAATGTTGATGCCGCTGCATTGTATGAAAATGATTGGAAACCGTTCGAAAACCCCGTACTGGACAGAAAAACAACGCCGTGGTCGCATCAACAAACCTCGTTTAGAGTGGCTAATTCACTCCACGCTACAAGCAGAAAAGCAACGTGAAGTAGACCTGTCTCGCCTTTACAATGAGTATCGTGACTATGTAGGCAAGGAATCGTCATCACGCCGAGCTGATCAGCAGGTCGAACTTCTCAATCGATATGCTTTGCAATATAAAGAACTGGATTGGTGGAGTGGGCACAACTCCTATTGCATGCTTTGGTCGTCGCATCGCCGCCTATGACATGACCACGATTTATCCTCTTGCGTTACTCATCTCAAGTCGCTAGCATTCCTGATACTGAAAAAGGCCGCCATGTACAACGAATCTTGTCTCGTTTGTAGTGAGAAGAGCGGTGTGTGGCCTGACTCCAAAGAACTATAACAACGTGTTTATGAATGTTTTGCGTCATTTTGGCTAAAACCAGCATTTCCAGTGCTGAGTTGCGCAGCACCCTTAATAGCCTTAATGGTGAAGCCGCACGTTGGCCCACTGACTCAGAGTTTCTTAATGCCTGTACTACTGCACGACTTTACCCAGGCAGGCTCGATGCACAGAAGATTCGCTCAATGCTGACCGAACTTGAGGGAGAACTTCGCCGTCAGGTGAAGACTGAGGAGCCGGTGGTTCCAAATCTCTCCAGTCTCGATATTGATCATCTAATGCCTCAAAACTGGTTTCTGCATTGGCCTCTTGAAGACGGACATACCGTGACAGATTCAGACGCTACTGCGGTGAATCAGATTGTTTTGGCCGGTGCAGAGCTAACACACGAGCAACTGCTTGTCTGGAAGCGGCAACAAGCGATCGCTACACTGGGAAATCTGACCTTGCTTAACCTCAGCGTAAATCGTTCGGTCCAACACTCTGCATTTCTTAAGAAACGGGATGGTCTTATTACCCATACTAGCCTACGCTTGAACATACCATTGATAATTCTGGATAAATGGGATGAGGATAAGATCTTTTCCCGGGGTGAGTTGTTGGGAAATGCTGCAATGAGGGTGTGGTCGAAAGTCGATTAATCATCATTTTCGTCCTACGTAACTCTATGTCGGCTCTTACTGTCAAGAACCGACATTCAACTATGCGAGTTGAATGCCCTCATTTCAGTTGGCAACACTGTTTTAAAGTTGGACTGGATTTAGCTCTTTGCCAGTGAATATTGACGTTTACCCCTCAATCATCGTCGACTGGCCTTATCTCATAGCTTACGCACATCATCTAAGAGCCAGAGTTTTACTGAGTAGCTCCCTTAATGTTTTTTCTCAATTAAAAGGTATGGATGGGACCAGTCAGTAACCTCTTCATATGAAACAAACCCATCGTGCTCCAATGCGCAAACACCCCTTATGGGTGGCAACATAATCGTACACAGCCTGACTTTCCAGCCCCTGTAACATGTGCGATAACAACTTCCGGCGCATGACATCTGACTTCCAACGTTTACCCTTCTTCAGATCTTTATAAGTAATGTTGAAGGGTTGCCCTACTGCATTGGTAACACATTTACCGTAACGGTTGGTTTTCGCTGTACTTTCGTAATGATCTAGCAGTAAAGCCAGATCTAGCCGTAAAGTTTTCAGAAGGCGTTTCCATCGTTTCAGCACTCGTTTAGCTTCTGCCTTACCTAGCCCACGGTTCAACAGGCGTCGGGTACTGGACTTTAGCGATAATGAAACGAACCCGGCATTGAATACGCTGGAAAACCTGAATTGCTTCACCAGCTCCTCAGCGACACGCAATACTCGGCAGATATATTGAGTTTCCAGCACTTTCAGAGACTCGGCCGAAATGCCAATACTCAACAGCTCATGTCGTAGTATCTCGAGCTGACATCCCTTAATGTCATAATTAGCACCACGTGCCAGACACGCCCACTTCATGCCAGAAGGCAGACTTTGAAAGCCAGTGCCAATCTCAAAGGATCGCCCACCAATGTACGCAGTCTTATACGACTGCCTGTAAGAAACCGTTAACGGTGACTCCTTCACAAGATCCACACCTGTTTCAGCCAGTCGCGACAGGAAGTTGAAAATGAATATTTTGTTCTTCTTGGTGGGATTCTCGTTATAGTAATCCAGCAGTGCCTCCAGATTGATTTCTAGCGGTTCAAGGCTGTTCCATACATCGACTACGCGCTCCCTGAAGGCAACGTTTGGGATATCGCGTTTAGACTGTTTATGTTTAGCATGCTGACCGCGTTCAATGGCAATCCCAATCAGTTCATCTAATGAGTAACTTTTACACTTGGTGAAAATGTCAGTCAGATAATGGTAGCGATCCTTACGGCTAAGGTATGCCTCGCGGTCGTTGCCAAACAACTTACGCAAAAAAACGTTGAGAAACAGCGTACTCCCGGCATGAACTTTTAGCATTGGAATACCCGGTTAGTTTAATGATTCCCACACCTGCCAGCGCCTCCATTGCACGCTCATGGGTCGGCCCACTTTTCTTAAATACACCGGGAAGTTTCTCCCTACCCAGCTCAAATGGTACTGGCACAGAATAAGACCATTTATTATTTGCCTTAATCTTTGCTTTTCTCCTGTTTTTACGGCTACAGGTAGCAACACATATAACATGCTGGAGAAACACTGCAATATTACGATAAAATGGACGCTTTAAGCTTGGCGCACCATTATAAGGAACACTGAAAACAACTTTCTTGAAATAATCCAACGTTGAATTTGTCACAAGAATATTGTCGTGCGTAATGTATGGCTTCATAATTCACCTGTATATAAAAATCAAAGCACCATGCTCTGACCCCATTTATTTACAACTGAATTACTCAAAACCTTACGTGAACCCAACAAGGCTCAGATGGTTATTATCAGATGATATATTGGAGGCTGGAGCCTCATGATAGCTGATACTGGATAATGGCTATAGTATGTAATGACACATATACCATAATATAGAGATAGAGTGTATACAGAGCATAATAGACACGTGTATATACCCTGTAGAGGCAAGTAGCGAATAAATATCAGCTTAGCCAGAATGGGATTAGCGGATACGTAAAACTTTACCGGTTATTAAGCGGTGTAACTCTCTCCCGGTAATATTCAACAGCGGTTGTAGCCACATGTTATTTTCTGAATTTAATTTCTTTTGAAACCTCAACTTTGATAAAAAACGCAGCTACTTACCAATGTCAGAATCAGGGAAAGCCATCGCCGATTTTGCCCTACCATTGTACGAGGTGCTGATTTCAGGTTAAACCGTACCTGTAGTTAGCCGGTTAGCCACAGCAAAATCCGACAACGTTGGACGGTTAGCCACAGCAAAATCCGACAACGTTGGACGGTCAAAAGACGGTCATTTCCCAGATTTAATTTTCTCCTGACCTTTTTAGGCTTGCCGTTGAACAACTCACAGATGAGGATGCAGCATCCCTGCCGCAACGCCATGGCGCTTATTTCCCGCGAGATTTAAGCCATTTTTTACGGATGTCAGGTTGCCAATACTGCGGCTGTCCCAAAATACCCAGCTTCTCGACAACCAGTGGAAGTTTATGCCAGATAGCCTCTGCATCAAACAAGTCCACCAGATACCTTTTCATCACCTTATCTACTCGTTTTTTAGCTGCCTCTTTGCTCGGACTAACAGCCCTGCCATTCAACTCACTGGCCGGACGGAACGTTTTACGAGCACGGGGGACAGTCATACGTTTCAACCGTTTGGCAAAGTCTGGATCCAGCTTGCGATCCCTGATTAGCTTACGGTCATAGAATGCCAAACGTGACACCAAATTCTCCATTTGCGACAGGTTACTCAGCATCAGTTTCTGCTTACCTGGAGACAGACGCAGCTCCAGACGTAAAAAACACTCATGCTGGCTTTCATCCAGTGTTAGCTGAGCTGTTGCCCGACGTTCTTCAAGGCTTAACTCAGGGGCGTTCACTTTTTCGTATATCGAAGCTACGACGGTGGTAGCCCCTAGCCGCATACCCTCCTGCTTGCCATAAGGATCATTGAAATCACCATCATGAACTTTGGCAAGACCAATCAGAAAGTCATGCAGCTTCATCCCCATCACATCCAGCGCGTAATGGATGGTCGTGACCCATGAGTTACGCAACCCCTGGTACAGATATTTACCAATACGGCTTTTGCGCCCCAACCAAATGAATAAGTCGCTTATCTGTTCAGCTAGATAGTGTTGGGGGCTTAATTCCATTCGCA
Organism: Rahnella variigena; assembly: GCF_003610915.1. Taxonomy (NCBI): domain Bacteria; kingdom Pseudomonadati; phylum Pseudomonadota; class Gammaproteobacteria; order Enterobacterales; family Yersiniaceae; genus Rahnella; species Rahnella variigena. Next base: position 7,647 of record NZ_NSDJ01000001.1, read on the forward strand.
CGGCACCGCGTTTCTTGTTTGTTGGTCCAAAGTAGATCATCAGTAGAACTGGGTGATGTTTAGACTTGTTTGCTAGACGGATTTCAATTACCCAGCGGTAGAGACTATCGCACTCATCCTTGCCTGCGGGGCGAAACCTGACCTGATAAGTATCGTCTGATTCAAGCTGAAATAAGCGATCTACCATCACCTGATTTTCATGCTTGTCGAACAGGTCAGTTACCCAGGCAATCTTGTCGAAATGTCCATAACATTGCTGTCCTACGTTACTGCATTCCAGTGATACGGCGTATCCCAGTGAATCAACACGTTCTCTATTAAATGTTTTCATCATAATCTTTTCCCGGTGGCCAGTAGCCCACCAACAAGAGGAAGTACCATTGATATTGCTATGCCCTCTATAGGGTTCGTTGGGGGCTATGTGAGGGTTACACATGCGCTTAGACTTGCGCGTTGATACCGCGTGACTGAATCCACTCCAGTACGTCATTGAGTCCCCAGCCCACTGCGCGTCCACCATCGCCGGTCAATTTTTTCCCTGCCTTAAAATCTCCTTTTTCGATAAGCCTATAGAGCGTGGCTGACGAAATTCCGGTTAAATGAAGAACTTCTTTTTTGCGGAGAATACGGTTGGTGTTCATGCTTTTGCTCCTTTGAGCTGTTTCAGGAGCGCTGCTATTTACAACCACAAAAACCGTATTTTTTCGTACAAACCAGACTTTTTTTCGTGATAATCACGAATTAAGGTCGTTTTTGTGTATTGAAGAATCGTGATTATCATGGGATGATTCTATTTCTCGTGATAATCACGATGTTGCTACCCAGGAGAAGTGTTTGCAGTAATCACTTATGCAAAACACCGATTGTGATACCAGTAGACCGTGATAATCATGGAATCAGCTGGGAATATTTAGCTCGTAAGATCCTTGTTCAATTTCAGGAGATGTACTCATGCCAAATGACGATATGATTTCGCAGCAACCAGCGCAGGAGAAAAAAGAAAGGGAAAAGAACCTCGACAAAATGAGGCAGAAAAAAAGAAGGGAATTAGTAGCAAAAAAGTTTGGAAAGATTGTACCCATCCATATGCTGGAAGAGACCAAAGCGCGACTGGAGATGATTGCTAAAAAAACAGCGATAAGTCGTAAGGAACACAATGCCGCAGAGAAACGAAGCTCGGTCATAGCTGAACTGGTTAACCAGTACTACATAGATAATCTCTTGGCTTACGAACATGAAAACTCTGAGTTGGCATACAATACTTATAACAAGATATGGCAGGCTAACTTTCAAGGAAAGCCTGCTGATGTAATAGCCAGACAGCTCAACAAGGCTGGCACCCGCATACCGTATTTTGATGATAAAAGCGGTAAAATAGTTGTTGAATCAGGAAAGTGGAAAAAAGACGATATTGAAACGTTTTCCGACACAGCTCTTGTTATAAAAATAATTGAATCAAATGAGAAAAACACTAAAAGAAACGCTAAGTAGGTTCAATATATTCAGGCCCAATCACCGATAAACGCCATCATTTTACCAGCACCGCAATCGCTGCGATGCTTTGGCTTTCATGCCACCATCACGATAGTCATAGCGCGTCGTGGTGGATATGTCGCTGTGGCCTGCCAGCTGGCGGACGGTGTTGATATCTACGCCCTGCTCCAGTAAACGGGTAATGAAGGTGCGCCGCATATCATGTGGGGTAAAACGGACAATGCCTGACGTTTGTTGCAACTGCTCCAGGATACCCATTAACCCGGTTGTTGTCAGCGGCTGGGTGGTGACCTTACCGTTGCGCTGAATACGGCTGAACAGTGCGTTTTCAGCTTCGTTTGCGCTGACTTTCAGCCATATGCGTATGGCCTTGTCCACCGCATCCGCCACATGAATTTCACGGTATTTTCGCCCCTTCCCCTGACTGACCGTGAGAACACCATTGTCATAGTCCCGGCGCTCAAGTTTAAGCAGTTCACCGGCCCGCAGGCCCGTTCCGCAGAGTGTCAGCACAATAGCGACATCACGGTAGCGCCGTACATGCTGCGGATGCTGTTTAGCGGCCTGAATCAGCGCCTGGATTTCCTGCCTGTCTAACGCCCTTCCCTTACGCTGGATATCGCCGCTCACGCGCTTAACAGACCTGATACGGGCCAGCGTTTCGGCATTCATACAATTGAGATTAAAGGCCGTCTGTGCCACGCCCCGGAGCGCTGACAGCGCCATGTTGACCGACGACACGGCGTAACCGTCATCCAATAATGCCGCACGTACTTTAGCGACGGCGGCGTAGTTGAGTTGTTCCCACGGATAGTCTGCTGCATCAACACCGCGTTTAAGTATGCTGGCGCTACGGTTTAACAGGCTGATGATACCTCTTCGCCCCGAAGGAGCCAGACCGCCAATATACGCATCAAACACGGTTGTTTGCACCATAGGCACGACCTGACATAACGCTGTCCTGCTCATGAACGTAACCCGCAATAACGTACATTAAACCAGGTAACTTTCAGCATCACACCAGTCCCCGTTCAGCCATTGACACCGTTTCAGTTCCCGCCACGATAAAGTGGTCAAGCAACCGGACATCCAGCATTTCCAGCAGCTCCTGAAGCTTTTTGGTCAACTTGATATCGCAACGGCTGGGTTCAGGCTCGCCGCTGGGGTGGTTGTGGACAAGGATGACTGCGGCGGCGTTATGTTTCAGTACGCGTTTGATAACTTCACGGGGGTGAACGCTGACCGAGTTTAACGTACCCCTGAACAGAATTTCCTTGTGCAGCAGCTGATTCTTATTATCGAGCAGGATGATGCCAAACTCTTCATGTTCAAGCGGTGCCAGCTCAACCATCACACACCGCCGTACATCATCAGGGGAACATAGTTGAGCCCCACGCTGGTAGTATCTATTGATAATGTCACGCGCCTGGTCGAGGATACGGGTTTCACGCTGAGTAAACATGGTCACGTCAGAACTCCCGTTCAATGAAGTAAATGGCGTCTGGAAACAGCTGGCGGCGGGTTACGCCAGTACGCAGGGAGAAAGCTTTACGGGGCATGGTGGTTCGCCCGTTACTGTCGAAGAAGCAGAGCGTTTCTTCATCTATTTTGACCAGAAGAGACCAGTGAAACTGGTCGCTGAGCATAATCAAGCGGGAATAGTCAGTGACGTCAAGAAACCGCTGCATTTCCCTGAAAAGTCGCCCGTCTGATAACCCTCGCTTCCCTGCAAAGGGTTTGGTGATTTCAACCGGGAACTGGCGGCTGTAATGTCCTTTCTGCAACACCTGCGCCATCAGCCAGTCTAAACGGTTTTCTTCGATCCCTTCAGTCAGCCATTCATGCAAAGGCCAGCGTTGCTGATAAGTCTGAATAAGCCGGTTCATTAACGGGCGTCGTTTCACCCTGCCGTCAAACAGCCAGCTCAGCATGTTAACCATGCAATAAGCACCGCAAAGACAGTCCAGTTCGCCCTGTTGAGACGCACGTATACCTCTGTTATCAGTCACAGATAATTCCCCATAAAGTAGTGATAGTTAGTGCAGAGGGATTAGCTTTCCCACAGGACGGTAATGGTGTAGACGTTCATGGCGTGATACTGAATAAAGTTGGATTGCCAGAGTTTAAACAGCTCCCTTCCGGCGTTAACAGGCAGGTCACCAACATAAGCAAGAAAGACATATTGCTGACTCCAGCTGATATCAATTTCCTTTTCCAGTTCGGGGTATACAACCCCCATATAACTGAAGTCGGTGATGTAATCAAAATACCATTCGTCATTGCGAGAAATAAGCCGTATTTCGACAGGATGGTAGCCGCCCTTTTTCGCGCTGTAACTCAGGTCTTTAAATAACAGACTGACGGCTGTAATTTTGGCTTTATGCGGCGGTGGATTTCCCACTCCATTTAATATGATATTGATTAATTCCTGATCGACGGGCATAGCTAGCCCTTCCTGACGGATAACGCTCATCGTTTTATTCCGGTAAATATGCATTTGAATTGATGATAAAAACCAATAATTGACCATTGCCCATACTAACTCTTTAGACGATAGACGTCCTCCCATCAGGATGGGATAATAAAATGAAATGCTAAGTTGGCAATCAGTTTGTATCAGCTACTGGACAATATGACACTATCCAGCAATGTTATTTTACCAGGTGCATGCTTTTAATGCAAATAGTTTCACTCAGAAACCAATTTGGTTGTTATTTTATAAACGCATCTAAAAACATAATTAAGCTTTTCCTCTTAGGGTTATCTAGTTTATTCCAGACTTGCTCGAGACGCTGTTTTAATTCAACGTCAAGCCCAGTGGCATAGTTAATCGGGATATCAGAAACATTTAAATCCTCCATACAATCAATAAAGAACCAACTTATTGGAGTTTTTAAAGCAACGGCGATTTTGACTAAGTGAGCAATATTAATCTTATTTGTTCCGCGTTCATAGCGGGAAAGCTGTTGTTGAGAGATATCGATCGTCTCTGCAAGATCGGCAGCAGTTAGCCCTGCTTCTTTACGTCTGGTCTGAATACGCTGCCCTACCAGCTTATCAGCTGAATCTGCCATCAGTTTAACCATCATTTTATCTCCAGAACGTCCATAAAAGGAATTCTGGGGCTTTTTTACTCTTGCATGAACATCACTAATGGACATAAAATTAACCATTAAGTCATTTATAGACAAAAAAATAACTGCTACCGTTCAACTAAGCTTGGTTGGAAGCCCACTCAGTTGAGAAGCAGCACAAAGGTGGACAAAAAGGAGAGCATTGTGGCAACCACCATTACTGAGATAACAGATTGCATTGAGTACTTGTTCAGCTCTCTTTATCGTCGAGAATTTGTCAAAACACTGCGTCTGAACGAATGTAGCGAGCGGGAATTACTGCCTCTGGTACGTTGCTATTTGCTGGGTTGGTTTGCAGATAACGTATCACCAGAAGTAAAAAGCAAACTGCCAGGAACTGTATCCGGGCACGGTTACATCGATTTTGTCATTGATGATGTAGCCGTTGAGTTTGCAGTACGTAAACCAACTGCGGCACGTTCCAATGTCTCCGCAACCGTCAACAGTACAGAAGTAAAGAAATTAATGAAGCACGACGGCAAAGCCTTGCTTGTGCTGTTTGACTTCTCTGACACGCCCTACTCAGAAGAACAGATCGAATCTTTCCGCAACTGGCCCTCTCTTGGTCGAGGGAATCATCGCAAGTCCGCATTCAACGTCGTTTATTTCTTTGTGGAAAAACGCAGACCGCTGGCACTGGGGAAAATCACCAAAAACATCCGTATCACTTAGCAGGGAATTAAATAATGAACAGAAAACTGTTGGCCTTATTGATGGCAGCCATAACGTTACCTGTCGCAGCAGAGCAGTACGTAAAACCCGGAGCGGTTCTAACCCTGAATCCGGGAAAGGACAATGCTGAATTCAACATTAATGCCTCAACGGGGGATGCTTCGGGCGTATGCAATATGGAGGGGACAGCACAGCAAATAGCTGCTGGAGAAAGCCAGAAGCGCCGCTGGGTCTGGAATGACAATACCAGCCAGTGTGTTGCAGTAATTAGTGAGCTGAATAACGGCAAGGCCAGCGTTATGACTCGTGGTTGCGAAGATTACTGTGGTGCTTCCGCGACAGGCACAATGGATGGTCTATTTAATAAGAAGTAAAAAATATCGTTAATTAACGAAGGGACCCTAGATGAAAAGAGCAATACTTCTGGTATTAATAGCTGCTGGTTTGCTGGCTGGTTGCGGCGAGAAAACGCCAAAATGTAGTAGTGACGATGCAAAAAATCTTGTCGTAGATATTGCCAAAAAGACAATCGAGAAGGGCATGACACTGGATAAGGATGTGCTGATTTCTGTTGAAAATGTCAGAACAATAAGCCATCAATCAGAGCTTGACGTTTATCAGTGTGCGGCTGATTTAACGTTCACAAAACCTGATCTGAAAGACTCACTGCCAATCACCTACCGGATTCAGAAAACTGATGAAGGTAGAGGTCAGTTCTATATAAATGTATCGGGCCTATAATCACATGTAGCCTACTCACGCCAGTGATTGGCATGGCGTGAGTCCAACGACATATTAAAAAGTAGAAAAGCATATTTATTATTTATAAAACTCATTACCATCGACCCTTACAAATTCCATACTATCACGATCCAGTTTTGCAATAGAACCATCAATAAAAGAAAAAACATCCTCATTGATAAAATCCTGACTAACCTGCTGAATATCTATATATTTATTGAAAAGGTAGCTATCAGCCACATCATTATGTTCATCCAAAGCCTGACAATCCCCCCACACTATAATATCTTCAACTGTGAAAACAAAAACACCTAATATTTTAGATGGAACGATCACCCATTCATTGTAATTCAATCGAGATATTAAGGAATTATTAATGTCATCCAATGAAATACCCTTTTCTTCTGCTCGGCGAATACCATCTATAACATCGCTACCACAATCGCTTGGAGAAACTGCTTTCAAACCATCACTATTAAAATCAATAATTAAACCAACTGTTCCAATTGCGGAACTCTTGTTGTATGAGTCACCAGGAACAATTAATGAACACGACACCCCACCGTTAGCATTATTACTAATCACTTGTAGAAGATCATTTGGATATAGTTTGACACCAGGGCCGCCCCCTTTAGGGCACCCAGAGAAATGAACTACAAGCCCATTTTTATTATTGAGGTAATCATGAATATCTTTGATATTAGGTTTTAGCATAAAACAATTCACCATTGTTATTTAAACTCGAAAAAAATCATCTCTTAGCAAGCTCTTTTAATAAAGATAGTGTATTTTCGTATTCATTAATTTTCGAGTGACTAATACAGCCAAAACTCGCTAAATAATAAAAACACCCTGTCAACACATTATATCTATCCGTGAAGCTACCTGGATTCTTTTTCGCATGATCAAACATAGCTCTTACTTTTCTTCTGTACGCCCTAGTAGGCTGCACTTTTTTATTAACTACTAAACCAGTTACTATTTGTCGAGAATTAGTTGCAGCAACCCGTGTTTTCCCGTCATTAATATCAAAACCACTCTCATTTAGACACCTAAATATAGTTTCTCTTCCAAGTTCCATAGTCAGCCGATCATTTGAACTGATGGTTATATCATCAGCATATCTTGAATAATTGTAATCAAATAACACACCCTGCTCAGTTAAAAAACAATCCATTTTGTAAAGAATTGAATTACTTAAGATAGGACTACTAGGAGCGCCTTGCGGTAATCTATCATTATATGTGCAGAGTTCAGAAACAATTTTAGCAAGTTTATTTTCAAAACCATTTTCAATTAAAGCAGTAAAGATCATTTTTTTAGTTATAGATCCAAAAAAATCCTTAACATCTATATTCAGAACAAATTTTTTACCGACATGAATTTGTGCATTGTGTCTTATTGACTGACCTTTCTTATATGAAAAACAGAAATCGTGAACAGGTAATTTATTTAATAAAAAATCTGACAACCATCTTTGTATAACCTTCAGAAAGGTTCTGGGTGCATCAATCACCCGCTCCCCACCAGATTTTTTAATAACTGGAAAGGTGCGATAATGCTTCTGCTTATTTTTCACAATCGATGTGATAAGTCTAATTGATATTCCGATCGCTTCGCTTAAATCAACAACACTTCGAAGTTCACCATCGAAATAATTAGCATCAAAAGAATAAAATGTGGGTATCAAAGGGACGCCATCAGCAACTTCGTTCGGACCAATAGAAAATTGCTCAGAGACCAGCGACCAAACAGCAGTTTGGTCGGCGACCAAACTGCTGTTTGGTCGCTGTGCATCTTTAATTTCAACAGCTTTACGTATGAATGACGAAACATCATTCGTTTCCTCATCGAAAATTGCTGATGGCTGTTTAAGACTACCACGATAAGCATTCTTAAGCAAAAACAATCGCATTCTATCCCTTAAATGCCTTAGTCTTTTATTTAACCGATTATTACCTTTCGCGGTAATGCTATATCGCGTTGGCTTTTGGGAAACCCTAGCTATATCATTAAGTTCTATCAATGCTAAAACTTCAATCACAATAGCATCACGAGATGGCATTGCATCTTTATCTTTTAAAACTGATGTCAAAAAATTATAAATATCGCTAATAGTGGCAGGTTGTATAACTGCAATAGCCCAACTCAATATATCTCTGCGAATAGAAAGTGTCATTTTAGTTTCCTTTTACCTCTACCAGAATTATTATAAACACTTCTTTTCCTTACTAAATACGTCACTATTTCCTGTACACCATTGTCTTGCAAATACTTTATATCATACCTCTTTGGTATATTATCATTTGCATATAAAAGGCATCCATCCATGAAATATCTTTCATTAGTATCAGCGATTGAAACTATACAGATATCCAATTCATTTAATTTCATATCCTTATGACTTAACAAAAAAGTAAATAATGACAACTGGCTAAGAGTCTTATTATCTCCGAGAAAGATGATTATTGAACTACAATTTTTATTAACTATAAAATTAGCCTCATCTAAATGCCAGTATGATGAGTCTTCATAGAACTCAGGGGAACTCTCGTAGAGAATAAAACCCTGTTTTATAAGTTCCCCTTTCAATTCCTTATATACATTCAAGATATTTAAATCGCTTTCAGAACATGGACAAAGAAGAATTTTATACTCACGTTCCTCCCCTTCTTTCGCAATTATACCCTCTGCTTCTAATAATATTTCGGTGGGCAGCGTACCATAATGAATATTAGTAATATTATGATTAATTACATCAGCATGTATTTTACCAGCTGTTATACCTCCACTCTGAGAGTCTGATTCAACCGCCACCTCATCTTTTATTGCCATAATTTGGTGAATCCATCAAAAATAAAAACACCAACAGTAATTATAGAAGATATAACCCCAAGAAAAATGATAATTTTATTAGTTGAGCTGTTTTTTTTCATTACTTGAGTTTTATTATTATCAATATTTATATTTTTTGCATTAACCTTACCAGCAGTAATGCCCCCTTGCTGTCTGTTACTTTTTACTTTAGCCATAACTAAAAGGTTCCAGATATAGTAAATATTCTGCCGCGCGGCACCGATGCTGATATGATACAGCAAAGTACCAAACTGTACCAAACCCTATCCACAAGAAAATTACCCCTTTACTTTCAATAAGTTACTCAGTTTTCATTTCCCGATATCAAATTGTAAATAATGTATTTATTATACATATCCGGTGATATGACCCGATATAGTCATTAGATAAATGGTGCAAATAGACCCGTTTTAGCTCCACGCACTTTTCCTTTTCAGCCATCAGCCGGTACTCTTCCGGCGTCAAGTTATACAGGGATTAATGAGGCCGCTCGTTGTTATATTCCATCAGCCAGCGTTCAGTGATTTCCCTTGCTTCATTCAGTGTCCTTAATAGGTAAAAACCCAAGATTTCTGTCCGGTTGTAAGATTGTACGGTTCGACAAACGCAATCTGTGTTGACCTACCTAGCTTAATAAATTCCAGCGGCACACCATGGTCTTTAGCCTATTTCGCCAGCGTCAAAGACACAAGTTCTGGAAGATTATCCATCCGCATCTTCAACGAATATCCATGGTTTACCACTATCCTGCCCAGTACCCTCACGATCCGTTGGGCCAGGATATTCAGGTCGATTTCTATCGCCAGTGCTGCGCGGTCAAAATCGTCCACCACGTTGAAGGTCCGTAAGCGTTTGCCGCACATCACCGGCTCATTCCGTCGCGCATCCGGCTGGTAACGAAATACAGTCCTGCTCAGCGATAAAGTCCTGCATACCTGGCGTATACTCATCGAAAACTGTGCGGTCACGTAGCTGACGTATTCACGCTTTATCGCAAGTTTTAAAGCTTTTTTCAATAACGTCTTCCAGTGCCCGGCACTCGAGGATCTGGTCGGCAAACATATGTTTCAGCCTGCGGTTTTCATATTCTAGGTCTTTAATCTTTTTGATATCAGAGGCTTCCATACCGCTATATTTTGCTTTCCAGTTGTAGTACGAGGCTTCAGAGATACCGGCTTAACAGCAGAGATCCTTGACAGTGCGTCCTGCTTCGACGGACTTCAGAACGGCAATGATCTGGCGTTCGGTGAATCGGGCCTTACGCATGGCGATCTTCTCAGGGGAGATAATTAGTATGTCGAAAGATCTCTAAAAGTGAATGGTTCATTTTCCAGAATACTTACATCACCGCCTTGTAAAATAACCCTCTTGAATAATATTGCCTATACAGGGCATGCTATTTTAATTAAAAAACCATCATGAAAAGATCACTAAAAAACAACAATACTCTAAAAGGAAATTATATAATAAATATCATAATTCTCTATAAAAAAACAATAAGCAATCGGTAAATACCGATTTGACATTTCTCTGCATTAGCATTAAAGTGATAAAAAAGCAATGGAGATATTATGCATGTTTGATTTTGAAGCGCAACATATTAACAACCCTATGTTTAAATTAATAATTTATCTTAATAAGTATGCCCCTGATAAAATAGAAAATCATGATATTCAATTTTATATGAAAAACCTCCCAACTCACTTTAAAAAACTTTTTTACTCTGTAGTTAATATTGATAAATTGCAAAAAGATTCTGACTTTATAAAAAAATATGATAAAACCGGTGTAATTGGTTCTAACCTAATCGAATACTGCTATTTTAAAATCAGTACAGTATGGGATATATCATATCAAATTGCTGACATGCTTGTTTTTAAAAATAAAAAAGAAAAAAACATCAATAAATATGACTATCTTGAACAAAGGTTTAAAAAATATGCTGGTGAATTTGATAACCTCCATTTAAAATGGTACAGAGAGATCAATAAAATAAGAAATAAGATAACTCATGGAGGAATAACAATAAACCCATTCTTCATTAATAGCAGCGATGTCGGTAGTCGTTTCTGTTTTCAGGCTTACACACTTAATTTGGATGACATAGTTACGCCAAATTATATGTATACGAACATATATAATAACAATATTAATTTTGCAGATTACTACTTCACCCTGCAAATTAATTTACTATATTCTTATTTAACTGACTTCTTCGATTTTATCTTATTTGAAATGAATGAGGGACACAATCACGATTTGAGCAATTTATTCCTAGGAAACTCATCGTTAGATGTTTTTGAGAATAGCCATAAATATTGGCTTTTATCCGACGTTAATCTATTAAAAAGCATGACTAACGACTTAATCGCCCTCAGTTTATGCAAAGGAAATATAAATAGATTGACAACCATCTCCGATGAGGTAATTAAAAAATATTCTTCTGCGAACCCTTTCAAAATGCTTAACAATTCATCACCCGCCTTTGAAGCTTGTGAAAATAACTAATTCACTTTAATCAACACTACCTATTCCAAATATAAACTAGGCTTATTTAATTAAAAGCCTAGTTTATTTATTATAATACCATTATTGATCCAATATGAAATACAAATGTGTAATTAAGAAATTAATTTTCATACAGCATGAAATAATATTTCACAACCACAGAGTTACTCTAGAAGAATGTTTAAACTTGGATTTCCACATTCGGATTGTATAAGGTTAGGATCCAGGACCTTTGGTTAAAAGGTCCCTTCACCTATCAGAACTATTACTAAGAATAGAACTGCTGAATCAGCTGAAGCACGGCAGCGATCAGGTTAAGTATGCCGATAATAATTGACATCATAACTAGCTCCTTTTATTAGGAGCATGACTAGCAACGGGGTACCCTTGAATTGCCTATAACCGCTGCATATCCCGCTAGGAACAATTCACCACGCACCAAGATGGGGGCATTGCCAGCACCACCTGCTACAACTAGGCGAGATGGACTTCACTTGCTACATCAAACATTTAGTTATGATAAGCAACGATCAGTCATTAGATCAAAAGCTCAATTAGAACTATATGAAATATAAATGCCACCTCTAACCTGCTATGTGCTAGCCACAGTTTAAATATGACATTATCTCGGTTTCCATCGGTGCAATTATGTAGTGAACTCTTATTCCTACCGCTAGAGATGATAATTGTTTATGCTCATTAAGCAAGCTTTTTTGCAAACACAGCTTTCGGTGTGTACAATTTATGGGCTAGGAACAATTCACCACAGCTGTTAACAAGGCTACCAACCGAGTTTTCAGTCGCGCCTTATGGAATTTCAGTACTCATAAGGCGCTTTCTTTAACTAGATTTTCACTATTCTTTCCAAGTAATCCGCCCATACCTGCAACCACTTCCGGCACTCAGCATCATACTTATACAAATTATAAATCCCTTCAACACCACCACGTGTATGCCCCAATACAGCCTCTGCTACCTCATTTGGACACTGCAAACGAGATAACCCCGTTCGTACTGTACGACGCAGATCGTGCGGCGTCCAATGAGGTATATTAAGCATTTGGCCGCTTTCACGTAAACGCCATGAGTTTTCAGTTAGATACTTCTGCTGGATTGGCTTCTTAGTGGCTTGCGAAGGAAACAGATATTTGTCAGAGGTAAGTCGTAGTATTTTGAGAAAGTCGATTGCCTGCTCGGATAATTGAACGTAGCGCTCTACCCCGGTCTTGGTTTCCCGCAGATGAATGGTGCCTTTTTCAAGATCAACATCCTTCCATGCCATATTGCAGACTTCACCGGTACGGCAACCGGTCCAGAGAGTCAGACGTAACACGTTTTTGATCGTTGGCGTGTAAGCCGAACCCGGAAGCCATTTAAGGAATTTTGCAAGCTCGTCCTCACTCAGTACTCGTGTTCCACGTCGATTTGTGAGCTTGATTCTGGTCTGTCGTAAGCTGGATTTTGCTAACAACGCTGGATTCGCAAAACTGTCATCAAAGCGCCCAAGGCCAATTGCAAACTCATATGCGAGTGAAAGTTCCCTTAGAACATTACCGGCCTGTACGGGTGCGCCACGGGCTACAATGCCATTAATTAAATTGATGACATCCTGGCGCGTAATCTCAGCAGCATTTCTTGTCCCTAAGCTTTTAACGGCGTCACCATAGAGAGTACGACGGACCTCGGCCTGCCCTTTCGGCTTTCTGGCTCCGGGAATGATCTTCCCATCATTCGTTTTACGATCCTCAATCCGCTCAGTCAGGTACAGCTCAACCAAACCTTCAATCGTCAGCACTGCCGCTTTCGGTTTTTGACTCTCTTCTAATAATCGTTTTTTCTCATCTTTCAGTTCAGACGCCGGACAGCGCCCTTCACTTCTGAGCAGTTTGAGTTCTTGCAACTTCATACGGGCCATTGCAAGCGAGGTTTGCGGGAAGCATCCAATTTTTACCTGTGACAGCTTATTGGTCACTGGGCTAGTATAGCGGTAGAAAAAGGTCTTGATTCCAGAAGCGCCGCAAGTCACACGCAAGCCCCGGTTTTCACCCGTATCGGCTTTGTTTTTGTCCCCAGGCTTCATCATTTCGACCGCTTTGGATGACAAAGGTTTGCCTGCTGGTTTATCCGTCATATAAGATCCATTTTATGGCTAACCACTTGACTTAATTAGGCTAAAATCCAGCCTTTCTTACCAAGTGTAGGTTGTCCGTTTATTGATTACAATTATACCATAACCTACATAACAACCTACACTTTGACCTACACTTACACGCGGGTTTTGGTGATTTTTTATGAGACAACGTGATACTTAATGATAATAACTAAAATCACAATTTACTTTAAATTCAATGGAATAAACAAATTATGTCTATGATTGACAATAAGAATTTAGATTCACACACCCCCATGATGCAGCAGTATCTGCGTCTCAAAGCAGAGAACCCGGAGGTTCTGCTGTTCTATCGCATGGGCGACTTCTACGAACTGTTTTATGACGATGCGAAACGCGCATCGCAGCTGATGGACATCTCCCTGACCAAACGCGGTGCTTCTGCCGGTGAGCCGATCCCGATGGCGGGCGTGCCTTATCATGCGGTGGAAGGCTATCTGGCGAAACTGGTGCAGCTCGGTGAATCCGTCGCGATCGCCGAACAGATTGGCGACCCGGCGCTGAGCAAAGGGCCGGTTGAGCGTAAAGTCGTGCGTATTGTCACGCCCGGCACCGTCAGCGATGAAGCGTTGCTGAGCGAGCGCCATGACAACCTGCTGGCGGCTATCTGGCAGGACGGCCGTGGATTTGGGTATGCGACGCTGGATATCAGCTCCGGCCGTTTCCGTGTGGCTCAGCCCGACGATCTGGAAACCATGGCAGCGGAATTGCAGCGTACCAATCCGGCGGAATTGCTGTATCCGGAAAGTTTTGAAGCCATGCAGCTTATCTCTTCCCGTCGCGGATTGCGTCGCCGTCCGATGTGGGAATTTGAGCTGGAAACCGCGAAGCAGCAGCTCAATCTGCAATTTGGTACCCGCGATTTAAGCGGCTTTGGCGTTGAGCAGGCGGCTCAGGCGCTGCGTGCTGCCGGTTGTCTGCTGCAATATGTAAAAGATACCCAGCGCACTGCCCTGCCGCATATCCGTGGTGTCACCATGGAACGCCAGCAGGACGGCATTATTATGGATGCGGCCACCCGCCGTAATCTGGAACTGACGCAAAATCTGGCCGGTGGCGTCGAAAACACGCTGGCCGCGGTGCTTGATCAGGCGGTGACGCCGATGGGCAGCCGTATGCTCAAACGCTGGATCCACATGCCGAGCCGCGATATCAAACTGCTGACGCATCGCCAGCAGGCGATTGGTGCGTTGCAGGATATCACCGCCGATTTACAGCCGGTGCTGCGTCAGGTCGGCGATCTCGAACGTATTCTGGCACGTCTGGCACTGCGCAGCGCACGTCCGCGTGACCTGGCCCGTATGCGTCACGCCATGCAGCAACTGCCGGAAATCCGCGAGATCTTGCAGGGAACCGAAGCCGCTCATGTGAAAACGCTGGTGGAGCAAACCGGTGACTTTACCGAACTGGTGGAACTGCTTGAACGCGCCGTGATCGAAAGCCCGCCAGTTCTGGTGCGTGACGGTGGCGTAATCGCGCCGGGCTACAACGCTGAGCTGGATGAATGGCGTGCGCTGGCAGACGGTGCGACGGATTATCTCGATCGTCTGGAGATCCGCGAACGTGAAAAGCTGGGGCTGGATACGCTGAAAGTCGGTTTCAACGGCGTTCACGGTTATTACATTCAGGTCAGCCGCGGTCAGAGCCATCTGGTGCCGATTCATTACGTCCGTCGCCAGACGCTGAAAAATGCCGAGCGCTACATCATTCCTGAGCTGAAAGAATACGAAGACAAAGTACTGACCTCCAAAGGCAAAGCGCTGTCTCTGGAAAAAGCGCTGTATGAAGAGCTGTTCGACCTGCTGATGCCGCATCTGTCTGCGTTGCAGCAAAGTGCCAGCGCACTGGCCGAACTGGATGTGCTGAGCAATCTGGCGGAACGTGCTTACACGCTCAATTACGCTTGCCCGACCATGAGTGAAAAGCCGGGTATTAATATTACCGGCGGTCGCCATCCGGTGGTTGAGCAGGTGCTGAGCGAACCCTTTATCTCCAACCCGCTGAACATGTCTCCGGCGCGACGGATGCTGATCATCACCGGTCCAAACATGGGCGGTAAAAGTACCTATATGCGTCAGGCGGCGCTGATTGTTCTGATGGCGCATATCGGCAGCTATGTTCCCGCTGAGACTGCCGTCATCGGGCCGGTGGATCGCATCTTCACCCGCGTCGGTGCAGCGGACGATCTGGCTTCCGGGCGTTCGACCTTCATGGTGGAAATGACCGAGACGGCGAATATCCTGCACAATGCGACCGAAAACAGTCTGGTGCTGATGGATGAAATCGGACGCGGGACGTCAACCTACGATGGTCTGTCACTGGCCTGGGCGTGTGCGGAAAACCTCGCCAGTCGTATTAAAGCCATGACGTTGTTCGCCACCCATTATTTCGAGCTGACCACCCTGCCGGAAAAAATGGAAGGCACGGTCAACGTGCATCTGGATGCTATCGAACACGGCGACACCATTGCCTTTATGCACAGCGTGCAGGACGGCGCGGCCAGCAAAAGCTACGGTCTGGCTGTGGCTGCACTGGCCGGTGTTCCGCGTGATGTGATTAAGCGTGCGCGCCAGAAACTGAAAGAGCTGGAAACGTTGTCGAACAACGCCGCTGCCAGCAAAGTTGATGGTCCGCAGCTGGCATTACTGACCGAAGAAGTGTCTCCGGCGGTGGAAGCCCTGGAGGCTCTCGATGCGGATTCATTGTCGCCACGTCAGGCGCTGGAGTGGATCTATCGTCTGAAAGATATGGTGTAAGCGTCTGCTGGCCCGATCAGCGTGCATAAAAAAACGGTGGGGATTAACCCACCGTTTTTATTTTCCGTTCTTGCAGATACTGCATGATGCAGTCACTGTCTGACACGTTGTTTATTCGCGGAACAATGCTTCAATGCTCAGGCCTTGCCCCTGCAGGATTTCACGCAGGCGACGCAAACCTTCTACCTGAATCTGACGAACACGTTCACGTGTCAGGCCAATTTCGCGGCCCACATCTTCCAGCGTTGCCGCTTCATAGCCCAACAGGCCGAAACGACGCGCCAGTACTTCACGCTGTTTTGCATTCAACTCGAATAACCACTTAACGATACTCTGTTTCATATCGTCGTCTTGTGTGGTGTCTTCCGGGCCGTTGTCTTTTTCATCCGCCAGAATATCTAACAACGCTTTCTCTGAGTCACCACCTAACGGGGTGTCTACAGAAGTGATGCGTTCATTCAGGCGCAACATACGGCTGACGTCATGTACCGGCTTGTCGAGTTGCTCAGCAATCTCTTCAGCGCTCGGTTCATGGTCCAGTTTATGTGCAAGTTCACGTGCAGTACGCAGGTAAACGTTCAGTTCTTTAACGATGTGAATCGGCAGACGAATAGTACGGGTTTGATTCATGATCGCCCGTTCGATTGTCTGACGGATCCACCATGTTGCATAGGTAGAGAAACGGAAACCGCGCTCAGGGTCGAATTTTTCAACCGCACGGATCAGACCCAGGTTGCCTTCCTCGATCAAATCCAGCAGTGCCAGACCGCGATTACTGTAGCGGCGGGCAATCTTAACCACCAAACGCAGGTTACTTTCAATCATACGGCGGCGGGAAGGAACATCTCCCCGCAGCGCGCGTCGTGCGAAATAAACTTCCTCTTATGCGGTAAGCAGAGGGGAATAACCGATTTCACCGAGGTACAGTTGAGTGGCGTCCAGCACTCTCTGGCTTACAGCCTGCGACAACAATTCTTCTTCAGCATCGTTGTCGGCAGTCTCTTCGACTAATGCTTTCTCGTCAAAGGCTTCAGCGCTGTTCTCATCGAAATCTACATCATCATGTAACTCGTTAACTTTCAGCGTATTCTGACTCATAAGCTGCTCCTACCCGTGGTCCCGAGGGCAGAATCAATGCTCTGCCCCGATTTATCGCTGCGGAAGATAACGCAGCGGGTTTACGGATTTCCCCTTGTAACGAATTTCAAAATGCAATCTTACTGAACTGGTTCCGGTGCTACCCATAGTCGCTATTTTTTGTCCCGCCTGCACTTCTTGTTGTTCCCGGACCAGCATTGTATCGTTATGTGCATAGGCGCTCAGGTAATCATCATTGTGTTTAATGATGATCAGATTACCGTAACCGCGAAGAGCATTACCCGCGTAAACCACACGCCCCGAGGCGGTTGCTACGACAGATTGTCCACGCGAACCAGCAATATCGATCCCCTTATTTCCCCCTTCAGAAGCTGAGAAATTATCGATAATTTTCCCGTCAGTCGGCCATTTCCAGGAGGAAACCGGACCGCCATTATTTGTTGACGTGGCGACGGGAGTGCTGGCTACAGCAACAGGTGTTGTGGTGGTAGTAACTGCACCTGATGAAGGCAACATCTTACCTACATTCTGTTTACCAGAAGAATCAGAATACGTGGTAGTTGGTTGAGATGCAACCACAGAACCTGCAAGCATTCCTCCGGTTGGTACTTTAGGAACACCGCCATTTGTGGCATCGGTAACCACTGGCGCGCTGCTGGTACTGGCCGCAGAAGAGACGTTATTTATCTGGACTGTCTGCCCGACTTCGAGGCTGTATGGCGCAGGGATATTGTTGCGCGCGGCCAGGTCACGGAAGTCATTGCCGGTGATCCACGCAATGTAGAACAGGGTGTCGCCACGCTTCACCTGATAGGTGCTGCCGCTGTAACTTCCTTTAGGGATGGAGTTGTAGCTGCGGTTGTACACAATGTGTCCGCCAGACCCCACGGCGGGTGCCATTTGCGGATTGGAATTCAGAGTATTCTGACTACTGTTGCCACTGTTTCCGCCGCCATTAACGCTGCTGATAGGTGCAGATGTCGTTGAATTGTTCGAACATCCCGCCATCCAGGCACTGATAAAAGTACACACTGCAATGCGGCTTAGTGTTTTTATTGGGCTTCCCGTGCTCATATTTCCCCCGTTACGGCAATCTCAGAATATCTCTTTAACCGCGCACACCGCGCCAGCTGGCGCTTTTCGTGTCACCTGACACGGTGCGGGCAGGCAACATGCGCATTCAGGACGTTGCCTGAATGCCGCTGTGCCATAAAAAACTGTAGTGGATGCTATCAACATCGCCAGTACAGCACCATATAACAGTTGTATTTAAATTTTAAGGGGTTAGTCCTGAAGGCACCTGCACACCGCCGGTTTCAGGCAAGCTCGCCTTTCACCAGCGGGACAAAACGAACGGCTTCGATGTTTTCGGCGACAAACTCATCACCACGACGGGTGATCCGTTGCAGTGTCTGATTCTCTTCGCCCACGGGCAGAATTAATACACCGCCATCATCGAGTTGTTGCAGTAAATCTTGAGGTATTTCAGGGGGGGCGGCGGTGACAATAATAGCGTCAAACGGGCCGCGCGAAGGCCAGCCCTGCCAGCCGTCACCATGACGGGTGGAGACGTTATGCAAATCGAGTTGCTTGAGGCGTCTTTTCGCCTGCCACTGCAATCCCTTGATGCGCTCGACCGAGAAAACATGCTCCACCAGATGCGCCAGAATCGCGGTCTGATAGCCCGAACCGGTGCCAATTTCCAGCACGCGTGAAGACGGCTCAAGGCGCAGCAGCTCAGTCATTCTCGCCACCGTATAGGGCTGAGAAATGGTCTGGCCGGAACCAATCGGCAACGCAGTGTTTTCGTAAGCTTTATGCTGAAATGCCTCATCGACGAACCGCTCTCGCGGCACGGACTCAATGGCATGCAGCAGTTTTTCATCATGAATGCCCTGCTGGCGCAGCTGTTCCAGCAGGTTGTACATCGGCTTATTCACCATTCGCGCTCACCCCGGCCTTTTCCAACCATGAGACCACGACATCCTGAGCCGCATAGGCAGTTAAATCCACCTGAAGTGGCGTCACTGAAACATAACCTTGCGCGACAGCGGCAAAATCAGTGTCAGGTGCGACATCAAATTTATCGCCCGGCGGGCCAATCCAGTACAAGTCCTGACCACGCGGATCCTGCTGACAAAATACCTGCTCAGCCGGATGACGGCTACCGCAACGCGTCACTTTGATCCCTTTAATCTGCGAAAGCGGCAGATCCGGGACGTTAATATTCAGAATTTTGCCAGTACGCAAAGGCTCACGCGCCAGCGCCCTGAGAATGCGACAAGTGATGATCGCCGCCGTGTCGTAATGCTGATGACCGTCCAGCGAGACCGCCAGCGCAGGAAAGCCCAGATGACGGCCTTCCATGGCGGCAGCAACGGTGCCGGAGTAAATCACGTCGTCGCCCAGATTCGGTCCGGCGTTAATGCCGGAGACCACGATATCCGGCTTCGGACGCATCAGCGTATTGACGCCAAGGTACACGCAGTCGGTCGGCGTGCCATTAATCACGGCAGTATCGCCGTTGGGGTAAGACTGAATACGCAACGGGCCGTCCAGCGTCAGCGCGTTCGATGCGCCGCTGCGGTTACGGTCAGGGGCCACCAGCTTCACGTCGGCAAACTCACGCAGCGCGGACGCCAGCGCCTGAATGCCCGGAGCCAGTACGCCGTCGTCGTTACTCAGTAATATCCGCATCAGTTTCATCCAGATTCATCAGTTCACGCACCACGCTGGTGGCATAACTGCCGGCCGGTAACCAGAATTTGAGTTCCAGAGTGACGTCATCCCAGCGCTGCCATTGCATCTGCAAAGGTTGCAGCATAATGGCACGACGCGCAGGTTCCACCCGTTCACGTTTGAGCAGTGACAGCAAATCCGTCTGGTCGCTGAGACAGGTTTGCTCGAACGCTTCTGCATCTTCCAGCGTGCCCAGCGGGCCGTCACCGGGTAAAGGTGCCGTCACCAGCAGTTCACCGCTTTCAACACGAGGTTGCAGCGATTCAAACTCTTCGGCTTTCGCCACAAACCAGCTGCCGCGTCCGCTCAGTTGCAGGGCATCGCCCAGCATCGGCTGACGCACGGTGCCATCGGCCAGACGCTGGCTGGCGACGATATTGAACATCGCGCTGCGGCTGGCGGAAAGATAGAAGCTGCGTTTAGCGCGTTCTTTCGGACGGGCTTCGTTGGTTGCCCAGCGTTTCGCCTGCACCAGATTATTGCCGCCACGACCAAACCGCTGGGTGCCGAAATAGTTCGGTACGCCCTGTTGGGTGATTTTTTCCAGACGTGCTTCAACATCCGCGATATCGCTTATCTGGCGCAGCACCAGCGTAAACGCATTACCTTTCAGCGTGCCGATACGCATTTTTTTGCGATGACGTGAGGCGCGGACCACTTCGCAGCCTTCGAGGTCAAACTGGCTTAAATCTGGATCAGCCTTGCCCGGCAGATGCAGGCAAAACCATTGTTCGGTGACTGCATGACGGTCCTTGAGACCGGCATAACTGACGTCGCGCGGATGCACTTTGGCAAACCGCGCCAGCTGCTCGGCAACAAATTGGGTGTTGCAGCCATTTTTGCGGATCCGCACCAACAGATGTTCACCTTCTCCGTCCGGCTCAAAGCCCAGATCCTCTTCGACGATAAAGTCTTCCGGATTGGCTTTCAGCTGGCCGGTGGCAACAGGTTCGCCCAGTAACCAGGTGAGACGTGACATATCTATCATGCGGTAATCTTCCACAACATCATTCCTTAATCAGCAGGGCAACGGCTTCGCAGGCGATACCTTCGCCGCGACCGGTGAAGCCCAGCTGTTCAGTGGTGGTGGCTTTTACGTTGACGTCATCCATATGGCACTGCAAATCTTCGGCCAGAAACACGCGCATCTGCGGGATGTGCGGCGCCATTTTCGGTGCCTGTGCAATGATGGTGATATCCAGATTGCCCAGCTTGTAGCCCTTCGCACGGATACGGCGATAAGCTTCACGCAGCAGTTCACGGCTGTCAGCGCCTTTAAATGCCGGATCGGTATCCGGGAACAATTTGCCGATGTCACCCAGCGCAGCAGCACCGAGCAATGCGTCAGTGGCCGCGTGCAGCGCGACATCGCCGTCAGAATGCGCCAGTAAACCCTGCGGATAAGGGATACGCACACCACCGATCACCAGCGGGCCTTCGCCGCCAAACTTATGTACATCAAAACCGTGACCGATACGCATTATGCGTTCTCCTCCTGGGATAAGCGGGTTAGATAGAATTCTGCCAGCGCCAGATCTTCGGGCCGGGTGACTTTAATATTATCGGCCCGTGCCGGGATCAGCATAGGATGAAACCCGCAATATTCCATTGCAGAAGCTTCATCTGTGACCACTGCACCTTCATTGAGGGCACGGCGCAGGCAGGTTTTCAGTAATTCGAGCGGGAAAAATTGTGGCGTCAGCGCGTGCCAGAGATCCTGACGATCGACTGTATGCGCAATTGCCGCGACACCGGGTTCGCCGCGTTTCATGGTGTCACGCACCGGGGCGGCGAGGATGCCGCCGACTTTGCTGGTGGCGGAAATCGCCAGCAAATTACTGAGGTCATCGGGATGCAAACACGGGCGTGCGGCGTCATGCACCAGCACCCAGCCACGGTCACCGGCGACGTCCAGTCCGGCCATGACCGATTCAGCGCGTTCAGCCCCGCCGGCCACCACGCGGATCCGCGGATCACGGGCAATGGGAAGTTCGGCGAACTGCGTGTCGTGCGGGCTTAACGCCACGATAACCAGGCTGACTCTGCCACTTTGCAGCAAAGCGCGAATGGAATGTTCTATCAGCGTTTTACCGCCAACAGAAAGGTATTGCTTGGGGCATTCTGCCTGCATACGGCTGCCAATTCCGGCAGCCGGTAACACGGCAATGACCTCTGGAAGGGAAACAGCGGTATGACTCATGGCTATTGATTCAGGTTGTTTTGCGAAACGGTGCTGCCCGGCGCACGTTTGTTGTCAGGCACCAGACGATAGAAAGTCTCGCCGGGTTTAATCATGCCCAGTTCGTTGCGTGCGCGTTCTTCGATCGCTTCCTGACCGCCGTTTAAATCGTCGATTTCTGCGAAAAGTTGATCATTACGTGATTTCAGTTTGCCGTTATTACCTTGCTGCACCTGAACATCATCGTTTACACGAACATAATCGTGAATACCATTCTTACCCAGCCACAGCGAATACTGTAGCCAGCCAAGTAAAATCAGTAAAAGCAGTGTTAGTTTGCCCATCCCCGCCCCCTAAAAAAGCCGGACAATCATCCCACAACTTTCCCTCTGACTCCACTGTGGCAGGGTAAATGCCGGTGAGAATCAGACTTACGCACGCAATTAAGGGTGAGAATGACACAATGGGTTACATCGTGAAGGGAATTTGCAGGGAAAAACGCCAGGAAAAGTCACCAGCCAGACAGGAAAGAGAAGACTGTCCAGAACATGCCGATAACGCAGACCGCGCTGGCCAGAGAGGTTTTAAACCAGGCACCGCCAAAGAACGTGCTGAACGCAATGCCTATCAGGACGGAAACCGGCATCAGCGCCAGGAAGAACGGCCAGGTGTAGAGCAGGAAAAACAGGGTGTTGGAACCATAAACCAGAAAAGGGATCGCAAACGCCAGCCAGTAGAAGACAAACCCGATGAATCCGCCCTGCATGGAGTAGGAAGGATCTTCGGTGTCTGAGCTGTCGGTTGCCGGCACCAGCACGCGTGTCCGGGGGCTGATTTCCCCGGTACGATCTTCGCGGATCCGGCTGACAAGTCTGCTGAGTAAAGCCTGCATAGGTGATCCCTGTATTTCAGTGTAAACCGGCACGCTCTGTGGCGTTTGGCCGGCAACATTCAGGGATTGATAATAGCGCGCTGGCGCATCACATCTAATAATTGAGGGACCAAATGTGTTACCAATTGTTCACCATCAAGATGCACATCCGGCGTCTGTGGCGGCTGATATTCGGAGTCAATACCGGTGAAGTTTTTCAGTTCACCCGCACGGGCTTTCTTGTACAAACCTTTCGGATCCCGCGCCTCACAGATAGCCAGCGGCGTATCCACAAACACTTCGATAAACTGACCGTCTTCCAGCAAATCACGCACCATGTCACGCTCGGCGCGGTGCGGCGAGATAAACGCAGTCAGCACGACCTGTCCGGCATCCACCATCAGTTTTGCTACTTCACCCACGCGACGGATGTTTTCACGACGGTCATCGTCAGTGAAGCCCAGATCACGGCACAACCCGTGGCGGACGTTATCGCCATCGAGAAGATACGTGCTCACGCCCTGTGCATGCAGCGCCTGCTCCAGCGCGCCAGCGACGGTGGATTTCCCCGAGCCCGAAAGCCCGGTGAACCACAATACGGCACCGCGATGGCCATGCTGTTTTTCGCGATCTGCACGCGTAACCGCGTGCGGATGCCAGACAACATTCTCATCTTTTAACAAAGTGCTCTCTTGTGACGCCATCTTATTTGCCACCCAGCAGGTCGCGCGCGCCCCAGTGCGGGAAGTGACGACGCACCAGACTGTTCAGTTCCAGCTCAAACGCGCTGTATTTATCCGATTCATGATAAACCTGTTCAACCGCTTCGCGCACCAGACCGGCACCGACGGTGACGTTAGTCAGGCGATCAATAAAGATCATGCCACCGGTGACCGCATTACTCTGGTAGTTATCCAGCACCAGCGGCTCGTCAAAGGCCAGTTCGACCAGGCCGATGCCGTTGAGCGGCAGGTTTTCCACCACACGCTGCGTCAGCGAGTTGATTTCCACCTGATATTCGATGTTTTCCACCCGCGCGCGGGCTTTCTTGCCGCCGACTTTGATGTCGTAACTCTGGCCGACACTCAGTGGCTGTTCCGCCATCCACACCACGTCAACTTTGGCGTTCTGCACCGGCTTAACGGTTTCTTGTGCATCCACCAGCGTGTCGCCACGGCTGATATCGCGTTCATCGGCCAGCACCAGCGTAATCGCCTCGCCTGCCCAGGCTTCCTGCAAATCGCCATCGAAAGTCACAATGCGCGCCACGGTGGATTCCACACCTGAAGGCAGCACTTTGATTTTCTGACCGACACGCACGGAACCGGACGCCAGCGTACCGGCATAACCGCGGAAATCGAGGTTTGGACGGTTCACATACTGCACCGGAAAACGCATCGGCTGCTGTTCACGGATGTTGATGATGTTGACCGTTTCCAGCACGTCGAGCAGCGTCGGGCCGGTGTACCAGCTCATTTTCTCGCCTGGCGTGGCGACGTTATCGCCTTCCAGCGCAGAGAGCGGCACAAATTTGATGTCCAGATCGGTCGGCAGTTGCTGAGCGAAATCCAGATAATCCTGTTTAAACTGCTCGTAAACTGTTTCGCTGTAATCCACCAGATCCATTTTGTTGACGGCCACTACCAGATGGCGGATCCCGAGCAATGTCGCAATGAAGCTGTGGCGGCGGGTTTGATCCAGCACGCCTTTACGGGCGTCGATCAGTAAGATCGCCAGATCACAGGTCGATGCACCGGTCGCCATATTACGGGTGTACTGCTCATGCCCCGGCGTGTCGGCGATAATAAACTTACGTTTCTCGGTGGAGAAATAACGGTAAGCCACGTCGATGGTAATGCCCTGCTCGCGTTCAGCCTGTAAGCCGTCTACCAGCAAAGCCAGATCCAGTTTCTCGCCCTGCGTGCCGTGGCGCTTGCTGTCGTTGTGCAAAGAAGACAGCTGATCTTCGTAGATCTGACGGGTGTCATGCAGCAGGCGTCCGATCAAGGTACTTTTGCCGTCATCGACGCTGCCACAGGTCAGAAAGCGCAGCAGGCTTTTGTGTTGCTGAGCGTGCAGGTAAGCTTCGACGCCGCCCTGCTCCGCGATTTGTTGTGCAATTGCGTTATTCATTAGCTGCGGCTCCTCAGAAGTACCCTTGACGCTTTTTCAGTTCCATCGAACCGGCCTGATCACGGTCGATCGCGCGTCCCTGACGTTCACTGGTGGTCGACACCAGCATTTCTTCGATGATCTCCGGCAGCGATTGCGCTTCGGATTCGACGGCACCGGTCAGCGGCCAGCAACCTAATGTGCGGAAACGCACCATTTTCTTCTCGATCACTTCGCCCGGTTGCAGATCAATACGATCGTCATCCACCATCAGCAGCATACCGTCGCGCTCCAGCACCGGACGCGGTGCGGCCAGATACAGCGGAACGATCTCGATGTTTTCCAGATAGATGTACTGCCAGATATCCAGCTCAGTCCAGTTGGAGAGCGGGAACACGCGGATGCTTTCGCCTTTGTTGATCTGGCCGTTGTAGTTGTGCCACAGCTCAGGGCGCTGGTTTTTCGGATCCCAGCGGTGGAAGCGGTCGCGGAACGAATAAATACGCTCTTTGGCGCGGGATTTTTCTTCGTCACGGCGAGCACCGCCGAAAGCCGCATCAAAACCGTGTTTGCTCAGCGCCTGCTTCAGCCCTTCGGTTTTCATGATATCGGTGTGTTTGGCGCTGCCGTGAACGAACGGGTTAATGCCCATCGCCACGCCTTCCGGGTTCTTATGCACAATCAGCTCGAAACCGTAGTTCTTCGCCGTGCGGTCACGGAATTCGTACATTTCACGGAATTTCCAGCCGGTATCCACGTGCAGCAGCGGGAACGGCAAGGTGCCCGGGAAGAAGGCTTTGCGTGCCAGATGCAGCATCACCGAGGAGTCTTTCCCGATGGAATACATCATCACCGGGTTGGCGAATTCAGCAGCCACTTCACGGATGATATGGATACTCTCCGCCTCCAGTTGCCGCAAATGAGTCAGTCGTTTTTCGTCCATAACAGATCCTTTAAGCCAAATTCACAACCGACGGGCGTTGGGTGCCGTCAGTCTCAGGATGATGCCCAAACCAGGCCAGTTGCTGATGAAGCGAAACCACTTCACCAATCACCAGTAACGCCGGCGCCGGCGCCTGTTGAGCCAGATGTTCAAGATTATCGAGTGTTCCGGTCAGCACCTGCTGGTCAGAACGCGTTCCCCGTCCGATAACGGCAACGGGCGTATTCGCTGCGCGACCATGAGCGATCAGTTGCTGGCTGATTTCAGCCGCTTTGAGCGTGCCCATGTAAATCGCCAATGTTTGCTGGCCTTTCGCCAGAGTCTCCCACTGCACGCCGTTGTTTTCCGGGCGGCAATGTCCTGTGACAAATATGACGCTCTGCGCGTGGTCGCGGTGCGTCAGCGGGATCCCGGCGTAAGCCGTTGCACCCGCCGCTGCGGTCACGCCCGGCACCACCTGGAAAGGAATGCCAGCGGCCTGCACCGCCTGTAATTCTTCGCCGCCGCGGCCGAAAATAAACGGGTCACCGCCTTTAAGGCGGACGACTTTCTTCCCCTGCTGCGCCAGTTCGACCAGCAGACGGTTAGTTTCTTCCTGCGCGACAGAATGGCTGCCCGCACGTTTACCGACACAAATCTTGTCCGCATCACGACGCACCAGATCCAGCACTTCTTCGCTGACCAGATAGTCGTAAAGCACCACATCAGCCTGCTGCATCACCTGCAACCCGCGTAAGGTGAGCAATCCTGCATCACCCGGCCCGGCACCGACCAGCGTGACATTACCGTTATGCGAGATGTCTTCCGCGTTTTCTAACTGTTGTTGCAACGCCTGTTCAGCTTCTGCGAGCTTTCCCGCAGACGCGAGGCTGGCGAAACGTCCGGCGAACGCGTGTTCCCAGAAACGGCGACGCGCGCGCATCGAACTGAACTGCGCTTTCACGTTTTCACGCCAGCGTCCGGCGATATCGGCCATTTGCCCGAGGCTGTTCGGCAGCAACGTTTCCAGCTTTTCACGCAGCATTCTGGCCAGCACCGGCGCTTTACCGCTGGAAGAAATCGCCACGACAATCGGCGAACGGTCGACAATTGAAGGGAAAATGAAAGAGCACTTCGGCTGATCGTCAACCACGTTAGCCAGCACATGGCGCAGGTTCGCCTGCTCAAACACTTCAGCATTCAGCGCAGCATCGTCAGTGGCGGCAATCACCAGAAACACATCGTCGAGTTGTTCCGGCAAAAACGCCTGAGCTGACCAGCTGACTTCAGCGGCCTGTCTGCGTTGTTCCAGCTCGGGAGAAAGTGCCTGTGCGACTATCCGTACTTGCGCACCCGCCCGCAGGAGAAGATCGATTTTGCGAGCAGCGACTTCGCCACCACCCACAATCAGCACAGGGCGTTGTTTGAGGTCGGCAAATATTGGTAGATAGTCCACAAAAGCCTTAAATGATTATCAGAATTAATAAACAAACTATACGTGCAGGGAATAATTGATCTGAAATGACGAAAAGGAATGATTAGTTACTAAATGGAATATAGCCCGACAAAAAGAGCGGTTTGGGATAACGGGAAATTGTCTAATCGCCCAGAGAATCGCATACTGTATGCACCAGAAAGACCGCCATACGCGGCCTGTTGTTTGATTGCCTTCCGGTCGTTTTGACCAGTAAATAAGGATTTTTGGCTATGTTTTCTTTTTCACGCATGACGCGGACACTGCTGGCGCTGAGCCTGAGCTGTGCCGGTTTGGGTCATGCGCTGGCGGCTTCCGCCCCGCTTCCGGCAATGGGCTTCATCGCCAGTCAGCAAATCCGCCATATCGCGACCTATTTCCCGGGGCGCATGGCCGGCAGCCCGGCTGAACTTATCGCCGCGGAATATCTGAATCAGCAGTTCACCAAATTAGGGTATAAGAGCGATTTACGCGGATTCGATACCCGTTATCTTTACACCAGTAGCGCGGGCAAAAAGGACTGGCGGAATATTCACGCCACGTCAGTGATTGCCGCACGCGCCGGTGAAGTCCCGCAGCAAATCATCGTAATGGCGCATTTCGATACTTATGTGCCGCAAAGCGACAGCGATACCAATCACAATCTCGGCGGTTTGACCTTGCAGGGTGTCGATGACAACGCCTCAGGCGTCGGTGTGATGCTTGAGCTGGCCGAACGCATGCAGGCCATCCCGACGCATTACAGCCTGCGTTTCGTGGCGCTCAGCGCGGAAGAAACCGGCACAAAAGGCGCGGAAGACTTCGTGAACCGGATGAGTGCTGAAGAGAAGAAAAATACCCTGCTGGTGATTAACCTGAGTTCGCTTATTACCGGCGACCGGTTGTATTTCAACAGTGGTGCGAACACTTCCGTGGCGGTGGCAAAACTGACCCGCGTGCGGGCGCTGAATATTGCGCGCAGTCTGGGCATTCCGGCAGAAAGTCATGAAGGCGCACATTGCTGCGATGGCATCAAAGCGCTGGATGACGCGCGTCTGCCGCTGCTGAATGTCACCGCGACCAACTTTGCGCTCGGTAAGAAAGACGGCGTGCAACAACGCGCGATCACCAGCCACTTCCCGCTGGGCACCACGCGT
The DNA here is from genome assembly GCF_003610915.1 of Rahnella variigena. Lineage (NCBI taxonomy): Bacteria > Pseudomonadati > Pseudomonadota > Gammaproteobacteria > Enterobacterales > Yersiniaceae > Rahnella > Rahnella variigena. The sequence goes on from NZ_NSDJ01000001.1 coordinate 36,509, forward strand.
TATCAGAGCCAGTTCGACAATCTGCAATATCTGGATAAAGCCCTGCCGGGACGCATTGAAAAACGCTCACGGGATACGGTGAAAGTGTTATTCCCGCTGCTGAAGGATCTGGCGAAACCGGCGAAACACGCCTGATTAAGAGGATAATTTAGGGGACTCTTATCTGGAATCCCCTAAATAATTCGGATTGCAGGAAGGCGGCAAGTAAACGCATCCCCGGGGGCATAGATTACTATGTGACCGGGGTAAGAGCGCGCAGCCAACGCATCTGCAACCCGAAGTATGACGGGGATTTATTCGTGCAGGCCGCACTCGCGTTTAAGCCCAAAGAAGCGCGTGTCTTCTTCTTTCATCCCTTCTTCCCACTTCTTCGTGGTGTGCGTGTCACCGACGGAAAGGTAGCCCTGATCCCACAGCGGGTGATAGCTCAGGCCGTTGTCTTGCAGATAGCGGAAGATCTGACGGTTGTCCCAGTCAATGATCGGCAGGATTTTAAACACACCGCGTTGCACCGCCAGCACCGGCAGATGCGCACGGCTGCCGGATTGCTCGCGCCGCAGACCGGCGAACCAGGTCTGCACGCCGAGCGTCTGAATCGCACGATTCATCGGCTCGACTTTGTTGATGTGATTGTACTTCTCGATGCCTTCGACGCCCTGCTCCCACAGTTTGCCGTAACGCGCTTCCTGCCACGCCGCAGAATGTTCCGCGCGGAATACCTGCAAATTCAGGTTCAGCTGTTCGGTTAACGTATCGATGAACTGATAGGTTTCCGGGAACAGATAACCGGTATCGGTCAGGATCACCGGAATGTCCGGTTTCTGCTGAGTGACTAAGTGCAGACAGACCGCCGCCTGGATGCCGAAGCTGGAAGACAGCGCGAATTCGCCGGGCATATTTTCCAGCGCCCATTGCACACGCTCCTGCGCGGACAGTTTTTCCAGGCTGACGTTAATTTCCGCCAGCGCCATAGATTGTCCGGACTTCGGCAGTTCGTTCAGTTCAGCCAGAGTAAGATTCAGCAAACTCATATTGCCTCCAGTCGGTTATCGCGCTTAGTCATAAAAGTCGCGTGCAGGATCCAGCACCGGCTTAATGATCCCGGCGCGGATCACGAAGTCACCAAAGCCTTCACCGGTTTCGCGCTCTTTCGACCAGCGACCGACCAGTTCGTCAATGATGCTCAGGATCTCAGCATCAGAAATGTTTTCGCGGTACATGCGCGGAATACGTGTTCCGGCGCGGTTACCGCCGAGGTGCAGGTTGTAGCGGTTCATCGCTTTACCCACCAGACCAATTTCAGCCAGCAACGCACGGCCGCAGCCGTTCGGACAACCGGTCACACGCAGAACAATGTGTTCATCGCCCACGCCGTGACCGTGCATGATGCCTTCTACTTTGGTCACAAACTCAGGCAGGAAACGTTCCGCTTCCGCCATCGCCAGCGGGCAGGTCGGATATGACACGCAGGCCATCGAGTTTTTACGCTGCTCGGTGACGCCGTCGTCAATCAGGCCGTGATTACGCGCCAGGGTTTCGATCGCGTCTTTGTCTTTTTCAGCGACACCGGCCACGATCAGGTTCTGGTTAGCAGTAAGCCTGAAATCGCCTTTATGGATCTTAGCAATTTCTGCCAGTCCGGTTTTCAGCGGTTTGCCCGGATAATCAAGAATACGGCCATTCTCGATAAACAGCGTCAGGTGCCATTGTTTGTCGATACCTTTCACCCAGCCGATGCGATCACCGCGACCGGTAAATTCGTAAGGACGAACATCGCCAAACTGAATGCCTGCGCGTTTTTCAACTTCGGCTTTGAATACCGGCACGCCGACGCGTTCCAGCGTGTATTTGGTTTTAGCGTTTTTACGGTTGGTACGGTTACCCCAGTCGCGCTGCGTGGTGACCACGGCTTCGGCGACGGCCAGCGTGTTCTCCAGCGGAATAAAGCCCAGCTCGCTGGCAGTACGTGCGTAAGTGGCTTTATCGCCGTGCGCGATAGAAAGCCCGCCGCCGACCAGCACGTTGAAGCCGACCAGTTTGCCGTTATCGGCAATCGCCACAAAGTTCAGGTCGTTGGCGTGCAGGTCCACATCATTCTGCGGAGGAATAACCACCGTCGTTTTGAATTTACGCGGCAGATAGGTCGCGCCCAAAATCGGTTCTTCGTCGGTGGTTTCGACTTTTTCCTGATCCAGCCAGACTTCGGCGTAAGCGCGGGTGCGTGGCAGCAGGTGTTCGGAGATTTTCTTCGCCCACTGATACGCTTCCTGATGCAGTTCAGACTCCACCGGATTCGAGGTACACAACACGTTACGGTTAACGTCGTTGGCGGTCGCCAGTGCATCCAGACCGAGTTTATTCAGCAACTGATGCACCGGTTTTACGTTCGGTTTCAGAATGCCGTGGAACTGGAAAGTCTGACGGTTAGTAATACGGATGCTGCCGTACAGCGTGCTGTCTTCAGCAAATTTATCGATGCCTAGCCACTGCGCAGGCGTCATCACGCCGCCCGGCAAACGGCAACGCAACATCATGGCATGACGCGGTTCCAGCTTTTGCTCAGCGCGTTCCGCACGGATATCACGGTCATCCTGCTGATACATGCCGTGGAAGCGGATCAACAGGAAGTTATCTCCGTTGAAGCCACCGGTCAGACCGTCTTTTAAATCCTCAGTGATGGTGCCGCGCAGGAAATTACTTTCCTTCTTCAGGCGTTCGGCGTCAGCCAGCGGGGCATCGACGATCAGCGGGCCCGGACCGGGATTGAGTTCACTCCACAACTTGTTGCTCATAATTTTTTCACTCATAACTTTATGCCCAAAATCATTCGAGTTGCAGGCAGGCGGCAACTGAAGGAATCCCGATGAGCTGACTCAAGTCAGTGATTCGGGTGACTGAAGGAAGCCAACGCCCCTGCAATTAGAAGGATGCAGGGCATTAGTAGACGTCGCGCTGGTAACGGCGATCAAGACGTAATTCACTGAGATATTCGTCGGCAGTTTCCAGATCCATCACACCGTATTCGGCGATGATTTCCAGTAACGCCTGCTCTACGTCTTTCGCCATACGGTTGGCATCGCCGCAGACATACACGTGCGCGCCTTCCTGCAACCACTGCCAGACTTCCGCACCCTGCTCACGCAGTTTGTCCTGTACGTACACTTTTTCTGCCTGATCGCGTGACCATGCCAGAGAGATATGGGTCAGCAGGCCGTCTTTCACGTAACGCTGCCACTCGACCTGATACAGGAAATCATCGGTAAAGTGCGGGTTGCCGAAGAACAGCCAGTTTTTGCCGGTGGCGCCGTCGTTATCACGCTGCTGCATGAACGCGCGGAATGGCGCGATGCCGGTGCCGGGTCCGATCATAATAACCGGTGTTTCCGGACTGGCCGGCAGGCGGAAGTTGTCGTTATGTTCGATGAAGACTTTCACTTCGCCGTCTTCTTCCAGACGGTCGGCCAGATAGCCGGAAGCGCCGCCGGTACGCGCACGCCCGTCGATGTCGTAACGCACCACGCCCACCGTAATGTGCACTTCAGATTCGGTTTCCGCCTGTGAAGAAGCAATCGAATACAGACGCGGCGTCAGCGGACGCAGTAAATCCACCAGTTGCTGGGCATCCAGCTCAGTCGGCGCACGGCGTACCATGTCGGCAAACGGCACGGTCTGCGCGTATTGCTGCAACGCAGGTTTATCCGCCAGCAGACCGGTCAGATGTTCGTCGCGGCAAAGCGCGGCGTATTTCTCGATAATCGGCGTGGTGTTCTGGGTCAGTTCGATGTGGTGTTGCAGCGCCTCTGAAAGTGACAGTTTTTTATCGTTCACTTCAACGATTTCATCGCCTTTCAGCCACAGCAGCTCGACGATTTCCTGCACCAGTTGCGGATCGTTTTCAAACCAGATCCCCAGCGCATCGCCCGGCTGGTAACGCAGGCCGGAATCACCGAGTTCGATTTCCAGATGACGCACATCTTTGTCAGAATCACGGCCGGTAATTTTCTGGTTAACAGAAAGCGTGGCCGTCAGCGGCGCTTCTTTGGTGTAAGGGCTGCTGTCGACCTGATTGACACTGCCCGCCAGCGTCGGCGCGGGTTGTGCGCCAGCATCAGCCGGAACGCGCTGTTTCAGTACATCGACAATGCGCTTACGCCAGTTTTCAGCGGCTTCTTTATATTCCACATCGGCATCAACGCGATCTAACAGACGTTCTGCACCCAGCTCGCCCAGACGGGTATCAAAGTCTTTACCCGCCTGACAGAAGAATTCGTAGGACGTGTCGCCCAGTGCAAACACCGCAAAAGCAGTGTCTTTCATTTGCGGGGCTTTTTTGGATTGCAGGAATTTATGCAACGCGACCGCTTCTTCAGCCTGTTCGCCTTCGCCCTGCGTGGAGGCCACGATCAGCAGCAGCTTTTCCTGACCAATTTGTTTGAATTTATAGTCACCGGCATTCACCAGGTTGACGTTAATTTTCGCAGCCGTCAGATCATCGCGTAACTGTTCCGCGACACGACGGGCGTTACCGGTTTGCGAAGCAGAAATCAGGGTGACCGACGCGGAAACCTGCACCGGTGCCGGAGCGGCCACTGCGCCCGGTTGCTGATTGACCATTCCCCAGAAATAGCCGGACAACCAGGCCATCTGAGTCGGCGAATAATCACCTATCGCCGATTGAAGGCGGGCCATTTGCTCGGGGGTCAGCGGGAGCAGTGAAATTGGAGGTGCCTGAGTCGTCATCGCGGTACGAATTCCCTTATGCAGAAGCAAGTCATCAATCCGGCCTCCGGCGGCTTATTCGGTGTGAGTACGCGCGGGAAAGACCTTTTAGAAGATGTAGGTTAACGAGCCGGATAATAACAATTAAAGAAGTGATGGAAATAATAAATAACCAAAATGACTAAGAGGATTTAGAGGTAAGTTCTATCTAAAAAAGTGGTAAGCAGTGATTTTTATCGTACTGAAATCGCTAAAAAAAATCTCATCAGTTTATTTATTCATCGCCAAGTCGCGGACGAATAAAGAAAAACCCCGCCGGAGCGGGGTGATGAATTTTTTTCAGGCAGGCTTTCGCACAGACGTTTTCAGAGATGGAAAGCGTTGTGCTGCTCAAACCAGGCAAACTGCCCTGCGGCAAACACCGACATTTTACTGCCGCTGTGGCCGACATCTGACAGGTCCATAAAGTGCCAGTTAAACGGCGTGTTGTTCTGTTCGGCGCGTTGCTGCGACGTGGTGAAATAGCTATAGCTTTCGGCGCGCTCCAGACGGTTGGTGCCCTGCGCCATTGCCTGTTTGGATTTACGCAGCAGGCGGTTTTCCGGATCATCGTCCTCAGCGCCCACGGCAATCAGCACCGGTTTGGCGAAGTAATCATTCAGTTGCTGCTGACTGACCGCGACCGGCGCTTCACGCAGACCGTAAGGCCAGCGCTGATCGGTATCCGGTAGCGTCCACCAGCCTGCCGCCGCACAGACCGCCGCTTTGACATTCGGCTCCGGCAACAACGTCAGCATACGATGGACAAACTGGCAGCCCGCGCTGTTGCCAAACAGATAATATTGCTTCTGCTGAGTGATGCCCTGCTTTTGCAGCGTGGTAAACACGTTATCGACAATGCTGAACGCCCACTGAGATTTCGGCAAACGATGATGGGTTTTGCTGTCGGTCAGATTACCGAGGTTATAGCCCGCAGCGCCGGGGAAATCCTGCTCGCTGAAATGCGGCACGACCACGCGCAAATGATACTGATCGGCAACGGTCATCCAGTCATTCCGGTAGGTGGCAGCGTTACGATCCACGCCCGTCATCACCATCACCACCGGCGTGGTTTCATCGGCACCGACAGGCTGATAGGTGAAAACGTCCAGCGGCTTTTTACCGCCCGCCAGAGGAATATGCATCACGCCCGACCCCTGCGGGAAAACCAGAGGGGTTTTGCCTGCCGGCGCTTTGGCGACAGAGGCTTTCGCCACAGCGGGCGCCGGTTTGGCCAGAGCCGGCGCAGCATCCTGAGCGGGTGCCGTAGTTTCAGCCTGCACGCTGGCAGAGAACAACAGCGCCAGAACAGCGCAACGAAGCACAGTAATCATTCACTATCTCAACAGGTTAGTTTCTACCGGCTCACTGTATGCCAGCAATGCGGGCGGAGTAAAGAGAGTAAAAGTCAGGATTTGGTGAAGAAAAGCGCAGTTAAGTCATGGCACGTAAGCCGGTATTCCGGTACTATGCCGCGTTTTTTCGAGCAACGAGACCGCCTCATGACCACCACATTATTTAAAGATTTTCAGTTCGAAGCCGCCCACCATTTACCGCATGTGCCTGCCGGGCATAAATGCGGACGGTTGCATGGCCACTCTTTCACCGTTCGTTTAGAAATCACCGGTGAAGTGGATCCGCATACCGGCTGGGTGATGGATTTCGCCGATCTGAAAGCCGCGTTTAATCCGACTCTGGATCGTCTCGATCACTATAATCTGAACGACATTCCGGGCTTAGAAAACCCGACCAGCGAAGTGCTGGCCGCGTGGATCTGGAACGAGATGAAACCTAAGCTGCCACTGCTCAGCGCCGTGCGCGTCAAAGAAACCTGCACAGCAGGTTGCGTATATAAAGGCTAACTCAGCATATCTCTTATGCAATGTTGAGATACTTATGTGTCTGCATTGAAAGCCGCCAGTTCCTTGCAATGCAGGTCGCAATGCACAGTCTGGTGGCTTCTTCTTTTTGACTGATTGGCTGCAGGGCAATAATCCGCGCTTTGCTGTCAGTCAGGGTTTCCAGCAGGGCATCCAGAGCGTCGATATCACGCTGACGCGCCACCGGATGCTTCACTTCATCAGCACGCTTCAGTGCCTGCGGCAAAATGTCGTACCCGCCACGCATATTCACTTTCGGGGAAACGGTCACCCAGGTATTTACTGAGCAACGGACTTCATGCGTGCCGCTGGTTTCAATCTGGCAGCTGAAACCGTTCTTTTCCAGCAATGACGTCAGTTCAGTCAGATCGTAAATGCATGGCTCGCCGCCGGTGATCACCACGTGACGCGCGGTGTAGCCTTGCTGCGCGATCACCTCGAGCAGTTGTTCGGACGTGGCATTGCCCCAGGCATCACTCTCTTCGGTTTTGACCAGAATGCGCTGCATATCGACTTCCCGATCGGCAATTTTATCCCAAGTATGTTTGGTATCGCACCAGCTGCAACCCACAGGACAGCCTTGCAGGCGAACGAAAATCGCCGGCACGCCGGTAAAATAGCCTTCCCCTTGCAGGGTTTCGAACATCGCATTAATCGGGTACTGCATCAGTTTCTCAGTCATCTCTAAAAAAATCAGCGCGCATTATCGCAGACAACAGCCGCTGCGCCAAATACAGGCCGCAACGGGAGTGTGTGCAAAAATGTTTATGAGCGCAAAGAGCGGATGGCGTCAGTAAAGCGTTGCGTGATCTGCTGCGGGCGGGTAATTGCCCCGCCGACCACGACAGCATGCGCCCCGAGCGCTAAACATCGCGCCGCCATTTCTGGTGTATCCACGCTTCCCTCGGCAATGACCGGCGTCGTGCACTGCGCCAGCACCTGTCGCAGGAAGGCGAAATCGTCATGCCAGAGTTTGCTGCCCTGCGTTTCCTGAGTATAGCCGTGCAATGTTGTACCGATACAATCAAAGCCTAAAGCCTGTGCGTTTTGTGCTTCTTCTAAGGTCGAGATATCCGCCATCAGCAGCAGGGACGGAAACTCTTTACGAATGTGTTGCACCAGCGCCGCAAGTTGCAATTCCCCCGGACGCTGATGGAACGTGGCATCCATCGCGATCATCTCTGGCGCGACAGCCATCAGCTCGCGTACTTCCTTCAGGGTCGCGGTGATATAGACATCGCTTGCCGGATAATCCCGCTTGATGATGCCGATAACCGGCAGCGGAACGGTGGCGCGAATGGCTTTTACATCAGCAACACTGTTCGCGCGGATCCCCGCGGCGCCGCCCTGCTGGGCAGCAAGCGCCATGCGGCTCATAATAAAATCGCTGTGCAGCGGTTCGTCATCCAGCGCCTGACAGGACACGATCAACTGTCCCCTGACGGTCGTTAACATTGACTGATTCATACTCCCAACATCTCCTCAATTTCATTTTTAATAATCGTCACGTGCGGTCCGTAAATGACCTGAATGCCGTTTCCGCGTATCAGCACGGCTCGCGCCCCGCTCGATTTCAGCTTGTTTTCATCGATTCCGGCGGCCTGATGGACGCTGATGCGCAACCGCGTTGCACAGCAATCCAGCTCCGCGATATTTGCCGCCCCGCCGAGTGCGTCGATAATGAGTCCGGCGCGATCGGTCACCACGCTATCCTGCTGAACGTCAGCCTCATCACGTCCCGGCGTTTTGAAGTTGAAGCGCCTGATGAGATAACGGAAAGAGAAGTAATAAAGGGCAAACCACGGCACACCGACCAGCGGGACGTACATCCAGTGCGTTTTGCTTTCGCCCTGTAAAACCCCGAACAGGATGAAATCGATAAAGCCGCCGGAGAAAGTCTGTCCGATGGTGATCTGCAAAATGTGGGCAATCATGAACGCCAGACCGTCGAACACCGCATGCAGGACATACAGCATCGGCGCGACAAACAGGAACGAAAACTCGATGGGTTCGGTGATCCCGGTCAGGAAGGAAGTCAGTGCCGCCGACAGCAGCAGCCCGGCGACGCGCTTTTTATTCTCAGGCCGCGCCGTGTGATACATCGCCAGACACGCGCCCACCAGACCAAACATCATGGTAATGAAGCGCCCGGACATAAACCGTGAAGTGCCGATATAAAACTGCTGCGTATTGGGGTCTGCCAGCTGGGCAAAGAAGATCCGCTGCGTGCCTTCCACCAGATGTCCGTTGACCACTTCGGTGCCACCGAGTGCGGTGGTCCAGAAAGGCAGATAAAAAATATGATGCAGGCCGAACGGGCCAAGCATACGCAGCACAAAACCGTAAATGAAGGTGCCGAGGTATCCCGTCGCATCCACCAGCCCGCCCATGCCAAAAATCACTTTCTGGAAGTGTGGCCAGATGAAGAACATTACCGCTCCGACGACAATAGCCGCGACGGAGCTGATGATCGGCACAAAGCGGGAACCGCCAAAAAAGCCGAGAAACTGCGGTAATTCGATTTTGTTATAGCGCTGATGCAGCCACCACGTCACGAGCCCAATCACCACGCCGCCGAACACGCCGGTTTCCAGCGTCTGGATGCCCAGCGCCATTCCCTGTCCTGCGGCACTGAGATTAGTCGTGGCAAGCTGCCCTTTGAGGATCAGGATGGCGTTGATGGTGGCGTTCATCACCAGATAGCCGAGCAACGCGGACAAGCCCGCAGTTCCTTTATCACTGCGCGCCAGTCCGACGGCGACGCCAACGGCAAACAGCACGGCCAGATTGGCAAAGACGATCGAACCTGCACTGGCCATGACGGTGAATATCGCCTGCAAGACCGGGATATTTAAAAACGGATACGCCGCCAGCGTATTAGGGTTAGAAAGCGCCCCGCCAATTCCCAGCAGCAATCCGGCTGCAGGCAAAATAGCGATGGGCAACATGAATGACTTGCCAAACTTCTGGGCTCTTTCGAACCATGCCCCGCCCCCTGAACCATTAAATATCGACATGAGATGACTCCGCGTTGTGTTGTTGTGATAATTATTTTCACCACACTATATAATTAAAATAATAATTACCATCAAATGCACGGCGTTATCCATACGGAATTCTTCTGGCGTTAACTGCGTCACATCAGCCAAACTAGTCAGGTCAATTATTCTGAGGAGAGCCGAGTGAGTCAGACCAAGGAAACAGGCACGCTGTTACTGCGAATGCGTCAGGGGCTGGAGAATTACAGTCCGACTCTGCATAAACTGGGCAGCTATGTACTGGAGCAGCCCCAGCGCGTGCTTTACCTGACCATCACTGAGCTGGCGCGTGAGAGTGATACCAGTGAAGCCAGCGTCACGCGGCTTTGTCGCCAGCTGGGTTGCAAAGGGTTTACCGAATTTAAGATGGGCCTGGCGCTGGAGACGAGGCAAAATCCGTCGTCACCGGCGGCAGAAGGAAATGACGACGTTCAGACGCTGATTGAAGACAGCATCACCGCGCTGCGTGATACCGGAAAACTGCTCGACCGTCAGGTGCTGGCGGACGCGGCATCGCACATCCATAACGCGCGCTCCGTTCAGGTGTATGGTGTCGCGGCCAGCGCGATCGTCGCGGACTATCTGGGCTATAAATTGCTGCGTCTGGGCAAAACGTCGCAGTGTTTCGCCGATATGCACCGCGCGGCGATGAATGCCGTGAGTCTGGACGACCGGGATATTGTGGTGGTGATTTCCAGCTCAGGTTCAACGAAAGATGTATTGCACGCCGCCGCGCTGGCAAAGCGTCAGGGCACAACGGTTATCGGCATCAGCAATACGCTGCGCAGTCCGCTTTCCTCGCTGGCCGATATTTTACTGGTAGCCGCCAAACCCGAGGGCCCGCTGACGGCGGGATTACTGACATCAAAAGTTGGCGGGATGTTACTGGTGGAATTACTGATCAATCAGCTGTTAACGCACTCCCCGGATTATCTGCAGGCCAGCGAGCACAGTGCGAGCGCCACGCTTTCTTTATTGCTGTAAGCCGGTGACATCCGCATCTTTCCCTGAATTGCGGACATAAAAAAACCCGCCGGAGCGGGTTTTTTAAGAAAGCGTTACGGGCAGTAATTACTGACCTTTAACTTCTTTCAGACCGTTGAACGGAGCAGGAGTACCCGCAGCCGCCAGCGCTTCTTCGATACGGATCAGCTGGTTGTATTTAGCAACACGATCAGAACGGCTCATAGAACCGGTTTTGATCTGGCCAGCAGCAGTACCAACAGCCAGGTCAGCGATGGTCGCATCTTCAGTTTCGCCTGAACGGTGAGAGATAACGGCAGTGTAGCCAGCGTCTTTCGCCATTTTGATCGCAGCCAGAGTTTCGGTCAGAGAACCGATCTGGTTGAATTTGATCAGGATGGAGTTAACGATGCCTTTGTCGATACCTTCTTTCAGGATCTTGGTGTTGGTAACGAACAGATCGTCACCTACCAGCTGGATTTTGTCGCCCAGAACTTTAGTCTGGTAAGCAAAGCCAGTCCAGTCAGACTCGTCCAGACCGTCTTCGATAGAAACGATTGGGTACTGTTTAGTCAGGTCTTCCAGGAAGTGAGTGAACTCTTCAGAAGTGAACGCTTTGTTGCCTTCGCCAGCCAGAACGTATTTGCCATCTTTGTAGAACTCAGATGCCGCACAGTCCATCGCCAGAGTGATGTCTTTACCCAGTTCATAGCCAGCAGCTTTAACCGCTTCAGCGATAACAGCCAGAGCTTCTGCGTTAGAACCCAGGTTTGGCGCGTAGCCACCTTCGTCACCAACAGCAGTACCCATGCCTTTAGATTTCAGAACTTTAGCCAGGGTGTGGAACACTTCAGAACCCATACGGATGGCTTCTTTCAGCGTTTTAGCGCCAACAGGCTGGATCATGAACTCTTGAATATCAACGTTGTTATCAGCGTGTTCGCCGCCGTTGATGATGTTCATCATAGGCAGTGGCATAGAGTATTTGCCTGGGGTGCCGTTCAGTTCTGCGATGTGAGCGTACAGTGGCAGACCTTTAGAAGCAGCAGCCGCTTTAGCAGCAGCCAGGGAAACAGCCAGAATCGCGTTAGCACCGAAGTTAGATTTGTTTTCAGTACCGTCCAGGTCGATCATGATTTTATCGATGTTAGCCTGGTCTTTCGCGTCTTTACCGGTTACAGCCTGAGCAATAGGACCGTTAACCGCAGCAACGGCTTTCAGTACGCCTTTGCCCAGGAAACGGGATTTGTCACCGTCACGCAGTTCCAGCGCTTCGCGGGAACCGGTAGAAGCACCAGATGGCGCAGCAGCCAGACCAACAAAACCACCTTCCAGATGAACTTCAGCTTCTACGGTCGGGTTACCACGGGAGTCGATGATTTCACGGCCGATAACTTTAACGATTTTAGACATTAAGATTTCCTCAGTACAAGTTAACTAAAGCTTCAGACAAGAGATGCGCCAATGGCGCATCTCTTCCCCGGTATTTTATTTTACCTGACGCTTCTGATACTCACCGGCAGCCTTCACAAAGCCTGCAAACAACGGATGACCATCACGCGGCGTTGACGTAAATTCTGGATGGAACTGGCAAGCCACAAACCACGGATGGTTAGGCAGCTCGATGATTTCCACCAGTTGCTTATCGCCAGAGCGACCGGCTACGCGTAAACCTGCGGCTTCGATTTGTTTGAGCAGCATATTGTTCACTTCGTAACGGTGACGATGGCGTTCAACTATTGTCGGCTCGCCGTACATCTCACGAACCAGGCTACCGTCGTTCAGGTGGCATTGCTGCCCGCCTACACGCATGGTACCGCCTAAATCACTGTCTTCGGAACGTACTTCGACGTTACCTTCTTCATCACGCCATTCGGTGATAAGTGCGACCACCGGGAACTTACAGTCTGGCACAAATTCGGTGGAGTTGGCGTTCTCCATACCCGCAACGTTACGGGCGAACTCAATCAGTGCAACCTGCATACCCAGACAAATGCCCAGATAAGGGATGTTGTTTTCACGTGCATAGCGCGCCGTCGCTACTTTCCCTTCTACACCACGGTAGCCGAAGCCGCCCGGGATAAGAATTGCGTCCAGGCCTTTCAGCACTTCGACACCACGGGTTTCGACATCCTGAGAGTCGATAAGTTTAATGTTCACGGTCAGACGATTTTTCAGGCCGCCGTGTTTGAGCGCTTCAATCACAGATTTATAGGCATCTGGCAGCTCAATGTATTTACCGACCATACCGATGGTGACTTCGCCGCCCGGATTGGCTTCTTCGTAAACAACCTGTTCCCATTCGGACAAGTTAGCTTCCGGCGCGTTGATGCTGAAACGTTTACAAATATAGTCGTCGAGACCCTGAGATTTCAATAGGGCCGGGATTTTATAAATGGAATCAACATCTTTAAGAGAAATAACTGCTTTTTCCGGCACGTTACAGAACAGTGCAATTTTCGCACGTTCGTTGGCTGGTACTGCGCGGTCTGAACGGCAGATCAGCACGTCTGGCTGGATACCGATAGACAGCAGTTCTTTTACAGAGTGCTGGGTCGGTTTGGTTTTCACTTCACCGGCAGCAGCCATGTAAGGCACCAGCGTCAGGTGCATGTACAACGTGTGCTCGCGGCCCACTTCCACTGCCATCTGACGAATTGCTTCCAGGAACGGCAGGGATTCGATATCACCGACAGTACCGCCAATTTCAACCAGCACGACATCGTGGCCTTCGCCGCCTTCAATGATGCGTTCTTTGATGTTGTTGGTGATGTGCGGGATAACCTGAATGGTTGCACCGAGATAATCGCCACGGCGCTCTTTGCGCAGCACGTCGGAATAAATACGGCCCGTGGTGAAGTTGTTGTGGCGGGTCATCTTGGTGCGGATGAAACGCTCGTAGTGACCCAGATCGAGATCGGTTTCAGCGCCATCTTCGGTAACGAAGACTTCGCCGTGTTGAGTTGGGCTCATCGTACCCGGATCCACGTTGATATACGGGTCCAGTTTCATGATGGTCACGTTGAGGCCACGGGCTTCGAGAATAGCCGCCAGTGAGGCTGCGGCAATGCCTTTACCCAGAGAGGATACGACCCCGCCGGTCACAAAAATATAATTAGTTGTCATGCTGAACCTGAGAGGTTAGGTTTAAAGATGATGGAGTAACCAAGACGGGAAAACAGTATACCGGAACCTTGTGTGCGCCACAAATAAACGTTTTGCTGTCCATCATCGTTTTCCTTAGCGTCAGTTCAGAAGGGTTAACCCTGCCAACCCTTTTCTCTCATTCTTTCAAAAACAATCAGTTAACTTCAGAAAAGTGCTGAGTTGCTCGCATGAACCACTAAAACATCTTAGATATCAATTTGTTGAACTTTACTGCTCTCAGATCAGCCGGTTAAGCACTGAATGACAATGAGCTTAACCGTTTCAGCAGATTCAGATCTTGTTTCCGATCAAAGTCGGAGAGCTAACTCAGGCTTCCGATTTTTTCACCTGCTGCCAGGCGTCTTCCATCTGCTCAAGTGTAGCTTCTTCCATGTTTAAGCCTTTCCCGCGGATAATCTCTTCAACGTGCCGGAAACGACGCTCAAACTTGCGGTTAGCGGCCTGTAGCGCATCTTCGGCTTTATGGCCCAAATGACGGGAAAGATTCACTGTCGCGAACAGCAGATCACCGATTTCCTCACCGAGCTTTTCTTCGTCGATGACGGCCTGACGCGCTTCAAACATCACTTCGTCGATTTCTTCATACACTTTGTCGAGCACCGGCCCGAGCGTGGTCCAGTCGAACCCGACATTCGAACAGCGTTTCTGAATTTTGTGCGCTTTCATCAGCGCAGGCAGTGCGGAAGGAATGTCATCCAGCGCCGAATGCAGGGATTTCTCCGCCCGCTCCTGCGCCTTACGCGCTTCCCATTTCACCAGCACATCTTTGCTGCTGGCGTCTTTTGACCACGCCGCTTCAGTGCCAAAAATTTGCGGATGGCGGCGCTCTAATTTGTCTGAAATGGCATTGCAGATGTCATCAAACTCAAACAGACCCTGCTCGCTGCCCATTTGCGCGTAGAACACCACCTGAAACAGCAGATCACCCAGTTCGTCGCGCACATCGTCGTAATCTTTGCGGGCGATGGCGTCCATCACTTCGTAGGTTTCTTCCAGCGTGTACGGGGCAATGGTGTCAAAAGTTTGCTCTTTATCCCACGGGCAACCGGCTTGAGGATCACGCAGGGTTTTCATAATGGTGAGCAGGCGTTGCAAAGAAGAATCGGTCATGGGATCTGTCCGTTTTAAAATAGAGGAGTCAAAAACATAAAAGAAAAGGCCCGACTGGCGGGCCTTATAAGCGTTTGATCAGCTGCCGTGAAGTCGCTTGGCTTCAATCACATCCGGCAACTGGTTCAGTTTGGCGATCACGCGTCCCAGAACCTGCGGGTTGTAGATTTCGATATCCATATCGATAGTCGCCAGTTGCTGACGTGTGTCGCTGCGGCTGGCAACGCCAAGCACGTTCACTTTCTCGTTAGCCAGAATGGTGGTGATATCACGCAGCAGGCCGCTGCGGTCGTTGGCCACCACGCGCACTACCAGCGAATAACCGCTGGAGTAGCTTTCGCCCCACACGGCATCGACCACGCGTTCCGGCGCATTCGAGCGTAAATCTTCCAGCTGATCACAGTCGGCACGGTGGATTGAAATCCCGCGACCCTGAGTGATGTAACCGACGATTTCGTCACCCGGAATCGGCTGGCAGCAACGCGCAATGTGGTGCATCAGATTACCGACGCCTTCGACGACGACGCGACCATTGTCTTTGGTACGCGTTGGCGGTGGCGTGGTTTTCTGCGTCAGCTGGCGCAGCGCTTCTTTATCCAGTTCTTCCGCACTCGGCTTTTTCAACTGAGATTGCAGGAAGTTGACCATCTGATTGATGCGGATATCGCCGTTACCGATGGCCGCCAGCACTTCATCCAGCGAGTTGACGTTGTAGCGTGGCAGCAGCAGTTTCTCGGCATCTTTGATGCTAATATCCAGTCTGTCCAGCTCGTCATCGAGGATTTGTTTACCGGCAATAATGTTCTTATCGCGATCCTGTTTACGGAACCAGTTTTGGATTTTCGAACGCCCGCGGCTGGTCGTGACGTAACCGAGACTCGGGTTCAGCCAGTCACGGCTTGGGTTCGCGTGCTTCTGGGTGATGATTTCAATCTGATCGCCCATCTGCAACTGGTAGGTAAACGGCACGATACGCCCGCCAATTTTCGCCCCGATACACCGGTGACCGACATCGCTGTGAATGTGATACGCGAAGTCGAGCGGCGTGGAGCCCATCGGCAGATCGATAACGTCGCCTTTTGGCGTAAACACGTACACGCGATCGTCAAAGACCTGGCTGCGCACTTCGTCGAGCATTTCGCCCGAATCGGCCATTTCTTCCTGCCACGCGATAAGTTTGCGCAGCCACGCAATGCGGCCTTCGTAACCACCGCTGCGGCCACCGGCCACGGCAGTACCTTCTTTGTATTTCCAGTGCGCGGCGACGCCCAGTTCGGCATCTTCATGCATCTGGCGGGTACGGATCTGCACTTCCAGCGTTTTACCGCGAGGCCCTAACACCACGGTGTGAATCGACTGATAACCGTTCGGTTTCGGGTTGGCGACGTAATCGTCAAACTCATCCGGCAGATGGCGGAAATGGGTGTGCACAATCCCTAAGGCAGCGTAGCAATCCTGCAAACGTTCCACCACGATACGCACAGCGCGCACGTCGAAGAGTTCGTCGAAGGACAGGGATTTTTTCTGCATCTTGCGCCAGATGCTGTAGATATGTTTCGGGCGGCCATAAACATCAACTTTGATGCCCTCTTCCGCCATCGCATTTTTAACCGTCGAGACAAAATCGTCGATGTACTGCTCACGGTCGATACGACGTTCGTGCAGCAGTTTGGCGATGCGTTTGTATTCGTCAGGATGCAGATAACGGAAGCAGAAATCTTCCAGTTCCCATTTCAGCTGACCGATACCCAGACGGTTGGCCAGCGGCGCGTAGATATTGGTACATTCTTTCGCCGCCAGAACGCGTTCTTCTTCCGGCGCATCTTTCACTTCGCGCAGGTGCGCGATTCGTTCGGCAAGTTTCAGCACCACGCAGCGGAAATCTTCCACCATCGCCAGCAGCATACGGCGGACGTTGTCCACCTGCTCGGAGGCCATGGAGTCATTTTGCGTGGCTTTCAGCTGGCGGATGGCGTCCATATCGCGCACGCCGTGCACCAGATCGGTGATGCCTTTGCCGAACTGTTGGGTCAGGGTATCTTCATCAATGATGCCGTCATCAACCAGCGGGAACAGCAGCGCCGCGCGCATACTGTCGTTATCCATACTGAGGGTCGAGAGGATTTCAACCATCTCGAGGCCGCGCCACAGCAGCAGCGAGGCGTCAGGATGGCCCTGCGTTTGTTGCTCGCAGTAGCGCCAGGTTTCGGCTAAACGCTCACATGATTGCTGGCTGGACAGTCCTAAACTGTTGATCCAGTCGTCGAGTGCGAACTCGCCAGCTGTGTTCAGATGTGCACTTCTTACCGCAACCATACCCTCTCCCTACGTTTCTGACACAACGCCTGTGTCAGACGGGTTGATAAACAGAGCCATCGATTCAAGGTGCCCGGTGTGCGGAAACATATCCAGCATACGTACCTGAGCCAATCGATAGCCCGCCTCCAACAAAATTTTACTGTCCCGCGCCAATGTTGTGGGGTTGCATGACACATACACCACACGCGCCGGGGCCAGCTTAACGATATGCGCCATCACGCCAGCAGCGCCGCCCCGGGCCGGATCCAGCAAGATTTTATTGAAGCCTTGCGCCGCCCAGGGTTGTTTACTGACATCATCTTCCAGATTCTCGTGGAAGAAAGAGGCATTTTCTAAGCCATTATTTCGGGCATTATCTTGCCCATTCGCCACCAGTGTAGCAACACCTTCGACGCCGACAACCTGCTTAGCTCTTTTTGCCAGCGGAAGAGTGAAATTCCCCATCCCGCAGAACAAATCCAGCACGCGATCTTCGGGCGTCAGTTCCAGCCATTGCAAGGCCTGTGCCACCATTTGCTGGTTAACCGCGTCATTCACCTGAATAAAATCGCGCGGACCAAATTTCAGATTCAGGCCGTCAATCTGATAATAAGGTGTTTCACCGCATAAACGTTCCACCGTATCGCTGTCAGGCGCCAGGAAAATCGTCAGCTGATGTTGTGCGGCAAAGGCGGTCAGGCGCGTACGATCGGCTTCACTGAGCGGATCAAGGTGGCGCAGCACCAGCAGCGGGCCGTTATCGGCCAGCACCAGTTCCAGATGCCCGAGACGTTTTGCCGCCGACAACGACGACAGACATTCCTGCACCGGCACCAGCAGTTGCTCCAGTTCAGGCCGCAGGACAGGACATTTGGTGATGGCCACCAGATCGTTCGAACCTTCCTGACGGAAACCCATCACCAGCGGACCGTTCGCCGTTCCCGCTTTACGCCCCGGTTTAACGCCGGCGATTTGTAATCCCAGACGCGCGCGACGGCGATAACCGTATTGCGGGCCGGCAATCACCGGCTGAGGATCCGCATGAACGCCGGTTTCCCGCGAAATCAGGCGCAGCAGTGATGCCGATTTACTGCTCTGTTGCAGCGCCTCACTGGCATGTTGTTGCTGACAACCGCCGCAGACCGAATAGTGCGGGCAAACCGGTTTCACACGATCGGCGCTGGTGGTCAGCAAACGTTTCAGCCGCCCTTTGGCGTACTTACTTTTATCTTCTGTTAAAGTGACTTCTGCCTGTTCACCGGGCAGTAAACCACTGACAAACACGGCTTTGCCGTTGTGGCGCGCCACACCCTGCCCGAAAGCATCAAGGTCGGTCGCGGTCACAGTTATCGTTTGCCGGGTCGTCACGCGGCGGTTCGGAGAGTAGAATTGAGCCATTATTGTCGATTACACGCTGGTTTATTAAGCTTAGCTGGAGCTAATTCTCCCACATTGGAACCCCATGACCAAATATAGCCTTCGCGCAAGGATGATGATCCTGATTCTGGCACCGACATTAATGATCGGTTTGCTGCTCAGCACCTTCTTTGTGGTCCATCGCTACAACGAATTGCAGAATCAGCTGACGCAAGCCGGAGCCAGTATTATCGAGCCTCTGGCGGTCGCGAGCGAATATGGCATGACGTTCCGTGAACGCCAACCGGTTCAGCGCCTGATCAGCCGCCTGCACCGCAATCATTCGGATATTGTGCGCAGCATCAGCGTGTATGATGGCGACAATAAACTGTTTGCCAGTTCCACAACGCAGCACGACGGCAGTCCGTTGCAGGTCAAACGCGTTGAGGATATTCCCCGTGAACTCACCAAGGAACGCTCCGGTGATGTGCTGATTTTACGCACGCCCATTCAGGCCGAAAACCACACGGAAGCCGACGATGATTCTTTCAGCGCGTCACCGAATCATCAGTTAGGTTACATCGCCATTGAGCTGGATTTACGCTCGGTCAAACTGGCGCAATATCAGGAAGCGTTTGTTTCCACCATGTTGCTGTTGTTGTGTCTGGGGATCGCCACCCTGTTCGCCTATCGCCTGATGCGCGATGTCACCGGCCCTATCCGCAATATGGTGAATACCGTTGACCGTATCCGCCGCGGGCAGCTCGACAGCCGCGTGGAAGGCAACATGCCGGGCGAACTGAGCATGTTGAAAAACGGCATTAACTCGATGGCAATGTCGCTGACGGCGTATCACGAAGAAGTGCAGCAGAACATCGATCAGGCGACGTCAGATCTGCGCGAAACTCTCGAGCAGATGGAAATCCAGAACGTCGAGCTGGATCTGGCGAAAAAGCGTGCGCAGGAAGCGGCGCGTATCAAATCCGAATTCCTGGCCAATATGTCCCACGAGCTGCGTACGCCGCTCAACGGCGTAATTGGCTTTACCCGTCAGACGCTGAAAACCCCGCTGTCGCCAACGCAGGCGGATTATCTGCAAACCATTGAACGTTCCGCTAATCATCTGCTGACCATCATTAATGACGTGCTGGACTTCTCAAAACTGGAAGCCGGCAAACTGGTGCTGGAGCATATTCCGTTCTCGCTGCGTGAAATGCTCGATGAAGTGGTGATTTTGCTGGCGCATACCGCCCACGATAAAGGGCTGGAACTGACGCTCAACGTCCACAACAATGTGCCGGAAAACGTGCTGGGCGATCCGATGCGGATGCAGCAAGTGGTAACTAACTTGCTTGGAAATGCGATTAAATTCACCGAAACCGGCAATATTGATATCAACGTGGAACTGCGTTCTCAGAACAATTTGCAGGTTGAACTGGAAGTGCAAATTCACGACACCGGCATCGGGATTTCCGAGCGTCAGCAGTCGCAGTTGTTCCAGGCTTTCCGTCAGGCAGACGCCAGCATTTCACGCCGTCACGGCGGCACCGGATTAGGGCTGGTCATCACCCAGCGTCTGGTTAAAGAAATGGGCGGCGATATCAGTTTCTACAGCCAGATCAACCGCGGCTCGACGTTCTGGTTCCACGTCACCCTTGAGCTGAATGAAAACCGCCACATCACGCCGGTTTCCATGAGTCATCTTGAAGGTAAACGTCTGGCGTATGTCGAAGCCAATCCGGCGGCAGCAAAAGCCACGATGGAAATCCTGCAAGCCACGCCGCTGGATGTCACGCACCGCACGACAATTGCAGCGCTTCCGGAAACCCATTACGACATTATGCTGTGCAGTATTCCGGTGAACCCCGATGTGACGCTGTCCGATTACGACGGCAAACTGCAAAGAGTGTTCAGCATGACACAGCATCTGTTGCTGGCACTGCCAAGCCAGTTCCAGGTGGATGCCGAAGAGCTGAAACGGCGCGGCGTCGAGGCTTGTCTGATTAAACCGATGTCGAGCATCCGTTTACTGCCGTTATTGCTCAAAGAACAGCAGGCGTCGGTGCGGGTGATTAACAATGATGAGAACAAAACGTCGCGTCTGCCGCTGACCGCAATGGCGGTGGATGATAATCCGGCCAACCTCAAACTGATTGGCGCGCTGCTGGAAGAATTAGTGGAAACCACCGTGCTGTGTCACAGCGGTGAAGAAGCGATTGAAGTCGCGCGTCATACGGACCTCGACATCATTCTGATGGATATTCAGATGCCGGATATCGACGGTATCCGCGCCAGTGAAATCATTCATCAGATGGCGCGCCATGCCAAAACGCCGGTCGTGGCGAACGCGAGCAATTGCTGAAACTGGGCATGGACGATTATCTGTCTAAACCGATTGATGAAAGTATGCTGAAAAACGTGCTGTCACGGCATCAGACTCATCAGGCGCAGCTGGACTCTCCGTTGCAGTCCGGAGAATCCCTCGCGCCGATCAGCACGCTCGACTGGCAACTGGCGCTGAGTCAGTCGGCCAATAAAGTGGCGCTGGCGCAGGATTTACTGCAAATGCTGGTCGAATTCCTGCCACAGGTGGCTGAACGCGTGGAGGCGGTAACGCGGGGCGAACCGGACGACGACATTTTGGCGCTTATTCACAAACTGCACGGCAGTTGCAGTTACAGCGGCGTACCGCGTCTGAAACAGCTGTGTTTCTACATTGAACAACAGTTGCGACAGGGCGTCAGCGTGGAAACACTCGAACCTGAATGGTTTGAACTGCTTGATGAAATAGACAACGTGAAGCGCGCCGCGCTGGCCTATTTACCCAAGTAGAAAATAATACGGTAAAAGAGTAACGCCCGGCATCGTCCGGGCGTTTTCGTCTCGTCAGAACCAGGTCGTCACCGCACCGGTCACATCCCACTGCTCATTGACCAGCAGCAGCTGCCGCCATTTGTCGAACGTCAGGCAAGGGTGGCTGATATCAAAGACCAGCATGTCACCGACTTTCAGGTCAGCGTTTTCCGGTATCGACATAAATGCGTGCTGATCCATCATCGCGAACACCTTCCAGTCTTCCGGCGCAGGCACCACCGTGGTGTATCCCGCCTGCGTGGCGCTACGCGGACGGAAATGCCCGGCGGCTTTCGGGTATCCCGCGTCATAACCGGCATCACGCTTACCGAAAGCGATAATCGCCCTGCCCGGCTCCGGCAACGATTGCACCGCCGCCCAGACCTGCAACGCGGGCTGTAAACTGCTGTTCATCTCGCGCGCCACCGGATTGCTGGTTTGCATACGCTCAAGCGCCGCCTGATACGCACCGACGTCGTGTGTCACGTAGCAACCGGAACGCAGGATGATATCGAGGGTATAACGTTTTTCAGCATCAAGATGCGTGTCTTCGCGGGTCAGTTCTTCTGCCACCACATCGAACCAGGCGGAACCGGCACCGGTTAAAATCACCTGCGGTTCGGCAAATTCTCCGGCCTGTGCCAGCACTTGCGTGCGGGTCATAACGTGGCGCAGAAAGCCGCGGATCACCGCCTCGTCATTACTGACACCTTCGTAAAGCTCGACACCGACCAGCGCCAGCGACTGCGGCCAGCGTTTCACCGCCGCCAGCACGTCAGCTTCCTGTTCATCGGTACGGATGCCCGTGCGACCGCCCGCAATGCCGTATTCAAACATCACGCGCAGTGTCAGCTGCTGACTGGCAAAGTAATGCCCGAGCGCATCGGCGTTGTCCGCTGAATCCACAATGCAGGTGAAATCGAAAGCCGGGTCTTCACGCATCAGCCCGGCGATCATCGCCATATTGCCTTTGCCGACCAGCTGGTTGGCCATAATCACTTTGCGCACGCCATGCGCGAATGCTGCATTAACCTGCGGCGCAGTCGCCAGCGTGATCCCCCACGCACCAAACTCCAGCTGCATCTGATACAGCTCAGGGCTCATGGTAGTTTTGCCATGCGGTGCCAGTTTCAGCTGATAACGCTGAATGAATTCGCGCATCCAGGAAAGATTATGTTCGACTCTCTCTTCGAGCAGCACCGCCACCGGCAGGCTGACGTCTTCACGCAGAATATTCCAGCCTTGCCCGCGGATATCGCTCTTACGCGCACCGGCACTCAGCGGCCCCAGCCCTTTGGTCAGGGTGTTTACCGGCTGCTGTGAAAAATCAATCTCTGACATACGTGTTTTCTCATTGGCGAATGTCTTTAAAACCTAACGTAAAACCGCCACAAATAAAATACAAAAACCGGCGCAGGCTGGGCCTGAACACCGGTTTTTTATCCTGACTGCTGTGAGTTAAAGTTTTTGCGATAATTTAATGGTCGCGGCAATATTTCGTGCGGATTTACGCAGGTTGTCCGCGGCGTTTTTCAGCGCGTCATCGAGTGTACAAACGCTGTAAAGCACACTGAAAACGGCGTCCAGCCCGTGGTCATAAACCACATCCACATCTTTTGTCAGGCTGCCCGCAATCCCAATCACCGGTTTGTTATAGCGTTTCGCCACCCGCGCCACACCAATCGGCACTTTACCGTTGATGCTCTGGCTGTCGATACGCCCTTCGCCGGTGATCACCAGCGTGGCGTCTTTCACCAGCTCATCCAGCCCCAGCGCATCGGTGACTATCTCGATCCCCTGACGTAATTCCGCATGGCAGAATCCGTAAAGTGCCGCACCCATACCGCCCGCAGCGCCAGCACCAGGAACGTGTTCAACATCAATGCCCAGATCCTTTTTAATCACTTGCGCATAATGATGCAGATAGCCGTCGAGCTGTTCGATCATTTCCGGTGTCGCGCCTTTTTGCGGACCGAAAATAGCAGACGCCCCGTCTTTTCCGGTCAGCGGATTGGTCACGTCACACGCCACCTCAAAGCGACATTTTTTGATCCGCGGATCCAGACCGCTGATATCAATGTGATGCAGTTTTTCCAGCTCACCGCCGCCCTGACCAATCGGCTTGCCCTCTCTGGTCAGCAGCTTCGCGCCTAGCGCCTGCATCATCCCCGCGCCGCCGTCATTGGTCGCACTGCCGCCAATGCCGATGATGCAGTGCTTCACGCCATGGTCCAGCGCGGAATGGATCAGTTCGCCGGTGCCGTAAGAGGTGGTTTTCAGCGGATTACGTTGCGCAGGCGGAACGCTTTCCAGCCCGCTGGCCGCCGCCATTTCGATGAAAGCGATTTTCTCATCACCTGATAACCCGAAGAACGCCTCGATCGGTTTTCCCAGCGGCCCGGTGACATTCACTTTAACGACGCGGCCTCCGGTGGCGGCCACCATCGCCTCAACCGTGCCTTCGCCGCCATCGGCAACCGGCAGTTTGACGTACTCCGCCTCAGGGAAAATCTCACGAAAACCACTTTCGATGGCTTTTGCCACATCCAAAGCAGACAAACTTTCTTTGTATGAATCCGGTGCGATCACTATTTTCATAAAGTCATTACCTTCATAAACTGCACGCGCCGATGTGGAAAAGCGTCCTGTCAGTTTTGCATCCTGCCTGAAGGGCAACGCGAAACGAGCATTAACTCAGGGTCACGTTGCCGCCGCAGACTAACGGGTAACTTCAACCTTCGCTAAGGTTTCATAATAGCGTGCAATGGCGCTATGGTCAGATTGTCCGTGACCATCCGCTTTCAGTGCCTGCATCATTTCCATGACCAGCGAGGTCAGAGGCAGTTGCGCACCAACGCCGTGTGAGGTGTCCAGTGCGTTAGCTAAATCTTTGATGTGCAAATCAATTCGGAAGCCCGGTTTGAAGTTGCGATCCATCACCATCGGCGCTTTCGCTTCCAGCACGGTGCTGCCTGCCAGTCCGCCACGAATAGCCTGGAAAACTAAATCAGGATCCACGCCCGCTTTGGTCGCCAGCACCAGCGCTTCAGACATGGCCGCAATATTCAGCGCCACGATCACCTGATTCGCCAGTTTGGTGACGTTGCCTGCACCGATATCACCGGTATGCACCACAGAACCCGCCATGGATTTCATGATTTCATAGCATTTATCGAACACCGCTTTGTCACCGCCGACCATCACTGACATGGTGCCGTCGATGGCTTTCGGTTCGCCACCGGAAACCGGCGCATCGAGCATCGCGATTTGCTTAGCGGCCAGCGCTTCACTGATTTCACGGCTCGCCAGCGGTGCAATAGAACTCATGTCGATGAAAATAGTGCCCGGACGCGCGCCTTCAATCAGACCATTTTCGCCCAGCGCCACCTCTTTCACCTGCGGCGAGTTTGGCAGCATGGTGATGATCACATCAGAAACCGCCGCCACTGCTTTTGGGGTATCTGCCGCTGTTGCGCCGAGTTTCACAATTTCACCGACGGTATCCTGATTGCGATCCATCACCACCAGCTCGTAACCTGCTTTCAGCAGGTTTTTGCTCATAGGCTTGCCCATGATGCCTAAACCAATAAAGCCAATTTTCATTCGGGTATCCTCTTTATATTGATGTTTGAGAGCGGATCACTTGGTGAAGCGATCACACAGCGCCTGAGTCCCTGCACGGAAAACGCCTAAATCACTGCCGACCGCCACGAACGTCGCGCCCCATTCCAGATAGCGACGGGCATCCGCTTCAACCGGTGCCAGAATGCCGCTCGGTTTGCCGTGTGCTTTTGCACGCGCAAAGATGTGACGGATAGCGGCCTGCACGTCAGGGTGTCCGGCGTTGCCGAGATGCCCCATGCCTGCGGCCAGATCGCTCGGGCCGACGAAAATCCCGTCGATACCGTCAACGGCGGCAATCGCATCAAGATTATCGACGCCCTGCTGACTTTCGATTTGCACCATCACCGCAATGTTGTCGTTGATGCTGGTGAAGTAATCCGGCACGGTGCCGAACATGTTGCTGCGATGCGAAACCGATACGCCACGGATGCCTGCTGGCGGATAACGTGTTGATGCCACCGCCAGTTCTGCCTGTTCCTGCGTTTCCACAAACGGGATCAGGAAGTTGTAGAAACCGATATCCAGCAGGCGCTTAATCACCACCGGATCATTAAACTGCGGACGCACCACCGGCGCGCTGCGGCTGCCTTTCAGCGCCATCAGCTGCGGTACAAAAGTGGTGACATCATTCGGCGCGTGTTCACCATCGAGCAACAGCCAGTCAAAACCCGCCACGCCGAGCACTTCGGTGGTGATCGGGCTGCACAGCGCTGACCAGCAACCAATCAGCGTTTTTCCTTGCAGTAAGTCCTGGCGAAAGCGATTTGGAATCATTTGATTACTCATATCTGATATCTGACCTCATCCAGGGGCAGAGCCGGAAAATCCGGCGTGCCCGCATCAAAATTTACTGTTTCTTAAGTTCCAGACGTTTGATCTCGCCGACCACCAGCAGATAGCAAAGCATCGCCATCAGTGCTGAACAGCCCACAAAAATTAATGCCATATTGAAAGAGTGCAGCCCTTTTACCATGTAGCCGATCACCAGCGGCGTCACGATGGAGGCAACGTTTCCGAAAACGTTGAAGATGCCGCCGCACAGGCCAATGACTTCTTTCGGGGCGGTATCGGCAATCACCGGCCAGCCCAGCGCACCAAAGCCTTTGCCGAAGAACGCCAGCGCCATCAGGGTGACGACCAGCGCGTTGTTGTCGGTGTAGTTACACAAGATGATGCTGGTAGCTAACAACATGCCCAGCACGATAGGAATTTTACGTGCCACGGTCAGCGAGAAACCGCGTTTAATCAGGAAATCTGAGAACACGCCCCCCAGCACACCGCCGGCAAAACCGCACAATGCCGGAATTGCGGCAATCATCCCCACTTTAAGAATAGACATGCCCTTTTCCTGAACCAGATAAATCGGGAACCAGGTCAGGAAGAACCACGTAATACTGTTAATGAAATACTGCCCGAAGAAGATCCCCAGCATCATGCGGCTGCTCAACATCTGACGAACGTAGCTCCATTTCGGACCATTTTTCGCACTGTCGGTTTTCTTGTGGTCGATATCCACCACCGCGCCGCCGTCTTTCAGAAACTCCAGCTCGCTTTTGGAAATATGCGGATGTTCCGGCGGGTTATGGATAAATTTGATCCACACCAGCGTCAGCACAAAACCAATCACGCCCATGACGATAAAGACATGTTCCCAGCCCCAGGCGTAGGTCAGCCAGCCGAGTAACGGAGAGAACAGCGCCAGCGAGAAATATTGTGCGGAGTTAAAAATTGCCGACGCGGTGCCGCGCTCGGTGGTCGGGAACCAGGCCGCGACAATGCGGGCGTTTGCCGGGAAGGAAGGCGCTTCGGAGAAACCCAGCATAAAGCGCAGGATAAACAGCGTCAGTGCGCCATACGCCAGCGGGAACCAGCCAACAAAGCCTTGCAGTAAGGTGAACAGCGACCAGAAAAACAGACTGTAGGTATAAACTTTCTTCGAACCGAACTTGTCCAGCAACCATCCGCCCGGCAACTGCATAATCAGATATGCCCAGCCGAATGCCGCAAAGATTTGCCCCATATCCGCAGCATCCAGGCCCAGCTCGCGCGCGACCTCGGTGCCTGCAATGGAAAGCGTTGCACGGTCGGCATAGTTCACCGCCGTGATTAAAAAGATAATCAGCAAAATGTAGTAACGAATATGTGTTCGTACCTTAGTTTGCGCGATTGTCCGTGACTGAGATTGAATATTCATGGTGACCTTCGTTGTAATATTGAAAAATTCATTCAGGTAATTCACCGCTGCTAAAATAACGCCCGCCATTCCTCGGCGTTATTTACCCTATAGTTCCTTTATAAGAAGCATTTATACGATCTGGCGAATTAATCCTTTATTAATCTTTGTACGAAATTTACCTGTATTACTTAAAACGTCACCTTCAGAGGGCTAATACAGTATAAAAAAGAGGCCCCGAAATAACACTGTGCATTCGCCCAAGAATATAGCAGATAATTGTGACTATTCTTTTGCATCCACACATCGGTGTGGGAGGAGAATCACAGAATATCTCGCGCTGATAACCGCTCAAATCAAAGGGTGATATCCATCACATTTATTCTGTCACCTGCCCCACAGAATGATGTTAAACCGGTAAAAAGCTGGTCAGTTGCACAATGAGGTTCGTGGAAGTCTGTCTTATAATGAGCGTCATACCCTGTATTACAGAGCATGTTTTTGAGAAACGTCGTTAAGCGTCAACTTCAGAGAATTAACCGGAGCCTTTTGTTCCGGGATGTTTAATAAACGCGGAGACAGTTATGTCACGTAATAAAGATAAAGAACATGCAACCGAAGCACTTTTCATTAAGGTTCATGAAAGCGATAACGTTGCTATTATTGTGAACGATAACGGTTTAAAAGCCGGCACCCGATTTTCTAATGGTCTGGAATTAATTGAGCATATTCCGCAAGGTCATAAAGTTGCCTTAGAACCGATTGCCCAGGGTGGCGATATTATTCGTTATGGTGAAGTCATCGGCTATGCGGTGCGTGACATCGCACAGGGCGGCTGGATTGACGAATCCCTGGTGGATCTGCCGGTCGCACCGGAGCTTAACAGCCTGCCGCTGGCCACCCGCGTTCCCCCAGCCTTACCGCCGCTGGAAGGCTATACCTTTGAAGGTTATCGCAACGACGACGGCAGCGTAGGCACTAAAAATCTGCTCGGTATTACCACCAGCGTGCATTGTGTGGCGGGCGTGGTGGATTACGTGGTCAAAATCATCGAGCGTGATTTACTGCCGAAATTCCCTAACGTCGATGGCGTCGTGGCGCTGAACCATCTCTACGGCTGCGGCGTGGCGATTAACGCCCCCGCGGCGGTGGTGCCGATCCGCACTATCCACAATCTGGCGCTGAACCCGAACTTTGGCGGCGAAGTGATGGTGGTCGGTCTGGGCTGTGAAAAGCTGCAACCCGAGCGCCTGCTGGAAGGCACGCCGGATGTGCAGGCAATTTCCCTCGACGACACGCATATCGTCCGTTTGCAGGATGAACAGCACGTCGGCTTCCAGTCGATGGTGGACGATATCCTCACCGTTGCACAATTCCATCTTGAGCGCCTGAACCGCCGTCAGCGCGAAACCTGTCCGGCGTCTGATCTGGTCGTGGGTACGCAATGTGGCGGCAGCGACGCCTTCTCCGGCGTGACGGCTAACCCGGCAGTCGGTTACGCATCAGACCTGCTGGTGCGCTGCGGTGCAACCGTAATGTTCTCGGAAGTGACTGAAGTGCGCGACGCCATCCACTTACTGACGCCGCGCGCTGCGGATGTCGAAGTGGGTAAACGCCTGCTGGAAGAAATGGCCTGGTACGATGATTATCTGTCGATGGGACAAACCGACCGCAGCGCCAACCCGTCTCCGGGTAACAAAAAAGGCGGTCTGGCCAACGTGGTGGAAAAAGCGCTCGGCTCGATTGCAAAATCTGGCACCAGCGCAATTTCAGAAGTATTGTCTCCGGGTCAGCGTCCGACCAAAAAAGGCCTGATCTACGCTGCCACGCCTGCCAGTGATTTTGTCTGCGGAACACAGCAACTGGCATCCGGGATTACCGTGCAGGTCTTTACCACCGGACGCGGTACGCCTTACGGCCTGCTGGCGGTGCCGGTGATTAAAATGGCGACCCGCACCACGCTGGCTAACCGCTGGCACGATCTGATGGACATCAACGCCGGTACGATTGCGACCGGCGACGCGACTATCGAAGATGTGGGCTGGGAGTTGTTCCACTTCATTCTCGATATCGCCAGCGGGCGCAAGAAAACCTGGTCAGACACCTGGGGCATCCATAATGCGCTGGCGGTGTTTAACCCGGCGCCGGTGACCTGAGTTTCGGTTTTACAGATAAACGAAAGGCCAGCATCGCTGGCCTTTTTTGTGCGTCTGATCGGGAGGAAAACTTACTGCGCCGCAGCGGTACCGGTTTGTTCAGCGCCAACCAGTCCGACTTTCAGGTAACCGGCTTTACGCAGGTTATCCATCACTTTCATCAGCGTTTCGTAATCCACTGTCTTATCCGCACGGAAGAAAATCGTGCTCTGCTTATTGCCCTGAGTACGTTGATCCAGCATCGAGGTCAGATTATCGCTGTTGACCGGCGTGTCGCCGAGGAACAGCTGTTTGTCTGCTTTCACCGACAGGAAGATCGGTTTCTCCGGACGCGGCTGCTGTTTCGCCGTAGAGGCGGGTAAATCAACCCGCACATCCACGGTCGCCAGCGGCGCGGCCACCATGAAGATGATCAGCAATACCAGCATGACGTCGATGAAAGGCGTGACGTTGATGTCATGCATTTCACCGCTTTCGTCGATATCGTCGTTTAACCGAATAGCCATAATCTGTTCTTACCCTACGCGTAACTGACCTGTCTGACCGCGTGGCGCATCGCCTTTGCTGGCAGCCAGATCCAAATCACGACCCTGCAACAGAATAATCTGCGCCGCTACATCGCCAACCTGATGACGGTAAGAGGTAATGGTACGGGCGAAAATATTGTAGATAACTACGGCAGGAATCGCTGCAACCAGACCGACAGCGGTCGCCAGCAAGGCTTCTGCGATGCCCGGTGCCACGACAGCCAGGTTAGTGGTTTGCGTTTGCGCGATACCGATGAAGCTGTTCATGATGCCCCACACAGTACCGAAAAGGCCGACGAACGGAGAGATTGCCCCGATAGTCGCCAGAATACCGTTGCCACGGCCCATGTAACGACCGGCAGCGCTGACGCGGCGCTCAAGGCGGAAACCAGTACGCTCTTTAATCCCGTTGTTGTCGGTGGAACCTGCTGACAGCTCGAGCTCATTCTGTGCATCGCGGATCATCTGCGCGCTGATGCTGCTGGCGGCGAAGCTTTCTGCCTGTTCAGCGGCCTCATCCAGTGTACGGACAGAAGACAGCGCATCAAATTCGCGGCGCATACGGCGTTTGCCAGTGAACACTTCAGCACCTTTGCTGAACAGCAACGCCCAGGTGACGACAGAGGCCAGCAGCAGGCCAATCATGACGGTTTTCACCACCGCATCAGCGTGATGATACATGCCCATAACAGACAAATCGGTAGGAATAACAGGCGTCGCTTCGGTCGGGGCCGGTTGCATTACCGGTGCTGGCGTTGCATCACTGGTCGCCGGTGCAGGGGCATCCGCCGCTGCCGGTTGAGATGCTGCAGAATTGACGGCTTGTCCAGCCGGCGTCGCAGGTGCAGCCATCGCGTTGCCGCTTAAGCCAGCAACCAACATCAACGACATCAGTAATGAGGTCGCCTCTTTCATCTTATTGCGAGCCGTTTTCACGCGTCGCCTCCAGCCAGAATCAGTGTGTAGAAGGAATGAATAACGCCGAATGATATCAAAGAAAAAGGCCTAATTGATAGTCGTTCTCATTATTATTTACATTGTCGCGCCTGGAGGCTGGCGTGTCATTGACAGACGACAAGGTTTTTCGTGTTTGCACAAGGGATGAACAATTTAACCTGCGTCACAGTTTCTATAAAAATCACGCGGTAAATCAATCACCTGAGCATCACTATCTAAGTCAAAACAACGTTTTAAATATTAAGTAACACCTTTTTACATTTGTTGCGAGTTTGTGATAACGCTCAAATACCGCGCAGTAAAAAATAGGATAAGGTGCTTACTCAGGCGAAGACCGCATACCGGCACGTCTTGTATCCCTATAATTTAAAAGCTTATTTACACCTATTTCATAATGAACAGGCCGGACCTTCCGTTGGCTCTGATCAACACTTGCTCTCATTTATCTTTCCCTTACTGAGTACCCTGGAGACAAACTGATGAAAATGCAAAAAGCACTTCTCAGCCTTTGCCTGAGTTCCGCGACCCTCTTATTTACCGCGGGTGTATCCGCACAAACGCTGAAGGCCGCCGATGTGCATCCGCAAGGCTATCCGAACGTCGTCGCCGTTCAGCACATGGGCGAAAAGCTGCAAAAGCAAACGGACGGACGCCTCGAAATCAAAACGTTCCCGGGCGGTGTTCTGGGGGATGAAAAGCAGGAAATTGAACAGGCACAGCTTGGCGCGCTGGATATTATCCGCGTATCGATGACGCCGGTTGCCTCGATTTTACCGGAGATAAACGTCTTCACCCTGCCCTATATATTCCGCGATGAAGACCACATGCACAAAGTGCTCGACGGTCAGATTGGCAAAGAAATCGGCGACAAAATCACCAACAATCCGAACTCCCGTCTGGTGTTCCTCGGCTGGATGGACGGCGGCACGCGCAACCTGATCACCAAAGAGCCGGTGGTGAAACCGGAAGATTTGCACGGCATGAAAATCCGCGTACAAGGCAGCCCGATTGCACTGGCGACGCTGAAAGCCATGGGCGCAAACCCGGTGGCGATGGGCGTCAGTGAAGTGTTCAGCGGCATGCAGACCGGGGTTATCGACGGTACCGAAAACAACCCACCGACGTTTGTCGCCCACAACTATCTGCCGGTGGTAAAAAACTACACCTACAGCCGTCACTTCATCATTCCGGAGCTGTTCCTGTATTCAAAAGTGAAATGGGACAAACTGAAACCGGAAGACCAGCAGTTAATCCTCAAACTGGCGAAGGAAGCACAGGACGAGCAACGCGAACTGTGGAAAGCCTATAACGAGAAAGCGCTGGCAACGATGAAAGCAGGCGGCGTGAAATTCCAGGAGATCGACCCTGCGACTTATGTCAAAGCCACGCAATCCGTGCGCGATGAATTCGGCAAAGACCATCAGGAACTGATGCAGCAAATCGCTGACGTTCAGTAAACCCTGACTCCGGCAGCCTGCGGGCTGCCTCTTTATGATCTTTCGCCGGGGGATTTATGGTCTCGAGTTATCACACCCTGATGGACATTCTTTACCGCTGCGCGATGTGGCTCGCCGGTATTGCGTTACTGCTGATGGTCGCGGTGATCCCGGTTGGGATCTTCGCCCGCTACGTGATGAACAGCGCCCTGTCGTGGCCGGAGCCGATTGCGATTATGTGCATGGTGACGTTCACCTTTATCGGTGCCGCCGTCAGTTACCGCGCCGGTTCGCACATTGTGGTGGCGATGGTCACCGACCGTCTGCCGCCTGCGCTGAAAAAATTCTCCGCCCTGCTGGCTGACCTGATGATGCTGGCGATCAGCGTGTTTATTTTCTGGTACAGCCTGCAATTGTGCAGCGAACTCTGGCAACAGCCGGTGGCGGAATTCCCGCTGCTGACCGCCGGACAGACCTATCTGCCGTTGCCCATAGGTTCTGCGCTGACGCTGTTATTCATCATTGAGCAGATCGTTGCCGGCCCGCAGCACCAGCGGCCTGTAGTGATGCTGGGCAATTCTGACGCCTGACCGGAGCCTGTTATGGATGCATTAATCTTGTTGTTAACGCTGGCGGTGATGCTGGCGATTGGCGTGCCGGTCGCTTACGCCGTCGGGCTGAGCGCACTGGCGGGAGCCTGGTGGATTGACCTGCCGTTTGAAGCGCTGATGATCCAGCTGACCAACGGCGTGAATAAGTTCTCTCTGCTGGCTATACCGTTCTTTATTCTGGCGGGCGCGATCATGGCCGAAGGAGGGATCGCCCGCAGGCTGGTCAGTTTTGCCTACATCTTTGTCGGGTTTATCCGCGGCGGACTGTCGCTGGTGAATATCGTAGCCTCGACCTTTTTTGGCGCGATTTCCGGATCCTCGGTAGCAGACACGGCGTCGATCGGCTCGGTGATGATCCCTGAAATGGAGAAGAAAGGTTATCCGCGTGACTTTGCGGCAGCGGTGACCGCCAGCGGCTCGGTGCAGGCGATCCTCACGCCACCCAGCCATAATTCGGTGATTTATTCACTGGCGACCGGCGGCACGGTGTCGATTGCCGCGCTGTTCATCGCCGGTATTCTGCCCGGTTTACTGCTCAGCCTGACACTGATGGTGATGTGCGTGGTGTTTGCGCACAAACGCGGTTATCCAAAAGGTGAACGCGTGCCGTTCCGTCAGGCGCTGAAGATTTTCATCGACACGCTGTGGGGGCTGATGACCGTCGTCATCATCATGGGCGGTATTCTCAGCGGAGTATTTACCGCAACGGAATCAGCGGCGATTGCCTGTCTGTGGTCATTCTTCGTCACCATGTTTATCTACCGCGATTACAAGTGGAGCGAGCTGCCAAAACTCATGTACCGCACGGTGAAAACCGTCAGCATCGTCATGATCCTGATAGGCTTTGCCGCCAGCTTTGGCGCAGTGATGACCTACATGCAGTTGCCGATGCGCATCACCGAATTCTTCACCTCGATCTCCGATAACAAGTACGTGATTCTCATGTGGATCAACATCATGCTGTTGCTGATCGGCACGCTGATGGACATGGCACCGATCATTCTGATCCTGACGCCAGTGCTGTTGCCAGTGGTGTTATCACTCGGCATTGATCCGGTGCATTTCGGCATGATCATGCTGGTGAATCTGGGGATCGGGCTGATCACCCCGCCGGTCGGCTCGGTGCTGTTTGTCGCCAGTGCGGTGAGTAAACAGAGCATTGAGAAAGTGGTGAAAGCCATGATGCCGTTCTACTGCGTGCTGTTCGTGGTGCTGATGCTGGTGACCTATATCCCGACCATTTCGCTGTTCCTGCCCAAACTGTTTGGCGTTTATACCGGCTGATACCCAAAACTCGTTTCTCCCTTGCCCGTCGTCACGACGGGCTTTTTTTTCTGTGAAACGGGCGCGGGCTGCTGAAATTTTCTCATCCACCCGCCAAAAGCCTGATCCCTGAAATTCATCATGTTAAGTTAATGACATATCGGCGGATGCTGGTGCATGCCGCGCAACGTAACAGGGTGAAATACGGATTATGACGTCTAAAAAAATTGAAACCGCGCTGGTCAGCGCCGGACGGGACAAGAAGTTCACGCAAGGCTCCGTGAATGCGGTCATTCAGCGCGCGTCATCTTTGGTCTTTGAAACCGTCGCGGATAAAAAACACGCCACCGCCAACCGTGCTAACGGCGAGCTGTTTTACGGACGCCGCGGCACCCTGACGCATTTCTCGCTACAGGAAGCGATGGTTGAACTGGAAGGCGGCGCGGGGTGCGCGCTGTATCCGTGCGGTGCGGCGGCAGTCAGTAACGCGGTGCTTTCCTTTGTCAGCAGCGGGGACCACATTCTGGTGGCCGGTTCATCTTACGAACCGACGCAGGATTTCTGTGAAAAAGTGCTGAAGAAACTCGGTGTTTCCACCACCTATTTTCCTGCCAATATCGGTGCTGAGTTAGGTTCGCTGATGCAGCCGGATACCAAAGTGGTATTCCTCGAGTCGCCGGGTTCTATCACCATGGAAGTCCCGGATATCCCGGCGATGGTGAAAGCGGTGCGCGCAGTAAATCCGGACGTTGTCATCATGATCGATAACACCTGGGCGGCGGGCATTCTGTTTAAAGCGCTGGAATTTGATATCGATATTTCGATTCAGGCAGGCACCAAATATATCGTCGGTCATTCTGATGCGATGATTGGCACCGCCGTTTCTAATGAACGTTGCTGGGCGCAGTTACGTGAACATTCCTATTTGATGGGGCAAATGGTCGATGCTGATACCGCGTATGTCGCCAGCCGCGGGCTGCGCACCATGGGCGTGCGGCTGAAACAGCATGCAGAAAGCAGTATCCGCATCGCACAGTGGCTGGCGGAGCGTCCGGAAGTGGCATTGGTCAATCATCCGGCATTGCCCGGCAGCAAAGGCCATGAATTCTGGAAGCGGGATTTCACCGGCAGCTGTGGCCTGTTCTCTTTTGTGCTGAAACAGCGCCTGAGCAAACAACAGCTTTCTGACTATCTCGACCACTTCGAGCATTTCAGCATGGCGTATTCGTGGGGCGGCTTTGAATCGCTGGTTCTGGCCAATCAGCCTGAAGAAATTCAGGCTATCCGCCCGGCGGAAACCGTCGATTTTACCGGTACGCTGGTGCGTCTGCATATCGGGCTGGAAAACTGTGACGATCTGATTGCCGATCTTTCAACGGCTTTTGAACGGATAACGACTTCCTGAGCCACAGAGATTGCGACATAACGCGCAGATCGGTAAGGTAAGTGGCGGATATTCATTCGCAAAATGATAATAATCTGTAAGCTCTTTAGAGCTCCGGGCGACTGATGCCGGAGCCTTCTGTCTTTTTTACAGTGTCCTCAGATCAACATATCCGACATCGATCCGCGTTACACTGGCAGGCGACAGTTTTTAATGAACAGAAACAGGACAGAATATGGCAGTGCTTTGCGACATTTTTCATGCGCTCTGGCAGCATGATTTCAGTATGCTCGCCGACCCGAATCTCCTCTGGGTCATTTATGCCGTCCTGTTTGCCACGCTGTTTCTGGAAAACGGCTTATTACCTGCCTCTTTCCTGCCCGGTGACAGCCTGCTGCTGCTGACCGGCGCGCTGATTGCCAAAGGCGTCATGAGCTTCGTCCCTACCCTGATTATTCTGGTGACGGCCGCGAGCCTCGGCTGCTGGCTGAGTTATATTCAGGGACGCTGGCTGGGTCACACCAAACTGGTCAAAGGCTGGCTGTTACAGCTTCCGGCGCATTATCACCAGCGAGCGCATCAGATGTTTATTCAGCACGGGCTGATGGCGCTGCTTGTCGGGCGTTTTCTGGCTTTCGTGCGGACACTGTTACCGACAATGGCTGGGATTTCCGGCCTCAACAATGCCCGTTTCCAGTTCTTTAACTGGCTGAGTGCCATATTGTGGGTGGGTGTGGTGATTTCTCTGGGCTTCGCACTGAGCCACATTCCGATTGTTAAACGCCATGAAGATCAGGTCATGGCGGGACTGATGATTTTACCGGTTCTGTTGCTGGTCGTCGGTCTGGCTGGCGCGGTGCTGGTTATCTGGAAAAAACGGAAATGCCGTTTCTGAGCCCTTTCTGAAATCCTTTGTAAAAAGACCGGTTCAGGCCTTAAATGCCACGTCCGTTAACGCCAGCACACCGGAACTCCCTTCGCGCAGACGCGCCATCTCATCACTCGGCGTGACGCCAAAATAGCGTTTGAACTCCCGGCTGAACTGGGACGCGCTTTCATACCCCACCTGTAATGCCGCCACGCTGGCTTTCACGCCATCATAAATCATCAAGGTACGCGCACGGTGCAGGCGATAGGTTTTCAGATACTGCAGCGGCGACGTGCTGGTCACGGCTTTGAAGTTATGGTGAAACGCCGAAATACTCATGTTCACTTCACTGGCCAGCGTTTCCACGCTGAGATTGTCGGCGTACTGTGCCTCAATACGGCGCAGGGATTTGGCAATCTGGCTGAAATGGGTATGACGATTAACCAGCGCCTGGAGCGCGCCGCCGTTCTCGCTGGTCAGAATAAAGAACAGGATTTCGCGGATAATTTTAGGCCCCAGAATACGGGCGTGCAGCGGCTTATCCATCACATCCAGCAGGCGCTCGGTCGCACAAAGAATATCGCCATCCAGCACGCCGGAGTTGATGCCTGTTGACGATTCTTTCTGACGCACCATGCTTTCGTCGCCCATATCCATCAGCAGATCTTGCAACATCAGGTTATCAATGCTGATCTGAATACCGGCCAGCGGCTCTTCGGGGCTGCTGAAGGTTTCACATTCGAAAGGCAGCGGAACGGTCAGCATCAGATAATTGTGCGGATCGTAAGAGAAGGTTTTCTTGCCCAGATAACCGACTTTTCGTCCCTGAAAAAGGATAACAATGCCGGGATTGTACAAAACCGGCTGACGCGGATGGTAACGTGTGGTGTACATCAGCGTCACCTGCGGAACCGCCGACGGCACGAGATTTTTATCACCACTGAGCCGGGCGACTCTTGCCGCCATGCGGGCGCACAGGCTGTTCACGTTTTCCATTATTTCGCTCCACATATTCACTAAACTGGCACTGATTCTGCCATAACCTCCTGCGTTCCTACAGAGACAAGCAGAAACAGGCAAGACTCTGGCAGAAATGGGCATCATGCTGCTGCCCATTTTCTCTTACAGTTAATGTCGCCTTCCGCAGGGGGACACACCTGCATAAATGCGATGAACTGCTAGTCTGTATGGACGCACTTTTCATTCGCTGATCGTGAGCGACCTTCGGTCACCGATTCTTTTTTTCTGATAACTCCTTATTTCAATTCATTATTCGTCTAACCAAGAGTTCGGAGGATTGTATGTCTGCACCTGTTGCTGCTGAAAATACCTTTAACGCCTGGGCCGCTGCCGGCCCGAACCAGCCACTCGAAGCGTTTGCTTTCGACGCGGGCCCGATTGGCGACGAAGAAATTGAAGTCGCCATTGATTATTGCGGCGTTTGCCATTCGGATCTGTCGATGCTCAATAATGACTGGGGCATCACGCAGTATCCGTTTGTTCCGGGCCATGAAGTGGTCGGCAAAATCGTCAAGATTGGTAATCATGCGCAGAACAAAGGGCTGAAAGTCGGCCAGATTGTCGGCGTGGGCTGGAACCGTGGCAGCTGTATGCACTGTCACCCTTGTATGTCCGGCGATCAGCACCTTTGTCATGACGTGGAAGCCACCATCATCGGCCATCATGGCGGTTTCGCGGACAAGATCCGCAGCCACTGGGCGTGGGCTATTCCGCTGCCGGAAGGCGTGGATATCACCAGCGCCGGTCCGTTGTTCTGTGGCGGTATTACCGTCTTTAACCCGCTGTTGCAGTTTGGCGTGCTGCCGACTCATCGCGTTGGCGTGATTGGCATCGGCGGTTTAGGTCACATGGCGCTGCGCTTCCTGAATGCCTGGGGCTGCGAAGTCACTGCGTTTACGTCATCGCTGGCGAAACGTGACGAAGCGGTTTCACTCGGTGCGCACCGCGTTATTGCTACCCGTGACAGTGATGAACTGAAGAAAATCGCCGGTCAGCTGGACTTCATTATGGTCACCGCCAATGCCTCGCTGGACTGGGACGCCATTATTGGCGCGCTGGCACCGAAAGGCCGTCTGCACTTTGTCGGCGTGGTACCGGAAGCGGTACCGCTGCATGTGATGGCGCTGATCAGCAAACAGGCTGAGGTTTCCGGTTCACCGACCGGTTCCCCTTCCCGCCTGGCTGATATGCTGGCGTTCTGCGCACGTCATGACATCACGCCGCAGGTTGAGCACTTCCCGCTGAGCAAAATCAATGATGCCGTAGAGCATCTGCATGAAGGGAAAGCGCGCTATCGCGTAGTGCTGGATATGAACGCCTAGGCATCTTCCGTGTCTGAATATACGTAGCCTGCTCAGCAAGATGCCGTTTCGTTTACTAGACTTAACGTCAATCCCTACACGGTGCCCGTCCTCTGCGGCGGGTACTCTGCCCTGAAAGGAGAAACTCATGGCAACGCAACCCATCATCAAACTTCACGATGGCAATCTGATGCCTCAGTTAGGACTTGGCGTATGGAAAGCCAGTAATCAGGAAGCCACCAGCGCGGTAAAAACGGCGATCGAAACCGGTTATCGTCATATTGATACCGCCGCCATCTACAAAAATGAGGAAGGCGTCGGCGAAGCAATTGCCGCCAATCTGGTGCCTCGCGAAGAGCTGTTTATCACCACCAAACTGTGGAATGACGATCAGCTGAACGCACCACAGGCGCTGGAAACCAGCCTTAAAAAGCTGAAAACCGATTATGTCGATTTATACCTGATCCACTGGCCGCAACCGGCTCAGGGGCATTACGTCGATGCCTGGAAAGCGCTGCTGAAACTGAAAGAACAAGGTCTGGCGAAAAGCATCGGCGTGTGTAATTTCCCGCTGCAACATTTGCAGAAGCTGAAAGATGAAACCGGCATTTTCCCTGTCGTGAATCAGATTGAGCTTCACCCGCTGATGCAACAGCGCCAGCTGCATGCCTGGAACGCCACACACACCATCGCCACCGAATCCTGGAGCCCGCTGGCACAAGGCGGCGAAGGCGTGTTTGATCAGCCGCTGATCCAGAAACTGGCGGAAAAATACGACAAGACGCCTGCGCAGATTGTTATCCGCTGGCACTTGGATAACGGGCTGATTGTTATCCCGAAATCGGTAACACCAAAACGCATCCGCGAAAACTTCGACGTGTTTGATTTCAAACTGGAGAAGGAAGAACTGGCGGAAGTCACCAAGCTGGATAAAGAGCAGCGTCTGGGGCCGGATCCGGAAAAAGATCTGTAAGCCGTTTCAGAGTGCAGAAAAACAAAAACCCGCCTCGGCGGGTTTTTTATTGTGCGAATGACGCTTACATCGAAGGCTGTACCAGCATATTGGCCGCTGAGCCGCGATCGGCCAGTTCCAGCGCGCCACTGCGGTAGACGAACGGGAAGTGCTCATAAGAAGGCTGATTGAAATACACCAGCAGTTCGACATCTCCATCGACCCAAACGGTATCTTTGAATCCGGCATCTTCCACCAGCGGCGCGGCGCCATTAACGCTTTTAACCAGGAAGGACACCCCTTCAACATGGAACGTCTGCGGTAAATCCGCATGCACCGTCCAGCGTTCCCACGTGCCTTGCTGCGCAGTCAGATCAATACGGTTGATATCCCACAGCGCGCCGTTGATCCCCGGTTCACTGTCGCCTAAGCGCAGGTCACGGGTACGGACGACGTTGCCGGTCAGGATCTGATCGGCCAGCAAACGCATCGGCAGATTATCCGTCACCAGCGGCAGCAGGCCGGTCGGTTTCAGGGTCAGCACGATGGTAGAAACCAGAATGCTTGAAGGTTCGAACAGGCCGCGCAGTCTGTCCATCACGCCTGCGGCTTCACCGGCAGTAATCGACACTTCTTCGCCCTGCGACATATCCACCAGCACTTCGCGGCGCTCGCCCGGCCCGAGAGAAAGACGTTTTACCGTCATTGGCGCAGGCAGGAAACCGAGATCGGAACCGACAACGTGGAACGCGCGGTTATCGGTCATGCTCAGTTCGTAACGGCGCGCATTCGAGGCATTGAGTAAACGCAGACGCACCCAGCCACGTGAAACTTCAACGAACGGGCTTTGCACGCCATTCACCAGCATGGTATCGCCAAAGAATCCGCCGGAAGCCGGTGTGTCGTATTGCGGCACGCCGAACCCATCCAGACGCTTGTCCTGAATGATGATCGGGAAGTCATCCACGCCGTAATGATTCGGTAACGGCAGATTCTTGCTGACTTCGTCCTCGACAATCCACATCCCCGCTAAACCGTTATAAACGTGCGGTGCCATGCGGTTCGGGGTATTGGCGTGATACCAGCAGGTCGCCGCCGCCTGACGAATAGGCAATACCGGAGACCAGTCAACGCCCGGCTGCATCAGACGCGCGGCGCCACCGGTTAAGGTGCCCGGTTCAAGCAGACCGCTGACGGTCATAGAAACAGCTTCTGCCAGACGGTTGCTGTAAATCAGTTTTACGTCATCACCGCTGTGTACTTTGACCGTCGGGCCAAGATACATGCCATTGATGCCCCAGACCGGTGCTTTTGCGCCACCCAGGAATGACCAGTGAGCAGCCTGCAAAGTCAGAAACAGGGGTTGTCCGCGACGCGATTCGAGCAACGGCGGAACGGGCAATACAGGTTGCGAACCACTCGCTTCTGCTTTTAATGGCAGAGCACCTGCGGCAAGAGCCACGCCGGAGGCTTGCAGGAACGAGCGACGACTGAGTGACATATCTTCTCCATGAAAACAAAATCAGGAACTGTGTAGAATCCGCCGCCATCAATGGCAGCGGGAAAAATGGCATCAACTGAATTTTATTTTTTTGCGGCGGCTTCGCGCTGCGCCACTTCGGCATCCAGCTCAGCAATTTTGTCCGCC
This sequence comes from Rahnella variigena, assembly GCF_003610915.1. NCBI lineage: Bacteria > Pseudomonadati > Pseudomonadota > Gammaproteobacteria > Enterobacterales > Yersiniaceae > Rahnella > Rahnella variigena. The sequence goes on from NZ_NSDJ01000001.1 coordinate 77,853, forward strand.
ATGATCTGACGGCAATGCTCGGACAACTCACGCAGGCGCTCTTTGGTATAACCGCTGGTGTCGATTGGCGGCAGCATCTCAACAATCACCAGACCGTTTGACCAGCGATTTAACTTCACCTTGTTACTGGTGTTCGATACGCAGATCGGCACAATCGGCACGCCGGCAGCAATGGCAGCATGGAAAGCGCCGGTTTTAAATGGCATCAGGCCACGGCCACGGCTGCGGGTCCCTTCCGGGAACATCCAGATCGACAGATTCTTTTTCTTAATCTGGGTCACGACCTGAGAAATGGTACCGTGCGCTTTGGCGCGATTATCTCGGTCAATCAGCAGGTTGCCCGTCAGCCAGTAAAGCTGACCAAAGAACGGGATCCAGGCCAGGCTTTTCTTGCCGACGGTCACCGTTCCTGGCATGACGACGGACGAAGCCGTCACCATGTCATAATTGTTCTGATGGTTGGCAATATAAATACAGTTGCCGTTATTCACTGCTTCTGCAGGAATACGTTGTTCAACACGAAGGCCAAATACCGGTGCCAGACGACCAAACAGCTTACCGAAAGTCGACACATGTTTCGGGTTACGCGGACTGAAAAGACAATAAATACAACCAAAAACAGAGACCAGAATCGAGTAAACCACCACGATAATCAGACGCAAAATAAATAACATAACATCCTCTTAAAACTACAGCCGAAGCCAGTAAGAAACCTGTGCAGTTTCGCTCCCTGTGAGGTGAACTATTCTCAAGCCTCATTCAGCAGGGCACAACGGTTTTATTGATACAAATGTAAAATCTTTGCACTGCACAACAGTCTCAGGCCGCTGCAAACCTCTCAAACGAGTTCAGGGCACAAATGTGCCCTGTCTGTTAAGAAGTTACAGCCATTTTATTCTTCGCTGTCACCACCACCGGTGCGCACAGGCGCATCGACTTCAACCCGATCGATACGTTGCAGCCCGCGTGGCAGCAGGGTTCCCTTGCGGCCACGTTCAGCACGGAATTTCTGCAAATCTTCCGGACGCAGAACCAGCTTACGTTTACCCACGTGCAGGGTAACTGATGTTTGCGGTGGCAACACCAGCAGCCATTGTAGTTTATCTTCACCACTTGCTGCTTGCGCAGAAGGGATTGAAACAATTTTGTTACCTTTGCCTTTCGACAACTGAGGCAAATCAGCCACCGGGAACATCAGCATCCGGCCCGCGGCAGTGATCGACAGCAACATATCATCAGCGCCATGCAACTCCATTGGCGGGAACGCTTTCGCATTTTCCGGCAAGGTGATCATCGCTTTACCGGCACGGTTGCGCGCCACTAAATCATTGAAGGTACAGACGAAACCGTAACCGGCATCGGAAGCCATCAGTAACTTCTGATCGTCGGCAGCCATCAGCACGTGTTCAATGGTCGCGCCCGGCGGCGGCGTCAGTTTACCGGTCAGTGGTTCACCCTGGCCGCGCGCCGATGGCAACGTGGTCGGATCCAGCGCGTAACTGCGCCCGGTGGAATCCATAAACACCACCGGCTGATTGCTCTTGCCTTTCGCTGCAGCACGGAAACTGTCGCCGGCTTTGTAGCTCAGGCCGGAAGCATCAATGTCATGACCTTTAGCACTGCGCACCCAGCCAGATTCGGACAACACAATCGTGACCGGCTCAGACGGAATGAAATCGTGCTCGCTCATCGCTTTAGCTTCTTCGCGTTCAGTGATCGGCGAACGACGCTCGTCACCAAAGGCTTCAGCATCAGCCTGAATTTCTTTGCGGATCAGTGTGCTGAGTTTGCGTTCAGAGGCCAGCAGCGCCTGCAGCTGATCGCGCTCTTTCGCCAGTTCATCCTGCTCACCGCGGATCTTGGTTTCTTCGAGTTTCGCCAAATGACGTAATTTCAACTCGAGAATCGCTTCTGCCTGAGTATCAGACAGCTCAAAACGCTGCATCAGCACCGGTTTTGGCTCGTCTTCGCTACGGATGATGTGAATAACTTCATCAATATTCAGGAACGCCGTCAGCAAACCCTCGAGGATATGCAGACGTTTCAGCACTTTATCGAGGCGGTAATTCAGACGACGGCGTACGGTATCGCGACGATAAACCAGCCATTCGGTCAGAATTTCCAGCAACCCTTTCACCTGAGGACGGTGATCAAGGCCGATCATATTCATGTTGATGCGGTAGCTGCGTTCCAGATCCGTGGTCGCGAACAGGTGATTCATCACCTGATCAAGGTCGATACGGTTAGAACGCGGAACCACCACCAGACGCGTCGGGTTCTCGTGATCGGATTCGTCACGCAGATCTTCGACCATCGGCAGCTTTTTGGCACGCATCTGGTTGGCAATTTGTTCCAGCACTTTCGCACCGGACACCTGATGCGGTAACGCGGTGATCACCGCGCTGCCATCTTCTTTGTGCCAGACCGCACGCATACGCACCGAGCCTTTGCCCGATTCGTACATTTTGCGGATTTCATTGCGTGGCGTAATGATTTCGGCTTCGGTCGGGAAATCTGGCCCCTGAACGAATTCCAGCAAATCTTCCAGCGAGCTGTTCGGTTTTTCCAGCAACGCGACCGCAGCGGCAGCCACTTCACGGATGTTATGCGGCGGAATATCCGTCGCCATCCCGACCGCAATGCCGGTGGTGCCATTGAGCAGAATATTCGGCAGACGCGCAGGCAGCATTTTCGGCTCCTGCATGGTGCCGTCAAAGTTCGGTACGTAATCAACCGTCCCCTGCCCTAATTCACGTAACAGAACGTCGGCATATTTCGACAGACGCGATTCGGTATAACGCATCGCAGCGAAGGATTTCGGATCATCCGGCGCCCCCCAGTTCCCTTGCCCGTCAACCAGCGGATAACGGTAAGAGAAAGGCTGCGCCATCAGCACCATCGCTTCGTAACAGGCGCTGTCGCCATGCGGATGGTATTTACCCAGCACGTCACCGACGGTACGCGCGGATTTTTTGAATTTGGCGTTATTACTCAGGCCCAGCTCGGACATCGCATAAATAATACGGCGCTGTACCGGTTTGAGCCCGTCACCGATAAACGGCAGCGCGCGGTCCATGATGACGTACATGGAATAGTTGAGATAGGCGTTCTCAGTAAACGTGTGCAGGGCTAAACGCTCTGTTCCGTCATGAGTCATTTCGCTCATTGATGTTTAATCCTCAGACCCGTGGCGTTATCGTTTTGGAAATTAAGGAAGCTTGCACCCGCTGGCGCATAGTAAGGCGGCTTACACGAGGCAATGATGTTCGCGATAGTACATCATCTGCCGTATGGCTGTCACAGTTGCTGTGTTTATGCCTTCTTTTTAAACAGTTATTCCGCAATAAAATGGCTAAATTGCCGTGCTGTTTCTTCCATTATTGCATCTGAGTCAATAGTCTTGTGCGCAATATCACATTTTTCTGCGGGGCAGAGTTAAGTACACTACGTGATAACAGCCTGACCACCAGAATTCTATTTAAGGGAACTCCATGAGCAATATCCTGATTATCAATGCCGGCAAAACATTTGCCCATTCCAAAGGCGCACTGAACAACAGCCTGACTGAAGTCGCAACCAGCTTCCTGCGCGACAAAGGCCACGACGTGCGTGTGACCGTGCTGGAAGACGGTTATGACGTGCAAACCGAAATCGAAAGCTATCTGTGGGCAGATGCCATTATTTATCAGCAGCCGGGCTGGTGGATGGGGATGCCATGGACGCTGAAAAAATACATCGATGAAGTGTTCACTGAAGGCCACGGCAAACTGTACGCCAGCGATGGCCGTACCCGTTCTGATGAATCGAAAAAATACGGGTCCGGTGGCCTGCTGCATGGCAAATGCTACATGCTGTCCGTGACCTGGAACGCGCCTCTGGAAGCATTCGAAGATAAAGAACAGTTCTTCCACGGCGTCGGCGTTGACGGCGTTTATCTGGCACAACACAAGGCCAACCAGTTTATCGGCCTCGATACGCTGCCAACCTTTATGTGTAACGACGTGATTAAACAGCCTGATGTGGAAGGTGATTTTGCGCGCTACCGTGCTCACCTTGAAAATGTATTCGGTCAGGCTTAAGGTTTAAGGTCACCCGGGAAAGAGGTTTTTATGATCACTGTTATTGCTGAAATCAAAGTAAAACCAGGCCGCCGCGATTCGGTTTTGGAAAAAATCACCGCCCTGCTGCCGGACGTTCTGGCTGAAAAAGGCTGCCACCGTTACGAGCCTTACGTTGATTTCAACGGTCAGATCCCGTGGCGTAAAACCGTACCTGATTCCATCTTTATGCTGGAAGACTGGGAAAGCCTGGCGCATCTTGAAGCGCATCAGCAGGCTGAACATATGGACAAGCACCGCGAAAACATCAAAGCCGACGTGCTGGATGTGGTGATCCATATTATTGAGAAAGCGTAGTCGTAAGACCTGCGCAGTTCAGAAAACAAAAATGCCGGAGCTGTGAAGCGTCCGGCATTTTTTATGGGTGCAGCGAAATGAAAAGGATCAGACGTCCAGTTCGGCAGTGTCGCCTTTTTCCTGCAACCAGTTACGGCGATCTTCTGAACGCTTCTTGGCCAGCAACATATCCATCATGCGCAGCGTCTGATCGATATCCTCTTCATCGATTGTCAGTTGCACCAGACGACGGGTATTCGGATCCAGCGTGGTTTCGCGCAGTTGGAGCGGGTTCATTTCACCCAGACCTTTAAAGCGCTGTACGTTCGGTTTGCCTTTCTTGCGTTTCAGCTGATCCAGCACGCCTTCTTTTTCCTGCTCATCCAGCGCGTAGAACACTTCTTTGCCCAGATCGATACGGTATAAAGGCGGCATCGCCACATACACATGACCACCACGCACCAGGGACCGGAAGTGACGGACAAACAATGCGCACAGCAGCGTGGCGATATGTAAGCCGTCGGAGTCCGCATCCGCAAGGATACAGATCTTGCCGTAACGCAGCTGGGTCAGATCTTCGCTGTCCGGATCGATACCGATCGCCACGGAAATGTCGTGCACTTCCTGCGAAGCCAGCACTTCATCGGAAGAGACTTCCCACGTGTTTAAGATCTTACCTTTGAGCGGCATGATCGCCTGATATTCACGATCACGTGCCTGTTTGGCAGAACCGCCTGCGGAATCCCCTTCCACCAGGAACAGTTCGGTCATGTTCAGATCCTGCGACGTACAGTCCGCCAGTTTGCCCGGCAGCGCAGGGCCGCTGGTCAGTTTCTTACGCACGACTTTTTTCGCTGCGCGCAGACGACGCTGAGCGCTGGAAATGCACAGTTCAGCCAGCTGTTCTGCCGCCTGAACGTTCTGGTTCAGCCACAGACTGAACGCATCTTTCACCACGCCGGAAACAAACGCTGCACACTGGCGCGAAGACAGACGTTCTTTGGTCTGACCGGCGAATTGCGGATCCTGCATTTTTACTGACAGCACATAGGCGCAGCGTTCCCAGATATCTTCCGCAGACAGCTTCACGCCGCGCGGCAGGATATTGCGGAACTCGCAGAACTCACGCATGGCGTCGAGCAGCCCCTGACGCAGACCGTTGACGTGCGTACCGCCCTGCATGGTCGGGATCAGGTTGACATAGCTTTCAGTCAGCAGTTCGCCGCCTTCCGGCAGCCACAACAGCGCCCAGTCTACAGCTTCAGTATCACCGGCAAAATTACCGACAAAGGCTTTTTCAGGCAAAGTGATCAGGCCATTGACGGCTTCCATCAGGTAGTCAGTCAGACCGTCTTCATAACACCAGCGTTGCTCGGTGTTATTCACTTTGTCTTTGAACAGAATTTCTACGCCAGGACACAGTACGGCTTTGGCTTTCAGCAAATGGCTGAGGCGGCTGACCGAAAAACGCGGGCTGTCGAAGAAGCTGCCATCTGGCCAGAAATGTACGCTGGTTCCGGTATTGCGTTTACCGCAGGTGCCGGTCACGTGCAAATCCTGCACTTTATCGCCGTTCTCAAACGCCATTTCATACACTTCGCCGCCGCGTTTTACCGCCACTTCGACGCGTTTAGACAAGGCGTTGACCACCGAGATCCCTACGCCGTGCAGGCCGCCGGAGAACTGGTAGTTTTTATTCGAGAATTTACCGCCTGCGTGCAGACGGCAGAAAATCAGTTCAACTGCCGGGACGCCTTCTTCTGCGTGGATATCCACGGGCATACCACGTCCATCATCAATGACTTCAAGAGACTGGTCTTCGTGAAGGATCACTTCGATGCGTTTCGCGTGGCCGGCTAATGCCTCATCCACGCTGTTATCAATAACTTCCTGGCCGAGATGGTTTGGCCGGGTGGTATCGGTATACATGCCCGGACGGCGGCGCACCGGTTCGAGTCCGCTGAGGACCTCTATGGAATCCGCGTTATAAGTTGATTGGCTCATCGTTGATTATTCGTGGCTCATAGGTTTGTGGGCTAACGATACAGTATTTGGGCGGGTAGCAGCACTGGCAGCAAGCAGACGCGATTAATCCGGGGATAAAATCACCCTGACGATGTTAGTCTGCGGCCAGCTCAAGGAAATCTACAATCGGCGAAAAATAACGCTCAAAGCCGACAAATGCATGATTTCCTCCGGGTTCGACCGTCTGGCGACAGGTGGTGTAATACGCCACAGCCTGACGGTAATCGAGAATTTCATCGCCCGTTTGCTGCAGCAACCAGAGTAAATCCGGTGACTCCAGCGGTTCGACCTGCATCACTTTCAGATCGTAAACGTGGCGTGACTCTAACACATATTGTTGTCCGGTGTAGGGGTTCTCGTTTTGCCCGAGGAAGTCGATCAGCAGCTCATACGGCTTCACCGCAGGGTTCACCACCACCGCAGGCACGGCAAAACATTGCGACAACCAGGTCGCGTAATACCCGCCGAGTGACGAGCCGACAATCCCCAGCTTTTTACCCGCATTGCTGATCACCAGACTCTCAAGTTGTTCAGCCGCATCGGCCGGATAAGGCGGTAACTGCGGGACAACCATATCAATATGGGGATGATTGACCGCCAGCCAGTTTTTCAACGCCGTCGCTTTCGCCGAGTTGGGAGAACTGTTGAATCCGTGCAGGTAAAGTAAGGTGTTCATTCGTAGCCGTCCGAATCCGTGTCAGGATGAAACTCGCTGGTTTCCAGACGGAAGACTTCAGTCTCCACGCGGCCATCCGGATACAAATCGAGATAGCGCCAGCCCGGCGCAACAGTATCAATCGTGAAATTCGTGCAATGCGGTTTGAACTGTACGCAGGTTGACGGCGTCGCGTAAAGACGACGGCCATACCAGTCGAGATCCAGTTCCTGATGAATATGTCCGCACAAAAGCGTATTCACTTTCGGGTAATTCACCAGCGTGTTCGCCAGCATATGCGCATTGCGCAGGCTGTGCTGATCCAGCCACGTACAGCCGGAAGGCAGCGGATGATGATGGAGCATCAGCAATGTAAAACGATCCGGATAAGCATCCAGGCAGCGCACCAGCCATTCCAGCTGATATTCGCTCAGCTCGCCGTGAGGCACGCCGAAGACCTGTGTATCAAGCAGGACAATTTGCCAATGTTCACCGAGGAGAACATGCTTGGAAGGGCTAATACCCGCATCCTGCAAGGCATTGACCATCGCCGGCTGGAAATCATGGTTGCCGGGCAGCCAGACGCAAGGCGCCGTCAGTTCACAGATGCCGCGCGCAAACTGATGGTAGGCTTCCACGGACTGATCCTGCGCCAGGTCACCGGTTGCCGCGATAATATCGACTTCGCGCTGCTGGGCTTTGATTGCGTCCAGCACTGCCCGATAGCTGTTAAACGTATTCACGCCTAACAACGTTTCATCTTCACCGGCAAAGAGATGGGTATCAGTAATTTGTAGAATCCTGACTTTGGCCCCATTCACCAAAGGCAGTGTAAACAGGCTTTCCAAATCGTTTCCTTTGTTGTTGAAGTCTGTCTAACAAACCGGAATTGCCATCGCTCCATGCGCAAGGCAATAACGCAGCCAGTCCGCAAGGAACTGGTTAATTTGATGCTTTTCATCACGCTGATGCAACTTTTTATTCGGGTAATCATAGCGTGCTTTGAAACGAAAGATCTGCTGACTTGCACACACTTCAGCCACCATCGCATCGTGATACAGGCGAACGGTGAGCGAAGGCAGACTCCAGTAACTGACAGCCGGCGCCGTCTGTTTGATTTCCACCAGCGAGGTATAACGCGTTGATTCGAGGATCGTCAGGCAATACGTCGCGCTACTCACCTGATATGTCACGGTTTCACCAGGCTCATCGGTGCGTGGCATTAAACGGCGCAATTGTGCGAAATTGGTTTCGCACAATCTCATCATTTCAGGGAAATCAGGGGTATAGCGCTTAATCATTAGTTGGCCCACTCTTTTCTCAGGGATTCATGGTGCAGCTGCAGCCATTGCAGGGCAATCACTGACGCCGCATTGTCTATCGCTCCTTCTTCCACCCAGCGGTAAGCCTGTTCCCGGCTGACTACATGTACCCGGATGTCTTCATTCTCTGCTTCCAGACCGTGAATTCCTTCTGCCGTCGTGGCATCGACTTCGCCGACCATAATGGAAAGACGCTCGCTGGTTCCGCCCGGACTTGCCAGGTAATTCAGAGCCGGTTTGCAGCGCTTCACCACAATGTTCGCTTCCTCGAGTGCTTCGCGGCGGGCGACATCTTCGACTGTCTCGCCCTCTTCAATGATACCGGCGACCATCTCCAGGAGCCAAGGGGTATCACTTGAATCCAGTGCGGGGATACGGATCTGCTCAATCAGCACCACTTCATCCCGTTGCGGATCATAAGGTAATAGCACGGCGGCATGTCCGCGCTCGAAAACTTCGCGCACAACTTCCCCGCTCATTTCCCCATTAAACAGCCGATGGCGAAACCGATATGCAATAATAGAAAAAAAACCTTTATATCGCGTCTCACGTGCAATAATTTCTACATCATCTTTACCGAAAGTAACCGGTGACCGTTTAAATGAAGACATTGAATGTTTCCTTAATGCCTCTTAAAGGTAATTTATCGCCCTTTGAGGTCAATTTGATGAAAATGCGTTAATAATAATCAAGGTTGTTTGTGATAGATTTAGGCTCATTCAGTCGGGAAGGCACGTTAAGCCAACCGCCCCGCTAGCCTGACTCTGCTAGAATCCGCGTCTATTGGTAATTTGACTGCGCCACCATACATAACAACATTGCTGCACAACAAGGAATGCAAATGAAGAAACTGCTCCCCCTTCTCATCGGACTCAGCCTGGGCGGCTTCAGTACGATAAGCCAGGCCGAAAACCTGATGCAGGTCTATCAGCAAGCCAGGACAAGTAACCCGGACCTGCGCAAATCTGCTGCTGACCGGGATGCTGCATTCGAAAAAATCAACGAAAGCCGCAGTCCTTTATTACCGCAACTCGGATTGGGTGCGGATTATGGATATACCAATGGCTACCGTGATGCCAATGGCGTTAACAGCGATGTTGGCAGCGCCAGCCTGCAATTAACGCAGACCATTTTTGATATGTCAAAATGGCGCGCCCTGACTTTGCAGGAAAAAACTGCCGGTATTCAGGATGTGTCATATCAGACTGATCAGCAATCATTGATCCTGAATTCCGCAACGGCTTATTTCAACGTTTTGAGTGCGATCGATTCACTCTCTTATACCGAAGCGCAGAAACAGGCAATTTACCGCCAGCTGGATCAAACCACTCAGCGTTTTAACGTGGGTCTGGTTGCCATCACCGACGTGCAGAACGCCCGTTCACAATACGACACCGTGTTGGCGAACGAAGTGACTGCCCGTAATAACCTGGATAACGCACTGGAATCCCTGCGTCAGGTGACCGGTATGTATTATCCGCAACTGTCTTCCCTGAATGTTGACAACTTCAACACCACGCGTCCGCAACCGGTCGCGACGCTGTTGAAAGAAGCAGAAAGCCGCAACCTGAGCTTGCTGTCTGCGCGTCTGTCACAGGATCTGGCACGTGAGCAAATCCGTTATGCGGAAACCGGTCACATGCCAACGGTGGATCTGACTGCCTCTACCGGCATCAGCAATACCAAGTACCACGGCGACAAAACCGGGGGTTCTTCAAGCTACCAGGATGCCGATGCGGGCCAGAACAAAATTGGTCTGAGCTTCTCCCTGCCACTGTACAGCGGCGGTTCTGTGACCTCTCAGGTCAAACAAGCTCAGTACAACTTCGTTGGCGCCAGCGAACAACTGGAAAGCGCGCACCGCAGCGTTGTTCAGACCGTTCGTTCTTCCTTCAACAACATCTCTGCCTCAATCAGCAGCATCAACGCGTATAAACAAGCCGTTGTTTCTGCTCAGAGTTCTTTAGATGCGATGGAAGCCGGTTATCAGGTGGGTACACGTACCATCGTTGATGTGCTGGATGCGACCACCACGTTGTATAACGCCAAACAACAGCTTTCCAGCGCACGTTACACGTACCTGATCAACCAGCTGAACATCAAGTCCGCGCTGGGTACACTGAACGAAAGCGACCTGCTGGCACTGAACGGTGCTCTGGGTAAACCGGTTCCGACAGCGCCTGATCAGGTTGCGCCGGAAACGCCAGACCAGGATGCAGCGGCAGACGGTTACGGTAACAAAACTGCAGCAGCACCTGCACCACGCGCTCAACAAGCCAGTGCAACGACCTCTGCTAACACCACCAGGAAAAGCGGCAATCCTTTCCAGAACTGATCCTGAAAAGCCCTCCGCATTTCCCCTAAGGCAGCCTGAAAAGGCTGCTTTTTTTTGCCTGTATCACGCCGCTCTGTAAAGTCTCGTAACAATTGCCTGTCGCTGCTTTAACATTAACCAACTTTCCCCTATTCTTAGGCCCTACTGGGAAAGGGCGAAAAAGCCCTACACATGGGATAAGAACGATGAAACGGACACAACAAGTCAACTTAGCTACCTTCCGTAAATCATGGCGTAGCTCTCGAATCACTCCTGTCGCTCTGGCAGTCAGTGCGGTCTTTATGCTGGCCGGCTGCGAGAAAACCGACGAAACAGTTTCTCTGTATCAGAATGCGGACGACTGCTCGAAAGCCAATCCGTCCGGCAGCGCACAATGTGTCGCCGCTTATGATGCTGCTAAACAGGAAGCCGCTAAAACCGCGCCAAAATATGCCAGCCGTGAAGACTGTATCGCTGAATTTGGCGAAGGCCAGTGTACTCAGGCTCCGGCTCAGGCGGGCGTGGCCACGGCTGAAAACCAGAGCAGCGGCGGCAGCATGTGGATGCCCCTGATGGCAGGCTACATGATGGGACGCATGATGGGCGGCGGCGGCTACGCGCAACAGCCGCTGTTCAGCTCAAAAAATCCGGCCAGCCCGGCGAACGGCAAATTCGTCGATGCAACCGGTAAAAACTACGGCCCTGCCACTGCTGGCGGACGTACCATGAACGTACCGAAAACGGCGATGGCACCAAAACCTGCCGTCACCAACACCATCACCCGTGGCGGTTTCGGCGACAGCGTAGCCAAACAAACCTCGATGCAGCGCAGCTCTTCCGCCGCGACCCGCAACCCTGGCCGCAGTATGGGTGGCTAAGAGAATCAGATGAAACGTTTAGCCATTAACGAGCGTCCGGACTGGCGCGAAAAAGCCACGGAGTTTGGCTTCAATTTTCACACCATGTATGGCGAGCCGTACTGGTGTGAAGATGCGTATTACCAGTTCACACTGGCGCAGATTGAAGAGATCGAAGACGCCACCGCTGACATCCACCAGATGTGCCTGAAAGTGGTTGAGCGCGTGGTGAACGACGACAAACTGATGGCGAAATTCCAGATCCCAAAGCACGTCTGGGACTTTGTCCGCAGTTCATGGCGCACGCAACAACCTTCGCTGTATTCGCGTCTGGATCTGGCCTACGACGGTGTCAATCCGCCTAAGCTGTTGGAAAATAACGCCGACACGCCGACATCTTTGTACGAAGCGGCCTTCTTCCAGTGGCTGTGGCTGGAAGATCAAATCGCGGCTGGCAACCTGACTCAGGATGCTGACCAGTACAACAGTTTGCAGGAAAAGCTGATCGAGCGTTTTGCTGAGCTGAAAAATCAGCACGGTTTTTCGCTGCTGCACATCGCCTGCTGCCAGGATACTGAAGAAGATCGCGGTACCGTGCAATATTTGCAGGACTGCGCGCTGGAAGCTGAACTGGCCAGTGAATTCCTGTTCATCGAGGAAATCGGTCTGGGCGAACGCGGACAATTCACTGACACTCAGGATCAGGTGATTTCTAACCTGTTCAAGCTGTATCCGTGGGAATTCATGTTCCGCGAAGTGTTTGCCACTAAACTGGAAGACGCGGGTGTCCGCTGGCTGGAACCGGCCTGGAAAGCGATTCTGTCGAATAAAGCCCTGCTTCCGTTGCTGTGGGAAATGTTCCCGGATCACCCGAATCTGTTACCGGCTTATTTCGCCGAAGACCCGCATCCGGAGCTGGATCACTACGTTGTGAAACCACTGTTTTCACGTGAAGGCGCTAACATCAAAGTGATCGAAAAAGGTCAGGAAGTGGCGAGCGTTGAAGGCCCGTATGGCGCTGAAGGCATGATTGTGCAGCAGTTCCATCCGTTGCCGGTGTTTGAAGGCAGTTACACGCTGATCGGCAGCTGGCTGGTCAACGATCAGCCTTGCGGGATCGGCATTCGTGAAGATAAAGCGCTGATCACGCAGGATCTGTCACGTTTTTATCCGCACACCATTGTCGGATAAAAAAACTAAAAAAAGGATAATGAGATCTTTCATTATCCTTTTTATTTACCGGATTACCCAACCTGAACGGAAAGCATAGAAAGCGATCCCATCACGATCCCGTCCGTTGGCTGTGTGATCGGCTCTGTACCATCCCACGCGCCTAAAACATATAACAATGGCAGATAGTGATCCGGAGACGGATTCGATAACGCGCCGCCCTCATGTTCCATAAACTTCACCAGAGGATGATCTTTCGCCTCGCCCTTCCAGCTCAGGTTATCTTTCACATATTTCTCAAACGCAATCGCCCACGGGTACGGCTCGCCGTTACCATCCCATTTCACCATCCGCAGGTTATGCACCACGTTTCCGCTGGCGACAATCATCACCCCTTCGTCACGCAGAACAGCCAGTTTCTTGCCTAACTCATAGTGATATTCCGGCGGTTGCGTTCCGTCGATACTCAGCTGGATAACCGGAATATCGGCATCCGGATACATCTTGATCAGCACGCCCCAGGTCCCGTGGTCAAAACCCCACTCGCTGGTGTCGGCCATCACATTCACCGGGCTGAGCAATTCCTGAACCCGTTTCGCCAGAGCCGGAGAACCCGGTGCCGGATAACGTTTATCAAACAACGCCTGCGGGAACCCACCAAAGTCATGAATAGTGCGCGGATTATCCATCGCCGTTACCGCCGTGCCGCGGGTAAACCAGTGAGCAGAAACAGCCAGAATCGCTTTCGGTCGTTGTAATGATTCGCCCAGCGCATGCCAGGCACGGGTATAAGTGTTGTCTTCCAGCACGTTCATCGGGCTGCCGTGGCCTAAGAAAAGTGCGGGCATACGTTGAGTTGTCATCATAAATTCCTTACCGCAAATAAAAGGTGAGCGGGCTGTTAAGCACCTCCGCATGATGTGATTACGGTACTCTTTTTGATTGCGGGTTACAGCCGGATAACCGTGAAGGAGATGTTCAATAAATTTGATGAGACAAATCAAAAGAAGATGATGAAAAATTGCGCTAAAGACAAATTGCAGGATTCAAAAGTAAAAGGCCGCATAAGCGGCCTTTTTGTTACGCACGATCAGCGTTCATTCAGCTTGCCTGACGGGTCTGCGCCTGACGATAAGCCACCAGATCGGCGATGGTCACGACCGGCATATTATGCTGACGGGCAAACACAATCACTTCAGGCGCGTGCGCCATGGTGCCATCGTCATTGGTCAGTTCACACAGCACGCCGAAAGGCTTCAGGCCTGCCAGTGTCGCCAGATCGATAGACGCTTCGGTGTGACCACCACGGGTCAGCACGCCACCGGCCTGTGCGCGCAGCGGGAAGATATGCCCCGGGCGGTTCAGGTCAGAAGGTTTCGCGCCGTCTTTGATTGCCGCACGGATAGTGGTGATGCGGTCAGCCGCAGAAACACCGGTAGTCACGCCTTCAACCGCTTCGATAGTCACGGTAAACGGCGTCTGGAACGGGCTGGAGTTGTTCTCAACCATCATGGGCAAATCCAGCTTTTTACGGCTGTCTTCATTCATGGTGAGGCACACAATTCCGCTGCCGTGACGAATGGTCAGCGCCATTTGCTCAACGGTCATGTTTTCAGCGGCAAAAATTAAATCGCCTTCGTTTTCACGATCTTCGTCATCCAGTACTAACACACCAACGCCGTTACGCATGGCGTCAAGAGCACGCTCAACACGTTCAGTTGATGTACCGAATTCGGAAAGTAGGGTCTGATTCATGGTAAAAATAACCTCATGTTCTGTATGTGGATTACCAGAATCAGGGCGTCTTGAGGAGGCTAGCTGAAGCAGCTGTATGGCGTGCTACAGTTATAAAAAATAACGCAGCGGGCAATACTGTGCCCGGCTTGAATCGTTACTCTCTCCCATCCGGACTTTAACCGTCGGCCCCGGAATCACACCGGATCTGCTGACCTCTAACCCCGAAGGATTGAGCGCTCGCGGGCTTCCACATGGAAGGGATTATGATCCTTCCGATATTCCGTGGTTTACCGCCGGTGGGGACTTTCACCCCGCCCTGAGAATAAGCAAAACAACTATAGCGCCAATAAATGTACAGGGCAATCCTGCGGATTGGCCAATTAGTGCCCCTGAAGGTTTATAGAAACGGCGTCAGCGATTACACTAAGGAAAAGCACCTCCTTCGAGAAAAGGAATAATCATGATTGACCCGAAAAAAATTGAACAAATTGCCCGCCAGGTTCACGAATCTATGCCTAAAGGGATCCGTGAGTTTGGTGAAGATGCCGAAAAGAAAATCCGCCAGGTATTACAGGCGCAGTTCAGCCGTATGGATTTAGTCAATCGCGAAGAGTTTGACGTGCAGACGCAAGTTTTACTGCGCACCCGCGAAAAGCTGGCCGTACTGGAACAACGTCTTGCGGCGCTGGAAAGCAAACAAGCTGAAGCGGAAAAACCGCAAGATCCGGCCTGATTTGCACGAGTTACGCGGATTGCTGAAGTAGTAACAGAAAAGGCCTGCTAAGCAGGCCTTTTTACTGTGTACGGTACGGCTTATTGTGTATTGAGTACCGTTTTTGCGCGGGGCAATAACAGCGAAAGCGCAGCAAATACCACCACGGCATACAATGCTTTCCAGCCGACCATCGCCAGTAATCCGCAGCACAACACGGCACCCAGCACCGCCATCCATTTTGAACGCCCTTTCAAAAGTCGCGTACCCGCCAGCATACAGAGCAGGTATATCAGGATGAAAATCCCGTTGGCATAAGTGATCAGCGCGCCCAATGGCAGATGCAGCCAGTAAATCAGCAGGGTAAACAGCATACAACTGCCGACCACCAGATTGAGCGCCGCGACCGGCACCTGCTGAGAAGAAAGCTGCGCCAGCTTACTTTGCGGCTTGAGCTGAGCCTGCGACCACACCAGCCGGGCAAAGCTTTGGGTATAAATATTCACGCTGGCAAAACATGCCAGATAGCCAATGATGCAGGCCACCCACAGCGCTTTTTGCCCGAACAGTTGCACGACGATGCCGGGCAGAGAAGCGCCCGCTTCCCGCCCTTCTCCCCAGGCATGGAATTTCAGCACAGCGACCGTACAACCCCAGTACACGGCGCCCGCCACCAGCATGCCAATCAGCAGCGCGCGCGGAAAATCCCGTTCCGG
The DNA here is from genome assembly GCF_003610915.1 of Rahnella variigena. Taxonomy (NCBI): domain Bacteria; kingdom Pseudomonadati; phylum Pseudomonadota; class Gammaproteobacteria; order Enterobacterales; family Yersiniaceae; genus Rahnella; species Rahnella variigena. The sequence goes on from NZ_NSDJ01000001.1 coordinate 93,755, forward strand.
ATTGCGAAATTCTGTCGCCAGATGGGCAAACGCTTCCAGCCCGACAAAGCACCAGAACATTACTGCCAGTGCATCGAACAGGTTTGCGGGTGAAACCTCACGTATCGCAGGCAACGGGATTTCAGGCAGGGAAATCCCCCCTTTCCACCAGATAGCAATCACCAGCGCGATGACCAGCAAAGCGATCAGCGTCTGGATGTTGGCGCTCGAACCTGCGCTGCGGGTACCGAGAAACCAGATAACCAGCAACGTACCGAGCTGAACCAGCAGAAGATTTTCACTGCTCCAGCCAAATGCCGCCTGCCAGAACCCGGCCGCGATATGCAGCGCGGCGGGTAAGCCGACCGGGATCACCGACAGGAATAACCAGCCGGTGACGCGCGCCATATGGGGACCGAAAGCTTTGCCGACAAAATGCGCCGCTCCGCCTGCGCTGGGGAAATGGCGTCCGAGTGCGGCAAAACCGATGGCAATAGGAAACACCAGCAGGATAAGCACCGGCCACGCCCACAGGCTGTCATTTTGCGCCAGTTGCGCCGCCAGCGCGGGCACCGCGAAAACACCCGTTCCCAGCAGCGACGTAGATAACAGCCCGACGCCCTGTGCCAGGCTTAACTCCTGTTTTAATCCGCTCACAACGTTAATCCGCCCACAGCAAAGTCACTTCCGTTTAGTGTTATTGACGACATCATCAAAAAGAAAAAGGGCTTATCAGATAAGCCCTTTCATGCAAATAAACGATGGGGAAATCAGTCCTGAGCTTTAATCTGATTGATGATTTTAGTGGTAGATAAACCATCTTCAAAATTCAGCACGCGCACTTCGCCGCCATTCGCCCAGACTTCCTGACAACCGGCGATTTGCTCAGGCTTATAGTCACCGCCTTTCACCAGCAGATCAGGCAAGATCCCGGCGATCAAACGCTGCGGCGTGTCTTCATCAAAAGAAACCACCCAGTCGACCGCACCCAGCGCGCCCAGCACGATCATGCGGTTTTGCAGCGCATTCACCGGACGGGTTTCGCCTTTCAGACGCTTAGTCGAGGCATCGCTGTTAACGGCAACAATCAGACGGTCGCCGAGTTTGCGGGCATTCGCCAGATAAGAAACATGTCCCGCGTGGAGGATGTCAAAGATGCCATTGGTCATTACAACTTTTTCGCCGCGCTGACGGGCCATTGCCACAGCCGCTTTCAGTTGCTCTTCATTCATCACGCCGAAGCCGACGTCTGAACGCCCGCCGATAGCATTTTCCAGCTCAACCGGAGAAACGGTAGACGTACCGAGTTTACCGACCACCACACCGGCGGCGGCGTTGGCCAGGAAGCAGGATTCTTCCAGCGTATTCCCGGCGGCAAGCGCCGCGGCCAGCGTACCGATCACCGTGTCACCGGCACCGGTCACGTCATACACTTCCTGCGCCTGCGTTGGCATATGGAAAGGCGCTTTGCCCGGCTGCAACAGCGTCATACCGTGCTCAGAACGGGTCACCAGCAACGCAGAAAGCTCGAAATCAGCAATCAGTTGCATACCGCGCGTGACGATTTCATCTTCGTTTTTGCAACGGCCGACAACGGCTTCGAATTCGGAAAGATTTGGCGTCAGCAATGTCGCACCGCGATAACGTTCGAAATCAGAGCCTTTAGGATCCACCAGCACCGGCACGCCGGCTTTTCTCGCCAGCTGGATCATTTTCTGCACTTCCGTCAGCGCGCCTTTGGCGTAGTCAGACAGCACCAGCGCGCCACTTTGCGGCAAGGCTTGTTCGATTTTGGTCAGCATCGGCTGGAGATCTACGCCTTCAAAACCTTCTTCAAAGTCGAGGCGGATCAGCTGCTGGTTACGGGACAATATACGCAATTTAGTGATAGTCGGATGCGAGGGCAACGCCACGAAATCGCAGTTTACTTTCACTTCCGCCAGACGTTCGCTCAGCGCACGTGCCGCGTCATCAACGCCGGTCAGGCCGATCAGACGCGAAGAAGCACCGAGAGACGAAATGTTCATCGCCACGTTTGCCGCGCCGCCGGGACGTTCCTCAATAGTATTCACCTTCACGACCGGTACCGGCGCTTCCGGAGAAATACGGTTGGTCGGGCCATACCAGTAGCGGTCTAACATTACGTCACCGACCACCAGCACGCCGGCACGGTGGAAATCAGGCAAAGTCACTTTCATCCCAAGACTCCAAAACAGATAAATCAAATCGGGTAAACTCAATGCGCCGGATAATATCACAAGCGCCTGTTACCCGAATAAAAACCCTCAGCCCAGCCACTTCGCCCAGCTGGCGCGGATTTGTGCGCGCTCCGCCGCAAAGCTGTCTGCGGCCACTTTTCCGCTATGTTCCTGTAACGCGAGGTGATGAATTTCGTCGCGCAGCGTGACATAAGCCTGCGTCAGATTTCGTGCCTCTTCTTCCGGCATGATGTCGTGTTGCGCCATCAGCTCAAAAATCCTCACATTATCGGACCAGCGGGTCAGCTTTGGCTCGTCATGAGCAAAGCGTAAGACCAGATATTGTGCAATGAATTCAATATCAGTGATGCCACCCGGATCGGCTTTCAGATCAAACTGGTCAGCCTTTTTACTGCCGAGATGGGCATACATTTTCTCGCGCATCTCGCGCACTTCTTTGCGCAACCCGTCGTCATCACGCTGGCGACATAAAATATCGCGGCGCGTGGCGTTAAATTGCTGCGTCAGTTGCGGATCGCCGTAAACCACGCGAGCGCGCACCAGCGCCTGATGTTCCCACGTCCAGGCTTCATTGGCCTGATAATCGGCAAACGCTTCGATGGTGCTGACCAGCATACCGGACGCACCGGAAGGCCGCAGACGCGCATCAACTTCATAAAGAATGCCCGACGATGTGCGCGTGCTGAATAAATGCATAATGCGTTGCGCCAGCCGCAGATAAAACTGACGGCCGTCGATGACGCGCTCGCCGTCGGTCATGACTTCCGGCGCACAGTCGAGCAGGAAGACCAGATCCAGATCGGAACTGTAACCCAGCTCCCAGCCGCCGAGTTTTCCGTAACCAATCACGGCAAAACCACGGCCTTCACGGTGCTGAAGATGCGTCGGCTGACCGTATTTCGCGACCATCTGTTCCCACGCCTGCTGCACCACCACGTCGAGGATAGCTTCGGCAAGATAGGTTAAATGGTCGCTGACTTTCATCACTGGCAACGCCCCGGAAATATCCCCGGCGGCGATACGCAGATGCTGCGCCTGCTTGAACTGCCGCACGGCTTCAAGCTGCTGCTCTTCGTCTTCTGTCGGCACGCGCATCAGATACTGACGCAGTTCATCGCGATAGGCGGTCAGTTCAATCGGCTGATACAACGTGCGCGGATCGAGTAACTCATCAAGCAGTAACGGATGACGGGCCAGCTGCGTTGCCACCATCGGTGACGCGGCACACAGGCGGATTAACTGTTTGAGCGCACCGGGATATTCCACCAGCAGCTCGATATAAGTGGTCCGCGTGACGATATTGAGCAGCAGTTGCATCAGGCGCTGAAGTGTCACATCGGCATTTTTATAGGTGCACACCTGCGCCAGCAGACGCGGCATCAGTAAATCGAGTTGCTCGCGTCCGCGCGGTCCGATAGTGCGCTTATCGACATCACGACGAAACTCGGCAATCTGCTGCAAAACATGACGCTGCGCGTTTTCATCGAGCAGTGGAACCAGAGGCGCCAGTTCGGCAGGCTCCAGCAAATCAATCCACAAACTGCTGAACTGAGCCTGTTGCTGATCGTCTTCAGAGTCAGGCGTGTCATCTCCAATCAGATCGTTAAACACCGCACGCACGGCCTGCATGTGAGCATTCACTGCATCCAGAAGCTGTGACCAGTCGGCGTAATCCATTCCCCAGGCCAGACGCGCCTGATTCAGTTGATCGGAAGGCAAAGTCTGCGTCTGTTCATCGGAAATTGCCTGCAACAGGTTTTCCAGACGACGCAGAAAAAGATAACTGTTGCGCAGTTGCAACACCTGCTCGACCGGCAGGATGCTCAGATTTTCCAGCGCCTGCAACGTCGGCAGCAATGCACGCTGCTGCAATGCCGGTTCACGCCCGCCGCGGATAAGCTGGAAAACCTGTACGATAAATTCAATTTCGCGGATGCCGCCTGCGCCGAGTTTAATGTTGTCTTTCAACCCCCGGCGGCGGACTTCGCGGGCGATCATCCCTTTCATATTACGTAATGACTGGATGACGCTGAAATCGATGTAACGGCGGAACACAAAAGGCATCAACATTTTGCGCAGTTCCTGACTGCTGATATCCTCCGCGCCGCCCATCAGCCGTGCCTTCACCATCGCGTAACGTTCCCAGTCACGCCCCTGTTCCTGATAATAATCTTCCAGCGCCGGGAAACTCATCACCAGCGGGCCGCTGTCACCAAACGGACGCAGACGCATATCGACACGGTAAACAAAACCGTCGATGGTCGGCTGATCCAGCGCTTTGATCAGCCGCTGTCCAAGGCGGGTAAAGAACTGAGCATTATCCAGTTCGCGTCGCCCGCCGCGGGTCTGACCGTTTTCCGGGTAGGCAAAAATCAGGTCGATATCGGAAGAGAAATTCAGCTCCCCGCCGCCCAGCTTGCCCATCCCGAGGATCAGCATTCTTTGCGGTTCTCCAGCAGCATTAACCGGCGTACCAAACTCCCGACAGCAAGCGTCGTAAAGCCAGTCGCGGGCGCTGACGATCAGCAGTTCAGCCAGTTCACTCAGCTGATGCAGCGTGTCTTTCGCTTCGCTGGTTTGCGCCGATTGCGACCAGGCGATACGGGTGAGAATACGGCGACGGAACAGTCGCAGTGCTTTCATCAGCCCGTTTTCATCCGTCACACCGGTCAGTGCTTCTTCCAGCCACGGGCGATAAAGCTGCCACTCCTGGGACTGAGGCGGTGTTTCATTGATTTCATGCCACCACTGCCCAAACGCCAGCAAACTGTCCGTGACGAATTCACTGCTGGTTAAAACGGCCAGTTGTTGATCATCGGGAAGCGGGAGGTTTTCAGGATGTTCACGCCAGCGCTCAAGCAGACTCTGAGCATGACTTTGCAAAACAGAAGAAAGTGGCAACATGAAATCAGATTCCTTGCAAAAAAAAGCCCGGGCTATTTGCCCAGGCTTATCAGTCTATTAACGAGGTTGTCCGTTTAACCAGAATGCATCCATCATTACCGCATGAGAACGGGCGGAATCCTCCCAGGCGTGTTGCTGCTGCACGATGGCCTGTTGCAGATCGGCCCAGCCGGCAATGTACGCGGCAACGTCTTTTTCAGGATAAGCACCGCCCAGCAAATGGAAGGTGATGATCTGACGCTTCAGACGCGCCAGCTGGTCGCGATAGCCTTCTTCGGTCAGCGGCTGTGCAAACGCCTCTTTCAGATCAGCAGCGGTACGGCCCAGCATGATGTCGGCAAAGCGTTTGAAAGAACCTTCCAGTTTTTTCGCCGATTTGTCATCAATGAAAGGCGTCCAGCCTGAGGTTGCCAGCCAGGAAGTAAGCACTAACTTGCATTTCAGGTAGCTGGCGCTGTAACAGATTTCCTGCGCATCGGCAGATTTCTGCTCCAGCACAGGAACCAGATCGGTCAGCAGCGTACGCAGTTCAGACGAGGCTTTACGCGGCACCAGCCCGCCAAACAACACCAGCACCTGACGCACTGTTTCCACGGCCTGTAGCACGGTCAGACGCGCAGTTTTATCGCCACGCACCCACAACTCTTCATGATATTGCCAGTGATCCAGTGCCAGCTCGAACATAGCGGACATCGCCTGTTCCACGGTCGCTTTCGGCTGAGCTTTAAAAACCGGCAACGGTTTGATTTCACGCGCCGGATTGCCTTTCGCCAGATGATAACCCCGAGCGGCTTTGCTGAATCCGCCCTGACGTAAACCGCCATGCGCGCCAATCTCAGCGGCCAGAGCCAGCAGATCGGTGGTGTTGCCTTTTTTCAGTTCCAGTTCAATTTCTGCCAGTGCTTCAGAAAGCTCACCGGCCACCACTTCACCCTGATCCAGACCCAGCTCAATCTCGCTTTCGCCGTAAGTGATCACCCACTTCTCACGGGTGAAATCGGTACGGAACAACGGTGCCAGTTCTTTTTGCAGCGCGGCAGGTTTGCAGCCTTCCGGCCAGATATCTTTCGGGAACGCGCTGAGTTTCAGCACCGGTTTTTTCAACTCGACATTGTATTCAGGGCGCTGATGCAGACCGCCCACTACTTTCCCGCCGGTTTTGATGGTCATTTCGTACTGATCGTCGAAACCACGGATACGCAGGCCAATATCGTGCGAACGTAAATAGTTTTCCGCAGTCTCAAAATAGATGTTGGTCAGTTTCGAAGGCGCGGTGTGCTCGCAGTTAAATCCAGCGAGTTGCGAAGGTAATTCGGCGATTGCTGCCGGGGTGGCGATAAATTTTAATTCTATTTCTACGGTCATAGGAGTCTTCACACCGATTCTTTGCTGCCAAAAGGGATAAACGCGTCGCTGCAATTCTATCATAAGCACAGCGCGCAAGCCGCATGTTGCGGGATTGTAAGATAGTTCTCATTCCGGTTTATACATTGCGTCGTCACACTGTTGCCCTTACTATCGGTCACCCAACTTTTGGTCTATGAAACCAACTTTTGGACTCTGAATTAGTGCAATGGCCAACAGAGGCGGTTGCCAGAAGACGTATCCTGATTAAACGGATGCACACTTCACGTTCCCTAAATTCACAAAGAAACGATGAAATAATGCAGAAATTACGCCTAATTGGTTTCGCTTTGCTTGGTTTAAGCATCACATGGGGCGCTCACGCTGATGAGAAGCGCTATATCTCCGACGATTTGATCACCTATATCCACAGCGGTCCGGGTAATCAGTATCGCATTGTTGGCACCCTGAATGCCGGTGAAGAAGTCACCCTGCGCAGCGTTAACGACAGTACTAAATATGGTGAGATTGTTGATTCAAAGGGCAAAACGGCCTGGATCCCACTGGATCAGTTAAGCAATGTGCCGAGCCTGCGTACCCGCGTTCCGGATCTGGAACAACAGGTGAAAACGCTGACTGACAAACTGACCAACATTGATTCCAGCTGGAACCAGCGCACTGCGGAAATGCAGAGCAAGGTGTCTTCCAGCGATGGCATTATCAATGGCCTGAAGAAAGAAAATCAGGATTTGAAAAATCAGCTGATCGTGGCGAAGAAGAAAGTTGACGCGGTCAATGTCCAGCTCGACGACAAACAAAGAACCATTATTCTGCAATGGTTTATGTACGGCGGCGGTGTCGCGGGTGTCGGTCTGGTTCTGGGTCTGCTGTTGCCACATCTGATCCCACGTCGCAGGAAGAAAGATCGCTGGATGAGCTAAAAGCTCAACATCCTGATTAACTCCATAAGGCACTTCGGTGCCTTTTCGTGTTTCCATCAATCAGGAAATCTTCAGCCCAACTTTGCTATGATGAACAAAGAGTCCCTTTGGCCTATTTCAGGAGTTATCGCGTGGAGATTTACCTGGTCGGCGGCGCAGTCCGAGACAGCTTATTAAACCTGCCTGTGTCTGAACACGATTGGGTAGTGGTCGGCGCAACGCCTGAATACATGCTGGAAAACGGCTATCAGCAGGTCGGGAAAGATTTCCCGGTGTTCCTGCACCCCCGCACTCGTGATGAATATGCCCTGGCCCGCACAGAGCGAAAATCAGGTTCCGGTTATAACGGTTTCACCTGTTATGCCGCGCCGGACGTCACGCTGGAACAGGATCTGATGCGGCGTGATCTTACCATTAATGCGATCGCCAAAAGCAAAGATGGCGAACTTGTCGATCCCTATCACGGACAGCGCGATATCGAACAACGCCTGTTGCGTCACGTTTCGGATGCCTTCGGTGAAGATCCGCTACGTGTGTTGCGTGTCGCCCGTTTTGCCGCGCGATTTGCTCATTTAGGTTTCACGGTCGCTCCGGAAACGCAGGCGCTGATGCAGCAAATGGCAGAAAGCGGTGAACTGGAAGCGCTGACACCAGAACGTGTGTGGAAAGAAACCGAAAAAGCCTTGCAGACGCAGGATCCCCAGGTCTATTTCCAGGTGCTGCGTGACTGCGGCGCGCTCAAAGTGCTGTTCCCTGAAATCGATGCGCTGTTTGGCGTTCCGGCACCGGAAAAATGGCATCCGGAAATTGATACCGGTATTCATACGCTGATGACGCTGAAAATCGCCAGCACGCTGACGCCTGAAGTGGATGTGCGTTTCTCAGCACTTTGCCATGATTTGGGCAAGGCGCTGACCCCGCCGCAATTCTGGCCGGCGCATCACGGCCACGGTCCGGCAGGTGTGAAACTGGTGGAAAATATTTGTCAGCGCCTGAAAGTCCCGACGCATATAAGAGATTTAGCCAAACTGGTCGCAGAGTTCCATGACCTGATCCATACCGTGAACAAGCTGCGTCCGGAAACCCTGTTAAAACTGTTCGACACCATCGACGTGTGGCGTAAACCACAGCGGCTTGAGCAGATGATTATGACCAGTGAAGCCGACGCCCGCGGGCGTACCACCTTTGAAAACAACCCTTATCCGCAAGGTGATTATCTCCGTGAGGCTTTCAACGTGGCGAACAGCATTACCAATAAAGAAGTGCTGGATGCAGGTTTTCAGGGAATTGAAATCCGCGATGAGCTGAAAAAGCGTCGAACACAAGCTCTGGCAGACTGGAAACAAACGCAGGAAGCGGCGATTTAGACCGCATCAACGATTAAAAAAAGCCCCGTGCGTTTTGCGCCGGGGCTTTTTTTCTCACCAGTATTTCTTGTCGCCAATAAACCGAAAATCAGGCGATAAAGACGAAGTACACCGCGATCGCTACAAAGAAGCGATAGATGGCGAACGGAATAAACGAAATACGTTTAATCACCGCCAGGAAGGTTTTGATAGCAATCAGGGCAACGATAAATGCGCTGATAAAACCGGTAGCGAACATCGGTAAATCAGCCAGCGTCAGGAAGCTGTAGCTCTTATACAGATCCAGCGCTGTCGCGCCCATCATCATCGGCACCGCCAGCAGGAAAGAGAACTCAGATGCCGCAAAACGGCTGATGCCCATTAACATCCCGCCGCTGATGGTCGCACCCGAACGGGAGAATCCCGGCCAGAGCGCCAGACACTGGAAAACACCAATCATAAATGCCTGCAGGTAAGTGATGTCATCCACCCCTTCTGCACGCGGTTTTTTCGGTTTCAGCAGTTCGGCTGCAATCAGCAAAACACCACCGACGACCAGTGCAATCATCACAAATTTCGGCTCAAACAAGGACTTAATCTGCGAGTGCAGCAGCAAGCCCAGGATCGTTGCCGGGATCATCCCTAAAATAATATGCAATAAATTCAGACGGCGGTTACCCGTGCCTTCATGAACAGGCGGCTTGCCAAAGTGCAGGCCAATCATGCCAAACAAACGACGCCAGAACATCACTACCACGGCCAGAATGGACCCTAACTGGATAACCACTTCAAATGATTTCGAGGTATCACCGGTAAAGCCCAGAAGATTTCCCGCGATGATCAGATGGCCGGTAGATGAAACCGGTAAGAACTCAGTCAACCCTTCAACAACACCCAAAATTGCTGCTACAAGCAAAGAATGACTTTCAACGATCATTATCGCACCCTACCCTATAAAATATCCCCGGATGGGGAAACCAGCTCAAAGTACAGACAACAAAAAAGCGGCATCACGCTGAGCCGCTTCATTAAAGGAAGCCCGGTAGTCCGGACTTTCCTTTTAACGCTTCTATATGACATTAAATAGACAAGCATTTTTTAAATTGTATCCGTAACCGGACTAAATTCGTTTTCCGCGCTCAATAATCACGCCGACATTGGCCGCCTGAGCCACCGCGCCGGGTTTACTGAGCTTAATCCGCACCCATGGCGAGTTAAAACGGGTCAGCAGCAATGTCGCCACTTCTTCGGCCACACGCTCTACCAGCGCAAAATTTTGCGATGCCACATGTTCAATCACCGCATCACTGACGTCCGCATAGCTTAAACAGTCATTCACATCATCGCTGGCAGCGGATTTTCGGTTATCCCAGGCCATTTCGATATCGAACACCAGTTTCTGTTTAATCGTCTGTTCCCAGTCGTAAGCGCCAATCGTGGTGATTACATTTAGTTGCTCAATAAATACGATATCCATCACGTGATTCTCTGTTTTTGACCCAGCCGGATACCACTTCCAGCAGAAAATGCGTATTATCCATGGATGTTGCGATTAAAACGACCCTTATTAGACGGAACTGCTTTATGAGTGCTACCGCGCTTGGAATGATTATTTTCGCCTACCTCTGCGGCTCGATTTCCAGTGCGATTCTGGTCTGCCGGGTAGCCCGGTTACCCGATCCGCGCACAGCGGGCTCTGGCAATCCCGGTGCCACAAATGTCTTGCGGCTGGGTGGTCGGCTTGCCGCGGCGTCTGTTCTCATCTTCGATGTTCTGAAAGGCATGTTGCCTGTCTGGCTGGCCTATCGCCTGAATATTCCGCCGATGTACCTTGGGCTGACCGCTATCGCAGCCTGTCTGGGTCACATCTATCCGGTATTCTTCCGCTTCAAAGGCGGTAAAGGCGTGGCAACTGCTTTCGGTGCCATTGCGCCTATCGGCTGGGACTTAACCGGGCTGATGATGGGGACATGGCTGCTGACCGTGCTGCTGAGCGGATACTCTTCGCTTGGCGCGATTGTCAGTGCGCTGATCGCACCTTTTTACGTCTGGTGGTTCAAGCCAGAATTTACCTTCCCGGTCGCTATGCTTTCCTGTCTGATATTGTTGCGTCATCACGATAACATCCAGCGTCTGTGGCGGGGTCAGGAAGGAAAAATCTGGGATAAGCTGAAGAAGAAACGTAAAGCGGCGAAAGAAGATAAGACCGAATAACCGGTACATTCCAGACATAAAAAAACGACCTCATGCGGGTCGTTTTTTTATTGTTTTTCTCAGCCTCAGCCAGCCTGAGCGCGAGCGAGACAAGGCGTCAGGAGACCTGAAAGCGCAGCATACTCAAGTATGTGAGCATTTCGGGTCGACGCAGCAACGCAGTCGCAGCCCCGCTCAGACTGGCGGAAGCTCCGCAAGAGGCCAGCGCGGGCGTACCGTCACGCCAAGATCAGGGGTTGCTCCGGTTTTCAACCGCACCATACCGGCATAAGCAATCATCGCGCCGTTGTCGGTACAGAATTCAGGTCGGGCATAAAATACCTTACCGCCACGGTTGGTCATCACGTCTTCAAGTTTGGCGCGTAATGTGCGGTTCGCGCTGACGCCACCTGCCATGACGAGCTGTTTAAAACCGGTCTGATCCAGCGCGCGTTTGCATTTAATCGCCAGCGTATCGACCACGGCATCTTCAAAAGCGCGGGCGATATCGGCGTGCGTCTGCGGATCGCTTTCATTGCCACGAATGGTATTGGCGGCGAACGTTTTGAGACCGGAGAAGCTGAAATCCAGCCCCGGACGATCGGTCATCGGACGCGGGAATGTAAAGTGCCCGGCCACACCCTGAGCCGCCATTTTTGACAGCAGCGGGCCACCCGGATAATCCAGACCCAGCAATTTTGCCGTTTTATCAAAGGCTTCACCGGCAGCGTCATCAATAGACTCGCCCAGTAAGGTATATTCGCCAATACCGGTTACGCTGATTAACTGCGTATGACCGCCGGAAACCAGCAGCGCGACAAACGGGAAATCAGGCGGATTATCTTCAAGCATCGGTGCCAGCAAATGGCCTTCCATATGATGAACCGGCACCGCAGGCACATCCCAGGCAAACGCCAGAGAACGGCCGATAGTTGCGCCGACCAGCAACGCGCCGACCAGACCGGGACCGGCGGTATACGCCACGCCGTCGATGTCCTGTGCGGTCAGCCCGGCTTCTTTCAGCGCGGCCTGAATCAAAGGGATTGTTTTGCGCACATGGTCACGCGAGGCCAGTTCTGGCACCACGCCGCCGTAATCTGCATGCAGTTTTACCTGACTATACAGTTGGTTGGCTAACAAACCGGCTTCGCTGTCATAAACTGCAATTCCGGTTTCATCGCAGGACGTTTCAATACCCAGTACTCGCATCACTCTTTCCATCATAGTTTGGCGCTAACTCGCGGCGCGCAGTTTAGCACACAAGCCTTAGCGGGTGCTGCACCGGAGTGGGAATTCCTTGCTTCCTGAGCCAATTAATGTCGAGCAATTTCGATTGATTGGTATATAATCGCCGCCCGACGCAAAAGCGAGCGCACGATGTTGCAGAAGGGTTGCTGAACGCACCTGTTTCAATTTGCCGTTATGCTTTACAAGACGAGGCGAATTGGAGTAAAATTCCGCACCATTTTGAAATGTGCTGGTACAACATCAGCAAACAAACCGATTTTATCGAGGTGAGAGGCACATGCCTGTAATTAAAGTACGTGAAAACGAGCCGTTCGACGTAGCTCTGCGTCGCTTCAAGCGTTCCTGCGAAAAAGCAGGTGTTCTGGCAGAAGTTCGTCGTCGTGAATTCTATGAAAAACCGACTACCGAACGTAAACGCGCTAAAGCATCTGCAGTAAAACGCCACGCCAAGAAACTGGCTCGCGAAAACGCACGCCGCACTCGTCTGTATTAATCTTCGGGGGCAACCCCAAATCGCGTGATTTGCAATATTAAGAACGCGCAGACTGCGTAGTAGCATACGAAGGCCGTGCTTTCCGAAAGGAATGCGCGGCTTGTTCTCGTTTATAGGCTAGTGAGTAAGGGGCTTATGGCTGGGAGAATTCCGCGCGTATTTATCAATGACTTGCTGGCTCGCATCGATATCGTCGATTTGATCGACGCACGTGTAAAGCTCAAGAAACAGGGTAAAAATTATCACGCGTGCTGCCCTTTCCACCATGAGAAAACACCCTCATTTACCGTAAATGGCGATAAGCAGTTTTATCACTGTTTCGGCTGTGGTGCCCACGGCAATGCCGTCGATTTCCTGATGAACTATGACAGGCTTGAGTTTGTCGAAAGCATTGAGGAACTGGCGACAATGCAGGGTTTGGAAGTGCCGTACGAAGCAGGCACCGGTCCAAGCCAGATGGAGCGTCATCAGCGTCAAAGCCTCTACCAGTTGATGGCACCGCTTAGCGAGTTCTATCAGCAATCACTTAAACAGCCTGCAGGTGCCCCCGCACGGGAATATCTTGCCCGACGCGGTTTGAGTGAAGACGTCATCAGTCACTTCGCTATTGGTTTCGCCCCTCCGGGCTGGGACAACGCATTAAAGCGTTTCGGCAAAAATGCCGATGATAAAGCGTCTTTGATTGACGCCGGCATGTTAGTCACCAATGACAATGGCCGCAGCTATGACCGTTTCCGCGAACGGGTGATGTTCCCTATTCGTGATAAACGTGGCCGCGTGATTGCCTTTGGCGGCAGGGTTTTGGGTGACGGTACGCCGAAATACCTCAACTCGCCGGAAACCGAAATTTTCCATAAAGGCCGCCAGTTGTATGGCCTGTATGAAGCACAGTTAAAGCACCCGACGCCGGCGCGTTTGCTGGTTGTTGAAGGGTATATGGACGTTGTCGCGCTGGCGCAGTTCGGCATTGATTACGCCGTGGCCTCACTGGGTACGTCCACGACGGCTGACCACATTCAGCTGATGTTCCGCAGCACCGATAACGTCGTTTGTTGTTACGACGGCGACCGGGCGGGACGTGAAGCTGCATGGCGCGCGCTGGAAACAGCACTGCCCTATCTTAATGATGGTCGCCAGCTGCGTTTTATGTTTTTACCCGACGGCGAAGATCCAGACACGCTGGTGCGAAAAGAAGGCAAAGAAGCGTTCGAACAAAGAATGGAGCAGGCGATGCCGCTGTCCACTTTCCTGTTTGATTCGCTGATGCCGCAGGTTGATTTGAGCAGCCCTGACGGGCGCACCAAATTGAGCATGCTGGCATTGCCGCTGATCCGCCAGGTACCCGGTGAAACGTTACGGATGTATTTGCGTCAGCAGTTAGGGAATAAGCTCGGGATTTTGGATGACAGCCAGCTGGAAAAGCTGATGCCTAAACAGGCAGAAAATAGCAATGTCTATCAGGCGCCCCAGCTAAAACGCACAACCATGCGTATACTTATAGGGTTACTGGTACAAAATCCACAACTGGCTACACTTATACCCTCGCTGCAAGGTTTGGAGCAAGCGAAGCAACCAGGACTGGATCTTTTCAGCGAGTTAGTCACCACTTGCTTAGCCCAGCCGGGCCTGACAACAGGCCAGTTACTGGAACTTTATCGCGATAATAAGTTCTACCAACAACTTGAAACTCTGGCGACATGGAACCACATGATCGTAGAGGACATGGTCGAAGAGGAATTTCGTGCCACGCTAGCCAGCCTGTATGACTCGATTTTAGAGCAACGGCTTGAAACTTTGATTGCAAAAGCCAGGACGCATGGCCTGAGTCCAGAGGAACGCACCGAAGTGAGTTCCCTGAATCAGGTGTTAGCGAGAAAGAGTTAAAAATTTAATAACAAGAACATATATTTACCCGGATAACTCGAGTGACGGGAAGGCAGCTAACGCACCTGCGGCTCGAAGTATGACGGGTAAAACAGAACACGGCTTAAGTGCCGATAAAAAGCGGGGCACGGCCCTGCGCAGAGCCGCCCTGGTGGGCCGCGGCACAATAAACGCCCCTAACGTTATTGTTGGCGATGTTACCCGACCGACACCAACCCAAATACTCTGAAGTGTGGATACCGTCTTATGGAGCAAAACCCGCAGTCACAGCTTAAGCTACTTGTCACCCGTGGTAAGGAGCAAGGCTATCTGACCTATGCTGAGGTCAATGACCATCTGCCGGAAGATATCGTCGATTCCGACCAGATCGAAGACATCATCCAGATGATTAACGACATGGGCATCCAGGTTCTTGAAGAAGCTCCGGACGCCGATGATTTGATGCTGGCCGAAAATCGCCCAGATACCGACGAAGACGCTGCAGAAGCGGCGGCGCAGGTACTTTCCAGCGTTGAATCCGAAATTGGCCGTACCACCGACCCAGTGCGTATGTATATGCGCGAGATGGGTACCGTTGAATTGCTGACCCGTGAAGGCGAAATCGACATCGCCAAACGTATCGAAGACGGTATCAATCAGGTCCAGTGCTCCGTTGCTGAATATCCTGAAGCTATCACTTATTTGTTAGAGCAATATGACCGTGTGGAAGCAGGCGAAGTACGTCTGTCTGACCTGATCACCGGTTTTGTTGATCCGAACGCCGAAGAAGAAATCGCACCAACTGCGACTCATGTGGGTTCTGAACTGACCACTGAAGAGCAGAATGATGACGACGAAGACGAAGATGAAGACGACGACGCTGAAGATGACAACAGCATCGACCCTGAACTGGCTCGCCAGAAGTTCACCGAACTGCGTGAACAGCATGAAGCGACACGTCTGGTCATCAAGAAAAACGGCCGTAGTCACAAGAGCGCAGCAGAAGAAATCCTGAAGCTGTCCGATGTGTTCAAACAGTTCCGTTTAGTGCCAAAACAGTTCGATTTCCTGGTTAACAGCATGCGTTCCATGATGGATCGCGTACGTGCTCAGGAACGTCTGATCATGAAAGTGTGCGTTGAACAGTGCAAAATGCCGAAGAAAAACTTCGTCAATCTGTTCGCCGGTAACGAAACCAGCGATACCTGGTTCGATGCGGCTCTGGCAATGGGTAAACCATGGTCTGAGAAGCTGAAGGAAGTCACCGAAGACGTGCAGCGCGGCCTGATGAAACTGCGTCAGATCGAAGAAGAAACTGGCCTGACTATCGAGCAGGTTAAAGACATCAACCGTCGCATGTCGATCGGCGAAGCGAAAGCCCGTCGCGCGAAGAAAGAGATGGTTGAAGCAAACTTACGTCTGGTTATTTCTATCGCCAAGAAATACACCAACCGTGGTCTGCAATTCCTTGACCTGATCCAGGAAGGTAACATCGGCCTGATGAAAGCCGTTGATAAGTTTGAATATCGCCGTGGTTATAAGTTCTCAACTTATGCGACCTGGTGGATCCGTCAGGCTATTACCCGCTCCATCGCCGACCAGGCACGTACCATCCGTATCCCGGTGCATATGATTGAGACTATCAACAAACTCAACCGTATCTCCCGTCAGATGCTGCAAGAGATGGGCCGTGAGCCAACACCGGAAGAGCTGGCTGAGCGTATGCTGATGCCGGAAGACAAAATCCGTAAAGTGCTGAAAATTGCTAAAGAGCCAATCTCCATGGAAACGCCAATCGGCGACGATGAAGATTCGCATCTGGGCGATTTCATCGAGGATACAACCCTCGAGCTGCCACTGGATTCTGCAACGTCTGAAAGCCTGCGTTCTGCGACGCATGACGTTCTGGCTGGCCTGACCGCACGTGAAGCGAAAGTTCTGCGTATGCGTTTCGGTATCGATATGAACACTGACCACACTCTGGAAGAAGTGGGCAAACAGTTCGACGTTACCCGTGAACGTATCCGTCAGATCGAAGCGAAAGCGTTGCGTAAACTGCGCCACCCAAGCCGCTCCGAAGTGCTGCGTAGCTTCCTGGACGATTAATCGTCCTCAGGCTGTCAGCCAATAAAAAGCCCCGCCTTTCTCTGGAAATGGCGGGGCTTTTTTATTGTTTGAAGTTTAGGCTCAGGAATTCAGCGCATCGTAAAGTTCGCGGTAAGAGGCGGTCAGTTCCTCTAACGTCGCACGGTTCAGTCCGCTGGGGTTAGGCAGCACCCAGACCTCTGTGTCACCGATTTTCAGCGCCTGACGCCCCCAGTTCACTTTGCTGATCCCAAACGCTTTACTGAACGCCTGCTTACCCAAAACGGCCAGTGCGCGCGGCTGATAGCGTTCGATTTTCTCCGTCAAAACAGCCCCGCCCTCACGCAACTCATCGCGTACCAGTTCGGTTGCTTCAACGGTCGGGCGCTCAACCAGCATCGTGATGCCACAACCCGTATCCAGCAAATATTGCTCTTCTTCGGGCTTTAGCAAGCGCGCGGTAAAACCGGCCTGATAGATGACCTTCCAGAAGCGATTATTGGCATTAGCAAAATGAAAACCATGATGAGCGGTAGATAGACCAGGATTGATGCCGCAAAAAACGACAGAAAGATCCCTGGCGATAATATCTGTAATCATTATTCTTTCCTGAGATGTATTAACCGGAGTTATCGGTAAAAAAGTCTGCGAATACAACATGCCAGAACTGCACACAAAACGCGCATACAAACCGAACACATATAGACCTGTAAGCAGAGTTTACCGTATAATCCCGCACCTCGGCCCTTTAGCTCAGTTGGTTAGAGCACGCGACTCATAATCGCTTGGTCGCTGGTTCAAGTCCAGCAAGGGCCACCAAATTTTAGTTTCAGATTCAGTCGATTAAGCCACTTCGCAAGAAGTGGCTTTTTTGTTGGCTAAATTAATTGCCTCAAAAGTGGCTCACTAAAATCAGAGCACGCCCTGCGCCAGCATGGCATCGGCGACTTTCACGAAACCGGCGATATTGGCGCCACGTACATACTGTGTCTGTTTACCTTCACCGCCGTACTCCACGCAAGAGTGATGGATATCCAGCATGATGTGACGTAAACGCGCATCGACTTCTTCGGCTTTCCAGCTCAGACGTGCCGCGTTCTGCGCCATTTCCAGACCTGACGTCGCCACGCCACCGGCGTTCGCCGCTTTGCCCGGCGCGAAAAGCACGCCCGCGTCGGTGAACAAGTCGGTCGCTTCAATCGTGGTTGGCATGTTCGCGCCTTCGGCGACGGCTTTCACGCCATTGGCAATCAGCACGCGTGCCGCATCGGCATCCAGTTCATTTTGTGTGGCGCAAGGCAGCGCGATATCCACCGGCACGTTCCACGGTTGCTGGCCTTCGAGATAGGTCAGCCCGAGTTTTTCTGCGTAATCGGCCACACGCCCGTCGCGGCTGGCTTTGATTTCGGTCAGCAACGCCAGTTTCTCAGGGGTGAAACCGGCTTCATCGACGACAGTACCGTTAGAATCTGACGCCGTAATCACCCGGGCGCCCAGTGACATGGCTTTTTCAATCGCGTATTGCGCGACGTTACCGGAGCCGGATACCGCCACGCGCATGCCTTCGAAATCCAGACCGTGGCGTTTGAGCATCGATTCAGTGAAATAGATCAGGCCATAACCTGTGGCTTCCGGGCGGATCAGACTGCCGCCAAACGACAACCCTTTGCCGGTGAACACACTGGCGGTGTTGTTGGAGAGTTTTTTCATCATCCCCGCCATATACCCGACTTCACGCCCGCCGACGCCGATATCACCCGCAGGCACATCGGTATCCGGCCCGAGATGACGGTACAGTTCCAGCATCAGCGCCTGACAGAAACGCATGATTTCGCCTTCGCTTTTGCCTTTCGGATTGAAATCACTGCCGCCCTTTCCGCCGCCCATTGGCAACGTGGTCAGGGCATTTTTAAAGGTCTGCTCAAAACCGAGGAATTTGAGGATTGATAAATTGACCGACGGATGGAAACGCATGCCGCCTTTATACGGGCCAATCGCCGAGCTGAACTGCACGCGCCAGCCACGGTTCACCTGCACCTGATTTTTGTCATCCACCCACGCGATGCGGAACTGAATGACACGCTCCGGCTCTACCAGACGTTCGAGTAAAGCAGAACGGCGGTATTGCGGATTTTGTTCGAGGAAAGGCCATAGCGTGGTCATAACTTCACGTACGGCCTGGGAGAATTCGACCTGATGCGGGTCGCGTTGTTGTACTGAGGATAAGAACTGTTCGAGGGATTGAATCTGATCCATTGATTTAAAACTCCGTCTGTAAGTGATGTTGTCTTTTTTTATTTACTGCTTATTTTTTGACTATGCATCGACTGACAAGCGGACATCAAGTGATTTATTTACCCGATTAAAACCCTAGGATTTGCGCCCTTCCAGCTTGAGTAATAACGCTTTGTTATCGAGACCGCCAGCAAAGCCGGTTAACTTACCGGAAGCACCGATGACACGATGGCAAGGCGCCACAATGGAAATCGGGTTACGACCATTGGCGGCACCGACGGCGCGGACGGCTTTCGGGCGGCCAATACGGCGGGCAATATCGCCATAACTGCGCGTCTCACCAAATGGAATTTCCAGCAACGCCGCCCAGACTTCTTTCTGAAATTCCGTGCCGGTGAAATCCAGTTCCAGCTCAAAGCACGTACGTTCGCCTGCGAAATATTCGTTCAGCTGTTGCTCGGTTTTCAGCAGGATCGGAAACGACGGGTCTTCAATCATATCGCCCAACGGCACACGCCCGTCGATTTCACATTCCCACAAAATGGCGGTCAGTTTGTCGCCTTTTGCCGCCAGCGTCAGCAGCCCGACCGGTGATGCCATTCGCTTGAATCTGTATTCCATCAGTCCCTTCCTTTGCGAGTTTTACGCCCACACTTTACCGGAAAGGCAGGAACTGACGACAATTATTTCAGACCCAGCTGCGTACGCAGTTCGGCTTTTGCCGCGTCAAATTCGGTCTTGAAATCAGGCTGCTCTGCCATTTTCTGGGCAATCAGCGCCGCGCCGGTGCGGCTCATCACGGTATCAGAACGGTAATGGAAACCGGCCACCAGACGATTTTCAGCGTAACCCGCCGCGCGGGTGAACAGCGCGTTACGTTTTTCCGGCACCATTTCACCCAGCACCGTCGCCATCAGATAACCGATGGTGGAATGACCGGAAGGCCATGAACCGGATTTAGATTTTTTCAGCAACGGATGAATTTGTTCATCCAGCATGTAAGGACGCGGACGGTTAAACGCTTTCTTGGCGTGATCGTCCACCACGTCTTCTGTCGCCACAATGCGCTCAAACAGCGCGGCGGTTTTCGGCAGTTTCGCGGCATCAAAATCCGGGCCCATCACATCGGCAAAACGCCAGACATTTTCTTCGGCATCGGCAATTGCGGCTTTCTCTTGCTCAGGCGTACGGGTGGCCTGAATTTCCAGCAATTCTTTCAGTTCAGCTTTGGTCTGTGCCGAATCATCCGCCGGTGGCGCTGGCAGATATTGAGTCAGATCCAGTTCCTGACTGGTGATAAACGGCTTGGCTTCTTCGGCAGCCTGAACAGCAAAGGTGGAACCCAGAGTAAAAAGCAGCAGAGCGACGAGAGACTTACGCACGGTGAAACTCCTGATATTAGTTTGAATATCAGGAGAATAGAGAAGAAATGTGACGGTTAAATGACAGGCATCAGCCCAGTAATCCCAGTTTGCCGGTCAGCTTACGCACCACTTTTTTATTCCCCGCCAGCGCGATGCCGAGCAGTTGCAGGTTGTCGGTCGGCACAACCGATACCGCTTCACGAAATGCCGCGTAGTCAGTGGTTTGCTGCCCTTCCACCGGGAAAATAATGCCGTCCATTTCATCATCATTAAGCAGATGCTGATGAAGTTGTGTGAGTTGCTGAGCATCGGCCACTAACACACTGATACCAATCGGGATCAGCCCCGGATGTTCCCGGTTATCGGCATCAATTAGCGGCGCGCCCACCAGAGACGGATGGCGCTGTCCGAGCGTCAGCGCCAGTACCGCGGCAGCATTGGCGGCGTGTCCGGCGGCCAGTTGCTGGTTGATCACGATAACGCAGCGTTCAGGGGATGAGGGCAAAATTGTGGCAGGGGTATTCATGGTGACAGGCTCCGGTTCAGTTGAAATCTGAGCTTAACCCGTCACTTTTTCTCAATCTGGAAGATTTGTGCACAGACGTCGGTAATTCGCGGGCGTGAGCTGATACGCACGGCGGAACCAGCGCCCGAGATGACTCTGATCGGCAAAACCTAAATCTGCTGCCACCGCTGCCGGCGTGCGCCCCAGCCCTAACCCTTCGCGGGCGCGGGTCAGTTTCAGCTGAATAAGATAAGCGTGAGGCGGCAATCCAAATTCGGCTTTAAACGCACGGCTGACCACAAAGCGGCTTTCGCCGGTCGCCGCCGCCAGTTGTTCGAGGCCAATGTCCTCGTGCAGATGGGCGTGCAGATATTCCCGCGCCTGATGCGCCACACGTGACCACGGCGCTTCGCCCTGCAAACGTGGCGGTTGCCAGGTGAGATGTCCGCCCAGTGCGCTGAGTAATCCGTCGAGCGCGGTCTGCCGCACAATGCGCAGTTCTTTGCCATGCAACGCCTGAAACGCCAGCGACGTCGCCTGCGCCAGCTGCGGATCCTGCGCTAAGGTATTTTCGAAACTCGGATCACCGGCAGACGACAGAGAATCACGCCGCGCCGCCAGTTCGCGGCTCAGCCATTGCGGATCGAGATACAGCATGTGGTAAGTAAAACCGCCGGGCTGCACGGCATCACCATCGTGGATTTCGCCCGGTTCGAGCATAAACACTTTACCCGGCAGGCTCTGGTGCTTCTGGCGCCGGCAGCTGAACTGCTGCAATCCGTATTGCGTAACGCCGACCAGATAGCTGTCGTGCCAGTGAGGATCGTAAGCATGGCCTTCGAAATGGGCGTGGATCGTCTCGATCCCGCTGTCTTTATCTTTCGATAAATCGACCCAGTTTGCAGACGCCATAAATCCCCCGCTGAATGAATTAACAACAGGGTAACAAATAGAAGGAGTGAATAACACTCGGGCGGCTCCCTCCCCTGCGAAGGGGAGGGCTGGGGTGGGGTATTAATTTCAAAATCAAAAAGTTAAAGTGTATTTAAACAAGGTGTTAGCCTTTAAAACCCCCTCCCTGCCTCCCCCTTCGCAGGGGGAGGAGCTAAAAACCGTCTGCTTTCTCTCCTGCACTTGCAGGGGGAGGAGCTGAAAAAACTGCCAGCTTTTTCCCGTGGGAGGCGCTAAGAAAACTTAGTGTTTCACGCTTTCAATAAAGGTTTTACGGGCGGTTTTAGAACCCAGACGTTCGGCTTCGTCCAGCAGTTTCAGGGCTTTATCGACGTCCCCTGCTTTCACCGCTTTCTTAATCGCGTCGTTGAAATAGGTTTCGGAATCGCTGAGCATTGGCTCAGACGGTTTGGCCGGGGCTGCCGCAGGCGCAGGTGCCTGGGTGCTGCCGACAACCACTGGCGCGGCAGCAGCCGGTGCGGATGACGGGAGGAACTGACCAATCATCACGTTACCGGTTTTCTGCTCGGCGGTGACTTTCAGGCTCAGCGTGCCGGTCGGAGTATGACGGGCTATCGGATCCGGGATATCTGGTACCGCGTTACCCACGCCCGCGGCAAAGGCTTTGGCCGGGTTCACCATCTGCGTCGTTTCAGCCAGATCCTGACGGGTGGTGTACACCAGCAGATAAATTTGTTTCTGACCCAGCGCTGGCGTCAGTTTCAGTGTGCCTTCCAGACGGTCGCTGGAGACGATCCCCGGTTTCTGATACGGGAAATAGCTGGAAGGATAAAAGGCTGCCGGACGCATCTGCTCATCCAGCACCAGAACATTTGGCGCATACACGGTTTTACCGGTCGCGATACTGGTCAGCGTAATTTCAAGTGAACCCCGGTCGGCAGGCAATGCGAATGCCCCGACGGCGCCCTGAATTTGACCCTGATTAATCTGTGCGCTGGACGTTCCGAGCGTCACATCCTGCGTCACTGGCGGGACCAGCGGCGTCCATGAAAGGTTGCGTAAGGTCTGGCTGGAAATCGCGGGTGCGGTATTCGCATCATTCTGCGCCGCATTCACGACCGCAGGTGCAGCAGCCAGCAGGCTCAGCGACAGACACAGTGACAGCAGATTCTTTTTCATTATTGTTTCCTTTGAAATCACCATGAAGGCTGGCGGTCATCAGCGATAATCCGCCAGCCAGCACATCTTCTTTACTGCTTTTACTTTTAAAAACTGGCACAGGCCTCGAAGTCATTTGAGTTGCAGGAAGGCGGCAACTGAACTCATCCCCGGGAGCATACACAAGTATGTGACCGGGGTGAGTGAGGGCAGCTAACGCATCTGCGGCTCAAAGGACGAAGAGGATCACCACCAGATTTCCATCTGGGCGCCGAAGGTGACTTCATCGTCATTACCGCGGCTGAAGGTTCTTGTGCTGGTATCGTTCATCGCTAAGCCATTGTTTGCGCCGCTGTCAGTGTCGTAGCCCCATTTTTCATCCCAGTTTGCATAGGTTGCAAACACGCGGATGGCCGGACGTGACCAGATGCTGTCGCCAGCCTGCCATTGTTGCGCAAGGGTAACTTTGTACTGACCGTTTTTGTCGCCGGTGCGCTGGGATTTCACGTTGTCGTAACCGACTTCCAGCAAGGTGCTCATGATCGGGGTCCATTTGTACATCGGACGGACACCGACGGTATACCAGGTTGTGCCGTTATTGTTATCGCGGTCAACATCCTGATACATCGCCACATACATCAGGCTCCAGGTATCGTTGAAGTCAATCGCACCGTGGTCGAGAACACGGATCATGCTGCCGTTGTTGTCGATGGCTGCACCGTTGGAGTGGCCGTTCGCTGCGCCCTGACCCGGATCAGTCATGGAGTCAGACGCGTATTGCAGGACGAATTTGTTGTAGCCGTTGTAGATGCTCTGCGTATGTTCTGCAGTCACCAGGAAGCCATCTTTGGTCGCATTGTCCGCGAAGGAATAACCGTCACGCGCATTGGCACGACCGTAATCCACACCTAACTCCAGCACGCCGCCCGGGTTAGTTTGCAGGCCTGCCAGACGAACGTCGAACACGTCGTTGGACGTTGGCACTTCGTTACGCTGGTCAGCAATATAGCCGTATGAGCCGCCGCTTTCGGTGTTACGGGTCGCTGCAAGAGACAGTTTACCGAAGCCCAGATCCACATCTTCCAGACCCGCACCAGGACCTGAAATATCCCAGTAGTAGAAGTCGATCATGTGAACGTCATGACGTTGGTAGAAACGCTTACCGGCCCAGATGGTGGAACCCGGCAGCCATTCGATCAGGTTCTTACCCTTCACGTTTGCTTCGCGGAAAGCCGGATCGGTTGACTCCCAGTCGTTCTGTTGTGATACGGAATACGCCACGTTGGTGTCGAAGTAGAAGCTCTTATCCCCTTCTTTCCACACTTCCTGACCGAGTTTTAACTCCGCATAGGTCTCACATTCGTTACCCAGACGGTATTTACTGTCAGCGCCTGTCGCTTTGAAACATTGCTGCTCGCCGCCGCTGCCAGTCCAGCCGATGCCCGAACGGGCATAACCGGTAAAATCGACTGCCATTGCTTGTGTAGAAAGGATTCCGGCAGCCACTGCCAGCGCCAGGGAAGAACTACGCATTGTAATCATCATTTTCTCCTGTAGGGGATCGCGTGCTTTCAAACACCAGATTCGGGATGTAACCGGCGACATGCAGTTCCGTCCTCGCGGAACAGATGGCAGCGGTGTGGTGGCAACCCGATGGCGAATGTTGCACCTTCTTCTACCAGCACCACGTCGTTCTGGCGGTACACCAGGTTCTGACGAATTGCCGGAATTTGGATGTGGATCTGTGTTTCGTTACCCAGTTGCTCGACGACCTGCACTTCACCGGAAAGCGTCACTTCCGCGACGTCGCTTGGCAGAAGATGTTCAGGACGGATACCCAGCGAGAGGTTGCTGCCGACTTTGACGTCGGTGCCTTCGACGGGCAACCAGACTTGCTGGCGGTTTGGCAACTCGACCTGCACACGTGCAGGTTCAGCACCGGTGACTTTCACCGGCAGGAAATTCATTTTTGGAGAGCCGATAAAACCGGCGACAAAACGGTTGGCAGGATAGTGATACAGCTCGAGCGGCTTACCGACCTGAGCGATATGTCCGGCATCGAGCACCACGATTTTATCGGCCAGCGTCATCGCTTCGACCTGATCGTGGGTCACGTAAATCATGGTGCGTTTCAGGCGCTTATGCAGGCGCGAAATCTCAATACGCATCTGCACACGCAGCGCGGCATCTAAGTTGGAAAGCGGTTCATCGAGCAGGAAAACCGTCGGTTCTGCCACCAGCGTACGGCCAATCGCTACGCGCTGACGTTGTCCGCCGGAAAGCGCTTTCGGACGACGATCCAACAGGTGCGCCAGCTGCAACACTTCAGAAACCTGATTCACACGCTGATTGATTTCGGCTTTCTTCGCTCCGGCCAGCTTGAGGCCAAAAGACATGTTTTCAGCCACCGACAGGTGCGGATAAAGCGCATAAGACTGAAATACCATGCCGATGCCGCGGTCTGCGGGCGGCACTTCATTCATGCGTTTATCACCGATTTTCAGTTCGCCGGAAGTGATGTCTTCCAGACCGGCAATCATGCGCAGCAGGGTTGATTTACCGCAGCCGGATGGCCCGACAAACACCACAAACTCGCCCTCTTCGATTTCCAGATTGATGTCGCTGGAAATCACGGTTTCACCAAAGGCTTTGTACACGCTGTTAAGGGAAACGCTCGCCATCCTGAACTCCTGTACTTGCTGCCAGCGAGAAAACTCAATGCAACGAAGAGTGAAGGAATAGCCGCTAAGCGTAATCATCCGTAACAAAGTTTTTCATGGGGGAGGAGCAGGGAGGATGACGGATTCGCGCAACCGGATGAAAGTTCACAGCAAAAATCAAATTCGTGATCTGAATGGCAAAAAACGACGCATATTTTTGAGTGATGAACCACATAACGCCAGAGAGTGTCGGCGGGATCACATTCTGAGAGGCGGGGGCGTAGAGGGGGGGATGATGAAGCGTTGTCGGGTTGAATCCACACTGGCGTCGTACCCTGTCTTTTCCCGTCTCAGACGACAGAAAACCGACTCTTCACAGGAAATAAAAAGGATTGGATTATGACTCTCAGCATTAAAAAGATTGTTAAACAAACACTGGCACTCTCAGCGCTGGCTACGCTGGTGCTGTCATCTTCCGCATTTGCCAAAATAGAAGAAGGAAAGCTGGTCATCTGGATCAACGGTGACAAAGGCTATAACGGCCTGGCGGAAGTCGGTAAGAAGTTTGAGAAAGACACCGGCATTAAAGTCACGGTAGAACATCCGGACAAGCTGGAAGAAAAATATCCGCAAGTGGCGGCCACCGGCGACGGCCCTGACATTATCTTCTGGGCGCACGACCGTTTCGGCGGTTACGCACAGTCTGGTCTGCTGGCTGAAATCAGCCCGGATAAAGCCTTCAAAGACAAATTGTTCCCGTTCACCTGGGATGCAGTGACCTTCAACGGCAAGCTGATCGGCTATCCGGTCGCGGTTGAAGCGCTGTCACTGATTTACAACAAAGACATCATTAAAGAAGCGCCAAAAACCTGGGAAGAAATCCCGGCACTGGACAAAGAGCTGCGCGCCAAAGGCAAGAGCGCCATCATGTGGAACTTGCAGGAACCGTACTTCACCTGGCCAATCATCGCCGCTGACGGCGGTTATGCGTTCAAGTATGAAAACGGCAAATACAACATCAAAGACACGGGTGTGAATAACGCAGGTTCTCAGGCTGGCCTGCAATTCATCATCGATCTGGTGAAAAACAAACACATCAACGCCGATACCGATTATTCCATCGCCGAAGCCGCCTTCAACAAAGGCCAGACCGCGATGACTATCGACGGTCCGTGGGCCTGGTCAAACCTCGACAAGAGCAAAATCAATTACGGCGTGACGCTGCTGCCAAGCTTCCACGGCAAACCGTCTAAACCGTTCGTCGGCGTGCTGACTGCCGGTATCAACGCCGCCAGCCCGAATAAAGAACTGGCGAAAGAGTTCCTGGAAAACTATCTGATCACCGACGAAGGTCTGGCGGTGGTGAACAAAGATAAACCGCTGGGCGCTGTGGCACTGAATACGTATCAGGAACAACTGGAGAAAGATCCGCGCATCGCCGCCACCATGGCTAACTCCAAAAACGGCGAAATCATGCCTAACATCCCGCAGATGAGCGCCTTCTGGTATGCAGAACGCAGCGCCATCATCAATGCGGTGAATGGCCGCCAGACTGTTCCGCAAGCACTGAAAGACGTAGAAACACGCATTACCAAGTAATGCCGAAGCATTAGCTCAATGAACGGTACGGGACTCACGGGTTCCGTACCGCCACCACAAGGATTGTCCTTATGCCAAGAGCCAAAAAACGGCCGTTCAGCAATGCGTTCAAATGGCTGGTCATCGCCCTGCTCGCCTGCTTTACCGGTTATCTGATCGTGCTGATGTATGCGCAGGGCGAAACCCTTTTTGCCGTTCTGACCCTGATTCTTTCCAGCGTCGGTTTATACATTTACGGCAACCGCCGCGCCTATTCGTGGCGCTATGTCTATCCTGGCCTCGCCGGGATGTCGTTATTTGTGCTGTTCCCGCTGGTCTGCACCATCGCGATTGCCTTTACGAATTACAGCAGCACTAACCAGCTGACGTTTGAACGTGCGCAGTCGGTGCTGATGGACCGTCAATTTCAGGGCGGAAAAGCGCTGAATTTTGCGCTCTTCCCTGCTGGTGAAAAGTCTGCAGGTGATAAATGGCAGCTGGCACTGACGTCAGCGGATAACAGTGAAACGCTGGTTTCGCCACCTTTTGCCTTTAACGCTTCCGCGCCACAAACGCTGGAGATGCTCCCGCAGACCGCCCCTTCGACGGAAAAAGCCGGTCTGCGCGTGGTGACACAAAACCGTGCAGCGCTGGGTCAGCTCTCGGCGAAATTACCCGACGGCGAAACGCTGCGCATGAGTTCACTGCGCCAGTTCTCCGGCACCCAACCGCTGTACAAACTGGGCGACGATGAAAAGCAGCTGACTAACGTTGAAACCGGCACAATCTACCGCCCGAACACAAAAACCGGCTTCTATCAGGCAGTGAACGCTCAGGGCGAATGGCAGGCCGAACAACTCAGCCCGGGCTTTACCGTCGGCATCGGCTGGGGCAATTTCCTGCGCGTATTGCATGATGAAGGGATCCAGAAACCCTTCCTGTCGATTTTCGTCTGGACCGTTGTTTTTGCCCTGCTGACCGTGATCCTGACCGTCGCCGTCGGCATGGTGCTGGCCTGCGTCGTGCAGTGGGAAGAGCTGAAAGGCAAAGCCGCTTACCGCATCCTGCTGATCCTGCCTTATGCGGTGCCGGCCTTTATTTCGATTCTGATTTTCAAGGGGTTATTCAACCAGAGTTTCGGTGAAATCAACCTGATGCTCAGCGCGTTGTTCGGCATTAAACCGGCATGGTTCAGCGATCCGTGGACCGCCAAAAGCATGATCATTATCGTCAACACCTGGCTCGGTTATCCGTACATGATGATCTTGTGTATGGGCCTGCTGAAAGCCATTCCTGACGATCTTTATGAAGCTTCGGCAATGGACGGTGCCACGCCGATGCAGAATTTCTTCCGCATCACGCTGCCTTTGCTCATTAAACCGCTGACGCCGCTGATGATCGCCAGCTTTGCCTTTAACTTTAATAACTTCGTGCTGATCCAGTTACTGACCAACGGCGGGCCGGACATGCTCGGCACCACCACGCCAGCGGGTCATACCGATTTGCTGGTCAGCTACACCTACCGCATCGCCTTCGAAGGCGGCGGCGGGCAGGACTTCGGACTGGCGGCGGCGATTGCCACGCTGATCTTCCTGCTGGTCGGTGCGCTGGCTGTCGTGAACCTGAAAGCCTCACGCATGAAATTCGACTAAGGAGAAACAGACAATGCCCATGGTTAAACCTAAGTCGCAGAAAGTCAGATTGCTGGTCACGCACCTTTTACTGCTGTGTTTTCTGGCGCTGATCCTGTTCCCGCTGCTGATGGTATTCGCCATCTCGCTGCGTCCGGGTAACTTTGCTACCGGCAGCCTGATCCCGGATCAGGTCTCGTGGGATCACTGGAAACTGGCGCTCGGCATCGCGGTCACCAACAGCGACGGCAGCATCACGCCGCCGCCATTCCCGGTGATGTTGTGGTTATGGAACTCGATCAAGATCGCCGGGATCACCGCGGTCGGCATCGTCGCCCTTTCCACCACCTGCGCCTACGCGTTTGCCCGCATGAAATTCCGCGGTAAAAGTTCGCTGCTCAAAGGGATGCTGATCTTCCAGATGTTCCCGGCGGTGCTGTCGCTGGTGGCGTTATACGCCCTGTTCGACCGCCTCGGCATGTACGTGCCGTTCCTTGGCCTGAACACTCACGGCGGCGTGATCTTCGCCTATATGGGCGGCATCGCCCTGCACGTCTGGACCATCAAAGGCTATTTCGAAACCATCGACGGCTCGCTGGAAGAAGCCGCCGCACTGGATGGTGCCACCCCGTGGCAGGCTTTCCGTCTGGTGCTGCTGCCGCTGTCGGTACCGATTCTGGCCGTCGTGTTCATTCTGTCGTTCATCGCAGCCATCACCGAAGTGCCGGTGGCATCTTTACTGCTGCGTGACGTGAACAGCTACACCCTGGCGGTCGGTATGCAGCAATATCTGAACCCGCAAAACTACCTGTGGGGCGATTTCGCGGCAGCGGCCATATTGTCCGCCATCCCGAT
This sequence comes from Rahnella variigena, assembly GCF_003610915.1. Lineage (NCBI taxonomy): Bacteria > Pseudomonadati > Pseudomonadota > Gammaproteobacteria > Enterobacterales > Yersiniaceae > Rahnella > Rahnella variigena. The sequence goes on from NZ_NSDJ01000001.1 coordinate 123,268, forward strand.
TACGGCAGTATTCCTGATCGCCCAACGCTGGCTGGTCGGCGGCTTAACGGCAGGCGGTGTGAAAGGTTAAATGTAAGGCTAATGCGCTTTGTAGTACTTGATCAATTACCTGTGTCTTGGGCGGCTGAATAAGCCGCCTTTTTTTGTGTAATGGAATACGTAAAAGTGACGATTAATGATCTTTATATGAATCATAATGAGCTATTATGATTCATATAAAGATCATTTTAATTGACAGATTTAAGTCACGAGCCTAGCATTTCACTGGATGAAATGTAGCCAAATTTTCGATGAATTTCATAATGAGCATAGACATACGATGGCGAATCCAAGAGTGCGTACCTATTCCCGATACACCCGTAAAGCAGCATCATTGCTCAGCGGATTAATTCGAACTGCACGTCTGGAGAATAAACTGACCGTTCAGGAAGTGGCAGAACGCGCCGGCGTTTCCAGAGGGTTAGTGCAGCGCATTGAGAAAGGCGATCTCAAATGTGAAATAGGGGCAGTCTTTGAAGTGGCTGTTATTGTCGGCGTCAGATTATTCGATGCGGACGAAAATTCAGTTTCGCGCCATCTCAGACAAACAGAAGACAAACTGGCACTGATGCCGAAATCGGTTCGTAAAGCACATAAGGAAATAGACGATGACTTCTAAGCGTAAGGACACTGAGGCTTTTGTCTGGATTTGGCTTCCGGAAGAAACACGCCCCATTGTTGCGGGAAAAATAGTGTCTGACGGCAAAGATATCGAATTTAATTACGGTAAAAGCTATCTCGAACGTCGCAATGACAAGCGGGCTGCCATTTCGATTTACGAACCTGAATTGCCTTTACAGCCGGGGCTGTTGCCCGTAAAGAAGGGGCTCAATTTCTACGGATGCCTGCGCGACGCCGCACCAGACGCCTGGGGGCGTCGGGTAATCATTAACAGAAAGCTAGGGCAGAAAGGCGCATCGACAGATACCGCAATGTTAGATGAACTGACGTATTTACTGGAGTCTGGCTCAGACCGCATCGGCGCTTTGGATTTCCAGCGATCAGCGACGGAATACGTTTCACGTTCAGCCAGTAATGTCAGTCTGGAAGAACTGCTTCAATCGGCAGAACGCGTTGAAAAAGGGATCGCGCTCACCCCTGAACTCGATCAGGCACTTTTTCGTGGCAGCTCGATCGGCGGAGCACGACCTAAGGCATTGATAGAGGATCAGGGTTGTAAGTATGTGGCAAAATTTTCCTCAACCACCGATCTCTACAGCGTGGTAAAAGCAGAATTTATCGCGATGCGACTTGCGTCCCTCGCCGGGCTCAGCGTCGCCCCCGTCAAAATGGCTCGTGCCGCGAATAAAGACGTATTGCTTATTCAACGCTTTGACCGGCTGAAAAAAGAAAATGGCTGGTCCAGGAAATGCATGATATCTGCCCTGACTTTATTTGGTCTTGATGACATGATGGCGCGCTATGCCAGTTACGAAGAATTTGCAGGTATCATCAGGCATCGTTTCTCTGAACCCAAAAAAAGCACTAAAGAATTGTTTTCACGACTCGTTTTTAACATTCTTTGTGGCAATACCGATGATCATGCCCGGAACCATGCGGCATTCTGGGATGGCAAAACATTAAGCCTGACACCGGCTTACGATATTTGCCCGCAAGGAAGAGCCGGTAATGAAGCCTCTCAGGCGATGTTGATTTCAGGAGATAATAATCTCAGTCGTCTCAAAACCTGCCTGAGTGCCGCTCATTCATTCTTACTGGCGGAAAACGAAGCCCGGGACATTTTTGAGCATCAGATCAGTGTGATAGAAGATAACTGGACCTCAGTATGTGATGAGGCTGAGCTTAACGAGGTTGACCGCAATCTTCTTTGGGGTAGACAATTTCTGAATCCGTTCTCACTCGAACAGGAATAATGCAGCTTTTTGAACAAAGGGAGCACTCCCTCACGGCAGCACTCCCTTTTTCACTTCTTTTTTAAACCTCAGCTTACCGAAACTTTCCGGCGGCGTTTATCGAGGTCTTTAATTAGCTTATTCACCTGCTCGTCGGCGAACATCTCTTCGAGGGAGGTGGACAGTTTACGGCGCCAGTTCGGGTATTCGTCGCTGGTGCCGGGCACGTTGACCGGCGCGTCCATGTCTAACCAGTCTTCTGGTTGCAGGCCGAGCAAAGCACAGGCGCTGTCAGCGACGTAGCGTTGCAGGCCACGGTTGAGCACCGGCGTCATCTCCATCAATGCCGCTTTACGTCCGGTTTTTTTAGGGATGCAGTCGTAATGGTGTAAGCCGTCAAGCAGCCCCTGACGCGCACGGGCGCGGTCGGCGTACAGCTCCTGCAACACATCTTCATCGCGGTACAGTCCCAGCGATTTACCCAGCGCCAGATCGTCACTTTGCCAGTATCCGCGCAGCGTCGGCAGGTCATGCGTGGTGATCGTCGCCATCGCCTGAACCGGATACGACTGCGGCGCACGGAAGTTGTTTTCCTCATCACGCTCGAAATACAGCACTTTGTAGGAATACACCCCGCCTTCGCGCAGCTTACTGACGATCTCTACCGGGACGGTGCCCAGATCTTCACCAATCACCATGCAGCGGTGACGCTGACTTTCCAGCGCCAGAATAGCCAGCAGATCGTCTACCGGATATTGCACATATGCGCCTTTATCCGCCGTTTCACCGGCAGGGATCCACCATAAACGCAATAACGTCATCACGTGATCAATACGCAACGCGCCACAGCTGGTCATGTTTGAACGCAGCAGATCGATAAACGGCTGATAACCGCGTTTCACCATCACGTGTGGATCCATCGGGCGCAGATCCCAGTTCTGACCCAGCGGCCCGAGGATATCCGGCGGTGCGCCGACCGAGGCTTTCAGGCAGTACAGCTCGCCATCGCCCCAGGTTTCCGAGCCACCTTCCACCACACCGACGGCCAGATCGCGGTATAAACCGATCGGCATGTCGCCCTGCTGGCTGACCTCGTAGCATTGTGAAAATTGCGTTTCTGCCAGCCATTGCAGCCAGAGGTAAAACTCCACATCCTGCGCATGTTGTTCGCAGAAAGCGCGCACTGCAGGGCCACGCGCATCATGATATTGCTCCGGCCAGCGGTTCCACCCGAGCGCAACATCCGTCTCTTTCGCCAGATGTTCGTATAACGCGTCAAACGCCGCCTGCAGATACAGACTTTCCCCGCCCTGCTTCACAAAAGCGGTCAGCGATTTCACCTGCGCATCCTGCACTTTACGCTTCAGGAATTGCGCGTAGGCCAGCCGTAATCCTTCGAGTTTGAGCGGCATTACTTCACCGTAATCCACCCAGTCGCTGGCGCGTACCGCCTGTAACCGTTGCTGCGTCAGCGGCAGATTCCACCACTGTTGGGCGGCCTGGCTCAGCCTGAAATCGTCGACGGCACTGACGTCGATATAAATCACGTTCAGCCAGCGGCGCGACGACGGACTGTAAGGGCTGGCCGCCACCGGATTGGCCGGATACAGCGCATGAATAGGATTCAGCCCGACAAACGCACCGCCACGCTCAGCGACCTTTTTCAGCAACAACCGGAGATCGCCGAAATCGCCAATCCCCCAGTTATTTTCCGAACGCAGCGTATAAAGTTGTACGCACGCGCCCCACAGCTTTTTACCCGCCAGTAACGCATCAGGTTCATAGCAACGTTTCGGGGCGACAATCACCCGGCAATCCCACTGCTGCGCATCCTGTGTCAGCGTCAGCTGGTGATAACCGGCAGGGATTTTACCCGGCAGCGCCAGGGTCATTTTACCGCTGATGCGCCCTTGCTGAATTGCGCCGCTTTCCAGTTTGAGTGTCCAGGCATATTCGCCTTCACCCCCGACCGGCAATGCCAGACGGCTGCCGGAAACGAACACTTTCACCGCAGGAACCGGCATAACAACCGGGCGGCTTTCCGCCACCCAGCCCATTGCGGCTAACAGTTCACGCTTAGTTTCAGGCGCAATCGCCTGCTGCTTACCGTGCGCGTTGATAAAACCAGAGGAAATACCCGCCTCCCTGGCAGCCTGCTCCAGTGCTTTGTTCTCCATGCGGGCTCCTTAACGTTTCGCCTGCCAGATCCGCTGCTGGTAATCGCGGATCGAGCGGTCGGAACTGAACATCCCAACACGCGCCGTGTTGAGAATGGTTTTGCGCGTCCAGTCTTCCTGGTCACGATACAGCACATCAACTTTTTGCTGTGCAGCGCAATAATCAGCAAAGTCCGCCAGCACCAGATAAGGATCACCGCCACCCAGCAAACTGTCGAGCATCAGGCTGAAGGCCTGTTTGTCGCCATCGCTGAAGAAGCCGTTTTCCAGCTCTTTGAGGATCTTATCCAGGTGCTTGTCTTTTTTGCGGATCTTGAGCGGATCGTAGCCTTTCGCCTGCAACGCTTTGACCTGATCAACCGTGTTGCCAAAGATGAAGATATTGTCTTCCCCGACTTCTTCAGCAATCTCGACATTCGCGCCGTCGAGCGTGCCGACGGTCAGCGCGCCGTTCAGCGCCAGCTTCATGTTACCGGTGCCTGAGGCTTCTTTCCCGGCGGTCGAAATCTGCTCGGAAACGTCCGCGGCCGGGATCATCAACTCAGCCACGGACACGCGGTAATCCGGGATAAACACCACTTTGATGCGGTCGCGCACCAGCGGGTCGTTATTCACTTTTTCCGCCACTTTGTTAATAGCGTAGATGATGTTTTTCGCCAGGTAATAACCCGGTGCCGCTTTCGCGCCGAACAGGAAGACGCGTGGCACCATGTCCATTTCCGGGTTATCACGCAGCTGACGGTAAAGGGACAGAATGTGCAGCAGGTTAAGATGCTGACGTTTGTATTCGTGCAGGCGTTTGATCTGCACATCGAAAATGGCGTCAGGATTGAGCGTCAGCCCCATAACGCTTTTCACGTAGTGCGCCAGTTTGATTTTATTCTCGCGCTTAATCGTCTGATAACGCTGACGGAATTTTTTATCGTCGGCGAAACTTTCCAGCCCTTTCAGGGCATCCAGATCGTTAACCCATTCGGTTTTCAGCGTGTCGTCAATCAGCGCAGACAGGGCCGGATTACACTGTTTCAGCCAGCGGCGCGGCGTAATACCGTTGGTGACGTTATGGAATTTGTTCGGCCACAGCTGGTGATATTCCGGGAACAGATCTTTCACCACCAGTTCGGAGTGCAACGCCGCCACGCCGTTCACCGCAAAACCACTGACTACGCACAGGTTGGCCATACGGACTTGTTTGTTCTGGTGAACAGACAGTTTTTCCCACACCGCTTTATCGCCCGGCCACTGCTTTTCGACCACTTTCTTGAAGCGGGTGTTAATGGCTTTGATCAGCGAGAAGTGGCGCGGTAACAGGCTGCGCACCAGTTTTTCGTCCCAGCATTCCAGCGCTTCAGGCATCAGCGTGTGGTTGGTATACGCAAAGGTCTGGCTGGTGATCGCCCAGGCAGCGTCCCAGTCCAGCTGATGCTCGTCGAGCAAAATACGCAGCAGTTCAGGAATGGCAATGGTCGGGTGCGTGTCGTTGAGCTGGATGACTTCGAATTTCGGTAAATCCTCAATTTTGCGACCGAGGAAATGATGACGACGCAGGATATCGCCTACCGAACAGGCGCACTGGAAATACTGCTGCATCAGGCGCAGGCGTTTACCGGCGTCGTGGTTGTCATTCGGATACAACACTTTGGTGAGCTTCGCCGCATCAATGCCTTTTTGCTCAGCTTTGAGGAATTCACCGTCGTTGAACAAGGTCAGATCAAACGGATGCACATCAGTCGCCTGCCACAAACGCAGTGGCTGGGTGACGCCATTTTTATAGCCGACCACCGGCAAATCCCAGGCTTCACCGCGCAGGGAGAACGCCGGATGCCATTGTTCTTCGCCATTCTCGTTCCTGGTCAGTTTGCCGCCAAACGCCACGTCAACAGACAGCGAGCTGTTGTGGCTGAACCACGGATAGCTTTCGCGATGCCAGTTATCCGGCGCTTCCTGCTGTTTGCCTTCGCTGAACGACTGACGGAACAGACCGTACTGATAATTCAGGCCGTAGCCGGTTGCCGGTTGTCCGACGGTCGCCATTGAATCGAGGAAACAGGCTGCCAGACGCCCTAATCCGCCATTACCCAGCGCCGGATCGGTTTCCTGCTCCAGCACATCGGCCAGCTCAACGCCCTGCTCTTTCAGCGCCAGGTTGACGGTTTCATACCAGCCGAGGTTGATCAGGTTATTCGCGGTCAGGCGCCCGATCAGAAATTCCATCGAAATATAGTTTACGTGCCGTTGCGGCTGTTTTGTCGCTTTAGGCGCAGGCTGCGCACTCAGCTGTTCGGACAGCGCGGCACTGGTGGCCTGCCACCACTGATGCGGTGTCATATCCTTTGCCTGTTGCAAACCGAATCCCTGCCACTGGCGTTTTAGCGCGGCTAAAAACTGCGTCTTATCCAAAGTCACCTGCATCACATGCCTCTTTATCCGGGAATTTGTAGGGAAGTCTGATGTTGATTATCACTATGCTGACGCTTGTGCCTGTGAGCAGCATCATCCTGCCAAAGATTAGGCAGGGAGGAGAAACGGGGCGTAGCCGGAGGAGACGGGGGATCAGGGGGAAGCTCTGAAAATTTGTATTTAGAAGTGTGATGCAGAGCAACTTAACGGCATGTAAAAACGTAACATTCTTGCAATCAATGTTTCAAAGGAGGACTTTAGAAAAAGTGATTAATTACACGCTGCGAAATAATTATTACGCCTCCTGACTACCGTCAAAAGAATCGAAAAAAATGCTGATCCCGTCGAAATTGAGCCGCCCGGTGCGGCAGCAAAATACAGTGGTTCGCGATCGTCTGCTGACGAAGCTCTCGACTGCGCCAAATTACCGTCTGACCCTGGTCGCCAGTCCGGCGGGCTATGGGAAAACGACGCTGGTCGCACATTGGGCGGCGGGCAAAAGCGATCTCGGCTGGTATTCGCTGGATGAAAGTGACAATCAGCCGGAGCGTTTTGCCAGCTATCTGATTGCGGCGGTACAACAGGCCTGCGGCGGTCATTGCGTCAAAAGTGAAGCGCTGAGTCAGAAACACCAGTACGCCAGTTTATCGGCGCTGTTTGCTCAGCTGTTTGTTGAGCTTTCCGACTGGCACCGTCCGCTGCTGCTGGTTATCGACGATTATCACCTGATTTCTAACGACGCCATCCATGAAGGGATGCGTTTTTTCCTGCGTCATCAGCCGGAAAATCTGTCGCTGGTGGTTCTTTCGCGCACCCTGCCACCGCTGGGTATCGCCAATATGCGTGTCCGCGATCAGTTGCTGGAACTTAACGCCACACATCTGGCCTTTACGCATCCGGAAACACAGCAATTTTTCGACAACCGGTTGAAAGACCCCATCGATCAGGCCGACAGTGGCCGTCTGTGCGACGAAGTGGCTGGCTGGGCAACGGCACTCCAGCTGATCGCGTTATCCGCACGTCAGTCCACCACGTCGTCGCAACAGTCTACGCAGCAGTCCGCCCGCAAACTGGCCGGGCTGAATGCCAGCCATCTTTCAGAATATCTGGTGGATGAAGTGCTGGATCGCGTGGATGCGCCGACACGAGACTTTTTGCTGCGCTGCTCACTGCTGCGGTCAATGAACGATGCACTGATTGTGCGCCTGACCGGCAGCGAAAACGGCCAGCAGCGCCTCGAGGAACTGGAACGTCAGGGGCTTTTCATTCACCGTATGGATGACACCGGTGAATGGTTTAATTTCCATCCCCTGTTTGCCACTTTCCTGCGCCAGCGGTGTCAGTGGGAACTGTCGACAGAACTGCCGGCGATTCACCGTGCCGCTGCCGAAGGCTGGCTGGCTCAGGGCTTTCCGGCCGAAGCTATTCATCATGCGCTGGGGGCGGAAGACATCAATATGCTGCGCGATATTCTGCTGCAACACGCCTGGGCGCTGTTCAATCAGAGCGAACTGGCGTTGCTGGAAGAATGTCTGGCCGCGCTGCCGTATGACCGCCTGATCCAGAATCCTAAACTGGTGCTGTTGCAGGCGTGGCTGGCACAAAGTCAGCACCGTTATGCCGAAGTGGAAACGTTACTGTTGCGCGCCGAAAGCGAAATGCAGCAGCGCAATATCGTCATGGAACAGGAACTCGCGGCGGAATTTGATGCCCTGCGGGCGCAGGTGGCGATTAACGATGGCCGTCAGGATGAAGCTGAAAAACTGGCCGCCGACGCCCTGAAATATCTGCCGTATGAAAGCTATTACAGCCGGATTGTGGCGACCTCAGTCACCGGCGAAATCCAGCACTGCAAAGGTGATCTGACCCGCGCGCTGCCGCTGATGCAGCAAACCGAACAGATTGCCCGCCGTTATGAAGCCTATCACTACGCGTTATGGGCATTGCTGCAACAGAGTGAAATTCTGATTGCGCAGGGCTTTTTGCAGGCGGCGTTTGAGATGCAGGATCGCGCTTTTGAACTGGTGCGTGAACAGCATCTGGAACAGCTGCCGATGCACGAATTTCTACTGCGCCTGCGCTCGCAATTACTGTGGTCATGGTCGCGGCTTGATGATGCCGAAGACGCCGCCCGTCAGGGGCTCGACGTGCTGACCAACTTCCAGCCGCAACAGCAGTTGCAGTGTCTGGCGATGCTGGCGAAATGTTCTCTGGCCCGCGGTCAGCTCGATAACGCACATCACCATTTACAGCGCTGTGAAAGCCTGCTCAAAACCGGTCAGTATCACATCGACTGGCTGACCAATACCGACAAGCCACGGGTGATTTACTGGCAGATGATCGGCGACAAAGCCGCTGCCCGCCAGTGGCTGCAACAGGCGCGTAAACCCGACATGGCCGACAACCATTTCCAGCAAGGCCAGTGGCGTAATATCGCCCGCGTGCAGATTTTGCTGGAACAGTTTGATGAAGCCGAAGTGGTGCTCGATGAGCTGAATCAGAATGCGCGTCAGTTGCGCCTGACCAGCGATCTCAACCGCAATCTGCTGCTCAGCAATCTGCTTTACTGGCATACCGGCCGTAAAAATGATGCGCAGCGGGTGTTAATCGAAGCGCTGGGGCTGGCGAACCGTACGGGTTTTGTCAGTCATTTCGTCATCGAAGGGGAAATGATGGCGCAGCAGTTGCGTCAGTTGCTGCAACTCAATCTGCTGCCGGAACTGGAACAGCGCCGTGCTCAGCAAATTCTGCGTGAAATTAACCAGCACCATCGTCATAAGTTCGCGCACTTCGACGAAGGGTTCGTCAACAAACTGCTGACCCATCCGCAGGTGCCGGAACTGATCCGCACCAGTCCGCTGACCCAGCGCGAATGGCAGGTTCTCGGGCTGATTTACTCCGGTTACAGCAATGACCAGATTGCCGGTGAACTCGATGTCGCGTCCACCACCATCAAAACGCATATCCGCAATTTGTACCAGAAACTGGGCGTGGCACACCGTCAGGAAGCTGTTCAGCAGGCACAACATTTATTACAGGTGATGGGCTACGGCGCCTGATTCACCGGGTAAGGCAACGCACACTTGCGTTATCGCGCACTTCTCTTTTCATAACACATCATCAAAATAAGTTGATGTGTTATGCCTATTTTTCATTAGCGAACATATTTTGCTCAAAAATAAAATCCGGTGATATAATGTGACCTTCGTCACACTATTGTAATTCACCATTTCTTCAGAAAAGCCCGCTGCCAACCTGTTATAACAGCCATCCGGCTGATTTTGGCTTTGTGTAAACGGCTGTAGTGAGTAAGGATTTTATCGATGGGTACTTTAACTGCAGGGATTGTCATGATGCGCTGGGAATTGCTGAGCGCCTTTTTGATGTTCTGCACCAGCCAGCTTAATATTGTTTGCCGCCAGTCCAGCCGCAATACCATGGCCTTTGTTTGCAGCGGTCTCGGCCTGACCGTGACCTGTTTCTTCGTCATGAGCCTGATGGGCATGAATTATGATGCCGCCGCCGTCGCGCAGTTCTGGGCAAACACGAAAGACGTTTTCTTTGATGTGATGAGCAAAACCCCGACCGATATGTCTTATTACTATTAATCCGATTCGCTCACCGCGTGTCGTTGAGAACCGATGAAAGAAAGGCAGAACATAATGTTCTGCCTTTTTTATTGCCCTGATAATGAACATTCAGGCCAGCTTGCTGATTATTTGTTCACCTGCATATCATTTAATCCTAAATTTAGAAAAATGCGTGGCGTATCTGAGGTCTTTTTGTACGTGAGTTTCTGATTACCTGTAAATTGCAGTCTGCTCCGCAATGTAAAACGATATTGTGCGCAGGGCATAAACTATTCATTGCTAATAGTTGAAGGGTCGTATTAGATTCTCACCCATACTTTTCTTAGAATGATCATTGCTTTTTTTGCTTCAGGCTGCTGAATTTTCACCGGTTTGGCACCCCTGCTTATGGCTGAAGGAATTCCGATGAATACGCATCACGTGCTTGGCGCGTTAGTGTTACTGGTAAGTTCTGCTTCTTCGCTCGCCGTTGAAACGACGGGCATTCCCCAGGATCAGGTAAAAGAGCGCAATGCGTTTATTGCTGACCTGATGAAAAAAATGACCATTGATGAAAAAATCGGTCAGCTAAATCTGGTCACTGTGGGGCCGGATTATCAGAAAGAAGCCATTATGGCCGACATCCGCGCCGGTAAAGTCGGTGGCGTGTTTAATACCGTCACTAAACCTGATATTCGCCGTATGCAGGATCAGGTCAAAGAAAGCCGCCTGAAGATCCCCCCGTTTTATGCCTATGACGTGGTGCATGGTCAGCGCACTATTTTCCCTATCAGCCTGGGCCTTGCCGCCAGCTGGGATATGCAGGCCGTCAACACCAGCGCACGTATTTCCGCACTTGAAACCGCAGCTGATGGCCTGAATATGACCTTCTCGCCAATGGTCGATATTACCCGTGATCCGCGCTGGGGCCGTGTCTCCGAAGGTTTTGGCGAAGACACCTACCTGACGTCCCGCCTGGCACATGAAATGGTGACGGGTTATCAGGGTAAAGACCCTTCAGCACCCGACGCCGTGATGGCTAACGTCAAACACTACGCGCTGTACGGCGCGGTGGAAGGCGGTCGCGAATACAACACCGTGGACATGAGCCTGACCCGCATGTTTAACGATTACATGCCACCGTATAAAGCGGCGGTAGATGCCGGTGCCGGTGGCGTGATGGTTGCCCTCAACAGTGTTAACGGCATCCCCGCGACGTCAAATACTTGGTTGCTGAAAGATATTCTGCGCGATGACTGGCAGTTCAAAGGTCTGACAGTGAGTGACCACGGCGCTATTGGCGGTCTGGTCAAACACGGTGTGGCCGAAGATGATCGTCAGGCGGCTGCGATGGCGCTGAAAGCCGGTGTCGATATGGACATGGCCGACAATATGTACGGTAAGTATCTGAAAGGATTGCTCGCCGATGGCCTGGTGAGTCAGCAGGATATTGACCGTGCCGTGCGTGACGTTCTGGCCGCGAAATGGGACATGGGGTTGTTTGTCGATGAATACCGTCATTTAGGCCCGCAGTCGAGCGACCCGGCGGACACCAATGCCGAAAGCCGTCTGCACCGCACCGAAGCCCGCGAAGTCGCGCGCACGTCCCTCGTGTTGCTGAAAAACACTAATGAGACGCTGCCGTTACAGAAAAAAGGCACCATTGCCGTGATTGGCCCGCTGGCTGACAGCAAACGCGATGTGATGGGCAGCTGGTCTGCCGCCGGTAAAGCCGCTCAGGCCGTGACTGTCTTGCAGGGGATGAAAGATGTCCTCGGTGACAAAGGCACATTGTTATATGCACGCGGTGCTAACATCACCGACGATCAGGGGATGGTCGATTTCCTTAATTCCTACGACAAGCAGGTGATCAACGACCCGCGTAAACCGCCGGACATGATTGATGAAGCGGTGAAAACAGCAGAGAAATCAGATGTCGTGGTGGCTGTGGTCGGTGAAGCACAGGGTATGGCGCATGAAGCCTCCAGCCGTTCAGATATCAGCATTCCGCAAAGCCAGCGTGACCTGCTCAAGGCGCTGAAAGCCACCGGTAAACCGCTGGTGATTGTGCTGATGAATGGTCGTCCTCTGACACTGACGTGGGAAAATGACATCTCTGATGCCATGCTGGAAACCTGGTTCGCCGGCACCGAAGGCGGTCACGCGATTGCCGACGTTCTGTTTGGCGATTACAACCCGTCAGGCAAACTGCCGATGACCTTCCCGCGTTCGGTCGGGCAAATTCCTTTGTATAACAGCGTGCTGAATACCGGTCGTCCGTTCAATCCGCAGCATCCGGATAAATACACAACCCGTTATTTCGATATCACCAACGGGCCGCTGTTCCCGTTTGGTTATGGCCTGAGCTACACCCGTTTCAGCGTGTCTGACGTGAGCCTTTCATCCACAACCATGGATGCGAAACATCCGCTGACAGCCAGTGTCACGGTGAAAAACACCGGCAAAGTCAGTGGCGCGACGATCGTCCAGCTGTATCTGCAGGATGTCACCGCGTCGATCAGTCGTCCGGTGAAAGAGCTGAAGAACTTTGAGAAGATCACCCTCCAGCCGGGTGAAGAGAAAACCGTGACATTTGCTATCAATGAAAGAGATTTACGTTTCTACAATGACAAGCTGAAATGGGCCTCTGAACCCGGTAAGTTCAACGTATTCGTCGGGTTAGATTCTCAGGATGTGAAGAAAACCAGCTTCCTGCTGAAATAACATTTAGGTTCTGAAACCAGGCCCGATATGTAGTCAGCACGTTCTCTCTCAGGCGGGATCCCGGCAACGGAACACGCCTGTTCTGAGCAGTAATTTCTGTCCGGTGACTGGATATATAACCGACAGTTGCTAACCTTAAATTCAATGTGTTACGCCTTCCGGCTCTGTATCCGATAGTTGCGGAGCGGTGCGGGTGTGCTGAGCAGAGTAAACTCCGTCTGTGCTGACTATCGCCATGTCGCCACACTGGCGGCGTATAGCGTTCTTTTCGGAGAAACATTCATGGTCGATTCTCAAGATGCGTCCATCCTGTACCTGCATTTTGGTACGCCCCGCCCATACTGGCGAGTGGGATCTGACAGCAATGCACTGGAGCTGTCCGCAGAGAAAGGCGTGGTTAATGTTGCTATCTCCCTGACCCAATGGCAGGCGGGAAAAATCAGGCAACTGACCGGGATCACCTCAAGTTTCACGCTGGACATCACCCTGTTCGGCTCCCCTGTACGCCTTTATCTTGTCGGCCGAAAAATTGACAGCAAAGCCTGGGCTGGCACGGCATCGGCGTATCAGGACACTGAATCCGTCGCGCATGATCTTGAAGTCGGTCTGACTTTCGCTGAACAGGTGGTTTCCGAAGCCAACTCCGTGATTGTGATCATCGACCAGGAAGGCAAAATCCATCGTTTTAACCGGCTGAGCGAAGAATATACCGGCCTGCGCGAAGAAGATGTCATTGGCCGCAGCGCCTACGATTTATTCATGTCGATGGAAGAAGGTCTGGCATCACGCCAGAACATCAACGGTTTTTTTCAGCATCAGCAATCCTACGAAGTCGAACGCTGGATCAATACGGTTAAAGGTCAGCGGCTGTTTCTGTTTCGTAATAAATTCGTCCACAGCGGCAGCGGTAAACAGCAAAAATACCTGATCTGCTCGGGTTCTGACATTACGGACGAGCGCAAAGCGCAGGAACGTCTGCGCGTGCTGGCCAACACCGATCTGGTCACCGGTTTCGCCAACCGCAACGCGTTACAGGAATCTCTGGCCAGAGCCCTTCTCGAGCGCGGCGAAAATAAAGTCGGGCTGATTTATCTGGATCTGGATAACTTCAAAAAGGTGAACGACGCCTACGGCCATATGTTTGGCGATCACCTGTTGCGGGCGGTATCCGACGCTATTCAGGATTGTCTGTCGCCTAACGATAAGCTCGCGCGCCTCGGCGGCGATGAATTCATTATCCTCAGTATCCATGCCGAACTGAGCGCGCTGGAGGCACTGAGCCAGCGCGTGTTGCGCCGCCTGAGCCTGCCATTTCGTATCGGTCTCATTGAAGTCTATACCGGCTGTTCCGGCGGTATTGCTATCTGTCCGGAACACGGCACTGACGGCGATACGCTGCTGCAAAACGCCGATACCGCCATGTATGTGGCGAAGGAAAAAGGCAAAAATGCGCACTGCGTTTTCTCGCCGGGTATGAATGAAAAAGCCTCAGAATACATGTGGCTGGATACGCATTTACGCAAAGCGCTGGCGGAAAAAGACCAGCTGGTTTTGCACTATCAGCCGAAAGTGTCACTTTATGGCACTGTGCAAAGTGTGGAAGCGCTGTTGCGCTGGAATTCGCCGGAACGCGGCCTGATCCAGCCACAAAGTTTTATCCCTTATGCCGAAGAATCTGGCCTGATTACGCCCATCGGCAAATGGGTGATCGAAACCGCCACCCGTCAGGCGACGGAATGGCAGAAAAAGGGGCTGAATCTGCGCGTGGCCGTGAATCTTTCCGGACGCCAGCTGAATAATGGCTCGTTTATCACGACGCTGTCTGACGCCATGAAAAAAGCCGGCATGAAAGGGTGTCTGCTCGATTTTGAACTGACCGAAAGCTGCCTGGTGGAAGACGAAGGTGCAGCTGTCGCCATGATTAACCAGTTGCATAAACTCGGCGCGCAGGTGCATCTGGATGATTTCGGTACCGGTTATTCTTCCCTGTCCCAGCTGGCACGCATTCCGCTCGACTGCATCAAGCTCGACCAGAGTTTTGTCCGTGGGATCAATGACAATCCGGTTTCTCAGGCGCTGGTGCGGGCGATTGTGGCAGTAGCGAAAACCCTGCAACTGACCGTGGTGGCGGAAGGGGTAGAAACGGCTGAAGAAGAGAAATTAATTGACGAGATTGGTGTGGACAGTAAACAGGGCTTTCTTTACGCAAGGCCAATGCCCGCAACGGAACTCGAGCACTGGCTTGAAGAAAAAATGATTGCTTCACCCAATATTTTTAAACCTAAAGCAAAACAGAAATAGCTCCAGTGACGGGCTCTTTCTGCCCGCTGCTAGCCGGTTTTACGCAGTGATGCCGTATGCCGGTTTTGCAGCATGACCAGACGCTCCATATAACTCAGGTCTTTCTCCTCCAGCGTAAACGCGGCATCCACCCAATCCTCCGTAATATCCATCAGCTCGGAACGTGAAAGTTGCAGCACACGCTGACGTGCGCGGATCATGGCGCGGATCCCGTTAAGTTTTGGCCGCAGCACATCCATAAACGTACGCGTGGCGTTGAACGCCTCACCCGGCTGGAATAACACATCCACCAGCCCGCGGCTTTCAAACCATTCCGCCGTATGAGACTCACCGGTGGAAATCAGTTCCTCCGCCAGCTTCATGCCCGCTTTGCGCGAGACCAGCGAATAACCGCCCATTCCCGGAAAGAGGTTAAAGGCGATTTCCGGAAATCCCATCCGGGCCGTGTTTTGCGCCAGCACATAATGGTGCGCCAGCGCCGCTTCGAATCCGCCGCCCAGTGCCGTACCTTCAATCATCGACAAGCTGATCGCGCCCACATCAAATCCACGCGCTGCCGCATGAACACAGTCCACACAGGCTCTGGCGTAGGCGCGCAAAGCCTCGCGCTTGTTATTGACGATAGAGTCGACAAAGAAACTCAGATCACCTCCCACATTGTACATATTGGGTACCAAAGAACCGGTGACCCAAAAATCAAAACGCAGCCCCGACGCCTTTGCTGCATAGGTCAGCGTCATGATGTCTTCAATAAGCTCCTGATTAAAACAGGGACGTGGATAAGACCTGAGCATCATCCACATGACATTACGGCCTTCTTCATAATAGGCTGCAATCTGGGACAAATGCCCGGCTTCGGTAAACGGGCGGCAGGCTGTATGGTCAATAAGATTCATAGTATATATCCAGGTTAGAAATGAATTTTTTAGGGTGAAGCAGCTCCAGCCTAGTCCAGCTCTAACCTGAACTGAATCGATTCGAGATTGTTTTATAAAAATAATCCTAAGCGCATAAACGTAATAAAAAAATGTTTAAAATAAACAACCTGCAACCAATCAATATTGTGTAAAAACAAAGAAATAATCTTTTTATTCGCGACTTCAGACGACCAGACTTCCGCAAAAAAT
Organism: Rahnella variigena; assembly: GCF_003610915.1. Lineage (NCBI taxonomy): Bacteria > Pseudomonadati > Pseudomonadota > Gammaproteobacteria > Enterobacterales > Yersiniaceae > Rahnella > Rahnella variigena. The sequence goes on from NZ_NSDJ01000001.1 coordinate 139,458, forward strand.
AATCCACCATAATTAATGTTTGGCGATTAATAATATGCGTAATAGTTAATTAACTCTCAGGGATTTCCCCAAAGTGACGCATATCACAGTCATTGCACGCTGACTTTCCAATTGCTCTGCCACCCGCTAAATTGAACTCATCTCCTCCGACCACTTAAGAGAATTCCATGACTGAACGCGCTTCGCTGTTTTATCCGCACCTGCTGGCGCCGCTGGATTTAGGTTTTACACAACTGAAAAATCGCGTGCTGATGGGTTCTATGCACACCGGACTGGAAGAACTGGAGGACGGGCCTGAACGTCTGGCGGCCTTTTATGCCGAACGCGCCGCCGCTGGTGTCGGGCTGATTGTCACCGGCGGCATTTCCCCCAACGCGCAGGGCGTGGTGTATCAGGGTGGTTCAATCCTCGCAGAACAGGAGCACATCACGCATCACCGCGTAGTGACCGATGCCGTTCATGCCGCCGGGGGAAAAATTGCGCTGCAAATTCTTCATGCAGGGCGTTACAGCTATCAGCCCCACCCCGTCGCGCCTTCAGCACTTCAGGCACCGATTAACCGCTTTACACCTCACGCTCTCAGCGAAGAAGAAATCGAATCAACACTGTCAGATTTTGCCCGCTGTGCGCAACTCGCCAAGGCGTCCGGCTATGACGGTGTGGAAATCATGGGCTCCGAAGGTTATCTGATAAACCAGTTCCTCACCGCGCGCACCAATCAGCGCACGGACAGCTGGGGCGGTTCGGCCGATAACCGTATGCGGTTTGCGACAGAAGCGGTGCGCCGCGTGCGCGAAACCTGTGGCCGGGAGTTCATCATTATTTATCGCTTATCCATGCTGGATCTGGTCGAGGAAGGCTCGGACTGGCAGGAAGTCGAAACTCTGGCGCAACGCATCGAGCTGGCTGGCGCGAGCATTATTAACACCGGCATCGGCTGGCATGAAGCACGCATTCCGACCATCGCCACGATGGTTCCCCGCGCGGCGTTCAGCTGGGTGACGCAAAAACTGATGGGCAAAGTCGGTATTCCGCTGATCACCACCAACCGCATTAATGATCCCGACGTGGCGGAGAAAATTCTCGCCGAAGGTTGCGCGGATATGGTGTCGATGGCGCGCCCGTTCCTCGCCGATCCGGCATTTGTCGAAAAAGCCGCACAAGGGCGTGCTGATGAAATCAATACCTGCATCGGCTGTAATCAGGCCTGTCTGGATCAGATATTCGCCGGAGAAGTCACGTCCTGCCTGGTGAATCCCCGCGCCTGCCGTGAAACGCAGTTACCCCTAACCCGTGCGGAAATCACCAAACGCCTGGCTGTGGTCGGCTCCGGGCCAGCCGGACTGGCATTTGCCACCACTGCCGCCAGCCGCGGACATCACGTCACATTATTTGATGCACACAATGAAATCGGCGGCCAATTTAATGTCGCCAAACAGATCCCCGGCAAAGAAGAGTTTTATCAGACGCTGCGCTATTACTCGCGTCAGCTGACATTATTGGGCGTCACGCTGCGTCTGGGTGAAACCGTCACCGCCAGCCAGTTAACGGGTTATGACGAAGTGATCCTCGCCTGCGGTATTTCACCACGCCTGCCGGATATTACTGGCATTGATCACCCGAGCGTACTGACTTACCTCGACGTGCTGCGCGATAAAAAACCGGTCGGCCAGCGCGTCGCCATTATTGGCGCGGGCGGTATCGGTTTTGATACCGCCGAATATCTGGTGCATAAAGGCGTGTCATCAAGCCTGAGTACTCAGGCCTTCAGCCACGAATGGGGAATCGACCAGAGCCTGACGCATCGCGGCGGTCTGGCACCGCAGGGACCGCAGCCAGAACCGGCGGCGCGGGAGATCGTACTGCTGCAACGCAAAACCACCAAAGTCGGCGCAGGACTGGGGAAAACCACCGGCTGGATCCACCGCGCCAGCCTGCTGCAGCGTGGCGTGAAGATGCAAAGCGGCGTCAGCTACGAACGCATCGACGATGCGGGTTTGCATCTGATCATGAACGGCGACCCGCTGTGTCTGGAAGTGGATAACGTAATTATCTGCGCCGGACAGGAACCGCAGCGCGCCCTGTATCAGCCCTTGCAGGATGCCGGAAAAACCGTGCATCTGATCGGCGGTGCAGACGTCGCCGTCGAACTGGATGCCCGTCGGGCTATCGATCAGGGCACGCGGCTGGCGCTGAAGATATAAACATTGGATTAGAAAACTGCAGACGAAAAAAAAGCCGCGATAAGCGGCTTTTTAATGTCAGCAATTCAGCGATCAGTGATGCGACGCCGTTTTCACCGCACGCAGGATCACAAACTTCTGGTTGGTGGCGATCGTCGTGCAGTTGCCGAACAGGCGGCGCAGTTTCTGGTAGTAATCCAGATGGCGGTTGCCGACGATGCGCAGTTCGCCGCCGGTTTGCAGGCAACGTTTGGCGTCGCAGAACATGCGCCAGGCGGTGTCATCACTGACCACGGTGCCCTGGTGGAACGGCGGGTTACACAGCACGGCGTGCAGGGTTTCGCGCTCGACACCGGCCAGCATGTTGTTCACTTCGAAATGACAGCGGCTGACATCCTGCGGCAAATTGTTTTCGACGTTAATACGGCTCGATTCTACCGCCATATAAGATTCATCGACGAACAGCATTTCTGCATCCGGATTCAGCGCCAGCGCGGTCATGCCGATCACGCCGTTACCGCAACCCAGATCCGCCATGCGCCCTTCGATACCTTCCGGCAGATGCTGCATGAAGAAGCGTGCGCCGATATCCAGACCGCCGCGAGAGAACACGTTGGCGTGGTTGGAAATACGGAATTCGCTGTCATCCAGCGCCCATTCGGAAATCACCGGCTCTGCGGTTTGGGCAGGCAGAGTCGCTTCACAATGGATCAGACGGGCTTTTTTCCATGCCAGGCTGGTTTTGGTTGGCCCGAGGATTTTCTCGAACAACTGCAACGTAGAGGTGTGAATATCACGGGCTTTTGCGCCGGCGATAATCTGCGTGTCCGGCGTCACCACTTCACGCAGCGCCAGCAGTTGTTGTTCCAGCAGCGCCAGCGTTTTTGGCACTTTGATGATGACCAGACCCGGATTGATCGGCAACGGCACCAGGCTGCTTTGCGCCGCCACGCTGTCTTCGTCAAATCCGTTAAGACGCAGGTTATGGCGCATCGCCAGCTGACTCATGAAAGAGTCATTGATGCTGGTCGGGTTGTGCGGCTGCAAGGCGCAGGCCAGCGTGCCAAAAGCATCGTTGAAAATCAGCAGCGGACGGCCGTTGAGCGCGTCGGTGTTCAGGTTTTGCAGCAGATATTCATCCGCCGCTTCCCATGCCTGTAACTGCGTTGCCGCTTCTTCCAGCGGATAACGTTCCAGACGCAGTTGCAATAACTGACCACCTGTTTCGGTTTCGAATTGGCTCATTGGCCCTCCTCTATATTCAATTTGCGCTGTTTATCCCTTAATTTGGTCTATCAGTAAAACGTTTTTTCAGTTAAAAAGGGGTTTATCTGCCGGACTGGCGCGATCGTGACGAAAACACCGCTTACCGGTATGGCATCTTTTCCCCGTCAATAAAGAGACAAAGCAAACAGTTATGCCTGAATTGACCTATCTGCAAGGCTATCCCGAGAATCTTCAGGCTCAGGTTCGCCAGTTAATCGAACAGGAACGTTTAGGTAAAGTGTTGCTGACGCGATACCCCGAGCCGCACGAGCTGACCACTGACAAATCGCTCTATCAGTATACGCTGGACCTGAAAAACCAGTTTTTGCGCAGTTCATCGCCGTTAAGCAAAGTCGCTTATGACAATAAAATCCACGTGATGAAGCACGCGCTGGGGCTGCATACCGCCATATCGCGCATTCAGGGCGGCAAGCTGAAAGCCAAAGCGGAAATCCGCGTCGCGACGGTATTTAAAAGCGCGCCGGAAGCGTTTCTGAAAATGATTGTGGTTCACGAACTCGCGCACCTGAAAGAAAAAGAACACAACAAAGCTTTCTACAGCCTGTGCTGTCATATGACGCCCGACTATCATCAGTTAGAATTCGACACGCGCATGTACCTGACGCATCTGGAAATATTCGGCAAGTTATACCAATAATTCATTGTCCACTTATCTATAGGGAATACATATGATTCGCTTTGCAGTCGTCGGCACCAACTGGATCACCCAGCGTTTTATTGATGCCGCACACGAGAGCGGTAAGATGAAGTTAACCGCGATTTACTCCCGCACGCTGGAAGGCGCTAAAAAGCTCGGTGAGGATTATCCGGTTGAACATTATTTTGATTCCCTTGAAGCAATGGCCGCATCTGACCTGATTGATGCCGTCTACATTGCCAGCCCGAATTCACTACATGCCCCACAATCGCTGTTGTTCCTCAGCCATAAAAAGCACGTGATTTGCGAGAAGCCGCTGGCATCTAATCTGCAAGAAGCCGAAAGCCTGATCGCCTGCGCGAAAGAGAACAACGTGGTGCTGTTCGAAGCGTTTAAAACCGCCTATCTGCCGAATTTCCTGCATATGAAAGGCGCGCTGAACCGTATCGGTAAACTGCGTAAAGCCATTCTGAACTACTGTCAGTATTCCTCACGTTATCCGCGCTATCTGGCCGGTGAAAACCCTAACACCTTTAACCCGGCGTTTTCCAACGGCTCAATCATGGATATTGGCTATTACTGTCTGGCCAGCGCCATTTCGCTGTTTGGCGAACCGGAAACGGTAAAAGCCACTGCAATGTTGCTGGAAAGCGGCGTCGACGGTCAGGGCACGGTGATTTTGTCTTATGCGGATAATTTCGAAGTGGTGATCAACCATTCCAAGATCAGCGACTCCCTGCTGCCAAGCGAAATTCAGGGCGAAGACGGCACCCTGCAGATGGAAAAACTGTCTGAATGCCAGACGCTCAGCCTGACGCCACGCGGCAGCCAGAAACTGGACCTGACGCAACCGCAACACATCAACACCATGCTGTATGAAGCAGAAACATTTGCGATTCTGGTCGACAGCCAGTTTGTCGCGCACCCGGGGCTGGAAGTCTCGCGCATCACCGCCAAAGTGCTGACGGAAATCCGTCGTCAGACCGGCGTGGTGTTTCCGGCCGATAATCAGCCTTAATGTTCCGTAAGTATCGGGAGTAACAGATGATTGCACCCAGCCAGAAACCGCTGTTGATTTTACAGACCGGTCACGCGCCGGAGCCTATCCGCCGCGCACACGATAACTTCCCGCAGATGTTTATCCGCCAGGGAGATATCGACCCGCAGCAGGTCGTGATTGTCGATTTGCAGGCGGGTGAACGCCCGCTGCCGCCGGAAAACTATTGCGGGGCGATCATTACCGGGTCGCGCAGCATGGTGACAGAACATCTGGCGTGGAGTGAAGACGCGGCGGACTGGGTACGTCTGGGCATGTTGCAGGAGTTACCGATGTTCGGCGCCTGCTACGGTCATCAGCTGATGGCGTATGCGCTGGGCGGCGAGGTGGATTATCACCCGCAAGGGATTGAAGTGGGCACCCATGAAGTCACGCTGACGCCTGCCGGGCATCTGGACCCGCTGGTGTCGCAGCTTCCGGCACAGTTCGCGGCCAATCTGATCCATCTGCAAACTGTTATTACGCCGCCTGCGACGGCGACGGTGCTGGCGAAAACGCTGCACGACCCGCATCAGATCCTGCGTTATGGCCCGAATGCTGTCAGCACCCAGTTCCATCCGGAATTCACTCTGGCGGTGATGAAAACGTATCTGTCATGGCTGGGATCCCTCGCCGAAGACGATTCGGTGGACTTTACTCATCAGGCTCAGCAACTTAGCGAAACACCGCTCAGTCAGGGGCTGCTGCTGGCCTTTGTCGGCGCACTCGGCAAACGTCAGGCGCTGGCGGGTTAATGCACTATAATGTTTCTGAATGTTTGACACCGGACACATTTTGCATTAGTTTGCAAAGTGCAAAGGGGAGTAACTTCTTCGCCGGATAATCGTCATTACGGTGTCTGGACCCGCGCTCACGCAGCGCCGTCTCAGCCACCCGGTTACCGGGGCAAAGATAAGCATTCACAAGATGAATACTTATCTTTGTAAGTGAGACCTTGCCGGAAGGCGAGGTTTGCTCACAGCTCAAAAAATGAGCGGCTAACGTCTTCCGACGCTGGCCGTTTTTTTTTGATGTTTTTTCGAGGATACCGTAATGATGAACTCCGTAGGCAACCCGATTTTATGGGGCTCTTTTGCCGTGGTAGTGATAATTATGCTCGCGTTCGACCTGCTGTTGCAGGGTCGCAAAGGCGCGCAAACCATGAGTATGAAAAGTGCCGCGATGTGGTCGCTGGTGTGGATTGGCCTGTCGCTGCTGTTCAACTTCGGCTTCTGGTGGTATCTCAACGGTGAGTTTGGTCGTGAAGTCGCCGACGCCAAAGCCACGATGTTCCTGACCGGCTATCTGCTGGAAAAAGCCCTGGCGGTCGATAACGTCTTCGTCTGGCTGATCCTGTTCAGCTACTTCTCCATTCCGGCCAACCTGCAACGCCGCGTGCTGGTCTACGGCGTACTTGGCGCCATCGTCCTGCGTACCGGTATGATTTTCGCGGGTAGCTGGCTGGTGGGGCAATTCAGCTGGATCTTGTACGTGTTCGGCGCGTTCCTGCTGTTCACCGGTATCAAGATGGCACTGGCGAAAGATGACGACGGAGAAGTGGGCGAGAAACCGATGATCCGCTGGCTGCGCAGTAAAATGCGTATGACCGACGATTTGCAGGGCGAGAAATTCTTCGTACGCCGCAACGGTATTCTGTTCGCCACCCCGCTGTTGCTGGTACTGATTATGGTCGAGCTGAGCGACGTGATTTTCGCGGTCGACAGTATCCCGGCTATCTTCGCCGTGACCACCGACCCGTTCATTGTGCTGACGTCTAACCTGTTTGCGATCCTCGGCCTGCGTGCGATGTACTTCCTTCTGGCAGGCGTGGCGGAACGTTTCTCAATGCTGAAATACGGTCTGGCGGTGATCCTGATTTTCATCGGCATCAAAATGCTGCTGCTCGACGTGTTCCACATTCCGGTAGGGATTTCGCTGGGTGTGATTGCGTCGATTCTGATCATCACCCTGCTGATTAACACATGGGTGAACCGTCGTAACGATCTAAACAATACGCGAAAGTCATAGCATTAATCAGGAATAATGAATGGGCGGATATCACGTCCATTCATTATTTTACCTGTTTATTTTCAATGAAGATTATCAAAGCTTATTTCCATCGGCATACCTCCACTCCGATTACGAGCCCGTCCAACTGACCAAAGATGAGCTTTGGCAGGCAATGCTACGCTGTGGCCCTCTCATTCCATTTATCTTTGTGTATGATATTACCGTCGCAGTGCTTCCAGGTAATCGCCTCATAACGTAGCTGAATGTTTTCCAGATGCGTTCCCGTTGTGCCGCCAGGATGGAGCGTTGGAGTGATCGCAGTGATCTTCACGTTCTCTAACAGAATATTGAAATACTCATGTTCCATGCCTGAATCCATTATTTGATACATCTTTATTGTTGCAGATTTCAATACCAGGTTATTTGTGAGAGCGCGGTATAGCAACGGGGTGACTTTATCGAACTCTTTTTGAATGTTGATGGGCTCATGTACGCGTGTACCCGTCAGTCTCCCCGTGTGCCCGCAGCAGGGTATAGAAAGGTGGTGAGCAAACGATTTCAACTCAATGGCACCCACGCGGCCAGAAACCAACGAGCCGCCAATAATCGGAGAATTATTTTCATCTGTTAGAAATAAATAAGCTGGAATTGACATGTTATATCCTTATAAAGTTAATTATTACGTTTTTCTCTGCCTGTGATTTTATCAATCACTTTGTACAAGATGTATAGAAATATTAGCCAGGCTCCTATACCTACAAACTTCATCGGCCACGGCTCGATGTATATAATGCAAAGTATTGGCCCAAATATCATCAAGGGTGCAAATGCGAACTCAAATAAATAATAAATTATAAAAGCAACTATTTTTTCGGTTGCAGTAAGAATCATATTAATGACTTTAAAAAACACCCCGTCTTTAGGCATTTATTTTCTTCCTCACCAACTCAATTATTTTTCTGAATGTAGGTTCGCCTTGCGTTATTCTGATATGCATCGCATCTACAAAAGGTTGAACGGATGGCTCAAATAAGAAGTAAAGGAGGTCATAGTCTTTCGCACTCAATAAATTATATATTTCTGGGTTCTCAGCCTCCAACCGTTCAGAGGTTCGTATTGAGCGCTCAGTCATACCACCAATTAACAACGTTCCAGTTAATACAGCTATGGGTTTTGATTTAAATGTAGCTGAGATAAAAGAAACTCTTTCTAATACTGCAGCCGTTATCATAGCCATGATTGTATTAGTCCCCATCCTTCCCACAAATGATGTAATTACGCCTCTATAAATATTATCCTGCTCTGTTTCGGTAACGTAGATGTTAAAATTATTAAAAATTATCTTAATCGCATCTATGATATGGTCATAATTCAAGATATCGTTTCTTATAGCGCCAGCCATTCTAATTCTAGCTGTTTCACGCCTGAACCGTGAGCCTGTATCAAACACACCATATACCATATAGCCCATATCAAGCGGCACGGTGAACGCACCGTTTATGAGGCCATTTACTGATTCGGGGGAAAGAATAATCCCAGCAATGCGCGTGGATATATCATCAATGTCAGCCATATTAGTCCCTTAGTTATGATTCATTCCCATCCTAATGGTATTGCATTATACACGTACGCACTAGATTTTTTACTTACAATGGAGTTCTGGCAAAAAAGCCCAGTTTAGTCGGGCACCAATTAATACTGAATCACTCGTTTTGATATATTAATTCATACGGCGTATACATCTACCAACGTTTTACAAAAATGCTTATGAGTGATGGCGTAGCCAAGGAACGGAAATTCATTACGCGGACTTCGGTCTGTACGCCTTACTATACTATTGCCTTCCCTCAACCCTTTTTCACCAACAAGCATTCAATCACATTACTCACTCGTTACTGACTAACCTGACATTACTTGTTCTTGATTTTTGTTATTTGAAAGTTCACTTATTGTGTAAAATACACACTTATTAGAATTTCTTTAAACGAAACATATAAAATAAATCACTTGCATTAGAGTTTGATATCCGGCCATGGCATCAGCGGTAAATCCCCGGCTGGCGCGGCAAAAGCGGAAAAGGTGAGAAACAGGGATGAAGCCAGAAGGGTACGACGGAAAGGCAATAACATCGGTGAAATTCCTCAGAGTAAAAAGCGCACCATCTTAGCCCGCTGAAGCTAAAGGAATTACTATAGTCGCTGGATAAAATAAAGGCGGTGACTGAGTTAACAATCACCGCCTGTATGATTAATATTTAACGCGAAACGATTACTGCCAGCCGTAACGACGCACGAACCAGCCTTTCACGCACTGCGTCAGCACCATGTAGCCCGCAAGAATCGCGATCAGCCACGGGAAATAGCTCAGCGGCAGCGCCTGCAATTGCAGGAATCCGGCAACAGGCGAGTAGATCAACGCGATACCGGTGACTACCACCATCAGCGTCATGATGCACAACGGCCAGGAGGCGCGGCTCTGAATAAACGGCACTTTGCGGGTGCGGATCATATGCACAATCAGCGTCTGCGACAGCAGCCCTTCAATGAACCAGCCGGACTGGAACAGTGTCTGCGCCTCAACCGTATTGGCCTGGAACACCCACCACATCAGGCTGAAGGTCAGGATGTCGAACACGGAACTGATTGGCCCGAAGAACACCATAAAACGGCCAATGTCACCCGCATTCCAGCGCTGCGGTTTTGCCAGTTGCTCCTCATCAACGTTATCAAACGGAATCGCTACCTGTGACACATCGTAGATAAGATTCTGGATCAGCAGATGCAGCGGCAACATCGGCAGGAACGGCAGGAAGGCGCTGGCCACCAGCACACTGAACACATTACCGAAGTTAGAACTGGCGGTCATCTTGATGTATTTCAGCATGTTGGCGAAGGTTCTGCGCCCTTCTGTCACGCCCTGCTCCAGCACCATCAGGCTTTTTTCCAGCAGAATAATGTCCGCCGCTTCTTTGGCGATATCCACCGCCGAATCCACGGAAATGCCAATGTCTGCCGCGCGCAGCGCCGGTGCATCGTTAATGCCGTCGCCCATAAAGCCGACCACATGCCCTTCACCGCGCAGCACGCGCACAATGCGTTCTTTGTGCATCGGCGTCAGTTTGGCAAACACCGTGGTTTCGCGGGCGACGTTCAGCAGTTGCACATCGTCGAGTGCATCTATATCGCTGCCGATCAGAACCGTTTCTGCATGTAATCCGACATCTTTGCAGACCTTACGCGCCACCAGCGGGTTATCGCCGGTGAGAATTTTCACGGTGACGCCTTTACGCTGCAACGCTTCCAGCGCCGGTGCGGTGCTTTCTTTTGGCGGATCGAGGAACGCGATATACCCGGCCAGGATCAGGCTGGATTCATCGGTCACGCCGTACCCCTGCGTGCGTGATGGCATCACTTTATGTGCCACCGCCACCACGCGCAGCCCCTGCTGATTCAGGTCATCAGTAATGCGGCGGATGCGCGCGAGCAGTACATCGGTCAGCGGCACAATCTCACCGTTGAGCTGCACCAGCGTGCATATCGACAGCATTTCTTCCAGCGCGCCTTTGCAAATCAGGCGGTGATTATGATCGTTTTCGGCGACCACCACGGACATGCGGCGACGGTCGAAATCAAACGGAATTTCATCCACTTTCAGCGAGTTATGCACCGGACCGGCATCGCCCGCTTCCAGCACGGCAACATCCAGCAGGTTTTTCAGGCCGGTCTGATAATGGCTGTTCAGCCACGCCAGATGCAGCACGTCGTCGCTGGTCACCCCGAGTACGTCAGTGTGGCGCTCAAGTACAATTTTATCCTGCGTCAGCGTGCCGGTTTTATCGGTGCAGAGGATGTCCATCGCGCCAAAGTTCTGGATAGCGTCCAGACGTTTGACGATCACTTTCTGGCGGGAGAGTTTCACCGCGCCTTTCGCCAGCGTCGAGGTGACAATCATCGGCAGCATTTCAGGCGTCAGCCCGACCGCCACGGAGAGCGCAAACAGCGCTGCTTCCCACCAGTCGCCTTTGGTGTAGCCGTTGATCACCAGCACCACCGGTGTCATCACCATCATAAAGCGGATCAGCAGCCAGCTGACTTTGCTGATACCTGCCTGGAATGCATTCGGCTGGGTATCTTCCTGCACCACGCGTTCGGCCAGCTGACCGAACCAGGTTTTGCCGCCGGTGGCGATCACCATCGCAATCGCCGTACCGCTGACCACGTTGGTGCCCATAAAGCACAGCGTATTCAGTTCGAGCGGATCCGCCGCAACCGGTTTTTTCTCGCAGGCGTGTTTTTCGACCGGCAGCGATTCACCGGTCAGCGCCGCCTGGCTGATAAACAAGTCTTTGGCGGAGAGAATGCGCAAATCTGCCGGGATCATATCCCCCGCAGAAAGCTTGATCAGGTCACCCGGCACCAGCTGGCTGATCGGGGTTTCTACCGTTTCGCTGCGCCCGGTTTGCGCGTCACTGCGCAACACCGTGGCGGTGTTGCTGACCATGGCTTTTAGCGCATCGGCAGCTTTGTTGGAGCGCGCTTCCTGAATGAAATGCATAAAGGTGGAAATAAACACCATCGCGCCAATCACCAGCGCCGCCGTTAAATCGTCGGTGGCGTAAGACACCAGCCCGAGCACAGTCAGCAGCAGGTTGAACGGATTGCGGTAGCAGTGCCACAGGTGCAGCCACCACGGTGCAGGCTGCTGATCGCCGGTCTGATTGAGGCCTGAAACGTCGCGGATCGCGTCAGCTTCCTGCGCGGTCAGCCCTTCCGGATGGCTGGCAAATTGCAGGTACAGCTGGTCTTCGGTGGCGCGGGCACACGCCTGACAATGTGCAGCCATCGCCGCAGGAACAGCCTGTGCAGCGCGGCCTGGCACGTTTTCGAGCATCGGATCGCGACGGACTAAACGGCGCGGTAAGTTGCGGCTGAGCGCGCTGAGCAGCCGGGAGGTGAAATCTTTGAACATCATTCGCACCTTATTGCGCCCACGGCAAAACGACCGCAGACGGGCAAAAGGGTTATAACAAAACAGGGGCGAACGAACAGACGTACACCACCGCTTACCTGATAACATTTAATGTCACGGTAAGCAGCAGCAAAAGCGGGTGCTTACCGGATCACAACGGACCTACAGAATTGGGGTCGGGTTCCATGGGTTTTCACCTCCGGTAAGGAACGGTCTGGAAATTCATACGCATCGGGTATAAAAATCCGTTAGGGTAGAGCTGTTAACTACGCCTCAGGCGTATTTTCCGCGGATTATAAACCTGTTTACTACAACCGAACTTAAACCTGATCTCACTTAACCATACAAAATAACTATGCAAAATCGCCTGACCATAAATGACATTGCGCGCCTGAGCGGCGTCGGTAAATCCACGGTTTCCCGCGTCCTGAATAACGAAGGCAATGTCAGCCCGCAAACCCGCGAACGGGTATTACAGGTGATTGAGCAGGAACATTTCAGCCCGTCGAAATCAGCGCGGGCAATGCGCGGGTTCAGCGATAAAATCGTGGCGATCATTGTTTCACGCCTCGACTCTCCGTCAGAAAATCAGGCCGTCCGTGCCATGCTGCCACTGTTTTATCAGCAAGGTTACGATCCGATTGTGCTGGAAAGTCAGTTCAGCACCGAACGTGTTAAAGAGCATTTGCAGGTGCTGAAACAGCGCAATATCGACGGCGTGGTGTTGTTTGGTTTTACCGGTTTATCGGCGCAGATGCTGACGCCGTGGCAGGACAAAATGGTGATGCTGGCGCGTGATATGCCGGGGCTGTCGTCCGTGTGTTACGACGATGCGGGGGCGGTGCAGTTGCTGATGCAAAAGCTGATGGCACATAACCTGCGCAACATTGGCTTTATTGGCGTTTCCCCGCAGGACACCACGACGGGCCAGCGCCGCAGCGAAGCCTACCGGGCATTTTGTCAGGAGAACGGCCTGACACCGCACATTGCGCTGGGTGAACTCACCTATCAGAGCGGTTTTGATCTGATCCCGCAATTGCTGAAAAGCAATGTCCAGGCGGTAATTTGTGCCTCCGATACTATCGCTATCGGCGCACAGAAATACCTGCAACAGCAGCAAATCCGCGACATCCAGGTGTGCGGTATCGGTAACAACCCGCTGCTGCATTTCCTGTTCCCGGAATCGTATTCCGTAGAACTCGGTTATGGCGCAGGCGGCGAAGCGGCGGCTAAACAACTGCTGGCACAGCTCAGCGGATCTGCGGCCGTGCAGCAGCTGATCATCCCCGGAAAGCTTGCTTTCTGAATCCCCCAATTTTCTGACCTTGCCTTTCCCCAAAGCAGAAACTTTGTGATCGTTCCGGCAAAACCGGGAACGTTCCCGGACAGGTTCCCATCACCTTCGCTATGCTTGAACCGTACCCTACACACTTACGCAAAATCACAGGCCATTCCCTATGAGCAAAGTTAAGCAACAGGATGTTGATCAGCTGATCGCCCTCGTTGGCGGCAGCGACAATATCGCGATGGTGACTCACTGCATTACGCGTCTTCGTTTTGTCCTCAATGACCCGTCCAAAGCCGACCCGAAAGGTCTCGAAGCCCTGCCGATGGTCAAAGGCTGCTTTACCAATGCCGGTCAGTTCCAGGTCGTTATCGGGCCGGAAGTGGATGATTACTATAAAGTCCTGATTGCCAGCACCGGTAAAAGTGCGGCCGGAAAAGAACAGGCAAAAGTCGCCGCCCGCCAGAATATGAGCTGGTTTGAGCGCAGCATTTCTCATTTCGCTGAAATCTTCTTCCCGCTGTTACCGGCGCTGATCAGCGGCGGTTTGATTCTCGGTTTCCGTAACGTTATCGGTGAAATCCCGATGAGCGATGGCCAGACGCTGGCGCAGATGCACCCGTTGTGGCAGTCGATTTACGATTTCCTGTGGCTGCTCGGCGAAGCTGTGTTTATGTTCCTGCCGGTGGCGGTCTGCTGGTCAACGGTCAGAAAAATGGGCGGTACCGAAATCCTCGGCATCGTGCTCGGTATCACGCTGGTGTCGCCGCAGTTAATGAACTCCTACAACCTCGGGCAGCAAATCCCTGAAGTGTGGAATTTCGGCTGGTTCACCATCGAAAAAGTGGGTTATCAGGCGCAGGTCATTCCTTCCGTTCTGGCGGGTATGGCGCTGGCGGTCATCGAAAATGGCCTGAAACGCATTATCCCTAATTACCTTTATCTGGTGATTGTTCCGGTCAGCTCACTGATTATTGCCGTGTTCCTGGCGCACACGCTGATCGGGCCGTTTGGCCGCATGATTGGCGACGGCGTGGCTTTCGCAGTGAAATTCATCATGACCGGCAGCCTCGCGCCGATCGGTGCCGCGCTGTTTGGTTTCCTCTATGCGCCGCTGGTCATTACCGGCGTGCATCAGACCACACTCGCCATCGATATGCAGATGGTACAAAGCACTGGCGGAACGCCGGTCTGGCCGCTGATCGCTCTGTCTAACATTGCGCAGGCAGCCGCGGTCGTCGGCGTGATTATCGTCAGCCGTAAACACAACGAACGTGAGATTTCCGTGCCCGCCGCCATCTCAGCCTTCCTCGGCGTAACTGAACCGGCGATGTACGGGATCAACCTGAAATACCGCTTCCCGATGCTGTGCGCGATGATCGGCTCGGCGTTTGCCGGTCTGATTTGCGGTCTGTTCCACGTCACGGCTAACGGTATTGGGGTCGGCGGATTGCCGGGCATTCTGTCCATCAAACCGCAGTTCTGGAGCATCTACGCACTGGCCATGCTGGTGGCAATTGTGGTGCCGATTATCCTGACCGTGCTGGTTTATCAGCGCAAAGCCCGCCGTGGCGAACTGGCAGTGGTGTAAGAAATTTAAGAAGGAAAATGGAATGAACAGCGAATTGCCGTGGTGGAAAAACGGCGTGATTTACCAGATTTACCCAAAGAGCTTTCAGGACACTACGGGCAGCGGCACCGGTGATATCAACGGTATTACGCAACGTCTGGATTACCTGAAAACACTGGGCGTCGATGCCCTGTGGCTGACGCCGATGTACCTGTCGCCACAGATTGATAACGGCTACGACGTAGCGGATTACTGCGAGATTGACCCGGCTTTCGGCACGCTGGAAGACTTCGAGCGGCTGACCGCAGAGGCGCATCAGCGCGGGATGCGCATCGTAATGGATATGGTGTTTAACCATACTTCGACGCACCACGAATGGTTCCGCCAGTCGCAGGATCCGGGCAGTCCGTTCCGCCCGTTTTATATCTGGCGTGACAGCGCGACCGAAGGCGGCCCGCCGAATAACTGGCGTTCTAAATTCGGTGGCGGCGCCTGGCAGTGGCATGAAACCAGCGGGCAGTATTATCTGCATCTGTTCGCTACCGAGCAGGCGGATCTCAACTGGGAATACCCGCCGGTGCGCGAGGCGCTGAAAAAAGTCTGCCAGTTCTGGGCGGATAAAGGCGTCGACGGACTGCGTCTGGACGTGATTAATCTGGTTTCAAAACAGCAGGACTTCCCGTCCGACGATGCCGGTGATGGCCGCCGTTTTTATACCGACGGCCCGCGCATTCATGAGTTCCTGCAGGAGTTCAGCCGCGATGTGTTCAAACCGCTCGGGCTGATGACGGTCGGCGAGATGTCTTCAACGAAGCTTGAGCATTGCCGCCGCTACGCCGCTAACGACGGCAGCGAACTGTCGATGACCTTTAACTTTCATCATCTGAAAGTGGATTATCCGAACGGCGAAAAATGGACGGATGCGCCGCCGGATTTCGTCCAGCTCAAACAGATTTTCCGCGAATGGCAGCAGGGAATGCACGGGCATGCGTGGAATGCGCTGTTCTGGTGTAATCACGATCAGCCGCGCATTGTGTCGCGCTTTGGTGATGAAGGGGCACTGCGCACGACGTCTGCCAAAATGCTGGCGATGGTGCTGCACGGTTTGCAGGGCACGCCGTATATCTATCAGGGCGAAGAAATCGGCATGACCAATCCTGGTTTTAAACATCTCGAACAATATCGCGATGTGGAAAGTCTGAATATGTTTGCCGAACTGAAATCCGACGGGCGCAGCAACGAAGAGCTGTTACGCATTCTGGCGAAGAAATCACGGGATAATTCGCGCACGCCGATGCAATGGAACGCCGGAGATCAGGCCGGATTTACCACCGGCACACCGTGGATTTCCGTCAGCCACAACGCGCAGGACATCAATACCGAACAGGCACTGGCGGATAAAGACTCTGTCTTTTATCTCTATCAGCAACTGATCCGACTGCGCAAAACGCTGCCGGTACTGAGCGGGGGCGATTATCAGGATTTGCTGCCGGAGCATCCGCAACTCTGGTGCTATACCCGCACGGCAGACGGCAAAACCCTGCGGGTGATGGCAAACCTGAGCGCACAGGATCAGGCCTTCACATTGCCGGAATTCCCCGGCAGCACGCTGCTGAGTAATTACGCATCCCCTGCGGTTTCCGGAACGCTTCGTCCGTACGAATGCTTCTGGCAGCTCACCGAATAATCTGAAATTTCTGTTCTGCCGGGTCAGTCACATTCGTGTCTGGCCCGTTTGTTTTTTATGGATCTCCTTATAAAACAACACGCAAAACTCAGGCCAGAACTTACAGTTGGTCATCAATTCTTCCGCCAAAAAAATTCTTTGTTTCAGGTCAATAAAACGGGAATTATCACTCGCGTGAATGCTACATGTAGTGTGTATAGTACACACCCAACCCAATATATAGCGGTTTTCTGCAAAAGCCACACAACCGGCCTGTAAGCCTTGTGGGGCGCGGGATCCGCCCAATAGGAGTGACATTGTGAAGGCAGACAGACTGGAAACCGTACCCGCAAAATCCACAACAATGCAGCCCATCGTGATCAAGCGGGATGGTTGCCAGGTCCCTTTCGATGAAGTTCTGATTAAACAAGCCGTGCAACGCGCGGCGGCGGCTGCGGGTATCGACAGCGTGGATTATTGCGCTCAGGTTGCCCGCGTGGTGGCGGAAAGTCTGCAAGATCAGGCTCGTGTAGATATCCACGATATTCAGGATGCGGTTGAAAATCAGCTGATGGCAGGTCCGCATAAAAAGCTGGCACGCGCTTATATCGAATACCGTCATGACCGCGATGTGAAACGTGAAATGCGTGGCCGCCTGAATCAGGAAATCCGGGGTCTGGTTGAACAAAGCAATATGGCGTTGCTCAACGAAAACGCCAACAAAGACAGCAAAGTGATCCCGACACAGCGTGACCTGCTGGCCGGTATTGTCGCCAAGCATTACGCCAAACAGCATATTTTACCGCGCGATGTCGTACTGGCGCATGAGCGTGGCGAAATCCATTATCATGACCTCGATTATTCACCGTTCTTCCCGATGTTTAACTGCATGCTGATCGACCTTAAAGGCATGCTGAATCACGGTTTCAAAATGGGTAATGCGGAAATTGACACGCCAAAGTCTATTTCCACCGCTACGGCCGTCACCGCGCAGATTATCGCGCAGGTCGCCAGCCATATTTACGGCGGCACGACCATTAACCGCATCGATGAAGTCCTGGCACCGTTCGTCACCGCCAGCTTCAATAAACATCGTCAGACTGCCGAAGAGTGGCAGATTGCGGATGCGGATGGCTTTGCTCACAGCCGTACCGAAAAAGAGTGTTATGACGCCTTCCAGTCGCTGGAATATGAGGTCAATACCCTGCACACCGCCAACGGCCAGACGCCGTTTGTCACCTTCGGTTTTGGCCTCGGCACATCGTGGGAATCGCGCCTGATCCAGCAAACCATTCTGCGTAACCGCATTGCCGGACTGGGCAAAAATCGCAAAACCGCTGTATTCCCGAAACTGGTATTTGCCATCCGTGACGGCCTGAATCATAAAGCCGGTGACGCCAACTACGACATTAAGCAACTGGCACTGGAATGCGCCAGCAAGCGTATGTACCCGGACATCCTAAATTATGATCAGGTGGTGAAAGTCACCGGTTCGTTCAAAACGCCGATGGGCTGCCGCAGTTTCCTGGGCGTGTATGAAGAAAATGGCGAGATGATCCACGAGGGCCGCAATAATATCGGCGTGATCAGCCTGAACCTGCCGCGCATCGCGCTGGAAGCGAACCGCGACGAAGCGGCGTTCTGGACACTGCTCGACGAGCGTTTACTGCTGGCGAAGAAAGCCCTGATGACCCGTATTGCACGTCTGGAAGGCATCAAAGCCCGCGTGGCGCCAATCCTGTACATGGAAGGCGCCTGCGGTGTGCGCCTGAAAGCTGACGACGATATTTCCGGCATCTTCAAAAATGGTCGTGCCTCGATTTCGCTCGGATACATTGGCGTGCATGAAACCATTAACGCACTGTTCGGCAACCAGACCCACGTGTTCGACGCCAGCCAGTTACGCGAAAAAGCCGAGGCGATTGTGGCTCGTCTGAAAGCGGCAACCGAAAGCTGGAAAGACGAAACGGGCTACGGTTTCAGCCTGTACAGCACGCCGAGCGAAAACCTGTGCGACCGCTTCTGTCGTCTGGATAAAGCCGAATTCGGGCTGGTGGCCGGTGTGACTGATAAAGGTTACTACACCAACAGCTTCCATCTGGACGTCGAGAAGAAGGTAAATCCGTACGAAAAACTCGACTTCGAAGCGCCGTATCCGCCACTCAGCAACGGCGGTTTCATCTGCTATGGCGAATACCCTAACCTGCAACACAATCTGAAAGCGCTGGAAGACGTGTGGGATTACAGTTATACCCGCGTGCCGTATTACGGCACCAACACGCCAATCGATGAATGCTACGACTGCGGCTATACCGGCGAATTCGAATGCACCAGCAAAGGATTCACCTGCCCGAAATGCGGCAATCACGAACCTTCCCGCGTGTCAGTCACCCGCCGCGTGTGTGGTTATCTCGGCAGCCCGGATGCCCGTCCGTTTAACGCCGGTAAGCAGGAAGAAGTGAAGCGCCGGATTAAACATCTGGGTAACGGTCAGCTGGGTTAATACTTTGAACTTCCATCAGTATTACCCGATTGATGTGGTGAACGGGCCGGGAACACGCTGCGTGCTGTTCGTTTCCGGCTGCGTCCACGAATGCCGCGGGTGCTATAACAAAAGCACCTGGCGGCTGGACTCCGGCAAACCTTTTACGCAGGAAGACGAAAACCGCATTATCGCAGATCTGCAAAACACGGTGATCCCGCGTCAGGGTTTAACGCTGTCCGGCGGCGATCCGCTGCATCCGCAAAATCTTTCTGCGGTGCGCCAGCTATTGTTACGCGTGCAGGCAGAGTGTCCGGGCAAAGATGTGTGGATGTGGACGGGTTATACGCTCGGGGAACTGAGCGCTGAACAGCGGGAAGTCGTGGCGTTAATCAACGTGCTGGTCGACGGGAAATTTGTGCAGGAACTGAAAGACCCTGCACTTATCTGGCGCGGCAGCGGTAATCAGGTGATCCATTATTTGCGTTAATACTTTCAGAGGGGAAATTATTCCCCTCACATCCGGTTCAAATTCCATTCAGTAAAAAATCAAACGCATTTTTCACTTCATAGGTTTCCCCGTCGAGCTGCCTGACCTGATCGCCAATTTCTCGTGACTTAACGCCCCCCAGCATATGCGTCATTGCCACATACTGCTCTTGCTCAATCTTAAGCAAAGGACAAAGTTTTTTTGGCGGAAAGTCTATTAATTCGAGCAGTGGCACCAACGGAATCATTACCGTATTACCGAACCCACTCGCAGCCGAATGATGGATATTCAGCAAAAAAGGATACGCTACCTTTCCGTCTCCTTTGTTTTCATAAACAACGTATTGCTCCATCAAAATGCACGCTGATAATCAGAAAACGAACCATGTTCTTCGACGTATTTATTTATCGCCTCAATTCCTTTTTGATTTTCACGCCTCCATTTCTGCGCAGGTGTTTCGGGTATTAACGTAACAGGTAAATCATTGAATTCACGATTGAGTGCTTCTGACATACAAAGTCCTTTTGTAATTAATGTTTAAAAAAACATCCGACAACCAGAGTGTAATTTGTACTGTTCATCCCGTAAATCCCCCTCTTTCATTCCTGCGAGACGCCTTCCAACTCTTCATTTTCATACCAGTGCTTTCCCACCGATTTCAATGTGGGTGATATGTAAATCCGCGCTCGCCAGCATGTTGACCAGCATATCAATACTGAATACTGAGATTTTACCGCGTACCAGATCCGATATGCGTGGCTGAGTGACTCCGAAAAACTTCGCAGCCTGAGCCTGAGTCATTTTGTTCTTTTCGATATGTGCAGTAAGAACCATCATTAATTTAGAGCGTATTTTCATATTCTCAGCTTCCTGGGGCGTTTCTTCGATGGCATCCCAGATATTGTCAAAACTCTGAATCATTTTTCCTCCGGCTTACTTCTGATTTATAGCGTTTTTTAGCCAGCTCCAGATCATGATGATTCGTGGCCTGGGATTTTTTCTGAAAGCAGTGCAGCACATAAATGGCTTCTTTAAATTTGGCGATATACAAAATCCGGTAGATACCCTCCGTATCTTTAATCCGTAATTCGCGCACCCCCATCCCTACATCCGGCATGGGTTTCCAGTCAAAAGGCATTTCCCCATGTTGCACCCGATGTAACTGGTACCCTGCTTCCCGACGAGCCTGCAAGGGAAAACGCTGTAAATCCGCCAAACTGCTGTCGACAAAGAAAATCCTTTTCATCATACCTTCCCGAATGAAATATACAAAAATTTATATAATAGAATAAAAGATCGCCTTGCTAAATTTCGGTATCCGCCGCGCCGGAGAAATGTAATTCCCTCCTGATAGCCCGTAAATCCCCCTCTTTCATTCCTGCGGGACGTCTTCCAACTCTTCATTTTCCTGCAACCAGAGCTTCACCCAATTGTCATTTAGCACGCCCAAGATGAAGCCAACGCCACACTGAGGTTTACATCATGGCTCTTTCATACCGCTTTCAACTTTTCTCTGTCACTGCCCGTTTGTCCCGTGCGAGGTATTCATTGTGATGAACTTATCTAGACATCCGACCAGTCACACCACGGTGTATCAGCAAATCGCTGCCGAACTGGAACAGGAACTGCGTAACGGTTACCGCTGCGGCGATTATCTGCCGCCGGAACAACAGCTTGCCGAACGTTTTCAGGTGAACCGCCATACGTTGCGCCGTGCGGTGGATGAGCTGGTCGATCGCGGCTGGCTGCAACGCCGTCAGGGTATTGGCACGCTGGTGCTGATGCGTCCTTACGATTATCCGCTGCATTCGCAGGCGCGTTTCAGCCAGAACCTGCTGGATCAGGGCAGCCATCCGACAAGCGAACGTCTGCTGGCGGTGCTGCGTCCGGCCACCGATCACGTCGCGGCGGCGCTGTCGCGTCAGGAAGGCGACACCGTTATTCATCTGCGTACCCTGCGCCGCGTGAACGGCGTGCCGGTCTGCGTGATTGATCACTATCTTCCCGATCTCGACTGGTGGCCTGCATTGCAAAACTTCCATAACGGCTCGCTGCACGATTTTATCCGCGAAGAGATTAAGCAAAAACTCAGCCGCCGTACCACCCGCATTAATGCCCGCCGCGCGCTGGCAAAAGAGAGCAAATTACTCGAAATCGTCCCGCAGGCACCGCTGCTGTGTGTCCGCACCCTGAATATTTGTGAAGGCAGCGATTCGGTGGCGGAATATTCCGTCAGCCTGACGCGTGCCGACATGATCGAACTGACCATGGAGCACTGAATGGATCACCTGCAAACCCGCCAGCGCTGGATGTCGGTGCTGGCTCACAGCCGTCCCGATGAGCTGCTCGCCCACTGGCAACCGCTGAATTTATCCCCGCAATTTGAACGACTCCGCGCTGCTGAAACCGGTCTGACCCAGCTTCAGGGGCGCATGGGCGGCACAGGCAAACGTTTTGTGATGGGCGATATGACCGTCACCCGCGCCGTCATTCAGTTAGACGGCGGTGTCTACGGCTACAGCTACGTCAGCGGGCGCAATAAGTCCCACGCCGAACTGTGCGCGGTCATCGATGCCTTGCTGCAAATGCAGGGCATGGACGAACTGCTGCACAAACGTGTGATAGCGCCGCTGGCTGCTCTGCAACAGGAACGCCGCCAGCAACGCGCCCGTGAAGTGGCTTCCAGTCGCGTCGATTTCTTTACCCTGGTTCGCGGAGAATAATTCATGTCACTTGTTGCCAGTTTTCAACATCCGGTTGCGGATGCGCAGTACAGTTTTCGCCGTATTCTCAAAGCGTTAAGCGAACCCGGCGTCAGCGTGCAGTTGCCAGCCATGCCCGGCTTCGGGGCGTTAGGTTCCGCCAGCGCCTGCGTGCTGCTGACGCTTATCGATAACGACACGCCGCTGTGGCTGAGTGCCTCGCTTAACGATGAAATCCTGCGTAAGAACCTGCGCTTCCATACCGGTGCAGTGCTCACCAATGACCCATCTGCCGTCAGTTTTGCGCTGGCCGATCCGGCGCTCGACAGCGCCACGCTGCTGGCTTTCCCGTGCGGTGATGAGATGTCGCCGGAGCTGGCGACCAGCGTGATTGTGCAGCTGGAAAGTCTGACCGGCGGCACGCCGCTGCGTCTGCGCGGGCCGGGCATCGAGAGCAGCCGCATGATTTCACCGCAGTTGCCTGATTCTGTTCGTGATTATCTGCTTAACCGCCCTCACCGTTTCCCGCTGGGTCTGGACTTTATGTTCACCTGTGGCGAAGAACTGATTGCCGTACCGCGCACCACGCGCGTGGAGGTGTGCTGATGTACGTCGCCGTTAAAGGGGGTGAGAAGGCGATTGCCGCCGCCCATCAGCTGCTGGCGCATGAGCGCCGCGGCAATACCGATGTGAATGAACTTGGCTGCGAACAGATTGAACAACAGCTGGGTTTAGCCGTTGACCGGGTGATGAGCGAAGGCGGAATTTACGACCGTGAGCTGGCCGCACTGGCGATCAAGCAATCCGGTGGCGATCTGGTCGAAGCGATTTTCCTGCTGCGCGCTTACCGCACTACGCTGCCACGTCTGGCGACCAGCGAGCCGCTGAAGACTCAGGCGATGCGCCTCGAACGACGTATCTCTGCTATCTACAAAGATTTGCCCGGCGGGCAGGTGCTCGGCCCGACTTACGATTACACCCACCGCCTGCTGGATTTCGCGCTGCTGGCCGAAGGCGAGGCGCCGTTCACCCCGATTGCCGATGAACCACAGCCGGAAGATTGCGGCCATGTGTTTGATTTGCTGACGCAACAACAGCTGGCGGTACAGGAAGAAGATGACGGTACCGAACCGGAAGACATCACCCGCACGCCGCCGGTATTTCCGGCGTCCCGTGCGGCACGTCTGCAACAGCTGGTGCGTGGCGACGAAGGTTTTCTGCTGTCACTGAGTTATTCCACCCAGCGCGGCTATGGCCGCACACATCCGTTTGCCGGTGAAATCCGCACCGGCTGGCTCACCGTCGAGATCGTGCCGGAAGAGCTGGGTTTTGCCATTGATATCGGCGAGATCCTGCTGACTGAATGCGAAATGGTGAACGGTTTTGTCGCCCCTGAAGACAAGCCGCCGCACTTTACCCGTGGCTACGGGCTGGTGTTTGGCCGCGCCGAACGCAAGGCGATGTCGATGTCGCTGGTGGATCGCGCACTGCAAACCCGTGAATACAACGAGCAAATTAGCAGCCCGGCGCAGGACGAAGAATTTGTCTTGTCCCACGCCGATAATGTCGAAGCTGCCGGTTTTGTCTCGCATCTTAAATTGCCGCATTACGTCGATTTCCAGGCGGAGCTGGAGTTG
The DNA here is from genome assembly GCF_003610915.1 of Rahnella variigena. NCBI lineage: Bacteria > Pseudomonadati > Pseudomonadota > Gammaproteobacteria > Enterobacterales > Yersiniaceae > Rahnella > Rahnella variigena. The sequence goes on from NZ_NSDJ01000001.1 coordinate 163,411, forward strand.
TTAAAACGCCTGCGCGCTGCGAAAGAACAGGACTCAGCCAATGAACAATAATGTCGCCCAAACGATGACCGGCTACAACCACGGTTATCTCGACGAGCAGACGAAACGCATGATCCGCCGCGGGATCCTCAAAGCCGTGGCGATCCCCGGTTATCAGGTGCCGTTCGCCGGTCGCGAAATGCCGATGCCATACGGCTGGGGCACCGGCGGGATCCAGCTGACCGCCAGCGTTATCGGCACAACAGATGTGCTGAAAGTGATCGACCAGGGCGCGGATGACACCACCAATGCCGTGTCGATCCGCAAGTTCTTCCAGAGTGTCGCCGGGGTGAAAACCACTGAAAAAACTGTGGAAGCCAGCCTGATCCAGACCCGTCACCGCATTCCGGAAACGCCGTTGCAGGAAGATCAGATCCTGATTTTCCAGGTGCCGATCCCGGAACCGCTGCGCTTTATCGAACCGCGAGAAACCGAAACCCGCAAAATGCACGCGCTGGAAGAATACGGCGTGATGCAGGTGAAGCTGTATGAAGACATCGCGCGCTTCGGCCATATCGCCACGACTTATGCGTATCCGGTGAAAGTGAATGACCGCTACGTGATGGATCCGTCGCCGATCCCGAAATTTGATAACCCGAAAATGAACATGATGCCCGCATTACAGTTGTTCGGAGCCGGACGCGAAAAACGCATTTATGCCCTGCCACCGTTCACCAAAGTTGAGAGCCTGGATTTCGATGATCATCCGTTCACCGTTCAGCAATGGGATGAGCCGTGCGCGATTTGCGGATCGCACCACAGCTATCTCGATGAAGTGGTGCTCGACGATCAGGGCAACCGCATGTTCGTGTGCTCCGACACCGATTTTTGTGCTCAGCAGGTTGAGCAACAGGCTTCCAACGAGGTTAACCGCTGATGACCACTCCCTTAAATCTTGCCGCCGAACCGCTGCTGTCGGTGAATAACCTGACTCATCTTTATGCGCCGGGCAAAGGCTTTAGCGATGTGTCGTTCAATCTGTATCCGGGAGAAGTGCTGGGTATTGTCGGCGAATCCGGCTCGGGTAAAACCACGCTGTTGCAGTCGATTTCTGCCCGTCTCGCGCCTCAGGAAGGACAGGTCATCTACAACAATGGCCAGGCCGCCGCGCAGTCGCTGTATGACATGGCGGAAAGCGATCGCCGCCGTCTGTTGCGCACCGACTGGGGCGTGGTGCATCAGCATCCGATGGACGGTTTGCGCCGTCAGGTTTCTGCCGGCGGCAACATCGGCGAGCGCCTGATGGCCGTCGGAGAACGTCATTATGGCGATATCCGCAAGAAGGCCGGTCAGTGGCTGGAAGATGTCGAAATTCCGGTTTCCCGTATCGATGACCTGCCGACTACGTTTTCCGGCGGGATGCAGCAACGTCTGCAAATAGCCCGCAATCTGGTAACGCATCCGCGTCTGGTGTTTATGGATGAACCGACCGGCGGACTCGACGTTTCGGTTCAGGCACGTCTGCTGGATCTGCTGCGCACGCTGGTGGTGGAAATGCAACTAGCGGTGGTGATTGTCACCCACGATTTGGGGGTTGCCCGCCTGCTGGCGCACCGTCTGCTGGTGATGAAACAGGGTCAGGTAGTGGAAAGTGGCTTAACCGACCGCGTGCTCGACGATCCGCATCATCCGTATACGCAACTGCTCGTTTCTTCCGTGCTTTCCTAACCTAATTTCAGAGAAAGAGTGACCAAAATGACGACGAAGCTCAGGGTCGAAAATCTCAGTAAAACTTTTGTTCTGCATAACCAGAACAGCGCCAGATTGCCGGTTTTCAGCAATGCCAGCCTGACCGTGAATGCCGGGGAATGCGTGGTGCTGCACGGCCATTCCGGCAGCGGAAAGTCCACCCTTCTGCGTTCTTTATACGGCAACTATCTGCCGGACAGCGGCAAAATCTGGGTCGAGCATCAGGGCCAGCAGATTGATATGGTCAGCGCCGAAGCACGGGATATTCTGGCCGTTCGCCGCCATACGGTCGGCTGGGTCAGCCAGTTCCTGCGGGTCATTCCGCGCATCAGCGCACTGAATCTGGTGATGCAGCCGCTGCTGGAACTGGGTGTGGATAAAGCACAAAGTGAAGCCCGCGCCAGCGCGTTGCTCCGCCATCTGAATGTACCGGAACGTCTGTGGCATCTCGCGCCCTCCACGTTTTCCGGCGGCGAACAGCAGCGCGTGAATATCGCCCGGGGTTTTGTGGTCGATTATCCGGTGCTGTTGCTCGATGAACCGACCGCTTCGCTGGACGCCACCAACCGTGCCGCCGTTGTCACACTGATCGAGCAGGCAAAAGCGCGCGGTGCGGCGGTGGTCGGGATTTTCCATGATGAAGATGTGCGCGAACGCGTTGCCGATCGCTTGTATGAAATGAGCCCGGAAACGGCGCCGGAGATGTCCGCATGATCATAAATAACGTCAAACTGGTGCTCGACGATCAGGTGGTTGAAGGGTCGCTTGAGATGCAAAACGGCGTGATCAGCGCCTTTGCTGACAACCGCAGTCAGCTGCCGCAGGCGCTGGATGCTCAGGGCGGCTGGCTGCTGCCGGGCTTTATCGAACTGCACACGGATAATCTGGATAAGTTTTTCACACCGCGACCAAAAGTAGACTGGCCAGCGCATTCTGCCATGAGCAGCCACGATGCACTGATGGTCGCCAGCGGGATCACTACCGTGCTGGATGCCGTCGCCGTCGGTGACGTACGCGATGGCGGGCATCGTCTGGATAATCTGCAAAAGATGATCGACGCGATTGTGAACAGCCAGAACGCCGGGCTGAACCGCGCCGAGCACCGTCTGCATCTGCGCTGCGAACTGCCACACGAAACCACGTTGCCGCTGTTTGAGAAGCTGATGGATACCTCGGTGCTGTCACTGGTTTCTCTGATGGACCATTCGCCGGGCCAGCGCCAGTTCGCTACTCCGCAGAAATACCGTGAGTATTATCAGGGCAAATATCACATGAACGACGAGCAAATGGACGATTTTCAGGAAGAGCAAATCGCCCTCTCCCGGCGCTGGGCGCAGCCAAACCGTGAAGCGATTGCCGCACACTGCCGCAAGCGCCATATTTCGCTGGCCAGCCATGACGATGCCACCGCCGCCCACGTTGAAGAATCACTGGCGCTCGGCAGCGTGATTGCAGAGTTCCCGACCACCGAAGAGGCAGCTCGCGCCTCGCACAACAGCGGCTTGCAGGTGCTGATGGGCGCACCGAATATCGTGCGTGGCGGTTCGCATTCCGGCAACGTGGCTGCGCACCATCTGGCTTCGCTTGGCCTGCTGGATATTCTCTCTTCCGATTACTATCCCGCCAGCCTGCTCGACGCGGTTTTCCGGATTGCCAACGATGAGAGCAATGCGTTCAGTTTGCCGCAGGCGGTGAAACTGGTGACCCGTAATCCGGCTAACGCGCTGGGTCTGAAAGATCGCGGAGAAATCGCCGAAGGCAAACGCGCGGATCTGGTGCTGGCACGCGCACATGGCGATCACTTTTTTGTGCAGAACGTCTGGCGTCAGGGCATTCAGGTGTTCTGAGGGGAGATGAGATGAGTCGTTTACTCTATCTGATGGGCGCTTCGGGTTCTGGCAAAGACAGTCTTCTGGACGCGCTGCGCCAGCATTTGCCCACCGATGTCGCCGTTGCGCATCGTTATATTACGCGCCCGGCGGATGCGGGTTCGGAAAACCATATTGCGCTGAGCGAAGCCGAATTTATTCAGCGTCGCCAGCACGGTTTATTCGCTATGGACTGGCATGCGCATCAGTACCGGTACGCCGTGGGCATTGAGATAGACACCTGGATGCAGCTCGGTTTTCACGTGGTGGTCAACGGCTCGCGCGCACATCTGGAAAAAGCCCGCCAGCGCTATGGCCAGCGGCTGGTACCGGTTTGTTTACAGGTTTCTGAAACGGTACTGACTGAACGCCTGACGCGTCGCGGACGTGAAGATACGACGCAAATCGCCGGTCGTCTTCAGCGTGCCAGAGAGTACGAAAACGCCCTGCCCGCCGGCTGCCACCGGCTGAATAATGACGGTGCGTTGCACGAGACTTTACAGCATCTGCTGGCCATTCTTGCCTTGCCGGTCAGCGCGTTTATTTATCCCGTCACTTCATCATGAGCGATTTTATGACAGACATCATTCATCCGTTTTCGCTGGCTGACGAGCAGGATTATTCGCGGCCAAAAATCGGTCAGCAGGTCGAGCTGAACCGGTCAACGCTGGGTCAGTATGTGCATATTGCCGACAACGCGATCATCGACGAAACGCAGATCGGCGATTACTCTTATACCGCCGGAAACAATCAGATCTTCTGCGCCACGATTGGAAAATTTGTGTCGATCGCCACCTATGTGCGGATCAATCCCGGCAATCATCCGACCTATCAGCGCGTTGCCCAGCATCATTTCACCTATCGCAGTTCTGTCTACGGACTCGGTGAGGACGATCAGGGATTTTTCGACTGGCGGCGTGAGCATCATGTCACCGTAGGTAACGATGTGTGGATCGGCCATAACGCGGTGCTGATGCCCGGCGTGCAAGTCGGCAATGGCGCAGTGATCGGCACGTCTGCGGTGGTGACGAAAGATGTTGAGCCTTATTCGATCGTCGCGGGCGTGGCAGCGAAAAAGATCGGCATGCGCTTTGATGACACGATGATCGGGCGGATCGAAGCCAGCCGCTGGTGGGACTGGGATCATGAAACACTGAAAGAAAGGATGCCGGACTTCAGGGATCTGCACGTTTTCGCAGAAAAATACCTGTAGGGATCTGGCGTGATATTGAGTTGAAAGCAGTCTGAGGAAAATTCGCGTTTTTTGCCTGATACCATATCACAAGGATCCGGCTCAGCGGATCACGCGAATTAAAGATCTTCGATACTGGCGGCAATCTCATTGGATTCCAGCACGGTGATGCCGCCTAATCCGGCGTTAAATGCCTGCTCCTGCAATGCTTTCGCCACCACATCAGAATCAATCGCTTTCCATTTCCCCGGCAGCATTTTAAACAGCGGCGCACTGAGTTGCTCAAGAAGACGCGGCGGATGGCGCTTTCCGACTAATAACGAAGGCCTGACTAATGTCAGCAACGGCCATCCCTGCTGCATCAGCGCCAGCTCCATTTCGCCTTTGGTGCGGTTATAGAGAAAACGCGAACGGGCATCGGCGCCGTTAGCACTCACAGCCAGACAATGGCGTGCGCCCAGTTCGCGTGCCGCTTTGGCGCAATCCACCACCAGATCGTAATCCACCGCCCGGAATGCCTGCGCACTGCCCGCCTGTTTTCGCGTGGTGCCCAGACAGCAGAACAGTAAATCAATCGGCTCATCGAGTGCGACCACCAGTGACGTGAGATTGTCTCCGAGCGGATTAAACAGCTTATTCCCTGGCAGCAGCGGACGACGGCTGGGTGCCACGATGCGGCTGACTCGTGGATCAAGTTGCAACAGACGTAAGAGCTCACGCCCGATCAGGCCACTTCCGCCCAGCAGAAGAACTTTTGCCATATCACTTCCTTTTAAAAAACGGCTTTCGCGCTGCGATTTTGAAACATGGATTCTGAAACACGGGTTCTGAAACATGAAAGCATGAACAGATATTTGAAGTGTTACCTGAATGTAAATATCACGCTATAAGACAGTTCCTGTTACTTTCGCAGACTCGGACGAATCCAGTTTGATCATCCCGCCGCTGGCTTGTAGGCTTAGTAGTGTATGACGAAAACACATTCTCAGCAGGAGGAACCATGAGCAAGAAGATAGCGGTACTCATCACTGATGAATTTGAGGATTCAGAATTCACTTCACCCGCCGAGGCCTATAAAAAAGCTGGCCATCAGGTTATTACCATCGAAAACAAAGCGGGCAACGTGATCAAAGGCAAACAGGGCAAGGCGAAAGTCACCATTGATAAATCGATTGATGATGTCAACGTGGCTGACTTCGATGCGCTGTTGCTACCTGGCGGACATTCGCCGGATACCTTGCGTGGTGACGACAGATTTGTCGATTTCACCCGTGATTTTGCGAAAAGCGGCAAACCCATTTTCGCCATCTGCCACGGCCCGCAGCTACTGATCAGCGCCGATGTTATACGTGGCCGAAAACTCACAACGGTTAAACCGGTAGTCGTCGACGTTAAAAACGCCGGTGCAGAGTTTTACGATAAAGAAGTCGTGGTTGACGATAACACGCTGGTCACCAGCCGGACGCCGGACGATCTGCCCGCCTTTAACCGTGAATCACTGAAAATTCTGGCGGCATAAGCCTTGCGCCCCTTCTGCGGAAGGGGCGATTTCTCTTCAAACTTCCCTGTCCCATAGCAGTTTCTTGCCAAAACCCAGCGCGTTATCGGTCATTTTAATGTGACTGAGTTTCAGTCCCCAGACCGGCGCTTTCATGGCGATGGCGACCGGGAAATGCCTGCAATAAAGATGTCGCGCATGCGCTTCTTCTTCACCGCTAAGCACGGTGGCTTCACCGCGATACTGAATGCCTTTAATCAGGGCAATTGTTTTCGGATGCGGAGCAATCGTGCCGACTATATGCGGTGATTTCGCCATCAGCGTACCGTGCAGGGTTTTCATTTCGGTCATGAAATACAACGTCATGCTTTCTGCATCCGTGACGTAAAAACAGTTCGCGCTCCACATCTCGCCGTCCGCAACGGCACACAGCGCCAGCACATGCTGTTTATTTAGAAACTTCAGAATATGTTTCAGGTCATCAGGGTTATTCATCACATGCGCCTTATTTTGGTTTGTGTCAGTTTACCGCCCCATGTTGATGTTTTGCCTCACTCTGTTGTGCCTTTAAGATAAATAGTGTGCCTTTCAGGTAAACTGACACAAAATTTCCTGACACGCAGAGCTTATGTCCGCCCCATCCAACTGGTTTTTATACATGCTGAGAACCCCGACCGGGATGCTTTACACCGGCATAACGACCGACGTGACACGGCGTTTAGGCCAGCATCAGTGCGGAAAAGGGGCGAAATCGTTGCGGGGAAAAGGTGAGCTGACGCTGGCATTTCATTGTCCGGCTGGCGACCGTTCACTGGCTTCAAAGCTGGAGATTAAAGTCAAAAAACTGAGCAAAGCGCAGAAAGAGTTGCTGGTGAGAAATGCACCGGAATGTCTGGAAAATTATCTGGGTTTAACGGAAAGCGGGAAATGAAAAAGGCCGGAAACCGGCCTTTGTTTTATCTGAGCAAAAAAGTTGGCCCTGAGATATCAGAAACGATTGAACGCCGACGGGAAAACCACCTCTCCGCTGGCATCTTTCAGTGCGTCGTCTGATAAGGTGAACAGCTGGAAAGCCGTTTCCGTTTCCGGCCAGCGGCAATGCAGGTCATGAGCAGCAGCCGGTTTGAATCCAAAGCGCTGGTAATACGCCGGATCACCCAATACCACTACCGCGGCATAGCTGAACTCATTCAGGGAATCTAACCCTTCATAAACCAGTTTTTCGCCCAGCCCCTGACCGCGCAAAGATTCATCTACTGCCAGCGGCGCGAGCCCGACCCAGTTGCGGTCTTCGCCCCGGATATCCACCGGGCAGAAAGCAACATAACCCACCACACCGCCTTCATCGTCGGTCGCCACAACGCCCAGCGTCAGCAGGCCATCTTCGCGCAGTTCCTGCACCAGATCCGCTTCTGCGCCCGTCGGGAATGAGGCGCGTAACAAACGGTCAATGCCCGCAGCATCTACCGGAATTTCAGTACGAATTAACATGGCTCAGCTACCGGAGCTTGCGGCTCACGGTCCTCTTGCAGACCCGCTTCGACAAAATCGGCCAGGCGCAGCAGGCCATTTTTCAGCAGCAGCGGCATAGTATCAAGATCGATAGAATCCATCAGATTCTTCACGTACAAGCCCAGTTCGGTATCACCCTCAATACGAAGACGGCGCTGGAAGAACAGCGTGTCCGGATCTTCTTTACGGGCAGCGATCAGGATCAGATCGTTTGCATTACCGCTGAAGCTGACATCGGCTTCGCCACGTTCAGCGATCACCAGTTTGCTCTCCTGCACTGACATCAGCCAGGTCAGGCTAAGATCGCTGACCTCAATTTTCAACCAGCGGCCTTCAAGGAAATCCAGCTCTCCGTCGGCCAGCGCCTGACGAAGCTGCCAGCTCAGGACCTCTTGCAAAACCTGCCGTTGCAACGCAAAAGGCGTGAATTTCAAAGGCAGACTTAACAGGGATGGTCCCTGACGGACCACACGTGCACGTAGTTTTTGCAACACTGGCACTACTCCTTTCGGTAACTTTTCGGCAAGTTTTAAGGCAGTTATACCGCCTATTTTGACACATTGCCGGGAACGTTCAGCGGTCTACATCAATAAATACTGCAACAGAAAAACATCACGTACAACCTCCCCGGGCGCTGTATGCCTTCCAAAGCCGCAGAAACTGCCTCAAATCAAAATATTGCATCCATTGCTTCTCTAAAATAGTTCGCCAATCAAAGCCCTGACTGATGAATGAATGACGTCGGCAACTGGCTTTTCATCACCCACCAACCTCAGCTCTGGCTGGCCGGTTGCAGTAAGGAACGAGAATGGAGCTACTTTGCCCGGCAGGGAATTTACCTGCATTGAAAGCGGCGATCGATAATGGCGCAGACGCGGTGTATATCGGCCTGAAAGATGACACCAATGCACGCCATTTCGCCGGACTGAATTTCACGGATAAAAAATTGCAGGAAGCTGCGGATTACGTTCACCGTCACCGCCGTAAACTGCATATCGCCATCAATACGTTTGCGCATCCTGACGGCTATCAGCGCTGGGAACGCGCAGTGGATATGGCCGCACAGCTCGGCGCAGATGCGCTGATTCTGGCCGATATCGCCATGCTCGATTACGCCGCGAATAAATATCCTCACGTTGAGCGCCATGTGTCGGTGCAGGCATCGGCCACCAACGATGAAGCCATCCGCTTCTATAAACGTAACTTTGATGTCGCCCGCGTTGTTTTGCCGCGCGTGCTTTCGATGCATCAGGTGCGTCAGCTTTCCCGTACCACTGTCGTGCCGCTGGAAGTATTCGCCTTTGGCAGCTTGTGCATCATGGCCGAAGGCCGCTGCTATCTTTCTTCCTATCTGACCGGTGAATCGCCAAATACCGTGGGTGCCTGTTCACCGGCGCGTTTTGTTCGCTGGCAGCAAACGGCGCAGGGCATGGAATCCCGCCTCAACGACGTGCTGATCGACCGTTATGACGAAGGTGAAAACGCCGGTTATCCGACCCTGTGCAAAGGGCGTTATCTGGTAGATGGTGCGAAATATCATGCGCTGGAAGAACCAACCAGTCTGAATACGCTGGAGTTATTGCCGGAGTTGTTCGCCGCCAATATCGCCTCCGTGAAAATTGAAGGACGTCAGCGCAGCCCGGCGTATGTCAGTCAGGTAGCCCGCGTATGGCGTGCGGCAATCGACCGCTGTATGGCGGATCCGCAAAACTTCAAAACCGATGACGCCTGGATGAAAACGCTGGGCTCCATGTCTGAAGGTACACAAACCACGCTCGGTGCTTATCACCGCAAGTGGCAGTAATCGAAGAGACGATGATGAAATATTCTTTAGGGGCCATTCTTTACTACTGGCCGAAAACGCAGGTTGAAGAGTTTTATCAGGCCGCAGCGGACAGCAGTGCGGATATCATTTATCTCGGTGAAAACGTCTGTACCAAACGCCGTGAGATGAAAGTGAATGACTGGATGGAGGTCGCGCGTCAGCTGGCCGCATCCGGTAAACAGGTGGTGATTTCCACGCTGGCCTTGTTGCAGGCACCGTCCGAACTGAATGAACTGAAACGCTATGTAGAAAACGGCGAGTTTCTGCTGGAAGCTAACGATTTCGGCGCGGTGAACATGGCAGCCGAACGCAATCTGCCGTTTGTCGTCGGTCATGCGCTGAACTGCTACAACGCCGTCACGCTAAAAATCCTGCAAAAACAGGGCATGATGCGCTGGTGTATGCCGGTCGAGCTTTCCCGCGACTGGCTGGTCAATCTGCTGAACCAGTGCGATGACCTGGGTATCCGCGATAAGTTTGAAGTGGAAGTGCTGTCGTACGGACATTTACCGCTGGCCTATTCGGCACGCTGTTTCACGGCTCGTTCTGAAAACCGTGCGAAAGATGAATGCGAAACCTGTTGCATCAATTATCCGCAGGGACGCAAAATGCTGTCGCAGGAAAATCAGCAGGTGTTCGTGCTCAACGGCATTCAGACGCAGAGCGGCTACTGCTATAACCTTGGCAATGAACTGGTATCAATGCAGGGATTAGTCGACATCGTGCGCCTGTCGCCGGAAACCAAAGATACCCTCGCTACGCTGGAAGCGTTCCGTAACAATGAACGCGGTTTGCTGCCACTGACACTCACCGATAAAGCTGACTGTAACGGCTACTGGCAGCGTGTCGCCGGGCTGGAACTGCGCCCCTGACAGCGCCTGTTCAGTGAAAAGGGAGAAGACCTGGCGGTCATCTCCCTTTTTTATCACAAATTTCTCTGCTTCGGACGGAACATCGCTCTGAGCCGGACACCATCGCGCAACATGCCCACGGCAATGCCAATAAAGGTGTAAAACAGGCACAAGATCAGCAGCATCAGAATATCGCCGCCCACATCTTTAAACGGCAGCCCCATCTGATTCACACCGGCAATAGCTTTGGTCGCCCAGGTTGAAGGCAGCATAGACGAAACGCCCCTGACCCACGCGGGCATCGCCTGTAACGGCCAGATAGTACCGGAAATATAAAAGACCGGTGTGGTGATAAAGGCCAGCGTGAGGTAAATCAGTTCGACGCTGCGCAGGCATTCCGTCACCAGTTTCCCGAGCCCCAGCACTGCCAGCAGGAACGGGAAGGTCAGCAGCAAAATTTCAGGAATGCTGGCCGTTTGCCGGTAACCCAGGATCCATGGCCACAGCACAAACAAGACGATCGACAGAAACAGCCAGACCGGGATCAGCGCCGAAATGCCGCCCAGAAACGCCGGTATCGCCGGTTTTCCGGAAGGTCCGCTGTTGAGCACAATGCTCACGCGCACGCTGGCGATCAATAATGAGTGCTGCAATAACATCACCAGCAGGCCGGGGAAAATAATTGCCGCAAAGCTGATGCCGGGGTTAAACACATCCAGCGTCTGTCCGACAATCGGCGAAAGCACCACGCTGGCCTGCCGCTCACTGAAGCCGCTGCTCAGCAACAAATCCGTGTTGTATTGCGTGAGAATTGCCTGATACGCCGACAGCACATCCTGCTGGATCTGCCCGTTCGCCAGCCGGTTAGTCGCATCGCCGTACACCGGGATCACAATGTTCTGCCCCGCGAGGATCTTCTTCTCAAGATCTACCGGCATGATGATCACCGCGAAGAGCTTACGCAACGCCAGATCGTGTTCGGCCTGCGCCAGGCTGTCGTAAGCCACCGTCGCGACTTTGGAAGTGGCGTCCAGCTGACGAGTCAGCATCCGGCTGGCGGTGCTGTGATCCTGATCGACCACCGCCACCGGCAAATCCCACACCGTGCGGTTCGCATAGACCAGGCTCATCACGCACAATGACAGCAGCAACATCATCCACATTGGCTTGTCGAGCAAACCGGTGAGCACTTTACGGAATGTCGTCCACCAGGTTTTAAACCATTCACGACGGGTCACTGGCCTGCCTCCTGTCGTTTAAGCCGCATGTAGAGGCATCTGCGCACCAGCAGGCCGGTCAGCAGCGGATAAATGAGCAGGATGCAGCACACCATCAGAATACCGCGCACCGAGACTTCGCGCAGGAAGACGTCAAACATTGCGGCCAGCGCATAACTGAGCGGCTCAATGCCGGAAATAATACGCGCTGGCAGCGGCATCGACAGCACCGGTACCGCCATTCCGGAGAAAGTCAGCGCGATACTGACGAAAATCCCCATCATGGTGTAAGCGGTAATGGTGGTTTTGGTGAAGGTGAAAAGTAACAGCCCGAGGCTTTGCGCAGCGATCACATAGAAGAAGCCAATCACCACCATATACAAAGGATTACCGCTGACGCGGGCGTCAAAGAATCCAACCAGCATCGCGATTTCCACCATCAGTAACGTGGTGAAACACAGCGTATAGGGTGCAAGTTTGCCGAGCAGCGCCAGCGTAAATGACGGCGCACTGAGCAACGCCTGGCTGCGTGCCATCACGTAGATCATGCAGGTCACGGTAAACAGTTGCAGCAGGTGAATCGTCGCAGCGAATTGCTGGTAATAGATGTAGCTGCCGCTGGCGTTAAACAGGCTGCCGTAGGATAAATCGACGCTGGCCAGCGATGGCAGCGTTTTGCCGATTTCAGTCGCAATAATCGAACGGTAACTGGTATTCAGTTCGGTGATCAGCCCGCTGAAATCCTGCGTGGAATACAGACCGGCACCGTAAAATAACGCGTTGTAATACAGCACCACGCTCGGCTGTTTTCCAGCCAGTACGTCGGCTTCAAAATCATTGGGAATATACAACAGCGCATAATCCTGCGCGGTACGCAGGCGGTATTCCGCTTCCGGTAAACCGCCTTCGAACGCCTGCACATGCGCGTGTGAACCGGCGTCCAGTTTGCGGGTAAGCGTTTTGGATAATGAGCTGTGATCGTTATCGACCACAGACACCGGTAAATCCAGCAACGTGCCTTCGGAAAAGTTGCTGCTGATAAGACCAAACAGAAGCAAAGGGAAAATCCAGCACAGCCAGTGGATCACCGGTTTGCGAAAGGCGTGATTCACTTCACGGGTAAAAGAGCGGCTGAAACAGCGCCATGCGGCTTTTACCCTTTCACTGCGTGGCGCTTTTACCGGCTTCACTTCGCTTTCCATTGCCACAATGCACTCATGCCCTGACGCAGTCCGGGCACCGGTTTCGCAGGGTAAAGACGCACTTCAAAGGTTTTTAAATCGAAGTCACCCGTCGCGCGCGTGGCGCGTTTGGTCGCATAGTCTCCGAGCGGCGCGATATAGCGAACTTCGGCTTCAATCATCTGGTTATTCAGCGCGGGAACGCGCATCTGCACTTTGTCGCCTTTGCGCACGCCAGCCAGAATATCTTCACGCAGGTTAAAGACGAAATAGGCGTCAGGCAGACGGACCAATGTCAGCAAAGGACTGTTGGCACTTTCCAGTTCGCCGACTTCTACCGGGATCGGCCCCACTTCACCATCGACCGGCGCTTTAACCTGTAAGTCATCGGTTTGCGCTTTCACTTCCAGTAAGTCTTCTTCCGCCTGACGAAGCTGCGCGGCATAGCTATCGCGCTGTTCCACGCGGTCGCCGTTTACGCCTTCATCAAGATTGGCTTTAGCGACCAGAACTTGTGCATATGCGCTGTCGCGGGCGCGGCGTGAATCTTCTAAATCAGAGGCTGAAATAAACCCTTTAGCCGCCACTTTGACATTGCGGTTGTAGAGATCGCGGGCGTTCACATATTCTGCCTGAGACTGCGCCAGGGTGGCTTTGAGGTTACGGATACTTTCTTCGCGGGTACCGTTAACCGAGAGATCGAGCTGCGCTTTTGCCTGATCGCGGGCAGCTTCGGCAGCGCGCAATTGCGCCATCATTTCCGGGCTGTCGAGAGTTATCAGCAATTGCCCGGCTTTTACATCGTCACCGCGTTCAACATGACGTTCAATCACGCGGCCTTTCGATTTCGACGCCACAATCACTTCTGGCGCATCGACTTCTCCCTGTAACAGTAAATCCTGATTGTGCGCACGAAACAGCACCGCCAGAGAAACCGCCGCCGCAACCAGCAACAGGGTCAATAATATTCGTTTACTCATCGGTGCTTCATCCTTTTTGTTTGCCTGTGTTTATCATCGGCTTTTGGTTCTCCATTCCATGATTGTCCTTTCCCGCCAACGCCCGTTCTTAAAGGCGCGTGTGCGCTTGTGTCAAATCATAGCGGGATGAACAAAGACTGTTTAACACAAAACAACATATTCATAAAAACTATAATTTAAGTTACTCAAATCGATTTTAAGGATGTTTTAACGGCAATTAAGGGCACAAATGCCGTATTCAATCAGTAGTTATTGGGTAATACTCGTTCTAATTATGAGCGGAGTGAATGCTTTCTCCGCGCTTTCCTTTGATGAGTGAGCCGTGATTATGTCTGAGAAAAACACCGTTCCCCTTTCCGTGCTCGATCTGGCGCCGGTTCCGCAAGGAGCCGATCCGGCCCGGGCATTCCAGTGTTCCCTTGAACTGGCGCAGCACGCTGAGAAGTGGGGCTACCAGCGTTACTGGATGGCAGAACATCACAACATGACCGGTATCGCCAGTGCGGCGACCTCCGTGCTGCTGGGTTACATCGCGGGCGGAACCAAAACGATCCGCGTAGGTTCCGGCGGTGTGATGCTGCCAAACCACTCCCCGCTGGTGATTGCTGAACAGTTCGGCACGCTCGCCACGCTGTATCCAAATCGTGTAGATCTGGGACTTGGCCGCGCGCCGGGTACAGACCAGCGCACAATGATTGCGCTGCGCCGTCATCTTTCCGGTGAAATCGATAACTTCCCGCAGGATGTGCAGGAATTGCAGATGTATTTCGGCGACGTTCAGCCACAGCAGGCCGTACAGGCCGTGCCGGGACAAGGTTTGCATGTGCCACTCTGGTTACTCGGTTCAAGCCTTTACAGCGCGCAACTGGCGGCGGCTCTTGGCCTGCCATTTGCCTTCGCCTCACATTTTGCACCGGACATGCTGTATCAGGCACTGGCGATTTATCGCAGCAAATTCCAGCCTTCCGCTCAGCTCGAAAAACCTCATGCGATGGTGTGCATCAACGCGATTGCCGCAGACACCGATGAAGAAGCGCGCCGGATGTTTACCTCCAATCAGCAGCAGTTCATTAATCTGCGCCGCGGAATGCCGGGTAAACTCCCTGCACCGGTCGATAACATTGAAAGCCTGTGGTCAGCTCAGGAACGCTTTGGCGTCGATAACGCGCTGCGCATGTCAGTGGTCGGTAACAAAGAAACAGTGCGTCAGGGGCTGCAAAATATCCTGCGTGAAACCGAAGCTGATGAGCTGATGATCAACGGTCAGATTTTTGATCACCAGGCTCGTCTGCATTCGTTCGAAATTGTGTCTCAGTTGCAGGGCGATCTGGTCAAAGAGCAGCGCATCAGCTGATCCTCGTAGTAAATTACAGACGAAAGTAAATTGCAGACGAAAGTAAATTGCAGACGAAAAAAAACCAGCCCGATGAAGGCTGGTTTTTTATTTTCTGACGTTAAGTCATCTGAAACTCAGCGAGCTGGATTCAGATTATGCGTCAGTAGTACGACGTGCTGCGCGGCTTGGCGGACGACGGTCGCCAGCTGCTGAAGAACCTTCACGACGATCACCGCTGAAAGAACGTGGAGCACCGTTACCACGGCCACCTTCACGACGTTCACCGTTGAAAGGACGCGGAGCACCGTTACCACGACGCTCACCGCCAGCACCGGCCGGACGATCACGACGTGGAGCCTGTGGCACTGCATCACCGATCAGCTGCATGTTCATCGGTTTGTTCAGGATACGCGTACGGGTGAAGTGAGACAGGATCTCGCCCGGCATACCTTTAGGCAGTTCGATAGTTGAGTGCGTACCGAACAGCTTGATGTTACCGATGTAACGGCTGCTGATGTCGCCTTCGTTAGCGATAGCGCCAACGATGTGACGAACTTCAACACCATCATCACGACCCACTTCGATGCGATACAGTTCCATTTCGCCAGCGTCACGACGCTCACGACGTGGGCTGTCGCCATCACGTGCAGGACGGTCGTTGCTGCGAGCCGGACGGTCACGACGATCGCCACGATCACCGCGGTCGCCACGATCTTCGAATTCACGACGTGGTGGACGGCTTTTGAAGACCGGATCCGCTGCAACGATCAGAGGACGTTCGCCCTGTGCCATTTTCAGCAGTGCCGCAGCCAGTGTTTCGATGTCCAGCTCTTCTGCAGGTTGCAGTTTAGCCAGCAGACCACGGTACTGATCCAGATCGCTGCTTTCCAGTTGCTGCTGAACTTTCGCTGCGAATTTAGCCAGACGACGTTCGCCCAGTACTTCTGCAGTTGGGATTTCAACTTCTGGAATGGTCAGCTTCATGGTGCGTTCAATGTTACGCAGCAGACGACGCTCACGGTTCTCAACGAACAGTAATGCGCGACCCGCACGGCCAGCACGACCGGTACGACCGATACGGTGAACGTAAGATTCTGAGTCCATCGGGATGTCGTAGTTAACAACCAGGCTGATACGTTCTACGTCGAGACCACGTGCTGCCACGTCGGTTGCGATCAGAATGTCCAGACGGCCATCTTTCAGACGTTCCAGAGTCTGCTCACGCAGCGCCTGGTTCATGTCACCGTTCAGTGCAGCGCTGCTGTAGCCGCTACGTTCCAGAGCTTCAGCCACTTCCAGTGTCGCGTTTTTGGTACGAACGAAGATGATCGCCGCATCAAAATCTTCTGCTTCAAGGAAACGCACCAGCGCTTCGTTTTTACGCAGACCGTAGACAGACCAGTAGCTCTGGCTGATGTCTGGACGGGTAGTCACGCTTGACTGGATACGTACTTCCTGAGGCTCTTTCATGAAGCGACGGGTAATACGACGGATAGCTTCTGGCATGGTTGCAGAGAACAACGCGGTCTGATGTTCAGCCGGGATCTGCGCCATGATAGTTTCGACGTCTTCGATGAAGCCCATACGTAGCATTTCATCAGCTTCGTCCAGCACCAGGCCGCTCAGGTTTGAGAGGTTTAGGGTACCGCGTTTCAGGTGGTCCAGCAGACGGCCCGGGGTACCCACAACAACTTGTGGTCCCTGACGCAGTGCGCGCAGCTGAACGTCATAGCGCTGGCCGCCGTAAAGGGCAACCACATTCACGCCATGCATGTGTTTAGAGAAATCAGTCATTGCTTCAGCAACCTGAACCGCCAGTTCGCGGGTCGGTGCCAGAACAAGAATTTGTGGTGCTTTCAGTGAAGCATCAATGTTATGCAGCAGCGGTAAGGAGAATGCAGCTGTTTTACCGGAACCTGTCTGAGCCATGCCCAGAACGTCGCGGCCATTTAACAGGTGAGGAATACACTCAGCCTGGATTGGTGAAGGTTTTTCGTAGCCCAAATCAGTCAGGGCAGAAATGATCGGAGCAGACAGCCCCAGGTCAGCAAAAGAGGTTTCAAGCTCAGTAGTCATGTACACGTGCCTCATTAATAATGGCAGCCAGTCTACATAACTCGTCGAGAAAATTTTCAGTCATTTTCATTGAAAAGTGTGAACCGGCTCAAATTAGATTATAAAACGAACAAAGCAACCCTCGCCCGTTAAGGCGCTTAAAAATGGTAAATACCATGATTAAAAAGGCTGATTGGTGTCGTCAGCTATTGCTGGTCCGATTCTGATAGGTCGTCTTGCTCATGGCCCAAAAGCGCCAATTCCAACAATGCATAGCGGTGCTCAACGAAGTTATGGACGTTGTTAGCTACCGTCAGTTTGAACAGTGCCGCGGCGCTGTTCTTGTCCCCCAGACTTAGGTAATGCTTACCTAAATAGAAGTCAGTTTCACTGAGATGCTCAGCGAGCGAAGTGTTATCCGTTGCTTCTGCCTTGAGGCGTTCCATCAGCGTAGATTCGCTGATTTTGCCCAGGTAGAATTCGACGATATTCCATCCCCATTGCCCTCTGTCCGCTTTGTCATAACGCTCCTGGAGCGCTACTTCGGCATTCTTCGGATTGATTTCTCGCTCCGCAAGATAAAGCCATAACGAACGGAAGGGATCATTTGGATCGTCTCGATAAAACGCCTGCAGATCATCCTGCGCTAACGAGAATCGGCCACCGTAATACAGGGCGATACCTCGGTTCAAACGCGCGTAGTTGTAAGTTGGATCAAGCTCTAGTACAGAATCAAACGCTTCATAGGCAGCATCGAAATTGCCTGCCTGCGTTAGGTAAATCCCCAGGTAGTTAAAAACTTCTGGCATATCAGGACGAATAGACAGCGCTTGTGAAAAATCATTTCGCGCCAGTGCTCTTAGCCCGAGACTATCATACAGCACACCGCGCTCATATAATAGCTGTGCTCTCTCATCATCGGTTAATGACCGGCTGGCAAGTATTTGTTCCATGCGTGCCAGGATGACTTCCTGCTGCAACGTCGGCTGCAACGGAATCGCCAGAACTTCGTTTTTACGCCAATCATGGTTGCTGCATCCTGCCAACATAAGTGCTGTCGCAACATAACACCAGCGCAAGAAAGGCTTCATTTCTACTCCCGGAGACAAACATTGGATGAACATCCTGTCATCCGCTTGCTTAACACAAACGCGTCCTGCGTCCGTGAGACGAACAGCTCCTCCCCATGTGGAAAGGAGCTGTAAAACTTCTGTTACAGATTATTCTGCTGCAGGTTGCTCAGTTGTTTCGTCCTGAGAAGGTGCGGTAGCTTCTTTGATGCTCAGACGCACACGACCCTGACGGTCAACTTCGAGAACTTTAACCGGAACTTCCTGGCCCATCTGCAGGTAATCAGTCACTTTCTCTACACGCTTGTCAGCGATCTGAGAGATGTGTACCAGACCTTCTTTACCGCCGCCGATGGCAACAAACGCACCAAAGTCTACGATACGGGTCACTTTACCCTGATAGATACGGCCAACTTCGATTTCAGCAGTGATCTCTTCGATACGGCGGATAGCATATTTCGCTTTCTCGCCGTCTGTAGCTGCGATTTTCACAGTACCGTCATCTTCGATTTCGATAGTGGTGCCGGTTTCTTCAGTCAGAGCACGGATCACAGAACCACCTTTACCGATCACGTCCTTGATTTTGTCCGGGCTGATCTTGATGGTGTGAATACGTGGAGCAAACTGAGAGATATCGCCACGTGGTGTGCTGATAGCCTGTTCCATCACGCCCAGAATGTGCAGACGCGCACCCTTAGCCTGGTTCAGAGCCACCTGCATGATTTCGCGGGTGATACCTTCGATTTTAATGTCCATCTGCAGCGCGGTGATACCGTCGCGGCTACCGGCCACTTTAAAGTCCATGTCGCCCAGGTGATCTTCGTCACCCAGAATGTCGGACAGAACGATAAAGCTTTCGCCTTCTTTAACCAGACCCATTGCGATACCCGCAACAGCGGCTTTAATCGGCACGCCTGCATCCATCAGGGCCAGAGATGCGCCACAAACGGAAGCCATTGAAGATGAACCGTTAGATTCAGTGATTTCAGATACCACACGTACGGTGTACGGGAAGTCTTCTGGTTTTGGCATCATCGCCAGTACGCCACGTTTAGCAAGACGGCCATGACCAATCTCACGACGTTTTGGCGAACCTACCATACCGGTCTCACCAACAGAGTACGGAGGGAAGTTGTAGTGGAACAGGAAGCTGTCAGTTTTCTCGCCCATCAGCTCATCCAGGTTCTGTGCATCACGGGCAGTACCCAGTGTTGCAGTAACCAGTGCCTGAGTTTCACCACGAGTGAACAGCGCTGAACCGTGAGTACGTGGCAGAACGCCAGTACGCACATCCAGACCACGGATCATGTCTTTTTCACGGCCATCGATACGTGGCTCACCACGCAGAACACGGCTACGAACCACGTTCTTCTCGATGCTGCCCAGAATGTCAGAGATTTCGCCAGCGTCCAGAGTTTCGTCTTCAGCTTGCAGAGCCTGAACAACGTCAGATTTGATGACGTTAATCTGGTTGTAACGCTCTTGTTTCTCGGTGATCAGGTACGCATCACCCAGACGGGATTCAGACAGTGCAGCCACGCGAGCATGCAGCTCAGCGTTAACCACTTCTGGCTGCCAGTCCCATTTTGGCTTACCGGCTTCAGCAACCAGTGAGTTGATGTTGTCGATAACGATTTGTTGTTGTTCGTGGCCGAATACGACCGCGCCCAGCATCTGATCTTCGCTCAGCACTTCAGCTTCAGATTCAACCATCAGAACCGCGCCCTGAGTACCGGCAACAACCAAGTCCAGACGGCTTGTTTTCAGCTCATCTGCGGTTGGGTTCAGAACATACTGGTCGTTGATGTAACCAACGCGTGCAGCACCGATTGGGCCGTTGAATGGAATACCAGACAGGCTCAGGGCAGCAGACGCACCGATCATCGCAACGATGTCAGGGTTAACTTGTGGGTTCAGGGAAACCACAGTCGCGATAACCTGAACTTCATTCAGGAAGGAGTCCGGGAACAGAGGGCGAATCGGACGGTCAATCAGACGTGAAGTCAGAGTTTCGCCTTCGCTTGGACGGCCTTCACGACGGAAGAAGCTACCCGGAATACGACCAGCAGCGTAAGTACGCTCCTGATAGTTAACAGTCAGCGGGAAGAAGCTCTGACCTGGTTTAGCTTTTTTCTGGCCAACAACGGTAACGAATACCGCAGTGTCGTCCATGCTAACCATAACAGCGGCAGTTGCCTGACGAGCCATCATGCCGGTTTCCAGCGTAACGGTGTGCTGGCCGTATTGGAATTTACGAATAGTCGGATTAAGCAATGTAATGTCCTTTTGTATGACGCGCAGCTGTTATGACAGCAGTTCACGCCGATCAATATCCGAGCTTCTCACTACATTCTCGCGACTAATGACAATCCTTATATACCTGGCAATGTGGTAATAAAGTCTCTCATTAGCCGCGCGAAAACATCTGTAACGGAAGTTCATGTACTTAGAATAACAACAGAAACAGCAGCCATACAGTACCCTGATTTGGCGTTGCTTCCTAGAATAAAGGGGCCTATTGGCCCCTTTACACTGAAACTCGCTTGATTAGCGACGCAGACCCAGACGTTCGATCAGGCTGGTGTAACGTGCTACATCTTTACGCTTCAGGTAGTCCAGCAGTTTACGACGCTGAGAAACCATACGCAGCAGACCACGACGGCTGTGGTGATCTTTTTTGTGCTCTGCAAAGTGACCTTGCAGATGGTTAATTTGAGCAGTCAGCAGAGCAACCTGAACTTCGGTAGAACCACTGTCGTTAGTGCCACGACCGAAGTCGGAAACGATTTGAGCTTTAGCTTCAACGCTTAGAGACATAATCTTACTCCAAAATATTATAGATAATTAAACGGGTGCCGATCTCTAATTCAGCAACCCAATGCATAAGCTGCGCTATTCTACCCTTTGCTATATGTGATCGCAAGGTGAGCAGAAAGCGCTTAATCCGTGTATTCGACGACCAGACGACGCGGCGCAATGCGGCCATCATCATCAATTTCGCCCACACCGATAAACTTACGTTCTTCGCCTTCAGTGATGCGAACCATACCACTGACCGGTGCGCCAGATGCCTGAACAGGTTGGCCCTGTTTAACATATCCGGCGACGACAGGGAGCAGGTTCACTTCCGGGAAGTCTTCACACGCGCTGTCCATAGGCAATAACAAGGGATCCAGCAATAAGCGTGCCTCTATGCCCTGCTCTTCTGCCTGAGCGATCAGTTCATGGAGTTTTTCCATGGTGACCATACGCTCTGAAGGATAGGTTGCCACCTGCAAACGACGCAAATAAGTCACGTGCGCACCACAGCCCAATTTTTCGCCCAGATCATCCACAATCGTGCGGATATATGTGCCTTTGGAACAGTGGATTTCTAATTCAACCTCGAAGCCTTCCCAGCGGATGAACTTGAGTTCATACACGGTGATGCTGCGGGATTCTCGCGGAACTTCGATGCCCTGACGCGCGTACTCGTACAGCTTTTTCCCTTCATATTTCAATGCAGAATACATGGAAGGAATTTGCCGGGTTTCCCCGCGGAAACTGTCGAGAGCATCGTCCAGTTGCTGCTGAGTGAAGGCCATTTCACGTTCAGAAATGATGGCACCTTCAGCATCTGACGTATCCGTGCGTTGTCCCATACGGGCAATCACGCGATAACGTTTGTCAGAATCGAGCAGGAACCGGGAAAACTTGGTCGCTTCGCCTAAGCACAGCGGCAACATGCCAGTGGCTAAAGGATCGAGCGCGCCGGTATGTCCTGCCCGGTTAGCGTTATAAAGGCGTTTAACCTTTTGCAGGGCATCGTTAGAAGACAAGCCTAAAGATTTGTCCAGTAGCAGAACACCGTGTATATCACGGCCGCGGCGACGTGGGCGACTCATTATACTTCCTCGTCATCGCCTGCAGCTGAACGGCGTTCAGCATCGTTCTTCACGACGTTGGTCACCAGATTGGACATACGCATACCTTCAACCAAAGAGTTGTCGTATGCGAAAGTCAGTTCTGGTACGACACGCAAACGCATCGCTTTACCGATCAGCGTACGGATGAAACCTGACGCGTCCTGCAAAGCTTTGATGCCATTCTTCACACGATCAGGATCGTGATTGTCAGTCGTCAGCACGTCCAGGAAGGTCACGAACACTTTGGCATAGGCCAGGTCACGTGAAACTTCAACGCCTGAAACGGTCGCCATGCCTACGCGCGGGTCTTTGACTTCACGCTGTAAGATGATGGCGATTTCTTTTTGCATCTCCTGAGAGACGCGCTGAGTACGGCTAAATTCTTTTGCCATGATGCTTTTCTCCTCACTTGCTCCAGACAAACAAGGGGGCGCAAGGCCCCCCATCTGGATATCAGCTACTTCGCAAACGTTAAGCGATAGTACGTTTGATCTCGATGATTTCGAAGACTTCGATCACATCGCCAGTACGCACATCGTTATAGTTCTTAACGCCGATACCACATTCCATGCCGTTACGAACTTCAGCAACGTCATCTTTGAAGCGACGCAGGGATTCCAGTTCGCCTTCGTAGATCACCACGTTTTCACGCAGTACACGGATTGGGTTGTTACGCTTGATCATACCCTCAGTCACCATACAACCTGCAATAGCGCCGAATTTCGGTGACTTGAACACGTCACGAACTTCAGCCAGGCCGATGATTTGCTGTTTGTATTCTGGCGCCAACATACCGCTCATCGCCTGTTTAACTTCGTCAATCAGGTTATAGATAACGGAATAGTAACGCAGATCCAGACTTTCGCTTTCTACGACACGGCGTGCAGAAGCATCTGCACGGACGTTGAAGCCCAGGATGATCGCGTTGGAAGCAGCGGCCAGTGTTGCGTCAGTCTCGGTGATACCACCGACACCCATACCGACGATTTTAACTTTAACTTCGTCAGTAGACAGATTCTGCAACGCATCGGAAATCGCTTCGCAAGAACCCTGAACGTCAGATTTCAGAACGATGTTCAGTTCAGAAACTTCGCCTTCAGTCATGTTCGCGAACATGTTTTCCAGTTTAGATTTCTGCTGACGAGCCAGTTTCACTTCGCGGAATTTACCCTGACGATACAGAGCAACTTCACGCGCTTTCTTCTCGTCACGAACAACAGTCACTTCATCACCCGCAGCCGGAACGCTGGACAGACCCAGAACTTCGACAGGAATAGAAGGACCCGCAGACGTAATGTCACGACCCATTTCGTCACGCATCGCACGGACACGGCCGTATTCGAAGCCACACAGAATGATGTCGCCTTTGTTCAGAGTACCTTCCTGAACCAGAACGGTTGCAACCGGGCCACGACCTTTGTCCAGGAAGGACTCGATCACAACGCCGCTTGCCATGCCGGTGCGAACTGCTTTCAGTTCCAGAACTTCGGCTTGCAGCAAGATAGCTTGCAGCAAATCGTCGATACCGGTACCCACTTTCGCAGACACATGGATGAACTGAGATTCACCGCCCCACTCTTCTGGCATAACGCCATACTGAGAGAGTTCGGTACGAACGCGGTCCGGATCAGAGTCTGGCTTATCAATTTTGTTCACTGCAACCACGATTGGCACGCCAGCAGCTTTCGCATGCTGTACGGCTTCGATGGTTTGTGGCATTACGCCATCATCTGCAGAAACAACCAGTACAACGATATCCGTTGCCTGAGCACCACGAGCACGCATTGAAGTAAACGCGGCGTGTCCCGGAGTATCCAGGAAGGTGATCATGCCGTTTTCGGTTTCTACGTGGTAAGCACCGATATGCTGGGTAATACCACCGGCCTCGCCTGCTGCCACTTTCGTTGAACGAATGTAGTCAAGCAATGAGGTTTTACCGTGGTCAACGTGGCCCATGATGGTCACAACCGGAGCACGTGGCTCAGCGGCAGCAGAAGAAGCTGTATCACGATCGCTCATCAGCGCTTCTTCCAGCTCGTTCTCACGACGCAGGATAACTTTGTGGCCCATTTCTTCCGCAACCAGCTGAGCAGTTTCCTGATCAATAACCTGGTTGATGGTGGCCATGGCGCCCAGTTTCATCATGGTTTTGATGACCTGAGAACCTTTAACTGCCATTTTGTTTGCCAGCTCAGCAACAGTAATGGTTTCACCCACTACAACATCACGGTTAACGGCAACAACAGGCTTGTTAAAGCTCTGCTGTAAGGTACTTGGCTTACGCTTACCTTTACCGTTACGGCCAACAGCACGGGCTTCTTCGCGATCCGCTTTAGATTCGGACAGCTTGTTGCCTTTTTTCTGTTTGGTCGCTTTGCCACCGCGAGTACGGCTACGACGTTCGCCTTCAACTTTGGCGTCATTTTCGTCTTCAGCAGCACGAGCATGGGTAGAAGTGGTGACATGGTAGTCAGCAGATTCTGATTCGCTTGGAGCGGTAGCTTCAGTCCAGACACCAGAGTCAGCCATTTTACGGGCTTCTTCTGCGATGCGCTTGGCGTTTTCTTCAATCTTACGCTGGGCTTCTTCTTCCGTTTTGCGTTTCAGCTCTGCGGCTTCAGCTTCACGGCGTGCTTTCTCTGCCTGAGCTGGTTTAGTTACTTCATCGGTATTTTGGTTGGTCACTTTATCTTTTTCCGCTGCATCACGCTTAGCTTTATCAGCGGCCTCACGTTTAGCTTGCTCTTCGGCGGCGCGTTTGGCTTTTTCCTGAGCTTCGCGCTGGGCTTGCTCCGCTGCTGCACGCTGTGCCTGTTCTTCCGCGTCACGCTTCGCCTGCTCTTCCGCTTCGGCCTGGGCAACTTCTGCCTCGGTCATATCACGTTTAACATAAGTGCGTTTCTTGCGGACCTCGATTTGCACCGATTTACTCTTCCCGCCGGTGCTCGGAATATTCAGTGTACTACGCGTTTTGCGTTGTAACGTCAGTTTGTTTGTCGCACCGGCATTTCCGCCATTCAGGTGCGCCAATAAAGTCTCTTTTTCTTGCTGGGTCACAGAGTCAGTTTCGGACTTTGAGATCCCTGCATCAGCAAATTGCTGTACCAGGCGATCTACCGGAGTCTGAATCTCTGCCGCCAGCGCTTTTACAGTTACATCTGTCATGCTGTTCCTTCCTGCTACAGTTTATTACGCGTTGTCGCCAAACCAGCAGATATTGCGCGCGGCCATGATAAGTTCACCAGCCTTCTCGTCACTAAGACCTTCAATATCAGCCAGATCGTCGACACCCTGCTCGGCAAGATCTTCCAGCGTACAAACCCCTTGTGCAGCCAGTTTAAATGCCATGCTACGTTCCAGACCCGCCAGGTTAAGCAGATCGTCAGCAGGCTTTTTGTCACCGAGACTTTCTTCCTGAGCTAAAGCCAGTGTGGTCAGCGCTTCTTTTGCACGTTCGCGCAGCGCATCCACCGTGTCTTCATCCAGGCCGTCGATTTCAAGCAGCTCGTTGACTGGCACATAAGCCAGTTCTTCAAGCGTTGAGAAACCTTCTTCTACCAGAACCGTGGCGAAATCTTCATCGATGGCCAGGTATTTGGTGAAGGTATCAATCGCAGCGTGTGCCTCAGCCTGATGTTTGGCTTGCAGGTCGTCTGCTGTCATCACGTTCAGTTCCCACTTGTCATCACCACGATGCTGTTTCAACAATTGGGAGGCCAAACGCACGTTCTGGCCATTACGGCCAATCGCCTGTGCCAGATTGCTGGCTTCAACGGCGATATCCATGGTGCATTTATCTTCATCAACCACGATGGAAGCGACATCTGCCGGTGCCATTGCGTTGATAACGAATTGCGCAGGATTATCATCCCAAAGGATGATATCGATACGTTCACCGCCCAATTCACTGGAAACAGCCTGAACGCGTGCACCACGCATGCCGACACAAGCACCGACCGGGTCGATACGTTTGTCGTTGGTTTTTACTGCAATTTTCGCACGGGAGCCAGGATCACGGGCTGCCGCTTTAATCTCAATCAGCTCTTCGCCAATTTCCGGCACTTCGATGCGGAACAGCTCAATCAGCATCTCGTTACGTGAACGGCTGACAAACAGCTGGGCACCGCGTGCTTCAGGGCGCACATCATACAGAACGCCACGAATACGGTCGCCGGAGCGGAAGTTTTCACGCGGAAGCATGTCTTCACGCAGAATAACGGCTTCAGCGTTGCTGCCTAAATCCAGAGCGATGCTGTCACGGTTAACTTTCTTAACCACGCCGGTGACGATCTCACCTTGCTGCTCACGGAATTGATCAACCACCATCGCGCGCTCTGCTTCACGTACTTTCTGTACGATAACTTGCTTGGCAGTTTGCGTGGTGATGCGGTCAAAAGTGACTGACTCGATTTGATCTTCAATATATCCGCCGAGGTCGATTGACGGATCTTCGTATTGTGCAGCTTCGAGGGTGATTTCGCGGGTCGGTTGAGTCACTTCGTTGACTGCCACCCAACGACGGAAGGTATCGAAGTCACCTGTTTTGCGGTCAATGCTGACGCGGACTTCGATTTCCTGCTCGTATTTTTTCTTGGTCGCCGTTGATAATGCAATTTCCAGCGCTTCAAAAATCTTCTCGCGCGGGAGGGATTTTTCATTAGAAACTGCTTCTACAACAGCCAGAATCTCTTTGTTCATCCTAGTTGCCTCTTCCAAACTCTTTAAAAGTGGGGTACCAGGTTCGCTTTCTGGATGTTGCTCAGTGCGAACACTTCATCTTTCCCTTCCACTGTCACCGTGATCATTTCGCCTTCGACAGCCTTAATAATGCCCTGCCATTTGCGACGATTCTGCACTGCCATACGCAGAACAATGCTGACTTCGTCACCCAGGAAACGTTGATAATGTTCAGCGGTGAACATAGGACGATCAAGGCCTGGAGAGGAAACTTCCAGGTTGTAGGCGACGGTGACTGGATCTTCAACGTCCAGCACAGCGCTCACCTGGTGGCTGACATCAGCACAATCATCAACATTGATCCCGGCGTCACTATCAATATAGATGCGCAACGTCGATTGGCGAGCCCGAACGAACTCGATGCCCACCAGCTCAAAGCCAAGTGCCTCGACTGGTGCTGTAATCAGCTCTGTTAATTTTTGTTCTAATGTGGACAAGCCCACCCCCAAGACATAAAAAAAGGGCTAAATAGCCCAGTGATTCTGTTGCCAAATAACAAAAAACCCCGATAAATCGGGGCTTTATGCAACTGGACCCTATTCGCCGCATAGCGGCTTCGGTACAACTTTCGCGAAGTGTTATTTCAAATAGAAACTTTCAAATTGGAACTGCAGAACATCACAGGAAGACACTGAAAGTCTATTTGAAATAAACACTTAGGGAAAGTGGTTGCGGGGGCCGGATTTGAACCGACGACCTTCGGGTTATGAGCCCGACGAGCTACCAGGCTGCTCCACCCCGCGTCCGAAAACGTGGCAAATACTACGCCGATAATCGCTAAAAAGCAAATTATCACAAAGATTGGTACCGAGGACGGGACTTGAACCCGTAAGCCCATTCGGGCACTACCACCTCAAGGTAGCGTGTCTACCAATTCCACCACCTCGGCACTCTTTTTTTTCACAATCGCTTCTACTGTCCAAGTACAAGCCACTGTTTAAAACTTTTCACTTCTTGCGATAAGAAGGTTACTGCTTAGTGAGGAACGTCACTGTTAGGCGCTGCTGGAGCTGCCGGTGCAGTGGTCTGCTCAGTTTTCGCTGGCTGACTCAGGTTTTCCCACTCACTACCTTTTTGGCTTTTATTGGTGCTCATGTTCCCGAGAATCAAACTAATGATAAAGAACAGTGCTGCCAAGATGCCGGTCATACGGGTCATGAAGTTACCGGAACCACTCGAACCGAACAATGTGCCAGAAGCACCTGCTCCGAAAGAGGCTCCCATATCAGCGCCTTTGCCTTGTTGCAGCATAACCAGAGCAACAAGCCCGATTGCTACGATAAGGAAAATCACCAGAAGAGCGTCGTACATAGTAGTACCTGTATCCTCGCGGGTTCACCGCATGCCAATTGCTTCTCACCATTTAGCAGGTCATTCAAGGACCCACTGAAGCGGGTGTGAATACTAACCAAAGCCGTATTGCCGTGCAAGGGCAATCTTCATCAAAATGTTCGTTTGCGGAAAAAAACGGCAAATTTGAAGCAAAGTGGCTGACAGGACGCTGTTCAGCCACGCATATCACGAAAATTCACCGTTTTTTATCAGGTTACGCTTTGACTGCTTTTACCGCATCGGCAATACGGTTAGCCAGTTTTTCCACCAGTTCCGCGTCTTCGCCTTCCACCATCACCCGCAGCAAAGGCTCGGTACCTGATTTACGCAACAGCACCCGGCCACGACCCGCTAACTGTTTTTCAACGTCTGCAGTGACCTGCTTAACTTCGTCGGATTCCAGCGGATCATGTTGGCCAGCAAAACGGACGTTAATCAGGATTTGTGGCAGCAATTTCATACCGCTGCACAAATCATGCAGGCTCATGTGATTGCGAACCATGGCGGTAAGCACTTGCAAACCGGCCACGATGCCGTCACCGGTGGTGGTTTTGTCCAGCAAGATAATGTGGCCGGAGTTCTCAGCACCAATACGCCAGCCTTTTTCCTGCATTTTTTCCAGCACGTAACGGTCGCCCACTTTCGCGCGTGTAAATGGAATACCGAGCTGTTTTAATGCCAGTTCCAGGCCCATATTACTCATCAGGGTGCCGACGGCGCCGCCTTTCAGCTGGCCCTGACGCAAGCCTTCACGAGCAATGATATAAAGGATCTGGTCACCATCGACTTTATTGCCTTCATGGTCGACCATAATCAGACGATCGCCGTCGCCGTCAAATGCCAGCCCGACATGGGCTTTTTCTGCCAGAACGCGTTGCTGTAACTGACGGACGTCGGTCGCACCGCACTCTTCGTTAATGTTCATCCCATCCGGGTCGCAGCCGATAGTAATCACTTTAGCGCCCAGTTCCCGCAGAACGCTTGGCGCAATGTGGTAAGTCGCGCCATTGGCACAATCCACAACGATTTTCAGTCCGTTCAGGCTCAGTTCGCTCGGGAACGTCCCTTTGCAGAATTCGATATAGCGACCGGCAGCATCCACAATACGGCTGGCTTTACCCAACGCAGCGGATTCCACGCAAGTAAGAGGTTTTTCCAGCTCAGCTTCGATGGCTTCTTCCACTTCGTCCGGCAGCTTTGTACCGTCAATAGTGAAGAATTTTATGCCGTTATCGTAGAACGGGTTATGCGATGCAGAAATCACAATCCCGGCTTCAGCACGGAATGTACGGGTCAGATACGCAACCGCGGGTGTTGGCATCGGGCCGGTAAAGGAAGCCGACAGTCCCGCAGCAGCCAGACCGGCTTCAAGTGCAGATTCCAGCATATAGCCGGAAATACGGGTATCTTTGCCGATAATCACTTTACCCGAACCATGACGCGCTAATACTTTGCCTGCAGCCCAGCCCAGTTTGAGAACGAAATCAGGGGTGATCGGGCTGTCGCCTACTTTTCCACGTATGCCATCAGTACCAAAGTATTTACGGTTGCTCATAATTATTTTTTATCCCTTGCAGAAAGTGTCGCTTCCACGATACGCATCGCTTCGACGGTTTCTTTAACATCATGTACGCGAACTATCTGAGCTCCCTGCATGGCAGCAATCACAGCGCAGGCAACGCTGCCCGTCACGCGTTTCTCCGGTGACACATGCAGTAGCTGCCCTACCATAGATTTCCTCGACATCCCCACAAGAAGTGGTAAACCGAAGTGATGGAACTCAGCCAGTCTGGCGAGTAACTGGTAGTTATGCTCTAAATTTTTACCGAAACCGAAGCCCGGGTCGAGCAACAATTTGCTTTTCGGAATGCCGGCATTCACACAACGTGCAATTTGCTCGACAAAATACTGGTCTACCTGCGCAACGACGTTGTCGTAATGCGGGGCATGTTGCATCGTTTTCGGGTCACCTTGCATGTGCATCAGACAAACGGGCAAACCCGTTTCTGCCGCAGCCTGCAATGCCCCTGGCTCCTGAAGCGAGCGAATATCGTTAATCAGATGCATACCGGCATTTGACGCTTCACGGATAACAGAAGCCTTCGAAGTATCCACCGAGATCCAGACATCAAAACGTCGGGCGATGGCTTCTACGACCGGTACCACACGGGCCAGCTCTTCCTCTTCGCTGACTTCAGCAGCGCCCGGACGCGTTGATTCGCCGCCAATATCAAGGATTGTCGCGCCGGCATCGACCATCGCCTGAGCGTGGCGAAGCGCAAGATCAAGCGTGTTGTGTCGTCCGCCATCAGAAAAGGAATCCGGGGTAACATTCAGGATCCCCATCACCTGGGGAAAAGTGAGATCCAGTATCGAGTCTCTGGCTGTGAGGTGCATAAATCATGTCCCTTCTGGTCATTCGTTGAGGCAGTTTCAAATTCCGACACAAAGAATGCACGCATAAAAAACCCCGGGCAAGCCCGGGGTTGAGTGTTATCTGCGTTATTTTCCAACCAGCTGCTTATTTGCCGCTGAATTGCTCAAACATCGTGTTGCCAGGATTTGGCGTGCGAGGTTCGTCAACTGGCGTTGGCGCTTTTGGAGCACCGCCGTCGTTAGAATTATTGTTGCCGTTTTTACCGTTAGCATCATCCCAGCCAGCAGGCGGGCGAACTTCCGTACGGTTCATCAGGTCATCAATTTGCGGCGCATCGATGGTTTCGTATTTCATCAGGGCATCTTTCATTGAATGAAGGATATCCATGTTTTCCATCAGCAACGTACGCGCACGAATGTAGTTACGCTCAACCAGAGATTTCACTTCCTGATCGATGATACGGGCAGTTTCATCAGACATATGTTTAGCTTTCGCAACTGAACGACCGAGGAAGACTTCGCCTTCTTCTTCCGCATACAGTAACGGACCTAATTTCTCTGAGAAGCCCCACTGCGTAACCATGTTACGGGCAATAGAGGTGGCAACCTTGATGTCGTTCGACGCACCGGTAGACACTTTTTCCACGCCGTAAATGATCTCTTCAGCAAGACGACCACCGTACAAGGTAGAAATCTGGCTTTCCAGTTTCTGACGGCTTGCACTGATAGCATCGCCTTCAGGCAGGAAGAAGGTCACACCTAATGCACGGCCACGAGGAATAATGGTCACTTTATGCACCGGGTCATGTTCAGGAACCAGACGACCAATGATGGCGTGGCCTGCTTCATGATAGGCAGTGGACTCTTTCTGCGATTCAGTCATCACCATGGAACGACGCTCAGCACCCATCATGATTTTGTCTTTGGCTTTTTCGAACTCAACCATCGACACCACACGTTTGTTACCACGCGCAGAGAACAATGCAGCTTCATTCACCAGGTTAGCCAGGTCCGCACCGGAGAAACCAGGGGTACCACGGGCAATCACAGACGCATCAACGTCAGTTGCCAGCGGAACGCGACGCATGTGAACTTTCAGGATCTGTTCACGGCCACGTACGTCTGGCAAGCCTACAACAACCTGACGGTCGAAACGGCCCGGACGCAGTAATGCCGGGTCAAGAACGTCAGGACGGTTAGTTGCTGCAATTACGATGATACCTTCATTACCTTCGAAGCCATCCATCTCAACCAACATCTGGTTCAGTGTCTGTTCACGTTCATCGTGACCGCCACCTAAACCTGCACCACGCTGACGGCCAACGGCGTCGATCTCATCGATAAAGATGATACATGGAGCGGCTTTCTTCGCCTGTTCAAACATGTCACGCACACGAGATGCACCGACACCCACGAACATTTCTACGAAGTCAGAACCGGAAATCGTAAAGAATGGCACTTTGGCTTCGCCGGCAATGGCTTTCGCCAGCAAGGTTTTACCGGTACCCGGAGGACCAACCATCAGAACGCCTTTAGGAATCTTTCCGCCCAGTTTCTGGAAACGGCTTGGCTCGCGCAGGTAATCTACCAGCTCGCTCACCTCTTCCTTCGCTTCGTCACAACCTGCAACGTCAGCAAACGTCGTTTTGATTTGGTCTTCCGTCAGCATGCGGGCTTTGCTTTTACCAAAGGACATTGCGCCTTTGCCACCGCCACCCTGCATCTGCCGCATAAAGAATATCCAGACGCCAATCAGAAGCAGCATCGGGAACCATGAAATGAAGATAGTCGCCAGGAAACTCTGCTGTTCAGGCGGTTCACCAACAACTTTCACGTTTTTGCTCAGCAGCGTATCCAGTAATTTAGGATCATTAACCGGAATATAGGTTGTGTATTTGCTGCTGTCTTTTTTGATAACGTCAATCGCACGTCCATTGATACGTACTTCACGGACCTGGTCTTGGGCCACTTCGGTTGTAAAGGTAGTGTAATCTACCTTACTGCCATTAGATTCGCTGGGACCAAAACTCTGAAATACAGACATCAATACAACTGCGATGACTAACCAGAGGATCAGGTTCTTCGCCATGTCACTCAAGGGATTAACCTCATATTACAACTGTGTTAACAAACAGCGTTAGGGAACTACAGTTTCCGCCCTGTCGCTACGATGTACACTTCTCGCGAACGTGCTCGGGAAGCGTCTGGCTTACGAATCTTCACCTTCGTAAACAGGGAGCGAATTTCCCGCAGGTATTCATCAAAGCCATCTCCCTGAAACACCTTCACCAGGAAACTTCCGCCTGGTGCTAATACATCCCGACACATATCCAATGCTAATTCAACCAGATACATCGATTTTGGAATATCGACTGCCGGAGTACCGCTCATATTAGGCGCCATGTCAGACATGACCACCTGAACTTTGCTTTCTCCCACGCGTTCGAGCAGCGCTTTGAGAACTAATTCATCACGAAAATCCCCCTGAAGGAAGTCGACTCCAACAATAGGATCCATAGGTAAAAGGTCAAGAGCAATAATTCGCCCTTTGTTACCGATCTGCGAGGCCACATACTGTGACCAACCGCCAGGCGCTGCACCTAAATCAACCACCGTCATACCTTGTTTAAACAGCTTATCGCTTTGCTGTATTTCATCAAGTTTAAACCAGGCACGGGAGCGCAGCCCTTTTTTCTGTGCTTGTAGCACATATTTATCGCTAAAGTGTTCCTGCAACCAGCGACTGGAACTTGCAGAACGCTTTTTATTAGACATTATTTAGTAACCATATAGTTTTCCAACCACCCTGAGTTAGAGCCTTTGGAACAAGCCGTTAGCATCATGGCGTCTATGGCTAAGTCAGTATAATTGACCTCCCGAAGCAGTCCGGGTTGGTCATATACATGAGATGGCGGTAGAATGACCCGTTTTCAATCCCAACTTAAGCAAAAAAGACGATGAATCTTAACAATAAACAAAAACAGTACCTGAAAGGTCTGGCACATCCACTGAAACCGGTTGTTATGCTGGGCAACAACGGCCTGACAGAAGGTGTGTTAGCCGAAATCGAACAGGCACTGCAACATCACGAACTGATCAAGGTAAAAGTCGCGGCAGAAGAACGTGAGACGAAGACCTTGATCGTAGACGCGATTGTGCGTGAAACCAAGGCGTGTAATGTGCAAGTCATCGGCAATATGCTGGTACTTTATCGCCCTTCCACCGAAGACCGCAAAATTATCTTACCGCGTTAATCCATTAAGGTTTAACGAAAAGCGCTGTAGATTTTCGGAAAGGTGCCACGAAATCACGTTCAGGGGAAGGTCTCAGCGGGCCTTTTTACTTTAGTTTTCAATTTACTGTGAAGCAATTCACTGCATGAATGTGAGAATTACAGGGCGAAACATCACGTTTCGCCCTTTTTAATGCAGATTTTAGAGGTATTCGACCTTCAATACTTCAAACTCAACATCACCGCCAGGTGTTTTGATAACAACGACATCATCCTGTTCTTTGCCGATTAAACCACGTGCAATCGGTGAGTTAACAGAAATGAGGTTCTGTTTAAAATCAGCTTCGTCATCGCCGACAATGCGGTATTTCTGCTCTTCTTCAGTATCCAGATTCAGCACTGTCACTGTGGCGCCAAAAATCACGCGGCCAGTAGCAGGCATTTTAGTCACATCAATAACCTGAGCATTCGACAGCTTGGCTTCGATTTCCTGGATACGACCTTCACAAAAACCCTGCTGCTCACGCGCAGCATGGTATTCAGCATTCTCTTTCAAATCGCCGTGTTCACGTGCGGTCGCGATATCAGCAATGATTTTCGGGCGACGGACACCTTTCAGATGGTCCAGTTCTTCACGTAATCTTTCTGCGCCACGCAATGTCATCGGAATCGGTTTCATATATTTATTACCTCTAACTTGGTCCTTTCGGTAAACACCGTCCTGATTGAATCAGGTAAGAAATTAAGCCAGCGCTTCTGACCGACTCTCTGGCGAAAAGCAAAAAAAACCTCACCCGGAGTTGCCACCAGGCCAGGATTCATTTTGCATTTTGATTCGTATTTTAACGTAGAGTTCCTTGAGGATCATCGTTTAGTTTCAGCCACGTTGCGCCTTGGTTCGTAGCATCGTAGTATGGCACCACATTATCCCGCCGTTACCCAGAGCCTTTACTCA
Organism: Rahnella variigena; assembly: GCF_003610915.1. Taxonomy (NCBI): domain Bacteria; kingdom Pseudomonadati; phylum Pseudomonadota; class Gammaproteobacteria; order Enterobacterales; family Yersiniaceae; genus Rahnella; species Rahnella variigena. The sequence goes on from NZ_NSDJ01000001.1 coordinate 198,261, forward strand.
AAATAATGCGTTTTTTACGAATTGTCAGTGGATTAGCATGCGCGTTTGTACTGAATACAAATGCGGCTCAGATCGAAAATTACACAGAATATCTGCCTGACGGCACGAATCTGGCTGTGCTGGTACAGAAAATTGGCGCGCCTGCGCCGGCTATAGACTATCACGGTACTCAAATGGCGCTACCCGCCAGTACCATGAAGATTCTGACCGCGCTGGCGGCTTTGCTGCAGCTTGGGCCTGATTTTCGTTTCACCACCACACTTGAAACACCGGGTTCCGTTTCTGATGGCGTATTAAAGGGTGATTTGGTCGCTCGTTTTTCCGGCGATCCGACATTAAAACGTCAGAATATTCGGAATATGGTCGCTGTGTTGAAAAAACAGGGCGTCAAAGAAATTACCGGCGATGTGATTATCAACACTTCGGTTTTTGCCAGCCATGATAAAGCGCCCGGATGGCCGTGGAACGACATCACCCAATGCTTTAGCGCACCGCCGGCTGCCGCTATTGTCGACAGAAACTGTTTCTCAGTCTCACTGTACAGTGCCCCGAAACCCGACGAAAACGCGTTTATCCGCGTAGCATCTTACTATCCGGTGCATATGTTCAGCGAAGTACGCACTCTGGCAAAAGGTTCTCCGGATGCACAATATTGTGAGCTGGACGTCGTACCTGGTGAATTCAACCGCTATACCCTCACCGGCTGTCTGACCCAACGCAGCGAACCTTTGCCGCTGGCGTTCGCTATTCAGGATGGCGCGAGTTATGCCGGTGCGATTTTAAAAGATGAGCTGTTGCAGGCTGATATTCAGATCGATGGCACGCTGAAGCGTCAGACTCAACCAACACCGGCGGGTACCGTTCTGGCACAAACCCAGTCGGCGCCGTTGCATGACCTGTTGCATCAGATGCTGAAGAAATCAGATAACATGATCGCCGATACGGTATTTCGTACTATTGGCCATCAGCGTTTTGGCGTGCCGGGAACGTGGCGTGCCGGTTCGGATGCTGTCCGTCAGATTTTGCGTCAGAAAGCAGGCGTGGATTTAGGTAACTCTATTCAGGTTGATGGTTCCGGTCTTTCTCGTCATGACTTGCTGTCACCGGCCACCATGATGCAGGTACTTCAATACATCGCGCAGCATGATAAAGAGTTAGACTTTATCTCAATGCTGCCATTAGCGGGTCACGACGGTACCTTGCAATATCGCGGCGGTCTGCATGAAGCAGGCGTTGACGGCAAAGTATCTGCGAAAACCGGCTCGCTGTCTGGTGTCTACAACCTTGCAGGCTTTATTACGACAGCCAGCGGACAGCGCATGGCCTTCGTCCAGTTCCTTTCAGGTTATGCGGTTCCGCCTGAAGATCAACGCACACGACGGGCTCCGCTCGTACGCTTTGAAAGCCGTCTCTACAAGGATATCTACCAAAATAATTAACCACGGAGAAGTGCCAGAAGATGAAACTACTGATCGTTGAAGATGATGAACTCTTACGGCAGGGGTTGATGCTGGCACTTACCAGTGAAAATTATGCCTGCGACTGCGCTTCAACGGCGGCCGAGGCGCACAGCCTGATTCAAACCAGCCAGTACAGTCTGGTGATCCTGGATTTAGGATTGCCAGACAAAGACGGGGCAACGTTGCTGCGCGAGTGGCGACGCCAGAATATCGCTCTCCCCGTTCTTATCCTTACCGCCCGGGATGCGTTAGAAGACCGCGTCGATGGTCTTGATGCCGGCGCTGATGATTACCTGATCAAACCTTTTGCGCTGGTCGAATTACAGGCCCGAGTGAGAGCGCTTATCCGCCGTTATCAGGGACAAAGCGACAATCAAATTTCAGTGGGTAATCTGAAAATCAATTTATCCTCGCAACAGGCTTATCTCGACAACAATCCGGTGGAAGTCACTCCCAAAGAGTTCGCGATTTTGTCGCGCCTGATGATGCGTGCGGGGCAAACCGTGAACCGGGAATTACTTCAGCAGGATCTCTACACCTGGCAGGATGATCTGGGTTCCAACACGCTCGAAGTCCATGTTCATAATCTGCGTCGTAAGCTCGGTAAAGAAGTCATCCGCACCGTACGTGGCATTGGCTACCGGCTGGAAATCCTGCAATGACCAGTATGCGTCGCCGCCTGCTGGTCATGCTGGCATTGATTTTATTCGTCACTCAGCTCACCAGTGTTTTCTGGCTCTGGCATGAAAGTCAGGAACAGATTAATTTACTGGTTAATGACACGCTTTCTGCAAAAGTACGGAACGCGCATGTTGAGAGAGAAATCGCAGAGGCGATTGCTTCGCTCATTGCGCCTTCGCTGCTGATGATGAGTATTACACTGGTTCTGTCCTTCTGGGCGATCAGCTGGATTATCCGCCCGCTCAATCAGTTACAGAAACGTCTTGAAACCCGTTCTGCTGATAACCTTTCTCCCCTGCCACTTAACAGTGAAATCAGGGAAGTTGTTGCCGTCACCAATGCGCTGAACCAGCTATTTTCCCGTCTCTCCAGCACTATTCAGCAGGAACGATTGTTCACTGCCGATGCGGCGCATGAGCTACGCACCCCTCTTGCTGGCGTACGCTTGCACCTGGAAATCATGCAGAAAAATGGCGTGGAAGGCAGTGATACGTTGATAAGTCGTATCGACCTGCTGATGCACACCATAGAGCAATTGCTCATGCTGGCCCGCGCCGGACAAAATTTCGCGAAAGGCGAATATCAGCAAGTTGATCTGATCAGTAACGTCATGATGCCACTCGAAGAAGAGTTACGCGAAATGCTCGATGAACGCGGGCAGAAGCTGAAAATGCACTTACCGCCGCTTGCTGAAATTCAGGGAGATGCCGTGCTGCTGCGGTTGATGGTGAGGAATCTGGTCGAGAACGCTTACCGTTACAGTCCGGAAAATAGCGACATCATAATTACGATTGCGTCAAAAGATAACGGCTTCCTGATACAGATAGATGATGCGGGCCCAGGCATTGATGAGACCAAAGCCAGCGAACTGACACAGGCATTTAAACGCAGCGATCAGCGGTATGGTGGCAGCGGTCTGGGATTAAATATTGTGGTTCGAATAGCGCACCTGCATGCCGGTAGGCTGACATTGCTAAACCGCACTGGCAACACTGGCCTCAGCGCGCAATGCTGGTTACCGGATGTCGCATTACAAAGCTCTCTGACACTTTCACCAGACGCCCGCTAATACACGCTCTTATTAACACGCGATCAAAAAGAAAAAGGCTGCCAATGGCAGCCTTTCTTTCAGAGATGTGACGCTAATACACGGGAGTTAACGTTCGTAAATGATTTCTACGCCTTCGTCGTCATCTTCATCCCAGTCATCATCCCAGTCGTCGTCAGCTTCAGCTTCCACTTCAGCCAGTTGTTCACGGTGATAGTCATCCCACATGAACTCAACTTTCTCTGGCGCAGCTTCTTCGATTGCCATGTGCTTAGGATTTTCATTGATGAATTTCATCACGTCCCAGCACAACGCGTTCACGCCTTCGCGGTTTGCGGCGGAAATCAGATAGTAATTACCTTCCCAACCCAAAGCATCGGCGATTGTTTTTGCACGTGCTTCCGCTTCTTCTTTTTCGATCAGGTCAACTTTGTTGAATACTAACCAGCGCGGCTTTTCAGCCAGCTTGGCATTGTATTGCTTCAACTCGTTGATGATGACTTTCGCATTTTCGATCGGATCAGATTCATCAATCGGTGCGATGTCGATCAGATGCAAAAGAACACGGCAACGCTCGAGGTGCTTCAGGAAGCGAATACCCAGACCTGCTCCTTCAGATGCCCCTTCAATCAGACCCGGGATATCTGCAACCACAAAGCTCTGCTCATGATCCATACGGACAACGCCCAGGCTCGGAACCAGCGTGGTAAACGGATAATCAGCAACTTTAGGTTTCGCCGCAGACACTGAACGGATAAATGTAGATTTACCCGCATTTGGCAGACCCAGCATACCAACATCAGCCAGAAGCATCAGTTCGAGTGCGATATCGCGCTCTTCACCTTTGGTGCCCATGGTTTTCTGACGCGGTGAACGGTTCACGGAAGATTTAAAGCGGGTGTTACCCAGCCCGTGGAAACCACCTTTCGCGACCATATTAACCTGACCATTTTGGGTCATGTCGGCCAGGACTTCACCCGTGCTTTGGTCGAGAACGCGCGTTCCGACAGGCACTTTAATGGTGATATCTTTACCGCGCTTACCGGTACAGTCGCTGCTCTGACCGTTAGTACCGCGCTCAGCACGATAAGATTTCACAAAGCGGAAATCGATCAGCGTATTGAGGTTCTCATCAGCAACCAGGTAAACATCGCCGCCATCACCACCGTCGCCGCCGTCAGGGCCGCCACGTGGAATGTATTTTTCGCGGCGGAAGCTGACGCACCCGTTACCGCCATCACCGGCCACAACCAGAATCGTGGCTTCATCAACAAACTTCATTTGTACCGTCTCCGTAAATCATTCGCCGGGCAGCTAAAGTTTAGCTACCAGGTTTTGCTCTGTCCGACGTGGCCACCAACGATGGCCAATTGCGGAAAACATTGCACCCGCCACCACCACAAATGCCCCAAGATAACCAATGAAATTAAGCACTGGTGCAGCAAAAAAGTCAGGCCAGGCAAGTGCCAATAAATCTGAAAATAGCAGGGTAAACAGCGGGGTCAGTGTCACAAGAGCACTGACCTGAGCAGCCTGCCATCTCGCCATCGCTTCCGCTAAGGCGCCATATCCTACTAAGGTATTCGCGCCGCAAAACAACAGACAGGCAAACTGCCAGCCGCTGAGCTGTGAAAGCACCGCCGGGCTGGCCAGCGGGAGCAATGCGATAGAACATAAAGTGTACAGCAAAAACAGGATTTGCGGTGAAGCCAGTTGACGCAACAATACCTTTTGCGCCACGCCGTATATCACCCAAACCGTTGCTGCCCCGACGCCCAAAATCACACCCAGGGTGTAATCCGTCAGACGGGTAAAAATCTCAATCAGGCTGGTATTAAAAAATAATATTAGCCCGAAGATTAACATACTGGCGCCAATGACCTGCGTAACACGCATCCTTTCTTTAAGGATGATCACGCTGGCCACCATCATACCGACAGGAGAAAGCTGACCGATTACCTGCGAGGCCGTCGGGCTGAGAAATTGCAGGGAAGAACTAAAAAGAACAAAGTTCCCCAGCAATCCGCAGGTGGCAATCAGGACTAAAACCAGCCAGCGTGGCCGGCTAAAAATCGCTTTCGGCGGCAATCTGCGTCTGGCAGCAAGAATACAACCCAACACAATGGCAGCCATAGAAAACCGATACCAGACTACCGTGAAGGGATCCATCACCACTAAAACCTGCTTCATGGCGATGGGCAAAGATCCCCAACTCATAGCAGTGATCAGCGCCAACATAATCCCAACCGGGGCCTGCGATTTCGTGTCCATATCCCGCCAGAATGGGCTAACCAGAATGTAAAAAGCCCCGCAACGAATTGCGGGGCTTACATCTATTTACTAAGACGCGAAAAACTTATTCAGCTTCGATGCTGATGTACTTACGGTTTTTCGGGCCTTTAACTTCGAACTTGACTTTACCGTCAGCCAAAGCAAACAGAGTGTGGTCCTTGCCGCAACCCACGTTGATACCAGCGTGGAATTTGGTGCCGCGCTGACGAACGATGATGCTGCCTGCCAGTACTGCTTCGCCGCCAAAGCGTTTTACGCCCAGACGTTTAGCTTCTGAATCGCGACCGTTACGTGTGGAGCCGCCAGCCTTTTTGTGTGCCATTGTTCCGCTCTCCTAATCTTAAGCGCTGATGCCGGTGATTTTAACGTCAGTGAACCACTGACGGTGGCCCTGCTGCTTACGATAGTGTTTACGACGACGAAACTTAACGATTTTGACCTTTTCGCCACGACCGTGAGCAACGACTTCAGCTTTAATTACACCGCCAGCAACTAAAGGCAGGCCGATGTTGATTTCTTCACCGTTTGCAATCATCAGAACCTGATCGAATTCGATAGCTTCGCCAGTTGCAACGTCCAGCTTCTCCAGACGAATAGTCTGGCCTTCGCTGACACGGTGTTGTTTACCACCACTTTGGAAAACCGCGTACATATAAAACTCCGCTTTCCGCGCACTCAACTTTGTATAGTCCAGAGGGCGCTATAAATATTCACAATAGGGCGCGAATTCTACGCAAAAAATCAGCATAAGACAAGAGCACAATGCCTACAAAAGAAGAAAAAAAGCGCAGTTCTTTCGATAGCATTTATCTACACTGTTTTTCAAGTACAATCCCCTTTACAGTTAGCGCCATGTGCCAATGTGAGCCAGATCTCATTGCGGTGAAGAGAACAACAGCCGAAAAAACACAATGAACCTAGAACAGATTATTGATCTTACCCAGGACGACATGGCTGCAGTCAACGCATCCATCCTTGAACAGTTGAATTCAGAGGTTTCTCTCATCAATCAACTGGGATATTACATCATCAGTGGCGGCGGCAAACGTATCCGCCCGATGATAGCAGTACTGGCAGCCAAAGCACTATCCTATGAGGGCGACAAACACGTAAAAGTCGCCGCTCTGATTGAGTTTATCCACACAGCCACGCTGTTGCATGACGACGTCGTTGATGAGTCTGATATGCGTCGAGGTAAAGCGACGGCTAATGCCGCATTTGGTAACGCAGCCAGCGTGCTTGTCGGTGATTTTATCTACACCCGGGCATTTCAAATGATGACTGATCTGGAATCGCTCCCTGTTCTTGCGCTGATGGCAAAAGCCGTGAATGTGATTGCAGAAGGTGAAGTTCAGCAATTGATCAACTGCAATGATCCGGACATCACTGAAGAAAGCTATATGCAGGTTATCTACAGCAAAACTGCGCGCCTGTTTGAAGCGGCATCTCAATCCTCTGCCATGCTGGCTGGCGGGAATGATGAGCAGATTAAAGCGTTGCAGGATTACGGCCGTTATCTCGGTACTGCATTTCAGCTGATTGACGATTTGCTCGATTATGATGCTGACGGTGAAACACTGGGCAAAAACACTGGTGATGATCTTGATGAAGGGAAACCGACGTTGCCGCTTCTGCATGCAATGAAGCACGGCAATGCTGAACAATCGGCCATGATTCGAAAAGCTATCGAAGAAGGAAACGGACGTCATTTACTGGAACCTGTTCTTGCCGCGATGCATCAATGGGGCTCACTGACGTATACCCGTCAGCGTGCTGAAGAAGAAGCCGATAAAGCCATTCAGGCACTGCAGGTTCTTCCTGAGTCTGAATATCGGGCCGCGCTCGAAGGTCTGGCTCATATGTCTGTAAAACGCGATTTCTGAACATACTCCGTCGTACCCGCAAGCAGGCGGGTACGACGGTCTTGTGCGATTAAGCCTCTCCCGGTTTGCGCAACCTGTTAAGCATTTCCGCCACACCTTCCCGCACGATAAAAGAAATCATCGTTTCCCGTTCCGGCTCCCTGAGTTGTTTATAACTTTCTATCCAAATCGCCAAAGGGTCCTGATGAGATGTATACACATATTCCGCTGAGTGTTCGTTCATGGCCAGACTCGCCACCGCACTGCCCGGTAAACTGTCGATGTGATATTCCACCGCCCGCCCCTGTACGCCTCGCCTGCGACGCTTTACCCAGCCTAATCTGCGGGCCATTCCATGCACACCCTGTGTGGATGTGGGAAGGCCTTCTTTTCCGGTCAATTCCTTTGCAGCAAACCACTCTTTTTTCATAACATTCCTTGTATTTCTTATATAAGAATAAGAAAGCTTGTTGTTATAGATTCATGACATGCAATTAATCATGATGTCCTTCCTGGCTGGTGAGCGTTTTTTTTAAAGATGGTATTAACACGTGTCATTTAGGAATACAGGTATTTAAAGAAAAGAAGATATTCAATTTTTCAGAATGCGTCTACTGCTGCTTTAAAAAGTTTCCATGAATTATATTCATCAAGAGTTGTTGAACCCAATAAAAAGGACTTTTTCAGAAAGTTATGAAAGCAATCTCTTTCAGAAACGCAATCACCACAATAAATATCATTAATAACATAACCTTACAGAAAAAATATTTCCCAGCCTGATACTAACCTCCCGCAATCAATCACTTTCCCCCTTAAGAATTTATTCATACATTACCAATACCAATGTAATTGCTAAAAATAACAACATTCCAATAACGCATCCTAATAAAATGTATTCAACAAATTCACTAAAAATCGAGACAAATCACAAAAAGCAAATTTAAATTACTTGTTTGTTTTAATGATAATAAGAATGTATTTTCGAAATAAGAGAATAGCTTATTATTCGGAAACATTGATGAGACTAACTAAAATTACAACAAGCACTCGAGGAATATATATTTTTGGCAATAGCCTCTTATAGCTTCTTATAATCTGTTTAACCCATAAGGAAAGATCATGACGGCAAATAATAAAGACTGGCACCAGGCGGATATCATTGCAGCGCTTCGTAAAAAAGGAACAACACTGGCTGCGGTTTCGCGTTCTGCAGGGCTGAGTTCCTCCACGCTTTCAAACGCATTATCAAGACCGTGGCCAAAGGGGGAATTGCTGATTGCCAGTGCGTTGGGTATTCATCCGTCGCTCATCTGGCCCAGCCGTTACTTTGATGCAAAAACATTAAAGATCATCGAACGTCGTTGCCGGCCGACTCCCGATACGCGCGTATAAAATCAAATATTCAGAAAAAAACCGCCAGATTTTTCTGGCGGCTCTTTGACTCAACGGCCTGCTTGTTGATGTCTGACTTAATGAGGACTTACTTATTAATGAACTGCTCGCCTAACTCGATATCTTTACGCAGGATATCTAACATTGAGTTCAGGGATTGCTGCTCAAAATGGCTGAGCTTGCCGATACTGATAAGCTCAGATACCCCTTCTTTACCCAGAAGAACAGGCTGCGCAAAGAAACGGGCATGCTCGCCTTTTCCTTCAACATAAGCACATTCAACCACATTGCTTTCACCTTGTAAGGCCCGGACCAGAGAAAGCCCGAAGCGTGCGGCGGCTTGTCCCATAGAAAGCGTGGCGGAACCGCCACCCGCTTTAGCTTCTACAACTTCCGTACCGGCGTTCTGAATACGCTTTGTCAGCGCTTCAACTTCGCTATCACTGAACGTGATTTCAGAAAGCTGAGATAACAGAGGAAGGATAGTCACCCCTGAGTGCCCGCCAATGACCGGCACTTCAACGTCTTCTGGCTGCTTACCTTTGAGTTCAGCAACGAAAGTGTTAGAGCGAATAGCATCGAGCGTTGTCACACCAAACAGTTTGTTTTTGTCGTATACACCTGCGTTTTTCAACACTTCAGCCGCAATCGCAACGGTCGTATTAACAGGATTGGTGATGATACCGATGCAGGCTTTCGGGCATGTACTGGCCACTTGCTGGATCAGATTGCGAACAATACCCGCATTCACGTTGAACAAATCAGACCGATCCATGCCGGGTTTACGGGCGACACCGGCAGAGATCAGGACGATGTCCGCGCCAACCAGAGCCGGCTTCGCATCTTCACCGCAAAAACCTTTGATTTTAACTGCGGTGGGGATATGACTGAGATCGACAGCGACACCCGGAGTAACCGGAGCGATATCATACAATGAGAGTTCGGAACCGGAAGGTAGCTGGGTCTTGAGCAGAAGCGCGAGGGCTTGACCGATACCGCCCGCAGCACCGAGAACTGCAACTTTCATCCTATACTCCTTTTTTATCATTAACTTATAAGTGTCGTGGAATTATTTTAGTGTGACCTTAATCACTTACGCTGTTAAAAACAATTGCTCACCTGCAGAGAAACTGAGGTTGGTCGTTTAGAAAGTAAAAAAAAACCTTTACGACGACCTTTTCCGGTCTTTTATGACTTTTTATCGGAAAGCGACATTATTAAAAGTAGCAGCACAAAACACACCAGGTTAATAAATGGTTAAATTCGCTCCAATGTTGAGAGCTGAATCGAGATCATCAGATTAAGGAAGGATTGAAGGCCTGATCTCGCCGTAATGCACAATTTTGGCATATCCATTACCTCTCCTTTTTATCCATAACGCCTGTGTTCCTTGCCGGATGCATAATTCGGGATCTGCATCTCTTGGTTCTGTTGCATAAAAATGCAATTATCTGCATAATCAACACAACTATGATACAGAGACCAGGGTGCAAAATGCGTAATCCTGCTAAACAGGAAGATTTAATCAAAGCCTTCAAAGCATTGTTGAAGGAAGAGAAATTCAGTTCTCAGGGGGAAATTGTTGCCGCACTTCAGGATGACGGTTTCGAAAATATCAATCAGTCAAAAGTCTCACGGATGCTGACCAAGTTTGGTGCTGTCAGAACCCGTAATGCGAAGATGGAAATGGTGTACTGCCTTCCTGCTGAGATTGGGGTGCCCACCACCACCAGCCCGCTGAAAAATCTGGTATTGGATATAGATCATAATGACGCGGTTGTCGTGATCCGCACCAGTCCGGGCGCGGCACAACTTATCGCGCGTTTACTTGACTCCCTGGGTAAATCAGAAGGGATCCTCGGCACGATTGCCGGCGATGACACCATCTTCACGACACCGGCCCGCAGCTTTAGCGTTAAGCAACTCCATGACGCGATACTCAGTCTGTTCGAGCAGGAACTGTAAATCCGCCTCATTTTGAACCTGCTGCAGCACCTTTTCTGTGCCAGAGGTCAGAAGAACACGCTTTCTGGCCTCCTCTTTACTACCTCCTTTCTGAATCACTGTTCCCTTTCAAGAGCATCTCGCAGTCATTCCTGTTAAATCCCTTAACAAGCACCACAACCACGTCACAGAAAGATCTCGACGATGTGATTCACTGCAAAAATAAGCACAAATAGCTACATTCACCCAATTTATTGATTTTACGAAAAATTAACACAAAAAGTCTATTTTTCACGCGTTTTTTATTCTTTTTAGTTATTAAAAATACACATAGGACACACATAGAAACCCAAATAACTATTAGCAAACTATTAATATTTACAGTTATTAGATGTATACTCATTTCCGTGGTGTGAAGCACCGGATATTGAAAACATAATAAAATCGACGAGGTCAAAATCATGAAAGTTAAAACTACAATCGCAACATTAAGCATTCTATCTGCCCTGTCATTTGGCGTTTTTGCAGCACAACCTGTAACACAGGAACAGGCTTCAAATCTGCAATCAACTGGTATGATCAGCGTGAGCGGCGTTGCCGGCGCACCTTCTGATATCCGTCAGGCATTGTCAGACAAAGCCGATGCCAAAGGCGCTAAAGCATTCCGTGTTATTGAAGTTCGTGAAGAAGGTAACTACCACGCGACCGCTGAAATTTACCAATAAGTTCGGGTAAACGTAGCGAAGGGGCCTGAATGAATCGGGCCCGCGCAATGCGCATCTGGACGGATTTGTCACTGCATCATCTGCGTTCCCGTAGGCTTTACGCACTCCTGAACCCGATATCACAGTTCTGATGAATCCAGACATCAATCGACGTTGCTCTCGAAATAATCTAACAACGTCAGTGAATTCAGGAAATTATCATGAAAATCATTACTACTATTGCCGCCCTTAGCCTGTTATCTGCTGTTTCTTTTGGTGCATCCGCCGCTCAGCTGGTGACTAATCAGCAGGCAGAAAATTTACAGCCTATGGGAACAATCAGCGTCAGCGGCGTCGATGGTGTTCCGACCGATATCCGCCAGCAACTGTCTGATAAAGCCGACAGTAAAGGCGCTAAATCTTTCCGCGTGATAGAAGCCCATAACGACGGCGCTTATCATGCAACCGCAGAAATCTATCAGTAAGATCCCTGAGTAAGTCCCTGATACAAAGCCACTGTTTGAGTATTTTGAATTAGCGTTACCGGGTTTCAACAGCCACTGTTCGAAGAAATACAGCGAAAATACACTGCGCTGTTGAGGCTGGAAGGAGAGCTGACACCGCCACTGCCTTGCTCTCCGGCTAACGATACCCTCGTCGTCCTGTCCGACGACACCCTTTGGCCCTCAATTTTTGAGGGCTTTTTTTTGCCTGAATGGCCTCAAAGAGTCATGTCCGTCGGTAAAAGGCAAAAAAAAAGCACAGCCGGAGCTGTGCCTGGTTCCATCAATTTACGGTTTTACAGCTCTTGCACAGCCTGCGCCTTGGCTGCCAGAGCCGCCAGCAGTTTGCCGTGAATGCCGCCGAAGCCGCCGTTGCTCATCACCAGAATATGGTCGCCCGGCTGGGAAGCCTTGATCACCATATCAACCAGCGAATCTACATCTGCGCTCCAGTGCGCTGGCTGAATACAATGTTCAGCCACTTCAGCCACCTGCCATGGAATATGCTGCGGTTGTAACAGGAAGACTTCGTCAGCACGACCCAGGGACGGTGCCAGTTCATTCTTACTCATCCCCATTTTCATGGTATTTGAACGAGGTTCGAGAACCGCAAGAATGCGCGCAGTCCCGCCAACTTTGCTGCGCAACGCAGAAAGCGTGGCCAGAATGGCTGTCGGATGGTGAGCGAAATCGTCGTACACGCTGACACCGTTTTCCACACCGCGAAGCTCCAGACGGCGGCGGGCATTGATAAATTCTCCGAGCGCTTTGCAGGCATCTTCCGGCTTAACGCCAACATGACGGGCAGCGGCGATCGCCATCAGTCCGTTATGCATGTTATGTTCGCCGACCAGATTCCAGTTAACCTGACCGACCACTTCGCCGTGCAGATAGACTTCGAAAGTGCTGGCGTCCGGCGTCAGTTTTTTCGCATCCCATGCACAATTTTCAGCTTCACCGGCAAATTCCTGCTCACTCCAGCATCCCATCGCCATGACCTGTTTCAGTGGTGTGTCGTGCTCTGGCAAAATAATTTTGCCTTTGCCCGGCACCAGACGCACCAGATGGTGGAACTGTTTCTGAATGGCCTTGAGATCGTCGAAGATATCAGCGTGATCGAACTCGAGGTTATTGAGCACCAGTGTACGCGGGCTGTAATGAACGAACTTGGATCGTTTATCAAAGAACGCGCAGTCGTATTCGTCGGCTTCAAGCACCATAAACGGACTGTTGCCAAGACGTGCAGAGACCTCGAAATTGCCCGGCACGCCGCCAATGACATAACCCGGCTCATAGCCGCAGGCCTCGAGGATCCACGTGACCATTCCCGCCGTCGTCGTTTTGCCGTGCGTACCCGCCACCGCAATAACCCAGCGTCCCGGAAGAACGTGATCGTGCAGCCATTGTGGCCCTGAAACATAAGGGATCCCCTGCTCCAGTACGGCCTCGACGCAAGGATTACCGCGCGTCATCGCGTTGCCGATAATCACCAGATCAGGGTGCGGATCGAGCTGTGCAGGATCGTAGCCCTGGATCAGGTTGATCCCCTGATTTTCCAGAAGCGTACTCATCGGTGGATAAACGTTGTCGTCCGAACCGGTGACCTGATGCCCCTGAGCACGAGCCAGCATCGCCAGCCCGCCCATAAACGTGCCGCAAATCCCAAGAATATGAATGCGCATATATTTTCCATTGATGCCTTTAAGTCAGCCGCTATTCTACCGCTCAGATTCCTCCAGAAGAAATGGATTTGCCTATGATTCGTCCATATATTTGGGCTAAACTGCCTCCGCTCTTGTGAAATTTTTATTAACGTACCGTTATCTATCCTCGATTCAGGGAAAGTGTCATGAAAACGTTAGGCGAATTTATTGTTGAAAAGCAGCAGGATTTTCCACATGCAACCGGTGAACTGACAGCGTTGCTTTCAGCGATAAAACTCGGCGCCAAAATCATTCACCGCGACATCAACAAAGCGGGTTTGGTTGATATTCTGGGCACCAGTGGTGCTGAGAATGTGCAGGGTGAAGTGCAGATGAAACTCGATCTGTACGCAAATGAAAAACTAAAAGCAGCCATGAAGGCGCGCGGTGAAATTGCCGGTATCGCGTCTGAAGAAGAAGATGAAATCGTCATTTTCGAGGGCGAACGCGCTGAAAATGCAAAATACGTCATTTTGATGGATCCGCTGGATGGTTCCTCCAACATCGACGTAAACGTCTCCGTCGGCACGATCTTCTCCATTTACCGTCGTACCACCCCGTTGGGCCAGCCGGTTACTGAAGCTGATTTCCTGCAACCGGGGAATCGTCAGGTTGCCGCAGGTTACGTCGTGTATGGTTCTTCAACCATGCTGGTGTACACCACTGGTGCTGGCGTTCATGCCTTTACTTACGATCCTTCTCTCGGTGTGTTCTGCCTTTCTCACGAAAAAGTCTGTTTCCCTAAAAAGGGCAACATGTACTCGATCAACGAAGGTAATTACATCAAGTTCCCTCTTGGCGTTAAAAAATACATCAAGTATTGCCAGGAGCAGGATGAAGCCACACAACGCCCTTACACTTCACGTTATATCGGCTCGCTGGTCGCAGACTTCCATCGTAACCTGCTGAAAGGCGGCATTTATATTTACCCAAGCACTGCCAGTCATCCGAACGGAAAACTGCGTTTGCTGTATGAATGCAACCCGATGGCTTTCCTTGCGGAGCAGGCCGGTGGTAAAGCCAGTGACGGTAAAAATCGTATTCTGGATATCGTTCCGCAAAAACTGCATGAACGTGCGCCGTTCTTTGTCGGTAACAGTTCAATGGTCGAAGATGCAGAACGCTTTATCGCGCAGTTCCCGGATGAATAATCAAACTTGCCTCAATAAAATCATCAAAGAATGAACGTGATACCTCTGTAACTTAGCAATACTCCAGAACGTAAAAAGGTGGCTTTTCAGCCACCTTTTCTTTATTCAGCCCGACGTTCAGAAATCAGAACTGACCTGCCCGGTTCAGCTTAAACACCGCCATGCTTTCAGCCAGCAACTGCGCCTGTTCTTCCAGAGAACGCGTGGCCGCTGTCGCCTGCTCTACCAGTGCCGCATTCTGCTGCGCCACCTGATCCATTTGGGTAATCGCCACGTTCACCTGTTCGATGCCATGAGTCTGCTCGGTGGTTGCGATAGATATTTCGCGCATCAGACTGGTCACGCGCGTCACTTCGCTGGAAATTTCCAGCATCGTATCGGCGGCTGATTTCACCATATCCGAACCCTCAGAAACGCGGCTTTCAGAGTCAACAATCAGCTCTTTGATTTCTTTAGCAGATTGCGCACTGCGTTGCGCCAGGCTACGCACTTCACCGGCTACCACGGCAAAACCACGCCCCTGTTCGCCCGCTCGCGCCGCTTCGACCGCGGCATTCAGCGCCAGAATATTGGTCTGGAATGCGATGCCGTCGATAACAGTAATAATGTCGCCAATGCGTTTCGAGCTGTCGGTAATGCCCTGCATTTTATCCATGACCTGATGCACGACTTCGCTGCCCTTACCGGCAATAACCGAAACGCTCTGCGCCAGCTGATTCGCCTGTTCGGAGTTCGCGGCATTCATACGCACGGTAGATGTCAGCTGTTCCATACTTGCTGCGGTTTCTTCCAGTGACGCAGCGGATTCTTCCGTGCGCTGCGCCAGATGCACGTTACCGGCAGCCAGTTCGCGGGAACCGACATCAATCTGATTTCCGGCATCGCGCACGCGACCGACCGACTCAACCAGAGAGTCCTGCATTTGTTTCATCGCTTTCAGCAAACGCCCCATCTCATTATTGCGGGAATCATCAATCTCATGAGTCAGGTCGCCTTTGGCGATAAATTCCAGCTGAGCGATAGAGAAATTCAGCGGATGCATGATGATTTTCTGCAAGGCAAACCACGCCAGCACCGCGATCGTTAGCGCAATGACGAAAGCCGCAACGATCACCGTCAGCTGGATACGTGCATTGGCGCGAGCCTGTTCGATGCGCTTGCTGGTGTTATCGACCGCATAAGCACGAAAATCTGCCAGCGCTTTGTCGTAAGCATTGCTGTAAGGCGTGATTTTATTTTCCAGCACATCGTAATAACCGTCTGCGCTTTGCGCCTGAAGCGCGGCCAGAATCGGGACTAAACCGTTAGCTTTATACGCGTCGTAGGTTTTCTTCACGGCGTCGGATAAATCTCTGCCCTGCTGAGTTTCATCCTGAATGCTGACAAATTTTGCCAGATCGGTATCAGCCTGTTTGATATAACCGGCAATGCGATCGGCAGTCATTTTGGCATCATCCATCATGCCGATTTCCAGCTGGCGTACAGCCACACCGCTGGCAACGCGCGTGCGCAGTGAGAAACTGTAGCTGTCGGCCAGTGAACCAAGTTCATCACCCTGAAGCTGATTAATCTTTTGCAGGGAAGTCGCACTCTGCCTGATAGCATTGGCACCCAGCACGCTAACCAGCAGTAAAATCAACGTCATAAATACCAGCAAACCGATCAGACCGGCTTTTACGCTCAACTTATTCAACATACGATGTTATCCAGCCATTCAGGTGAAAAGAGATACTTCCGGTGAGGTAGGGATCAGGTGATTCCTGATTTTTTGTTTGAATATTGTTATCGGCAACGGACTGAATTTCTTGATAAGAAAAGTAAAAACAGGCAGTTACACGGTAAAGCGTCGGATGAGTAAATTTTACTGCCACCGCTGAGGATTTTGACGACCTTCAGCAGCAGGTCGTGCCGGAAAAAGCGCTAAGAGGTTCTGACGAAAAGGGCGGGAAATCGCGGGAGAGTTGGCTATAATGTGCGGCACTCTATTCCTGGTTCAACGAAGGAAACCAACAATGAGCTTACTGAATGTCCCGGCGGGCAAAGAACTGCCAGAAGATATCTATGTCGTTATCGAAATCCCTGCAAACGCAGATCCAATCAAGTACGAAGTGGATAAAGATACCGGCGCGCTGTTTGTAGACCGTTTCATGTCAACTGCGATGTTCTATCCGTGCAACTACGGTTACATCAACCACACTCTGTCTCTGGATGGCGACCCGGTTGACGTTCTGGTTCCAACGCCATACCCGCTGCAACCAGGTTCTGTGATCCGCTGCCGCCCTGTCGGTATGCTGAAAATGACCGACGAAGCCGGTGAAGATGCGAAACTGGTTGCTGTTCCGCACACCAAACTGAGCAAAGAATACGATCACATTAAAGATGTGAACGACCTGCCAGAACTGCTGCGCGGCCAGATCACCCACTTCTTCGAGCAATACAAAGCGCTGGAAAAAGGCAAATGGGTAAAAGTTGACGGTTGGGCTGACGCTGCTGCAGCAAAAGCTGAAATCGTGACTTCTTTCGAACGCGCTAAAAACAAATAAGCTTTCAGCTATTTGAATAACTGCCGTTTAAAAGAAAAAAACACCGCCAGATGGCGGTGTTTTTTTATGTATTAAGCGTTGTCAGACAACGATTATTTTTAGACGACCTTGCTCAGATCACTCACTGACCGCTTCGTTACGCTTTACCCAGTCTCCACCTGCTATTCTCGGCACACCATCCAGTGAGCGAATGTAGAGGTAAATCCAGGCGCTGCCATACGGTGTCGAAATCAGCTCACGACGGTAATCCTTGGTGTTACTTTTAAGCTCATCCAACTCCGCCAGTATTGACGAGGTAATGCGGTAAACTTCGCAATAGACTTTGCCTTCCCCTGGTATAACAGCAGGATAGTGGCCCAGATTATACAGGGCATACCCTTCCAGCTCATGGTCACCCAACCATTGAGCATTCGTCATCCAATGACTGTTGCCTTGCTTGCGTCGCAGACTACCGTAAACAATTATTCGCATGTTTATATTCGTATAGTAAAAGTCACATGAATTAAAACTCAAACTGATAGAGCAAATCCAATGCCTGATCGATGCCTGATACAGCCTGCAGGTAAAGCTTTGGCATCAACCGGTAGCGCAGAGTCAGAGTCGCCAGTGAGTCGAATATTCCAACACCATATTTCACCTGTAATCCTGGTAAAACATAACCACTGACTACGACCTGAGAACTGTCTCCCACGCCCTGAGTATCCAGCGCCAGATTGCTGACACCGAATGCCTCGCCGATTTTACCCACAAGTTTACCACTTTGCGCAACCCCTAACCCGATAAGAGCGGAGGTCATTGCGCCACTGTCACCGCCAGAATTGTCTAATCCCTGCCCGCGAAGCAGGTAGGACAAGGCTTCCTGCTGCGACATCGCCGGATCTGAGAATATTTCAAGTTTAGGCGCATCAGCCTCACCTGTAACCCTCAACCCCGCCACCACGTCGTTCTCTGTCGCTTCCGGGTTACGGATCGCCTCCAGATTCAGCAACGGTTGATCCGCTGGTCCGGAGAACAGCATCTGGCCTTTACGCACAATCAAGTCTTGCCCGTAAGCGTGGAAGCGCCCGGACGGAATATTAATTTGTCCGTTCAGCCCCAGACCGCGACTGTCCTGCGCCACTTTAAGTGCGCCTTCAAGACGCGCTTTCAGACCGAATGCATCGAGGCGAACATCTTTCCCAATATTCACCATCAGGTTGCTGTTGATCGGAATAGACGCTGACTTTGGCGCAATCGGCTGACGCTGATCGTTAAGCATCACTTCATCCGATGAAACCCCTACCGCGCTTTCCGGCAATTCCTGCACCGTAATTCGCGCCCACGGAATATCAACGGTTCCGTTAAGCGAGAACAGCTGCGGTGTGGCATCAAACACTAAATCCGGTGAAACGTCCAGACGCACCATCGGCGGCACCGAAACACGTACTTTGTTGCCCCGCGCTGCAATACGCGCCCGCCAGGCATTAAGCTCACTCCAGTCGGCGTTACCGTTCAGTTCCAGCTGGCCCTGCGCGGTTTTAATTACCCCTTCCATGATGGATGACATGCCGTTGAAATTAATGCCGATATTGGCGTCAGTGATATCAAACGGCATAAACTGCGCGTCGAAATCGACACCGGTCAGCGCCAGCTTGCCAAACACCAGCGGTTTCTGTGCATTCCCGCCGAGCCGCAGATTGGCATTCAGAATACCCGACGCTTTTTCGCCGTCCATCAGCGCCGGTTGCAGTAAGGCCATGGAAATACGGGCGATATTCACATTACCGCTAAGATTACGTTTGCCCTGCGGATCGGCAATCTGAATGCTGCCATCCAGCTGGCCGTTATTAGTTATCCTGATTAACCAGTCGAGATTCGCACGGCCATTGTTCAGCCCGGCACTCAGGTTCAGCGTGTCGAAGGCGACAGGCAGCGGACTGCCCTGCACCAGTTGCTGAACCTTCACGCCTTTACCCACCAGTGAGACGCTGGCCTGTGGCAGACCGCCCTCAGCTTTCCAGCTCACATCCGCTTTACCGCTGAACACACCGTTCAGCTGTGTATCATCGGTGAGGAAAGGTTTGACCATCGCCAGATCAAAGCGGTTGAGCACAACGCTCGCCTGCCCGCTGGCACCGGCATCAATGGTTTTCGGCACACACAAATCCGCATTCGGGTTTTGCCAGCAGTGCGGTCCGACAGTGAGGCGTTGTTCTTTGTTGAAGTAATCCAGCGCAATAGAACGGTTGAGGCGCCACTGCCCGACCGGCGTATCAAATAACGTATTGGTGATACTGCCTTTCCACTCTTCGGTTGCACGGTCAAAACTGCCGCTTAACGCCAGGCGACCGGACACCGGTTTACCGTCGACTTTCAGCGTCAGCTGATGCTGTTTCTCGTTACCTTTGGCATCGAGATTAATATCGGTGATATCCAGCGCATCCTGTTTAAGTTGCTGAACGCGCACGGCAAGATTGCCCTGGATCTGATCGGTTGAGCTGACGTCGCCTTTGATATCCACGCGACGCACCGTCAGTGCCTGCCACTTCAGTCCGGTGGCGGTCAGATCCGCCAGCAGCTTCGGCGCTTTAAGATCACCGCGCAGTTGCAACATCCCTTTCACCACGCCGCCCAGTCCCGGCAGTGCGCCGTCAAGATGTGGCGCATCCACTTTGGCATCGAGGTTCCAGGTGTCGCCTAGCGTGCCCTTCACATCCAGATTGTTGCGCCCCAGTTCAAGGTGCAGTTGCGGAATATCCCACTGCCCGTAACTGTTTCCGCGCACGTTACCTTGTGCTTTGACGGCGTTTTGCTTGACGTTCCCGGTCAGATCCAGCACCGGCACCTGCATCTGCCACGTGCCGCCATACAGACTGCCGCGTGTGGTGATCTTGCCCTGCAACTTCGCAGGCCAGTCCGGATACTGTTTCGCGGTATTGATGCCGGTCAGCTTCAGTTCACTGTTCCAGCTGATGGCTTTACTCCAGTCCACCACGCCGGTCAGATCGGTATTCCCTTCCAGCGCCGCAAGGCGCAGCAGCGTCAGTTTGAACTGCTCCACATTGCCTTTACCGTCAAGTGTCAGAGTGGCGGGTGGGATCTGATCACCTTTGAAATCTGAACGCAGCGAAAGCGCATAATCGGTCGCTTTACCGCTGAAATTAAGTTTGAAGCCTTTCACCTGATACTGCGGTGTGCCGGTCAGCGGCCATTGCAGCGCGTCGCTGGTAAGTTTCAGATCCAGCGGCAGACCGGCTTCTGCCAGCTGAGTTTCCAGCGCCAGCTGCGCACGAACCGGGCCGGAAAGATTCAGGCCAACATCCAGTTTGTCGCGTAATCCGCCACCCACTTTCAGTTTGATCTTCTCCCCCTTCAGCGGGTCGATATTCACTGCGGTGTTAATCGTCAGATCCACCGGCCAGTTTTGATTGAGCGTCGCCTGCCCCGTGCCATCGACAGAACCCTGAGCAGAGCGCACCATCAGTTTATCCAGCTTAACCTGCTGATCCTGCGTGCTGGCCTTCAGTTCAAAACGGGTGATCAGCACATCGGTATCACCGGTCAGCCGCAGGTTTTCACCGAGGATTTGCTGAATATCCAGATCGACCGGCAAACGGAAATCGGGTAAATCAGGCAGCAGCGGTTTGGCAAACATCTCCTGCAATGTTTCACCCAGCGGTTTCTCCGGTACCACCACCGGCGGCTCAGCCGGTTTGCCCGTCGCTTTCTCCACGGCTTTGTCCTGCGCGGCCTGCACCACTTCCGGCAGCGGATTGACCGGCGTTTTTGGCAACGCAATCAGTAATCCGCCGATACGTGTTGGCATCAGCTGAATGGCACGGCCTTCCCAGTGTGCGCCGGTGCGGAATGACGCCAGCGAAATCGCCCGATCATCCAGCGTGATATTAATATTATCCAGCGTCAGCAGACGGAGAGTGATGGGATACGGCGTGCTGAGATTAGTCAGTGGCTCGCTGTTTTCCGGCTCCGGCTGAGCCGCAGCGGGCGTCATCTCTTTGGTGTTCACCACCACGTTGACGTCTTTTACCCGCAACGCATTGACGCACAGCGCACTGTTTTTCAGACACGAGAAATCGAGGGAAAGATGGAACTCTCCGGCTTTCACATCCACGCCCGGCATTTCGTAATGCACGCCTTTGAGCGTCAGATCGCGCCAGCCGCCTTCCGTGCTGGCGATGTTCAGCCCTGGCACAAAGCGGTTCGCGCCATTGATCATCAGATGCAGACCGGTTTGCGTCCCGACAAGGAAAGCCACCAGGCTGATTAACAGCACCAGGAAGATCAGGAAACCCAGACAGATTTTCTTAAATAAACTCATAATTCCGGACCCAAGCCGATGTAAAACTGCAATCCATGCTCATCTTTGTCGCCGACAGGTGCGGCAACATCTAATTTCACCGGGCCTATCGGTGAAGCCCAGCGCACACCCACCCCCGCGCCGGTTTTGAAATCGTTTTGTGTGATGTCGTTAACTGCTTCGCCGGAATCGACAAACACCGCGCCCCACCATTTTCCGGTCACGTTGTATTGGTACTCCACCGAACCGGTACCCAGATAGGACGCACCGGTCAGCTTGCCTTCATCATCACGCGGGGAAATGGATTTATATTTGTAGCCGCGAATACTGCGGTCACCCCCGGCGAAGAAACGCAGGGATGGCGGCACGCGCTCGAAGTCATTGGTTTCAATCCAGCCGAGATTGCCGCGAAACACAAAGCGGTGTTTATCCGCCAGCGTGCGGATCCAAACGTTTTGCGCCTGAATCACGGCGAAATCGACGTCAGATCCCCACGTGGTATCAGACACATCGAGAGAATAACGCTGGGAATCGCCCCAGGTCGGCATCAGGCCGCCGCGCTGACGCGTACGGTTGAGGCTCACACCCGGATAAATCAGCATAGTCGTGTTGGTCACGCTACCCTGCGTAAAGTGGTCAAGGCTCCAGCGCAGGTTCACTGCATGCTGCCAGCCGCTTGAGAGATCCCAATAACGCGCCAGATTGACGGTGGTGGAATCCGAGTTGGTATCGTTGAGATCTTCGCGTTTGAAGCCACCCTGCACCAGGTAATATTGCTCCAGCGGCGATTTAAGCAGCGGAATTTTATAACTAAGATCTAAAGACTGCTCAGGGCCAGACAGTGTGGTGGAGGTTTCAAAACTCTGACCGCGATCGTTAACCCATGGTTTTTTCCAGTTGGCCGTTACGCGCGGGCCAATATCCGTCGAATAACCGACACCGGTTTCGATGGTATTTTCGGTACGCGGCGACACCACCGCATTGAGCGGCAAGGTTTTTGTGGCTTTGGCATCAGTAAAATCTGGAGACACGACCACAGAGTTAAACCAGCCGGTTGCGGACAGGCGGCGGTTAAGCTCAGCCAGTTGCGCCGTGGTGTAATAATCACCCTTATGGAATGGCACCAGATTTTGCAGATACTCGTCGCGGATCTGTGATCCCTGATAATGAACGTCGCCGAAGCGGTAACGCTCGCCGCTGTCGAACTGAATATCCCAGAACGCTTTATGTTCATCTTCAATCACGCCGAGCTGGCTCTTGCGCATGTTGGCATCAAAATAGCCTTTACGCAGCGCAATCCCGGTCAGCGAGCTTTTAAAATTGTCGTAAGTCCCGTGGTTTAAAATCGTCCCGACCGCAGGCACATCACGCTTTTTAAGCTGTTCGAATTCATTATCTTTATCCGCCTGCCCTTCAATCACCACGCTGGTACCGGCGATTTTCACCGGTGTTCCCGGCGTGACTTTGGCAATCAGAACCGGACGCCCCGGCGGGGGTGTCTCGCGATAATCAAAATCGATCGTCGGGGAATAATAGCCCAGCGGCCGTAATCCCTGCTGGATCGCCGCACTGACACGCGCGCGGAACCGGCCATTAGCGCCGACTTCATCGCTTTGAATAGAAGATAAACGAACGCGGACGTTCTTTTCCAAATCGCCATCCAGGCCTTCCAGCTGCAAACGCACCTTCGCTGCCATGGAAAGTGAGGGGGCCAGCAGTACCAATAACAAACCCAGTTCACGATATCGTGGCACACGCACTCCTGCTAATTTTACTGTCCTGTTAAAATATCAGATGCCCGCCGGAGAATATCTGCTCGTCTTTGGCAGATTCATCTTCAGAAGCTCAGATGAAAGCAGTTTAGTGCTAATCCCCTGAAAATGTTCAACGACGAAGCAACGTTCCCCATATTGTGTGCAAAGACGCAATCAGATACAACTAACACTGGCCTGTTGGTCATGGTTATTCTTAAGGCCACTTTGTTACAAACCTTGTTCATTTAAGCAACAACTGGAGTTTTCCGTGGTGCAACTTTCCGATAAAACGCAGCCTGTCACGCAGGCAGACGCGTTACCTGGCCGTACAACCCCGATGCCAGTGGCAACTATTCATGCAGTAAATGAACATTCAATGACGCATGTTCCTGACAACATGGAAGTCGCGATTTTTGCGATGGGCTGCTTCTGGGGCGTAGAGCGTTTGTTCTGGCAACAGGAAG
Organism: Rahnella variigena; assembly: GCF_003610915.1. NCBI lineage: Bacteria > Pseudomonadati > Pseudomonadota > Gammaproteobacteria > Enterobacterales > Yersiniaceae > Rahnella > Rahnella variigena. Next base: position 222,059 of record NZ_NSDJ01000001.1, read on the forward strand.
GGGTTTACAGCACAGCAGCCGGTTACAGCGGCGGTTTCACCCCTAATCCGACCTACCGCGAAGTGTGTACCGGCCAGACCGGTCATGCGGAAGTGGTGCGCGTGGTGTTTGATCCGGCGGTGATCAGTTATGCGAAGCTGTTGCAGATTTTTTGGGAAAACCACGATCCGGCTCAGGGCATGCGCCAGGGCGGGGATATCGGCACGCAATATCGCTCAGGATTGTACGTACTGAGCGCAGAGCAGCAAGATCAGGCGCTGGCCAGTCTGGCGAGTTTCCAGCAGGCGATGGACGAAGCGAACGATAAGCGCACCATCACCACGGAAATCACCGAAGCCCTGCCGTTCTATTATGCTGAAGACGAACATCAGCAATACCTGTTTAAAAATCCGGAAGGTTACTGCGGATTAGGCGGGATTGGCGTCTGTCTGCCACCTCAATAATGCGGGATTTTTAAGCGCTGGCGGCGGTCTCAGTGCTGCTGCTATACTATGCGGGTCACAAATGTGACCCTTTAAAACTATTTTCTGGCAATTATCTTTGTTTTTCATCCTTACGCTTTTTTCTTCTGAACAGCTTTTTAGTCGTTCTAATAAAATGATGTTCATTTAAGCAACAAAAATAATGAGTGCCTTTCCCTGCCGGTTCAGCCCGGTGTTAAACGGATAGATTATGTTAAACAGTATTTTACTGATTCTTCTACTTATCGCGATCAGTGCCTTTTTCTCGCTGTCTGAGATATCGCTGGCCGCTTCCCGCAAAATAAAGCTTAAACAGTTGGCAGACGAAGGAAACGTCAATGCCTCCCGCGTAATGAAATTACAGGAAACGCCTGGCCTGTTCTTTACCGTGGTGCAGATTGGCCTGAATGCCGTCGCCATCCTCGGGGGTATCGTAGGTGATGCCGCATTCTCCCCTGCGTTCCAGACGTTCTTTATTCGCTTTATGTCGCCTGAAATGGCGGATCAAGTCAGCTTTATCTGTTCCTTCGTTCTGGTCACCAGCCTGTTCATTCTGTTTGCTGACCTCACACCGAAGCGCATCGGTATGATTTCACCTGAGACGGTTGCCGTTCGTATAGTCAACCCGATGCGTTTCTGCCTGATGATTTGCCGCCCGATGGTGTGGTTCTTCAACGGTATGGCGAACATGATTTTCCGCCTGTTTAAACTGCCGATGGTGCGTAATGACGACATTACGTCTGACGACATCTACGCCGTGTTTGAAGCCGGCGCTCTGGCGGGTGTACTGCGTAAGCAGGAACATGAACTGATTGAAAACGTATTCGAACTCGAATCGCGTACCGTCCCTTCTTCGATGACCTCGCGTGAAAGCGTGATTTATTTTGATCTGCGGGAAAGCGAAGAAAGTATCAAAGAGAAAATCGCCACCCATCCGCATTCGAAATTCCTGGTGTGTGACGGTCATATTGATCAGGTGGTCGGGTATGTCGATTCCAAAGACTTACTGAACCGCGTGCTGGGCAATCAGAGTTTAATGCTGAGCAGCGGCGTGCAAATCCGCAACGCGCTGATCGTGCCGGATACGCTGACGCTTTCTGAAGCGCTGGAAAGCTTCAAAGCCGCTGGCGAAGACTTTGCCGTTATCCTGAACGAATATGCGCTGGTGGTCGGTATTATCACGCTCAATGACGTGATGACGACGCTGATGGGCGACCTGGTCGGTCAGGGTATGGAAGAACAGATTGTGGCCCGTGACGAGCATTCCTGGCTGATTGAAGGCGGTACACCCATCGAAGACGTGATGCGTGTGCTGCATATCGAAGAATTCCCGCAGTCCGGCAACTACGAAACCATCGGCGGCTTTATGATGTTTATGTTGCGTAAAATCCCGAAACGTACGGACTTCGTGAAATTCTCCGGCTACAAATTTGAAGTGGTGGATATCGACAGCTATAAGATTGATCAGCTACTGGTCACGCGAATTGTCGATCAGCCTGCGACACCGCTGCTGCCTAAAACGCCGCAGGAAATTAAAGATGAGCAGAAGGCTCAGGCTCAGTAATCGGCCCCCTCGGTAAACAGACCTTCAGTAAAAAGTTCCGGATTCTGAAAACACTAACGGCCCCATCGGGGCCGTTTTTTTGCGCAAGCTGCAAAGTGGCAGCGACAACGCGCGGGGCGTTTAACCCATTTCTGCCTGTAAATGCGTAACCTGCCGGTTAACTTCAGACATCACGCTAAAGTGGCGCTTATCGCGTACCTTTGGCAACAGGATCTTGCCTTGGTCGAATTCGAATGCGCCGACGTCCTTGATATACAAACGTCCACGAAACAGTGTCTTAACGTACTTTGCGACTTTCATCGGATTGTAACGCTGGAAGATTCTCATTTTTCTCTTTTACTCCGTTAAATCACTGCATGTACCGGCCACGTCGCAAGGCGACAGATACCGGGACCAAAAAGTGTAGTGCAGTGAAGAGACTTATAACATAGCAGGGCAGTCAGGTATTGCCAGTGGATTTAACTGCTTTTACATTGCTTTTCAGTATTGTCTTAAGTCTTGACGTTCTGCAGCAGTATAACCCTGCTTTATGTGGCAATTTTGTAACCAGCAACACAATTTTAACATCTCAACAGGACAGACCACTTCAGCGATCCTATGATTGGCTGAACCGTTCATTTGTGCCCCGGAGAATCTATGCTTTTAAGAAGTCTTTTTGTGATCACTTTTGTGACATTTTCGTTTTTCGCTTCCGCCCACAATTTTACTGTCGGCCAGCGCCTGGCTCCGGTTGGCGTAGACGACAAAGGCGAACTGAATGACGTTAATGACACCTTCAGTTACAACAAATGGAACAGCGCGAAGCTGCCGGGAAAAGTGCGTATCGTGCAGCACATGGCGGGCAGAAGCAGCGCCAAGGCGTTGAACGAACCGCTGATCACCGCCATCAGAGCCGCAAATTTGCCGCATGACCGTTATCAGACGACCACCATCGTTAATACCGACGACGCCATTATCGGCACCGGCATGTTTGTGCGTAAAAGCATTGAAAGCGGCAAACGTGAATTCCCGTGGTCGCAGATAATTATCGACAGCAACGGCACGGTAAAAAAGGCCTGGGAACTGCAACCGGAAAGTTCAGCGGTGGTGGTGCTGGATAAAAACGGGGTAATTAAATTCGCCAAAGATGGCCAGTTGTCACCGCAGGAAGTTCAGCAGGTGATTACGCTGGTAGATAAGCTGGTCAAAGAATAAAACGCGAAAACCCCGGTCGCAAAACCGGGGGATGACATCAGAATAAAGAGACCCGGAAGCCCGGATTGAGGAAGGATTCACGCGGGGTGTAGGTCAGCGTCTGACCTTTCCAGTCATGCACCTGTGCGCCGGCGGCCAGCGCAACCGCGTGCCCTGCTCCGGTATCCCAGATGTTGGTTGGCCCGAAGCGCGGATAAAGTTGCGCCGCGCCTTCTGCGACCAGACAGAATTTCAGCGATGAACCAATCGCTACCGTCTGATGCTCGCCCAGCTGTGCGAGGTAATCCTGCAATTCAGGGTCATTGCTGAAATGCGAACGGCTGACCACTACCAGCGGCGGATACGCTTCTTTCACTTCAATCTGCTGACGCGCGCCCTGCTCTTCCTTCCAGGCTTTGCCTTCTGCCGCGCTGTACATCACTTTGGTCACCGGCACGTACACCACGCCCAGCACCGGAACACCGTCTTCGATCAGCGCGATATTTACCGTGAATTCACCATTACGCTTGAGGAATTCTTTGGTGCCATCCAGCGGATCGACCAGCCAGTAACGCGTCCAGTTCTGGCGTTCGCTCCAGCTTTGCGGATCTTCTTCCGACAGTATCGGCGTTTGTGGATCCAGTGCTTTCAGACCTGCTTTAATCACGTTATGTGCCGCGATATCGGCGGCGGTCACCGGCGAGTCATCCTGTTTATGACGCGCATCCAGCGGCTGTTCGCCATCGTATACAGCCATGATCGCATCGCCTGCGTCGCGCGCTAACTGACAAATTTGCTCTAACATCTTTTACCTCAGTGCTTTGATTCTCATTCCTCAAGCCTAGTTTTTTTTGCCGCGAATAGCCATCCCGTCATGTTAACGCGTCATAAAGCCGTTACATCTCACATTTATTTATGACAACTGATTACATTCTCAGCAAATTTTGAGATACATATCCGGTTTTTCTTTTCCGGGCATCATCCCTTTCTCTGGAGGCAAGGCAATGAATAAGCGTCATCTGACGTTATCCCTGCTGGCGACACTGACGGCGGCATCCGTTCAGGCGTCACAGGTGGATCTGCGCATCATGGAAACCACGGATCTTCACAGCAACATGATGGACTTCGATTACTACAAAGATAAACCGACCGATAAATTCGGTCTGGTGCGCACCGCCAGCCTGATCCACGCGGCGCGTAACGAAGTCACCAACTCAGTGTTAGTCGATAACGGCGACATCATTCAGGGCAGCCCGCTGGGCGATTACATGGCGGCGAAAGGCCTGAAGCAGGGCGACGTTCATCCGGTGTATCTGGCGATGAATACGCTGAATTATGCGGTCGGTAACCTGGGCAATCACGAATTTAACTACGGCCTGGATTACCTGAAAAAAGCACTGGCCGGGGCGAAATTCCCTTACGTGAACGCCAACGTGATTGATGATAAAACCGGGAAGCCGCTGTTCACGCCGTTCCTGATCACCGATAACGCAGTCAAAGACCGCGACGGTAAAACCCATAATCTGCGCATCGGCTATATCGGTTTTGTGCCGCCGCAAATCATGGTCTGGGACAAAGCCAATTTGCAGGGCAAAGTGACCGTCGCGGATATCACCGAGACGGCTAAAAAGTGGATACCGGAAATGCGCAAACAAGGCGCCGACATTATTGTCGCCATTCCGCACTCCGGCCTGTCGGGCGATCCGTACAAAACCATGGCGGAAAACTCGGTCTATTACCTGAGCCAGGTAAAAGGCATCGACGCCATTATGTTCGGCCATGCCCACGCCGTTTTCCCGAGTGAGGAATTCGCCAGTATCAAAGGGGCGGACATCAAACAAGGTACGCTGAATGGCGTCCCTGCCGTGATGCCGGGCATGTGGGGCGACCATCTGGGCGTCGTCGATATGGTGCTCAGTAACGACGATGGGCACTGGAAAGTCGAGACAGCCAAAGCCGAAGCGCGCCCGATTTACGACAAAGAGCAGAAGAAATCACTGGCGGCGGAAGATCAGGATTTAGTCAAGGTTCTGGCGCCGTCACATGACGCCACTCGCGAGTTTGTCAGTAAGCCGATCGGTAAATCTAACGACAACATGTACAGCTATCTGGCACTGGTTCAGGATGACCCGACGGTGCAAATCGTCAATAACGCCCAGAAAGCCTATACCGAGCATTTCATTCAGGGTGATCCGGATTTAGCCGATTTGCCGGTGCTTTCTGCGGCCGCGCCGTTTAAAGTCGGCGGTCGTAAAAACGATCCGGCCAGCTTTGTGGAAGTAGAAAAAGGCGAACTGACTTTCCGTAACGCGGCGGATTTATATCTGTATCCGAATACGCTGGTGGTGATGAAAGTCACCGGTCAGGAAGTCAAAGACTGGCTGGAATGCTCCGCCGGCCAGTTTAATCAGATTGACGTTAACAGCACCAAACCGCAGTCACTGATTAACTGGGATGGTTTCCGTACTTATAATTTTGACGTCATCGACGGCGTGAATTATCAGATTGATGTCAGCCAGCCTGCGAAATTCGACGGTGAATGTACGCTGATTAATAAAGATGCGGAACGCATCAAAAACCTGACCTACAACGGTAAGCCGATTGACCTGAAAGCGACCTTCCTGGTTGCCACGAATAACTACCGTGCGTACGGTGGAAAATTCGCGGGTACCGGCGATAAGCACATCGCCTTTGCTTCACCGGATGAAAACCGTTCCGTGGTCGCGGCCTATATCAGTGCCGAAACGAAAAAAGCGGGTGCAGTCACGCCAACCGCTGATAACAACTGGAAGCTGGCACCGATTAAAGCATCACAGCCTCTGGACATTCGTTTCGAAACATCGCCTGGCGAGAAAGCGGCAAACTTCATCAAAACTCACGCCCAGTATCCGATGACGGCTAAAGGTCCGGACGCTGTGGGTTTCGAGATTTATCAGGTCGATTTACAAAAATAATCTGAGATTCATACGTAAAAAAGGGCGCATATGCGCCCTTTCTTGTTTCTGTATTCTGAGAAGAATTACAGAATTTCCAGCAGCTCAACTTCAAAGATAAGCGCGCTGTATGGAGGGATGGAAGCACCCGCACCACGTTCGCCGTAAGCCAGGTTATGAGGGATGTACAACTCCCATTTAGAACCGACTGGCATCAGGGTCAGTGCTTCGATCCAGCCTGCGATCACGCCGTTAACCGGGAATTCAGCCGGTTCGCCACGTTGAACTGAACTGTCGAACACAGTACCGTCGATCAGTTTACCGGTGTAGTGAACGCGTACACGGTCCTGACGGCCCGGGATGGTGCCTTCGCCCTGAGTGATAACAGAGAATTGCAGACCAGACTCGGTGCTGCTCACGCCTTCGCGCTGTGCATTTGCAGCCAGGAATTCCTGACCCTGAACAGCCAGAGCTTCCTGACGTTCACGACGGACAGCATCAGCACGTTCGTGGACTTCACGCAGTGCGCGGTGAACCACATCAACAGGAACGGCTGGCGTATTCCCTTCCAGCGCGTCGCGTAAGCCTGCCAGCAGTGCGTCAGGCTCTAAGCCCTGCAAACCTGATTCCTGCAACTGTTGACCGACCTGCAGGCCGATACCGTAACTTGCCTGCGCTTCTACGCTGTCAAATGAAGGGGTAGTCATGAAATTTCCTTAGCTCTTAAAAATGTCGAAGGCGCAGCATAGCAGCGCAAGGCTTTTGGGTAAAATCCTCTGTGAGGCAACATGACGGCAGGCGCAGTTCCTTTCCCTTTTCGGGAAATTTTTCGCATTTGACGCCATTTAGCACATCGTTTGGGTGATATTTGTGCTTTGTCCCTTTCCGCATCAAGCAGTTAAACAGCTATACTAGGCAGCAACAGCCAGTAGAAATTGCGACAGTTAACAAGAGAGGTCGTCATGGGCAGAATCCCGCCCAGGAGAAGGAAAGCCATCCGTATTTATCAACCCATGTTGAGATCCTGGATTGCCATTATGAAAAGGCCATTGCGAGACACGTCAGCACAGAGCGAAAGTGAAAGCGACATTCAGGACAGCGTCACCGCTGAAACTGAAAAGCCGGCGGTCAGCCGGGGCAAAACACTGCTCAATAAAATCTGGCATCTGAGCGACGATTTCCACTGGATGTCGCCACTGCCTTATGCGCATCGCCGCGGCATTATTCTTGCGGTACTGGTGATCCTTCTGGCACTGCTGTGGCCTTATACGCCTGAAAATACCTATGCGCCTGCGCAGCCGCAACAACCGACCAGCATTCCGATGCAGGCTGATTTGCGTAACGATCAGGGTCGCACCACCCAGATGGCACAGCCGGATCCTGTTTCGCCGCAAAGTAATGACAACAGCGGCGCATGGCGCAGTTATCAGGTGCAATCCGGTCAGACGCTGGCGCAGTTATTCCGCGATAACAATATGGCGATCAATGATGTGTTCTCGATGGCAAGGGTTGAAGGCGCAGAAAAACCGCTGAGTACCCTGAAGACCGGGCAGGAAGTGAAAATTCAACGTGATGCGCAAGGGGTTGTCACTGCTTTGCAGGTGACGACAGATCAGAATGTTACGGTGACATTTACCCGTCAGCCGGACGGCAGTTTCCAGCGCAGTAACTGATCCCGATTTTCAGACGATACCTTTCCGCTTTCCCAAACGCAGAAAAGCAAAACGCCGGCGCATGGCCGGCGTTTCACAGGTTAACTTCAGCGCTATTACGCTTCAGCAACCACAACTACGTTCAGTTTAGCGAATACGTCGCTGTGTACCTGGAACTCAACTTCGTGTTCACCAGTGGTACGCAGAACGCCATTCGGCAAACGAACTTCGCTTTTAGCAACTTCAACGCCAGCAGCAGTTACTGCATCAGCGATATCGCGAGTACCGATAGAGCCGAACAGTTTGCCTTCGTCGCCTGATTTAGACGCGATGGTTACTGAACCCAGTTCGTTGATTTTAGTTGCGCGAGCTTCAGCAGCGTTCAGAACGTCAGCCAGTTTGGCTTCCAGTTCTGCACGACGTGCTTCGAAGAACTCAACGTTTTTCTTGGTAGCAGGAACAGCTTTGCCCTGTGGTACCAGGAAGTTACGAGCGTAGCCCGCTTTAACGTTAACTTGATCACCCAGGCTGCCCAGGTTTGCTACTTTATCAAGCAGAATAACTTGCATTACTTTATCCTCTCAAAGTCGTTAATAGACAGTGCCGATTACTGATGACGATCAGTGTATGGCAACAATGAAAGGTAGCGAGCGCGCTTGATGCAACGAGCGAGCTGACGCTGGTATTTTGCACGAGTACCGGTAATACGGCTCGGGACAATTTTACCGCTTTCGGTAATGTAGTTTTTCAGTGTAGCGATGTCTTTGTAATCAATCTCTACAACGCCTTCCGCGGTGAAACGGCAGAACTTGCGACGACGGAAATAACGTGCCATTAGGCTAGTCTCCAGTATCTATCAAATCAATCTGCTCGGCATGTAACACCACTTTATTCAGTCCATTACGCCCTTGATGGCAGCTAATGAATCCGGTAACAGTGAGTTGCGTGCCGACCGTTAAACTGTGAGTTAATGCTTGTGACGCTTGTCCACTGACAACCACGGGCATTCTGCACCATGCTTGTCGGTTAAATCCGGCTTCCTGCTGCGAGGATTTGTGTTCTAGCACAAACTGGCAGTGTGGAATGCCCGAAGGACTGACTTTACGAATGGGGGTCTTGCACACTGTGCCGGACAACACCAGACGATTCGCCGTCACGGCAATTACTCTTCAGAATCCCCAGCTTCAGCATCATCGTTAGCTTCAGCAAAATCTTCGCGGCGATCACGGCGCTCGTCTTTAGCTTTAACCATTGGAGATGCTTCAGTTACCGCGTGTTTAGTACGCATAACCATGCTACGGATAACGGCGTCGTTGAAGCGGAAGTTAGTTTCCAGCTCATCGATCGCTTCCTGCGGAGCTTCAACGTTCAGCAGAACGTAGTGAGCTTTGTGCAGTTTGTTGATCGGGTAAGCCAGTTGACGGCGGCCCCAGTCTTCCAGACGGTGAATCTGACCAGCAGCGTTAGTGATTACTGCACTGTAACGCTCGATCATGCCCGGAACCTGTTCGCTTTGGTCAGGGTGAACCATAAAAACGATTTCGTAATGACGCATCGAATTGCTCCTTACGGATTATTCAGCCTCCTGTCAGGGTCAACCGCGGCCCATGGAAGCAAGGAACGTGTTTGTGTGCGGTCGAAAAAATGACGCGCAATTATATGTACAGCCTGTGGGAAACTCAAGGAGAAAGGCAGATTAATTTCTCTACAGCTTCGCCGCGAAGAATGCCGTAGCTTCTGCCAGCGCATGAACCGAGACTTTATGCTTCGCGCCCGCTTCAGAAATAAAGGTCAGATTGGCATCCGCGCCGCTTTCTGACAGTTCCTGCCGCAACCGCTGGCTTTCAGCAAAGGGGACGACATCATCTTCTTCGCCATGCCAGACAAATAACGGAACATCGGCGATTAACGCCGCTTTTCCGCCGATATCCAGACTGAGTAAAGGGGCGACTTCGCGCTCAAACACGTCGCGTGATACGATGTCCCCGGCGTTGTAAGCAGGGAAAAGATGGTGCGATAGACGGGTGAAATAACCTGAACCCATCAGGTTCGCCGCCACTTTCACCCACGGGAATTTCATCAGCGCCGCCATGGTGGTCATTCCGCCCATCGAGACACCGCCGACGCCTAAACGCTGCGGATCTGCCAGACCGCGTCCGACAAACACATCTTTCAGTATTGCCAGCTCATCGATGTTGTTTTGCAAAATGCCCCAGAAATTCGCCACGGTTCGGGCCTCATCTTTTTCTGCGCGGGCACCATGCATTAAGGCATCAGGCAAGATCACGCGAAAACCCGCTTTTGCCAGCGTGTAACCGAAATAGGAATAAATTTCTTTGGATGACAAAAAACCGTGATAGAAAAAAATCGTCGGGAGCTGTTGCTGATACTGCCCGGCGGGTACTGCGTGGATCACCTGGATCCCCTCAACAGTTTCTTCGTACATCTCTACCATCGTGAATTCCCCTGCGCATTTAGAAAAATATATGGCGTTACTGTGCTCTGACATTCTACGGGTCTGCAAACCGGCAACCACTCCCTTTTTCGTATAATTTATAACCCGTTATGTTTAATTCTGATTTTCAGGACCACTGGCCTTAATTCAAATTCATAGATTCAATATTATTTCATTGATTCAAATCAATTTTTATTGAAATAACCAGTTACATTTGATCATTAATCCTTTCCTGTTTTTCGCCGTTAGTGCGCTATCAGAAGCTAACGGAAAAATTTAATGAAAACGTCATCAAAACGCGCCTTTCGCCGCTGGAGCATTGGCGCAAAACTGGCCAGCATCGCCTCTTTACTGGTCGGCTCGTTATTTATTATTTTCACTTTGTCACTGACTCACTCCGCCGGAAGGCAGGTGAATACACTTGCCGTCAACGCCATTTCTGAGCAGGTCACCGGTGTGGTGGACATGATTGAAATGTACAACGCCAGCCTGAATGCCGAAGTGGACAGCTACACACGCTTGTTCAGCCATTTCCTGCCGTCAGATTTCGAGCTGGATACCACCAATCCGGTAATGGTCGGTGAACAATCTGCGCCGGTCATTAAAGCCGGCGGGTTGCCGCTGAATCTCGACAGCAAAATTCCCGATGACTTTCTGGCCCGCACCGGCGCAATTTCCACCGTGTTTGCACGCCGCGGCGATGACTTTATCCGCGTGACGACTTCGCTGAAAAAACAAGACGGCAACCGCGCGATCGGCACCTTGCTCGACAATACCAGTCCCGCTTATGCGCAAATTATGGCAGGACAATCTTTCAGCGGGCTGGCAACGCTGTTTGGCAAAAAATACATCACCAAATATGAGCCGGTGCGCGATGCGCAGGGCAGCGTCATTGGGATTTTGTTCGTGGGTGTGGATATCACGCAGGAATACGCCGACATGCGCCAGAAAATCCTGTCCAAACGCATTGGCGAGAAAGGCTATTTCTTTGTGCTCAACAGCGCACCCGGTAAAGATCTCGGTAAATATCTGGTGCATTCCACTGATGAAGGAAAAACGCCAGCGTGGCCTGAAGGCGAACTGCAACAGGTGATGGCGCAGCCGAAAGGCCAGCGTGAGTACACAGACACGGCCACTCATCACCAGCAATTTATGGTCTACGCGAATGTTCCCGCGTGGCACTGGGTCGTGGTCGGCAGCACGGATAAAGACAGCCTGATGGAGCAGGTGAACAGTACGCGTAATCACTTCCTGCTGATCAGCCTGCTGGCGCTGGCCTGTTTCGCCGCGCTATTTATCTGGCTGACGCGCAAACTGGTCAGCCGCCCGCTCAGCGACGTCGTGAGTATCGCGCAGCAATATGCCAGCGGCGACCTGCGCGCGCGGGCACAAACGCAACGCGTGGATGAAATTGGCGCGCTGATGCACGCCATCGACGGCATCGGCCACGGCCTGGAAAAAATTGTCGGCGAGGTACGGCAGGTTTCGTCTGAAATCATGCTCAACACGCAAGGACTGGCGCACGACAGCGAGCAGATCAATCAGCAGATCGGCACGCAGGCCAGCAGTCTGGAAGAAACGTCCGCCAGCATGGAGCAGATCACCGCTACTGTGCAGAATACGGCGGATAACGCCACGCAGGCGACTCAGCTGGTGCAGCAGACCGACCAAGCCGCCACCGTTGGCGCTGATGCGGTGAATCAGTCGGTTGAAAGCATGGAGGCCATTAAGCACGCCTCAACGCGCATCGCGGATATCACCACCGTTATCGAAGGCATCGCCTTCCAGACCAATATTCTGGCACTTAACGCCGCCGTAGAAGCCGCCAGAGCCGGTGAACACGGTCGTGGTTTTGCGGTAGTCGCCTCGGAAGTCCGGGCACTGGCGCAGCGCAGTTCTAATGCGGTTAAAGAGATTGAAAATCTGGTCGCCGATTCCCTGAGCAAAGTCGAAGACGGGCATCAGAGTGCTGCTAAAACGCAGGCGAATATGAGCAATATATTGCAGGGGATCCGTCAGGTGAAAGTGCTGATGAGCGATATTGATGTGGCGTCGCACGAACAATCCTCCGGCATTTCGCAGGTGAATATCGCCATTATGCAGATTGGCAAAGCAACGCAGGAAAACGCCACTCTGGTCGAAAACTCACAGCAGACTGCCGCGGCGCTCAGCGAACAAGGGCGACATCTCTCAAAACTGGTCAGCGTCTTTAAAATTTCCGAGCGATAGAATGCGGTTCGCGCGTCAATAAACACCGCGCGGACTCGCCAGCAGACCGGTGAAAGGGCTACACTTCAGGGTATCGCCCTTTTACCGGATATCACGATGAAATCCCTCCGAATCTCCGCTGCGTTGCTGTTACTCGTTGCGTTAAGCGGTTGCAGTAATCTGATGCATACCACGCCGGTTCCTCCGCCCGCCGTGACAGCCAAAGCGCAGGAAATTACCCGTGCGCAGACGTCAACACTCACGAAAATTGGCAGCATCACGGTGGATGTGATTGGCAGCCCGATGGATGCAGAAGCAGAAGTTCAGCGTCGCGCTGATGCTGCAGGGGCGCATTACTACGTGATCATGTTTAACAGCGAAACCATTATTCCCGGCCGCTGGTACTCACAGGCCACACTCTACCGCTGATTATTCAGCGCCGATCGCGCGGTTAAGCAACAGCTGGCACAAACGTTCCGGCAACAGCGTTTCGCCGCGCGGATCGAGCACCATTCTGCACCAGGCGTCTGCCACCGGTGGCGAAGCAAATTCCAGCATCTGTGTTGCCGTCATCAGGTTGAACAACTGACCTGTCAGCCAGCGTCCGTGCGCTTCTTCCGCTGTACGCAGACGTTGTAAAAACTGACGGGAAGCGCGGTCGAATATGCGGTTTTGGCCGCGCGCCTGATACAAAATCTGTTGCAGCATTTCTCCGCTGGCGGGCAGTTTTTTGAACGTGCGCAGCACATCCAGACACATCACATTCCCCGAGCCTTCCCAGATGCTGTTGACGGGCATTTCACGATACAAACGCGGCAGCTCGCTGTCTTCGCAATATCCAATCCCGCCCAGCACTTCCATCGCCTCAGACACAAACGGCATTCCCTGACGGCACACTTCAAATTTGGCGGCAGGTGTCATCAACCGGCACAGCAACTGTTCTGCCGGATTATCCTGCGCGCCAGACGCCGCAGCCAGACGCATCAGCAACATCGTCTGCCCTTCCAGCAGCAGCGCCATCCGGCTCAGCGTCTGACGCATCAGCGGTTGTTCGATAAGAGGTTTACCAAAAACCTGCCGCTGGAAGGCGTGGTAAAGCGCTACCGACAACGCCCGGCGCATCATGGCATGGCTGCCCAGCGCGCAGTCAAAGCGCGTATGACCGCCCATTTTCAGGATATGGCGGATGCCCTCGCCCTCTTCGCCCAGCAGCCAGCCGGTGGCATTCTGAAACTCCCCTTCGCTGCTGGCGTTCGAACGGTTACCCAGTTTGTCTTTCAGCCGCTCAATGCGGATCGCATTGCGTGTTCCGTCTGGCAAAACTCTCGGCATAAAGAAACAGGAAAGTCCGCCATCAGTCTGCGCCAGCACCAGATGCGCGTCGCTTTGCGGCACAGAGAAAAACCATTTATGGCCGACCAGATGATAAGGCTTTCCGCCGCCGCGCCCCTCGAGCGCCATCGCCCGCGTGGTATTGCTGAGGACATCAGAGCCGCCCTGCTTCTCGGTCATGCCCATGCCGATCAGCACGCCTTTCTTCTGGTCGCCGGATTGCAGATGCGGATCATAACGATCGGATAACAGCGGTTTCAGCCAGCCGCTGAATTCCGGCGGCAGCGTTTTTTGCAGCAACGGGATCGCGCCGAATGTCATGGTCACCGGGCATAACGTTCCCGCTTCAACCTGACCGTGAAGAATAAATCGCGCTGCACGGGCTACTGCCGAACCGATACGCGCATCTTCCTGCCACGGCAAATTATGCACACGGTTGGCGATCAGCCCCTGCATCAGCAGATGCCAGGCGGGATGAAAACGAACGTCGTCCAGACGCTCACCGCAGGAGTCATAACGTAAAAGCTCCGGTGGATTGGTATTCGCCAGCCTCCCCAGCTCCAGCGATTCCGCAGAGCCTAACTGCTGCCCGAGCGACGCCAGCACGTCAGCATCCCATCCCGCCTGCTGACGGGAAACCGCTTCGCGCAGCGGTGTATCGGAAAGGAATAAGTTACTGTTACTCAGTGGCTTGGGTTGATTAAAAACCCGATGTGTTTCCCAGTTCATCGCCTGCTCCCTGTTAAAAGGATATGGCCTAAGTATGGTAAAAATCGGGGAATTAACAGGCAGACAGATCACAAAGGCAGAAATGCAAACGGGAGCCCAAAGGCTCCCGTTTAATCAACAGCTGAGAAAGCAGAAATCAGCTTTCCTTCAGACCACGCTGGCGTACCGCTTCAAACAGGCAAACGCCGGTCGCGACGGAAACGTTCAGGGAAGAGACGCTGCCCGCCATCGGGATGCTGATCAGCTCGTCGCAATGTTCGCGGGTCAGACGGCGCATACCTTCGCCCTCTGCGCCCATCACCAGCGCCATCGGGCCGGTCATTTTGCTCTGGAACAGATCGTGATCGGCTTCACCGGCGGTACCGACGATCCAGACATTGTGTTCCTGCAACACGCGCAAGGTACGCGCCAGATTGGTCACGTTGATCAACGGCACGTTTTCAGCTGCGCCGCTGGCGACTTTTTTGGCGGTCGCATTCAGTTTGGCAGAACGGTCGCGCGGGACGATTACCGCGTGAACACCGGCTGCATCCGCAGTACGCAGACAAGCGCCCAGGTTATGCGGATCGGTGACGCCGTCCAGAACCAGCAGGAACGGACAATCGAGGCTTTCCAGCAATGCAGGCAGGTCGTTTTCCTGATACTGACGACCTTCACGCACGCGCGCAATAATGCCCTGATGCACGGCGCCTTCGGATTTATCATCCAGCCACTGACGGCTCGCCACCTGGATCACAATACCGCTGGCTTCCAGCTCGTCGATCAGCGGTTTCAGGCGTTTATCGTCGCGACCTTTCAGGATGAAGACTTCCAGAAAGCGTTGCGGATCGTTATCGAGTAAGGCTTTAACGGAATGGATACCGTAGATAATTTCGCTCATGATGCTCTTTAAAATAGACTTGCGGACAGCAAGCTGTCCGCAAGTTAACAGGGATTGCGGGCGATTCTATCATACCCTTCATCATTCATGCTGCAGATGCGTTGGCGGCACTCAGTCACCCGAATCACTTACCTGAGTAAGCTCATCGGGATTCCTTCGTTTGCCGCCTTCCTGCAACCTGAATGCTTTCGGGTAGAATACCAGCCCGTCTGACTTAGCTTTCTGCTGACTTTTTCTTCGCGCGTTTGGCTCTGGTGGCCGCAGCAATTTTTGCTGTTTTATCAGAAGGCTTTTTAGCTTTCTTCGGCTTACCGTCTTTACCGACCGCGCTTACCGCTTTCTCTTTCTTCGGCTTGGCGGGTTTCGCGTCATCTTTGCGGAAGGCGCTGTCCGGCTCGAAGTTCACGTTTTTCTTACCGGTGCGACGACGGCCGGCGTTGGCCGGTGCTGCGGAACGCATAGAACGCTCGCCGCTTTTTTTAGCGCGATCACGTGCGGTTTTGCCTTCACCACGCGCTTTGCGGGTGCTGGAAACCAGCGCGAAATCGATTTTACGCTCGTCCATATGCACGGCTTCAACACGGATTTCGACGGTATCGCCGAGGCGGTAAACGGCACCGGAAGACTCGCCGACCAGACGCTGGCCGATGTTATCGTAACGGTAGTAATCGTTGTCGAGCGAGGACACATGCACCAGTCCGTCGATGAACAGATCGTTGAGGCGCACGAAGAAGCCGAAGCCGGTCACGCTGGCGATGATGCCGGTGAAGACTTCACCCACGTGATCCTGCATAAAGTCACATTTCAGCCAGTCCGCCACGTTACGGGTCGCTTCGTCCGCACGGCGTTCTGCCATTGAACAATGCTCGCCTAACTGCAACATGTCTTCGTAATCACTGTGCCAGCCGCCGGTTGGCGTCCAGCGATCTTTCAGCGTGCCGTGCTCTTTCGCCAGCAGGTACTTGATCGCACGGTGCAGCGCCAGATCCGGATAACGACGGATTGGTGAAGTGAAGTGTCCGTAAGATTGTAACGCCAGACCAAAGTGGCCACGGTTTTCCGGATCGTAAATCGCCTGTTTCATCGAACGCAGCAACATGGTTTGCAGCATTTCGCGGTCAGGACGATCGGCCAGTTCATCCATGATCTGAGCGTAATCTTTCGGCTCAGGTTTCATGCCACCGCCCATCACCAGACCCAGTTCGCCCAGCACGCTTTTCAGCGCAGAAATATGGTCATCACTTGGACGGTCATGCACACGGAACAGCGCCGGTTCATTATGTTTTTCAACAAAACGCGCCGCAGCAATGTTCGCCAGGATCATGCATTCTTCAATCAGTTTGTGGGCGTCGTTACGCACGGTCGGTTCGACACGTTCGATACGGCGCTCGGCATTGAAGATAAATTTAGCTTCTTCGGTTTCGAACGCGATACCACCACGTTCTGCACGCGCCTGATCCAGCACTTTGTACATAGTGTGCAGTTCAAGCAAATGCTTAACCAGCGGCGAATACTGCTCGCGCAGTTCCGGATCGCCTTCGATGATGCGCCAGACTTTGTTGTACGTCAGACGTGCGTAGGAGCTCATCACCGCTTCGTAGAATTTAGAGCTGGTCAGCTTGCCCTGCGCGGAGATAGTCATCTCACAGACCATACACAGGCGGTCTACCTGCGGGTTCAGGGAACACAGGCCATTAGACAGCACTTCCGGCAGCATCGGGACAACCTGCGACGGGAAGTAAACGGACGTTGCGCGGCTGCGTGCTTCATCGTCCAGCGCGGTGCCGTGACGGACGTAATAGCTCACATCGGCGATGGCGACCCACAGGCGCCAGCCACCGCCGCGTTTTTTCTCGCAGTACACGGCGTCATCGAAGTCACGCGCGTCTTCACCGTCAATGGTAACCAGCGGCAGGCTGCGTAAATCGACACGGCCTTTTTTCGCTTCTTCCGGCACCTGTTCGCTCAGATCTTCGACCTGTTTCAGAACCTGTGGCGGCCAGACGTGCGGAATTTCATGGGTGCGCAGCGCGATATCCACCGCCATGCTGGTACCCATTTTATCGCCGAGGACTTCAACGATTTTACCCACCGCTTTGGTCCGGCGGGTCGGACGCTGAGTCAGTTCAACAACAACCATATAGCCCATGCGCGCACCGTTAATGGCGTCGGCCGGGATCAGGATGTCAAAGCTCAGACGACTGTCGTCAGGCACCACAAAACCGGCACCGGCATCAGTAAAGTAACGGCCAACAATCTGGCTGGTTTTCGGCACCAGAACACGCACAATGCGCGCTTCACGGCGGCCTTTACGGTCGGTGCCGACCGGCTGTGCCAGAACCACGTCGCCGTGGATGCACATTTTCATTTGTTCAGCAGAAAGATACACATCGTCTTTCTTCACGCCTTCAAGGCGCAGGAATCCGTAACCATCGCGATGGCCGATAACCGTGCCTTTCAGCAAGTCCAGACGCTCCGGCAGCGCGTAGCACTGACGGCGGGTGAAGACTAACTGGCCATCACGTTCCATCGCGCGCAGACGACGGCGCAGGGCTTCCAGCGCTTCTTCTCCGGACAGATTCAGTTCGTTACCGATTTCTTCCCGGCTGGCTGGGGTTTCACGTTTCGCGAGATGTTCCAGAATGAATTCACGGCTGGGAATAGGTGATTCGTATTTTTCTGCTTCTCGTTCCAGGAATGGATCTTGTGACATAGCGGTTCCTCCGTTGTCATCAGCAGTTTGTTGAGAGTCTTTCATTCAACAAGCAATAATTTGTAGAGCGTTGAGTTGTCTTTGACCATATCGGCCAGAGTGTACTGATTCAGCTCATCAAGAAAATGTTCTACAGCAGTGTGCAGGACTTGTTTTAGCCGGCATGCAGGCGTGATATGACAAAAGTCGCTGGCACAATTGACCAGCGAAAGAGGTTCCAGTTCGCGCACCACGTCGCCAATGCGAATGGTCTCTGCGGGCTTGCCCAGTTTGATCCCTCCGTTCTTTCCGCGAACGGCAGTCACCAGGCCAGCACGGCTCAACTGATTAATGATTTTCACCATGTGGTTGCGCGATACACCGTAAACCTCGGTGACCTGCGAAATATTGGTCATCTGATCATCCGGCAACGAAGCCATATAAATCAACGCTCTCAAACCATAATCAGTAAAACTCGTTAACTGCACACATACCTCTGGGTAGCTATTACCCGGTCTTTCCACGTCAGCCATGCCAACAGGGTGAAGATGATTGTTTATTATGACACTTTGATGATAAACCAGCCGCGAACTTTGCAGCTAATCATTTAGATAGTGGATGGTTTATGGAAAGTACACAAGAGAAGGGATTCACAAAAAAATAAACCGGGCAGTTTTGCCCGGTTAGACGTTTTTACGCAATCAGCTCAGGCTGTTATGCGTCAAACGGGTCGCGCAGGATCATGGTTTCGCTACGATCCGGGCCAGTAGAGATAATATCGACCGGCACTTCTGTCAGCTCTTCAATACGCTTGATGTAGTTCAACGCTGCCTGTGGCAGGTTTTCTACTTCTTTCACGCCGAAGGTGGTTTCGGTCCAGCCAGGCATGATTTCGTAAATTGGCTCGATACCTTCCCAGCCTTCAGCAGCCAGCGGAGTGGTGGTCATTTCGCGGCCATCAGGCATACGGTAACCGACACACAGCTTCACTTCTTTCAGACCGTCCAGCACGTCCAGTTTGGTCAGACAGAAACCAGACAGGGAGTTGATCTGCACAGAACGACGTACAGCCACGATGTCCAGCCAGCCACAACGACGGCTACGGCCAGTGGTCGCGCCAAACTCGTTACCTTGCTTACGCAGGAACTCGCCAGTTTCGTCGAACAGTTCAGTCGGGAACGGACCTGCACCCACGCGGGTGGAGTAGGCTTTGACGATACCCAGAACATAATCAACATAACGCGGACCAATACCTGAACCGGTAGCGACGCCGCCAGCGGTGGTGTTGGAAGAGGTCACGTACGGATAAGTCCCGTGGTCAATATCCAGAAGCGTGCCTTGCGCGCCTTCGAACATGATCAGGTCGCCACGCTTGCGCGCGCCATCCAGCAGCTCAGACACGTCAACAACCATAGCCGTCAGGATGTCGGCGATAGCCATGACATCATCCAACGTTTTCTGGAAATCAACGGCTTCTACTTTGTAGTAGTTAACCAGCTGGAAGTTATGGTAATCGATGATTTCTTTCAGCTTGATAGCGAAAGTTTCTTTGTTGAAGAGATCGCCTACGCGCAGACCGCGACGGGCAACTTTATCTTCATAAGCCGGGCCGATACCACGACCGGTAGTGCCGATCGCTTTATCGCCACGCGCTTTTTCGCGCGCCATGTCGAGCGCGACATGGTAAGGCAGGATCAGCGGGCAAGCTTCAGACAGTAACAGACGTTCGCGTACAGGGATGCCACGAGCTTCAAGTTCGCCCATTTCTTTCATCAACGCGTCAGGCGCCAGAACAACACCGTTGCCGATGATGCTGGTCACGTTTTCACGCAGAATGCCAGAAGGAATTAAATGAAGAACGGTTTTTTCACCGTTGATAACCAGAGTGTGACCGGCGTTGTGACCGCCCTGATAGCGCACAACATATTTAGCCCGTTCAGTAAGCAGGTCTACGACCTTGCCTTTCCCTTCATCACCCCATTGAGTGCCGAGTACGACGACGTTCTTACCCATCTCAAGAATCACCAGGTTGCTTAAAAAAGGATTCTAACATCTCATTCTGTGCTTTCCAGCACTTTTAGCACACGTTTGCGGGAAAAATTTTAATTGCGTGCTACGCGTCGCAGCAAGACGTGACACCAGGGTTGTAACAAAACCTCAGCCGCCCAGACGACTACGCAACATGTAGTAAATAACGAAGCCTGCCACCACAAGTCCCCCGCCAAAACGCCGTAAAATGTGGTCCGGAAGATTCGCCAGTGAGAGGATCATTTTTCTCCATGTTTTTGGATAAAGCATCGGCCCCAAACCTTCAAGAACCAAAACTAACGCCAGCGCCAGCCAAATTGTCGAATTCATGTTGAGTGTCTCAGTGCTTCCTTTGCGGAAAATTATACCGGTTTCAGAAAAGACAAAAGGCCCGTTAAGGGCCTTTTGGAAATTGCATCAGCAATTATTTGTTCTTTTGATCAGGAGACTTCATGAAGCGGAAGAAATCGCTGTCAGGGCTCAACACCATCACGTCGTTACCGCTCTTGAAGCTGGCCTCGTAAGCACGCAGGCTACGGATGAATGCGTAGAAGTCAGGATCCTGGCTGAATGCATCAGCAAACAGTTTCGCCGCTTCGGCATCACCTTCACCGCGGGTGATACGGGCTGTACGTTCTGCTTCAGCCACAGTACGGGTTCTTTCGTAATCCGCCGCTGCCTGGATCTTGGTCGCCTCTTCTTTACCCTGAGAAATGTGACGCAATGCCACCGCATTACGCTCAGCGCGCATACGATCGTAAATCGCGCTGGACACTTCTTCCGGCAAGTTGATTTGTTTCAGACGGACGTCCACCACTTCAATACCCAGTGCTGCCATGCTGTTCGGGTTGACCGCAGGCTGTTTGCCTTTGGTTTCCTGTTCAACACGTTTTGCCGCAGAGGCAATCGCATCATCAGCTTCTGTGGTCGCTTCAGGTTCATCACCTACGCTACCGGTGTTCAGCGCATCACGCACATCCAGCGTCAGACGGCCACGGGAATCGGTCACGATGTCTTTCACATCAAGACGACCAATTTCAGAACGCAGACGGTCACTGAATTTACGTTTCAGCAGAATTTCTGCCTGAGACACATCACCACCGCCTGTTGCCAGGTAGTAGCGGCTGAAATCACTGATACGCCATTTCAGGTAAGAATCGACGATCAAGTCTTTCTTCTCGCTGGTCACGAAGCGGTCAGCCTGGTTGTCCATGGTCTGAATACGCGCATCGAGCATTTTAATGGATTCCACAAAAGGAACTTTAAAATGCAGGCCCGGCGCATAGACCAGCGGTTTATTATCGCTGTCACGCAGGACTTTACCGAAACGCAGCACGATCCCGCGCTGACCTTCCTGAACGACAAACAGTGAGGCATAAAGCGCCACCAGCACCACAACGACGATAAGTAAAAATGACTTACGCATTGTTATTCTCTCCCTACGCGAAGTGTATCGTCACGCTGTGCGTTTGCACGGCGCTGGTCCATGACACTGCCAGACGAACGGGAACTGCTGGTACCGGCACTGCTTTTGCCATTACTGCTGGTTAAACCCGGAACGGAAGGCAACAAACCTGATTCATCATTTTTGCTGGTGTCATTGGCTGCTGCATTGCCGCCACGCAGCATCTGATCCAGCGGTAATACCATCAGGTTATTCCCTTTGTCACTCACCAGAACTTTACGGGTGTGACTGAGGACTTTTTCCATGGTTTCGATATAAAGACGCTCACGGGTAATTTCCGGCGCGGCTTTATATTCAGGTAACAGTTTGGAGAAACGGGCAACTTCACCCTGTGCTTCCAGAACAGTACGGTCTTTATAGGCTTTTGCGTCTTCCAGTAAGCGCTGTGCTTCACCGTTTGCCAGAGGCTGGATCTGGTTCGCATAAGCTTCTGCTTCACGAATAGACTGTTGCTCTCTTTCACGGGCAGCGATCGCGTTATCGAAGGAAGCTTTCACTTCTTCCGGCGGACGCGCGGTCTGGAAGTTAACGTCCTGAATAGTGATACCCATTTTGTACGGACGAATGGTTTCTTCCAGTACACGTTGGGTATCGCTACGCACCGTGGTACGGCCTTCAGTCAGGATTTTATCCATCGTGTATTTGCCGATTACGCCACGTAATGCGCTGTCCGTTGCCTGGCTCAGGCTGTCGTCAGGATTGGCGACGCTGAACAGATAAGCTTCAGGATCCGTCACGCGGTACTGTACGTTCATTTCAACGCGTACCACGTTTTCGTCAGAGGTCAGCATCACGCCAGACGCAGCAAGTTCACGTACCGATTCTACGTTCACTGCGCGTACCTGGTCGATGAAGGTCGGTTTCCAGTTCAGGCCTGGCTCAACCAGATGGCTGAACTTACCAAAACGGGTCACAACGCCACGTTCGGCTTCTTTAATGGTATAGAAACCTGTTGCAGCCCAGATAACCACCACCGCAGCGACCGCGATGCCGGCAATCCGGGTGCCACTCATTCCATGACCGGAACCGGTTGGCGCACCGTTGTTATTGCTGTTGTTGTTATTGTTGCCTGAACCTTTTCCACCGAAACCACCCAGTTTTTTGCTGAGTTTACGGAAGATATCATCCAGATCAGGTGGCCCCTGATTGCGGCCGCCTTTGTTGTCATTATTTCCACCAGAATTTCCACCAGAGTTGCCGCTATTATTATTGCTGCTGCCCCAGGGGTCGCGGTCCTGTCCGTTATTACCGGGCTGATTCCACGCCATGTTATAGCTCCATTATTCTATGATTGGTGTTCTTCAGGCCAAATCAGACAGGCTCTGGTTGCGGACATAGCTTTCCAGTTCCTGCTCTTGTTTGCAGAGGCGGCGCCAGTCAACGATGGGCATTCGCACCATCAGACCAATACTGCCATCCTCTTCAATCCATTCTTTTTCAATTGCCTGAAGCTGGTAAAAACGGCTACGAAGGCGGCCTGCTTCCGGCGGCAAGCACAATTCATGCTGCGCGATTTCGCCGGAGAGTCGCTCCGTTAATGCCTGAAATAGCAACGGAATGCCTTCACCTGTCACGGCTGAAAGCCAGACTCTGACAGGCAAATTCTCCTCGTTGCGGTCGATACGCGGGACAAAATCATCCAACATATCTATTTTGTTCATCACTAACAGCGCAGGAATTTCATCTGCTTCGATCTCTGCCAGCACCGTATTCACCGCGTCAATATTTTCCTGAGCACGGATGTCCGCTGCATCAATAACATGTAATAACAGAGATGCCTGTCGGGTTTCCTGCAACGTTGCTTTAAAGGCCGCAACCAAATCATGGGGCAGGTGACGAATAAACCCTACGGTGTCCGCCAAAACTGTTTCCCCGACATCTGCGACCATAATACGGCGCAGCGTAGGATCAAGCGTAGCAAACAACTGATTGGCCACATAAACATCGGCCTGAGTAATACGGTTAAAAAGTGTGGATTTCCCGGCGTTGGTATATCCAACCAAAGACACCGTCGGAATATCCGCACGAACGCGTGAACGGCGACCTTGTTCACGCTGCTTAGCCACTTTTTCAAGACGGCTGAGGATTAAAGTGATTCTGTCTCGCAGTAAACGGCGGTCAGTTTCGAGCTGGGTTTCACCCGGACCACGTGCGCCAATACCGCCGCCCTGTCGTTCAAGGTGCGTCCAGCCACGAACCAGTCGGGTAGCAATGTGGCGTAATTGCGCCAGTTCTACTTGTAACTTACCTTCGTGTGTTCGGGCCCGCTGGGCAAAAATATCTAATATCAATCCGGTGCGGTCGACAACGCGACATTCGCATAAGGCTTCCAGGTTTCTTTCCTGGCCGGGAGACAAGGCGTGATCAAACAGGATGACAGAGGCGCCCGTTGCTTTGACGGCATCTGCGATTTCTTGGGCCTTTCCTTCACCGACAAAGTATTTAGGGTGCGGTGCCTTACGGCTCCCGGTGACGACTTGCAACGCCTCTACACCTGCAGAAGAAACCAGCGATTCAAATTCGCTCAGGTCTTCCGTGTCTTTGTCTTGCGAGAAATAGATATGAACCAGTACGGCCTGCTCACCGGCTTCATAACGGTCAAACAAGCTTGCGACCTCTCATTTGGGAAATATTCGCCAGCCGGGGGTGCATAAGCATAATCGGAATACTTATGAACCCCTTCGTGGTTGACCAACGTTGCGCTTTATTCAGCGTCATCGTTTTCCTGCTGCGGCTGTTGCGCAGACGGAGTACTACCTTGGTGATAATTGTTGGTGCTGCCCGAACCTGGATTATTGCTATGGTGTGACACCGGGCGGGAAGGCACTACGGTGGAGATAGCGTGTTTATACACCATCTGGCTTACCGTATTTTTTAACAGAATGACAAACTGGTCAAAAGACTCAATCTGGCCTTGCAGCTTAATACCATTCACCAAGTAAATAGAAACCGGAACACGTTCACGACGCAATGCGTTCAGGAACGGATCTTGCAAAGATTGCCCCTTAGCCATTCTATCTTTTCCTTATTAGTTTGTTGTTTGTAACTTTGAGCCTATCGGCTCGAAAATAAATCACATAAAAAATTTGCGCGCTGAGTACTCATCAATTGTACACAATCACCCAACCTATGCACTAACAACCTGAATTACACGGTTTAAGGCCTCTTCTGGCTTCTCAGAATCGAGCCATTCGACACCCTCCCAACCTCGCAACCAGGTCATCTGACGTTTGGCCAGCTGTCGTGTCGCGCAAACACCACGATAAACCATTTCATCGTAATCGAATTCACCAGACAAATATGACCACATCTGGCGATAGCCTACACAGCGAATAGAAGGCAAATCGGTATGCAAATCGCCCCGAGCTATCAGCGTTCTGACTTCGTCTTCAAAACCATTGGACAACATCTGACTAAAACGTTCCTCGATCCGCGTATGTAATAATTCACGACGGGTCGGGGCAATCGCAAACTGATGAACACGATAGGGCAATGTTTCACCCGAAATTTTAGTCAGTTCCGTTAAAGTTTTACCCGAAATAAAAAAAACTTCCAGTGCTCTGGACAGTCTCTGCGGATCATTCGGATGAATTCGCATTGCCGCCACCGGGTCTATCTCGCGCAGTTGGTCATGAAGTGCTTCCCAACCCTGCTCCGCCGCCTGCTTTTCGATACGTTCACGAACGTCAGGATTAGCAGGGGGCAACGGGGAAAGTCCTTCAAGCAATGCCTTGAAATAAAGCATAGTCCCACCTACCAATAACGGGATCTTATTGCGTGAGGTTATTTCAGCCATTTCGCGTAATGCGTCGCGACGAAAGTCTGCCGCGGAATAAGCCTCGGCCGGATCCAGAATGTCGATCAGACGGTGCGGCGCCTGCGCCAGCTCTTCCGCCGTCGGTTTCGCTGTGCCGATGTCCATCCCACGATAGATTAAAGCCGAGTCCACGCTGACTAACTCAACGGGAAGATGGTTCATCAGCGACATCGCCAGTGCCGTTTTACCGGATGCGGTCGGCCCCATGATAAAGATTGCCGGGGGAAGCGCGTTGTTTTCAGAGTCAGTCATGCTTAAAAGCCGCCAGCGCGGACTGTAAATCAAGAGGTTGCAGAAGTCCGGACGGAGGCGATTTCACCAACTGCGGGCAAAGACGCTCAACATCCGTGAGTAATTGTATGGCTTGTGAAATCGTCCAGACCTCGTGCTCGCAGCCACAGTGGCGGGCAAACCACATGGCTACCGCATCAGAAGTCACCTCCTGCTGAACAGCAAGGTAACCTAACAGATCAGGTATCAACTTTTGTAAATTTTGTTGTCGTAATGGTAAAGGTACCGCGCGAACCGTCACACGATGCGACTCATTGAGCATTTCTAAACCAAAATGCTGCAATAACGTCTGATGCCGCGCCATGACAGCGGCCTCTTCTTTACTGACGTTCAGTTTAAGCGGAATCAAAAGCGGCTGCGGACGTAACCCTTCTTCCGGCGGTGTCAGCTGCGCCCATTTCAGCCAGCGATCGGCCACCGGCAACGACAGCAGCACCAGTTGTTTGCCGCGCTCGAGTAACGCATATTCCGCCGAACAGACCGTCAGCACACGTCCGAAACTCTGGCTGTGTGATTCCAGCGCCGGTTCAGCCAGTGTACGGGCCGCAGAAGCGGCAGACTTAGCGGGCTGTGCCACGACAGGAGCCGGTTCCTGTAAGATGAATGACTCCGGCGCAGGCTGCAATAAACGGCCGTAAGCCTTGCTTTCAGAAGGATTGTAAGCCTGTTCATTGCTGCGAAAAGCCGGTTCCCGGGGCTGGCTGGCACGTGCTGTTTCAGGAAACACATTTTCACGCGGTGGTGATGATTTACGTTCTGCCGGTTGCGAGAAATGATTCCCGCCTGCGGCCTGACGATTTTCCTGCTGCCAGCGTGGTGTATCTTCCTGTAGCTGTGGCTCATCCAGAACCGGCGCGCCCGCCTGCTGCAATACGGACATCACCGCCTGATAAATAAAATCGTGTACCAGCCGCGACTGATGGAAACGCACTTCGTGTTTGGCCGGATGCACATTGACATCCACCTGATGCGGATCGACATCCAGATAAAGCACGTACGCGGGTTGCTGATCGTCTTTCAGCTGATCCTGATAGGCCTGACGGATCGCGTGATTTATCAGACGATCCTTCATCATACGATTATTCACATAACAATATTGCATGTCAGTCAGGTTGCGCGAACCTGCCGGATCCGCCACCCAGCCACGGATCGCCAGGTCACCGTGACTCCATTCCACTTCCAGCGCGTGCTCGACAAATGTCGGGCTGCAAATGCTTGCCAGACGTCGGGAGAACTGCGAAGGGTCTTTGACCGCGCGATACTGGCGAATAAGCTTGCCGTTGTGGCTGAGATTGACGGACACGTCAAAGCGCGCCAGCGCAATCCGGCGGACAACTTCATCAATATGGGTAAATTCGGTTTTCTCGGTGCGCATGAACTTACGGCGGGCGGGCGTGTTGTAGAACAAATCCAGCACTTCGATGGTCGAGCCCTGCGGATGCGCTGCGGGTTTGACTGTGACCGCCATGTCGCGCCCTTCGGCGTAGGCCTGCCAGGCTTCATTTTGCTCAGCCGTTCGTGATGTCAGGATAAGACGCGAAACCGAGCTGATACTCGCCAGCGCTTCGCCGCGGAATCCCAGACTCATGATAGCTTCGAGATCGTCAAGACAGGTGATTTTACTGGTTGCATGACGCGCCAGCGCCAGCGCCAGTTCGTCTTTGCCAATACCACAGCCGTTATCGCGAATGCGGATTAGCTTGGCACCGCCGCGATCGATATCAATATCGATTCGCGTTGCGCCGGCATCAAGGCTGTTTTCCACCAGCTCTTTCACCACGGAAGCCGGCCTTTCGACAACTTCGCCCGCAGCTATCTGGTTAGCAAGTTGCGGCGGCAGTACCTTGATCGGCATAGCGGCTCCTGTGGCTGACGGTGATGAACCGCCTATGACTGTGGAATAGTTAAGGTTTGGCCGAGCTGTACCTCGCCAGACTTCATGTGATTTGCGGTTTTGATGTCATTCATACTGACACCATATTTACTCGCGATTGCCGACAACGTATCACCGCGTTTAACCGTATGTTTCGACGATTTCTTCGACGCTTTTGCCGTTGTACCAGAAGATGTGCGGGTGCCCGCTGGCACTTTCAATCGCTGGCCGACCCAGACACCGTCTTTTTTCAGTTTATTGAGATCACGCAGCGCCGCAGTCGTCGTGCCGTAGCTGTTTGCGATGCCGGTCAGCGTTTCGCCGCGGGTCACTTTATGGATCTGCGTCGCACCGGCTGCACCGGCGGTCACTTCAATCGGTCCCGGCTGATTACTGGCTTTCGCGCTACTGCCGGCCGCCGCTGCTGATGAGGCCAGCAGCGGACGGTTTTCGACCTTTGGGCCGTTTTGTATCGGATGCGACTGGAAATAATTACGCAGACCGATGTGAATGGCCCTCGCAATTTTATCCTGGTACGCGCTGCTGCCCAGCAGCCGCTCCTCAGTTGAGTTACTGATAAAGCCGGTTTCCACCAGCAGGGAAGGAATATCTGGCGAGCGTAATACGCCTAAACTGGCGTGCTCCGGCTTGGCTTTATGCAACGAGCCGACGGAGCGCAGTTCGCGCAGAACACGGGTCGCAACGTCATAGCCGACACGTTGAGAATGACCAAACTGCAAATCGAGCACGGCCTGACTCAGGTAAGGATCGGATGCGGTATTCGCCAGCACGTCACCCGCACCACCTAACAGCTCAGATTGCTTCTCGTGCTGCTCGAGCCAGTTACCCATTTCGCTGTTCGCACGGCGGTTCGATAGTACCCAGACCGATGCGCCACGCGCGCTGCGGCTTGGCGCGGCATCGGCGTGAATGGAAACCAGTACGTTGGCGTTTTTCTTACGCGCCACATCGGAACGTCCCATAACGGAAATAAAGTAATCACCGTCACGGGTTAATACCGGCTGGAACATAGGATCAGCATTCAGAATCGCCTGCAATTTCCGGGCGATGGCAATAGTGACGTTCTTTTCTTTAAGACCGCCCGCACCGATGGCTCCGGGATCCTGTCCGCCGTGACCGGCATCAATCGCGACAATGATTCTGCTGTCGCTGGTGCTGACAGTTGATGAACGCGAGTTATCAGGGGCGACGGAAGTGGAAACCACTTTAGTCTGATCGTTGGTAAACGGATTGGATTTCGACGACGGCGTGACCGTTTTGCCTGCATTTGGCGAAGGCGTATTGGTGGCTGTGACAACCGGCGCAGCACGGCGTGGTGCGGGCGCGGCGGCATTCATGGTCAGCACTACCGTGTACTGGCTGCCGTCTTTTTGTTTCGTCGCGTTGGTTCTGACTTTCTGATTCAGCTCAAACACCAGACGCTGGCTTTGTGCATTCGGCGGCGTACTGGCACGCACACGCGTCACCAGGTTCTGGCCATTAAAATTCAGCGGCAGGCCTTTCATCACGCCGTCCTGACGGATATCCATCACCACACGTTCAGGATTATGCAGCGGGAAAAAGGAGTAATCCGGCGAACCGTCAAACGTAATCGTAATTGTCGACTGCGTCTGGCCATTAGAGACATTGATATTTTTCATACCCGCCGCAAAAACCGGCGACGCCAGCACAGCAAACAACATCAGCGTTGATAACACCAGCGTCGATAACATCCGCGTCGATAATGACATCGCCGCCGACGTAAACAGAGAGGTAAAACGTGAGTTCATCGCGTGATCATCCTTGCTGTTGAACACGATGCAGCAAATTTATACCAGATTCGGAAACCGCCACCAGCTTCGCGGTGCGCCCGGTCTGGGAATAATCCAGCGTCAGTTCTATATCTGATTCGGGTAACACGCCAGCACCCTGCTGCGGCCATTCCACCAGACAAATAGCATCCTGTGCGAAATAGTCGCGGATACCCATAAATTCCAGTTCTTCAGGATCAGCCAGGCGATACAAGTCAAAATGATAGACGGCGATCTTTTCCAGCTGATAAGGCTCAACCAGCGTATAGGTCGGGCTTTTCACATTGCCCTGATGCCCCAATGCCTGAAGAAATCCCCGGCTAAAGGTTGTTTTACCGGCTCCCAGTTCGCCATAAAGATGGATAACCGTAGAGCCCTCGCAGGCTTTCGCCAGTGAAGCACCTAGTTGCAGCGTCGCCGCTTCGTCGGGTAGAGAGATATTAAGTTGATTCATTCAGTGATATCTATTTCTTCAGGTCTGGATTAACTAACGGGGCAATCACCGCTAAAAGATCAGTTGCCAGCATACCGCGCGTTCCCTGCCGGTGGGCAATTTCGTCTGCGGCAGCGCCATGAACCACTGAGCCCGCGCAGGCCGCATCATAAATATTCAGTTTCTGAGCCAGCAATCCGCCAATGATACCAGAAAGCACGTCGCCCATGCCGCCCGATGCCATACCGGCATTGCCGACATCTGCCAGCGCCATTTCGCCATGTTCACTGGCAATCAGACTGCCCGCACCTTTCAGCACCACCACGCCGCCATAGCGTTCCGTGAGTTTCTGCGCCGAAAGTAAGCGGTCACTCTCAATTTCCTTCACGCTGCAACCGAGTAAGCGGGCTGCCTCGCCAGGATGAGGCGTCAGTACGCGATTTTGCCGTTTCCCGGGATTGATTGCCAGCAGGTTAAGCGCATCAGCGTCCCATAACGCCGGTTTATCCCATTTTGCCGCGCGATCAACCGCCTGTTTACCCCATTCTTTCTGGCCCAGACCGGGGCCGATGACTAACACATCAGCCCATTCCAGCCCTTCATCTAGCGATGCTGCGGTCAGTTCCTGCACCATGAGCTCAGGTCTGGCGGTCAGCAACGGGCCAGCGTGCTCTTTGTGAGTGAGTACTCGCACCAATCCGGCACCGGCGCGCAAAGCGGCTTCCGACGCCATACGGATTGCTCCAGCAAAACCGGTATCGCCGCCAATCACCAATAAACGCCCGTGTTCTCCTTTATGAGAACATGGACGGCGCGGGTGCAACCATGTGCCTAACTGCGACGCGTCCAGCCGCTGTAACGCTGCCAGATGTCCACCCAGCCAGCTTTGCAGCCCCAGCGCATCACAATGTAATTTACCGGTGTAATCGCGCGCCTGTCCGGTCAGCAAACCGGGTTTAAGGGCGATGAAACTGACAGTGTACGTGGCGTGAACCGCCTTCCCCGCTGTCTGGCCAGTTTGCGTATCAAGCCCCGAAGGAATATCGAGAGATATCACAGGCAAAGATGCCGAATTAGTGGCGTCAATCAGCCCGTCGTAAGGTGCGCGGGGCGCAGAAGATAAACCGGTGCCGAGCAAACCATCAATAATCAGATCTGCATCATGCGGCCATGCAGAATCGGCAGAATTGATTTCTCCGCCACTTTTCAGCCAGCCTGTTCGCGCCATTTCCGCTTCATCAGGCAGCGGTTTGCTCCCTTCCACGGCCAGCAGCGTCACGCGTATGCCTGCGCTTTTCGCCAGACGCGCCATTTCAAAACCGTCACCGCCGTTATTGCCGTGACCACATAAAATCAGCCAGTGACGCGTATGTGGAAATTCACGCTGCGCCAGTAAAAAAGCGGCCTTCGCCGCACGTTGCATCAGTGTAAACAGAGAAATCCCCGTTTCCTGCGCCGCCTGACGCTCAGCTTTTTGCAGCCAGTCAGCAGAAAACACGGAATGTGGTAAACTCGCCTCGTTTCGTTTTTCACGTTGGTTCGTCATGACACTCCCTCTCGATCTCGTTCAACTGGCTCAACATATCAAGCAATGGGGCCAATCGCTAGGCTTCCAGCAGGTTGGCATCTGCGATACAGACTTATCTGTTGAAGAGCCCAAACTGCAAGACTGGCTTGATAAACAATATCATGGCGAGATGGACTGGATGGCGCGCCACGGCATGTTACGTGCCCGTCCGCATGAATTGCTGCCCGGCACGCTGCGGGTGATCAGCGTGCGCATGAACTATCTGCCCGCCAAAGCCGCCTTTGCCAAAACCCTGAATAATCCGCAACTCGGTTATGTCAGCCGTTACGCCCTGGGACGCGACTATCACAAGGTGTTGCGGCAGCGCCTGAAAAAACTGGGCGACATGATCCAGGCGCATTGTACTGAGCATGCTGATCAGACCGTCACCTTCCGCCCCTTTGTCGATTCCGCGCCGGTCATGGAGCGCCCGCTGGCAGCGAAAGCCGGTCTTGGCTGGGTTGGTAAACACTCACTTATTCTCAACCGTGAATCCGGCTCGTGGTTCTTTCTCGGCGAACTGCTGATTGATTTGCCGTTACCCGTCGATCAGCCCCAGGAAGAGAAATGCGGCAAATGCGTGGCCTGTATCACTACCTGTCCGACCGGTGCCATCGTTGCGCCTTATACCGTTGACGCGCGCCGCTGTATTTCCTATCTGACTATCGAACTTGAAGGGGCAATACCGGAAGAATTCCGCCCGCTGATGGGCAACCGCATCTACGGCTGCGATGACTGTCAGCTGATCTGCCCCTGGAATCGTTATTCGCAACTGACTGATGAAGAGGATTTTAGCCCGCGCGCCGCGCTGCATGCGCCGGTGCTGGTGACTTTGTTTGGCTGGACGGAAGAGAAGTTTTTACGGATTACGGAAGGTTCGCCGATACGACGTATCGGACATCTGCGCTGGCTGCGCAACATAGCAGTGGCATTAGGCAATGCGCCCTACTCGCAGGACGTGATGGATTCGCTGCATTCGCGCGAAGGGGAAAATGCGCTGCTGGATGAACATATCAGCTGGGCTATCGCGCAACAGGTTCAAAGAAGAAATGAACATCGTATTGAAGTACAAACACTGCAGCAGAAACGGCTGATCCGAGCGGTGGAAAAAGGTTTGCCAAGGGATGCATAACATTTCCCAAAAAACGATGATCTGCTTTGTATAATTTTCTGTGCATAAAAATAAAAATGCTTTGCCAATCAAGTGCAAAAAAAAGAGCAAGTGATCGTCATAACGTTTCGCTATAAATTTATTTTGATATAAATCAGCGTGTTATATTTTGGCAATATGGCAGGCACAAAAAACAGACAGTGCAAAAAAACAACTAAAGCTGTGGATAAGTCTGTTTAAAAAAATAATACAAACCGTGTAATGATTGTTTCATTTGCGCACGAAACATGCACCAGAAAGGCATAAAGAAATGATTTTGTACTGAAGAAGAAAATTGGAGCGGGAAACGAGACTCGAACTCGCGACCCCGACCTTGGCAAGGTCGTGCTCTACCAACTGAGCTATTCCCGCATTGAGATGTCTGGCATCTGCTGTACTGTTAAAAATGTACAGACTTTGAAATTTTGGAGCGGGAAACGAGACTCGAACTCGCGACCCCGACCTTGGCAAGGTCGTGCTCTACCAACTGAGCTATTCCCGCGTCGCATGGCACTGCATTTTTTACGTTTTAATCTTTAAATCTAACTACTTAAAAATTTGGAGCGGGAAACGAGACTCGAACTCGCGACCCCGACCTTGGCAAGGTCGTGCTCTACCAACTGAGCTATTCCCGCTCTGCGCACTCAACGAAATTCTTCATCGGTACGGGGTGCGCATTATACGAGAAATCCTTTTAGCCGCAAGCCCCTGAAAGCAAAAAAATGAATTTTTCGTTCAAGTGCCGATTAAAACATCAAACCGGTGAATTAATCAGCGAAACACGGTGAATTCGTGTTCCACAGACCTTTTTAAAGATTTTTAAAATATTTCTCCTAAATCATTCGGGTTGCAGGAAGGCGGCAAACTCGTTCATCCCGATGGGCTGACATGGTCAGTGATTCGGGTGAGAGAGTGCAGCCAACGCATCAGCAGCCAGAAGGATGACGGAGATTAAAGATTAATAAAGTGTTCGCGGTAATACGCTAACTCAGCCACGGATTCACGAATATCGTCCAGCGCCTGATGGGTATTCTGCTTCTTAAAGCCGCCCAGCACTTCCGGTTTCCAGCGACGCGCCAGTTCTTTGAGCGTGCTGACGTCCAGATAGCGGTAATGGAAATAGGCTTCCAGCTCCGGCATGTACTTAAACAGGAAGCGTCTGTCCTGCCCGACGCTGTTACCACAAATCGGCGATTTACCCGCCGGAACCCACTCGCGCAGAAACTCGATGGTTTTTTGCTGCGCCGCATTGTCATCAAACGGGCTGGCTTTCACACGTTCCACCAGACCGCTGCCGGTGTGCGTGCGCACATTCCAGTCGTCCATCAGCGCCAGCTGAGCGTCAGACTGATGCACTGCCATCACCGGCCCTTCGGCCAGAATGTTCAGATGCGCGTCGGTCACCAGCGTAGCAATCTCAATAATGCGGTCACGTTCAGGATCCAGACCGGTCATTTCCAGGTCGATCCAAATTAAGTTCGAGTCATTTGCAGCCATGATGTGTCCTGTTACAAAGTAGAGAGTTGACGGAGATCTCCGTCATTCGGGCATTTAATATAAAATAGCTGGTATCATAGTCGTTTTGGTCGCACCGAGCGATTAAAGCCAGTTAAGTGAGGCGCAGTGACTAAGTCAAAACTGTCTAAAGGGCAACAACGTCGCGTTCAGACTAACCATCAGCGTCGTCTGACACAGACCGACAAACGGAAAGAGCTGGACGATTCTCTGCATGGCGAACCGCAGGACGGTGTTGTCATCAGCCGTTTCGGGATGCATGCGGACGTTGAAGCGGCCGACGGCAGCCAGCACCGTTGCAATATCCGCCGTACCATCCGTTCTCTGGTCACCGGTGACCGCGTTGTATGGCGCGCCGGGGAAAACACCAGTGTGAAAGGCATCGTCGAGGCGGTACACGAACGCACATCCGTTCTGACACGCCCTGATTTCTATGATGGCGTAAAACCCATCGCCGCGAACATTAACCAGATTGTGATTGTCTCCGCCATTCTGCCGGAGCTGTCGCTTAATATCATCGACCGTTATCTGGTTGCGTGCGAAACCGTGGAAGTTGAGCCGCTGATTGTGCTCAACAAAATCGATCTGCTTGATGACGAAGGCCGTAAATTCGTTCAGGGCATGATGGATATCTACCGCAATATCAATTATCGCGTACTTGAAGTGTCGAGCCAGACCGGCGAAGGCATGCCAGCGTTTGAAACGGCGCTGACCGATCGCATCAGTATTTTCGCGGGTCAGTCGGGTGTAGGTAAATCAAGCCTGCTGAATGCCCTTCTGCCACCGGATGAAAAACAAATTCTGGTGAACGAAGTGTCTGATAACTCAGGTCTTGGCCAGCACACCACCACTGCAGCGCGTCTGTATCACTTCCAGCATGGCGGCGACGTTATCGATTCCCCGGGCGTGCGTGAATTTGGTTTGTGGCACCTTGCGCCAGAGCAGATCACCCAGGGCTTTGTCGAATTCCGTCCTTTCCTCGGCTACTGCAAATTCCGCGACTGTAAACACGGCAGTGATCCGGGCTGTGCAATCCGTGACGCCGTAGACCGTGGCGAAATTGCCGAAGAACGTTTCGACAACTACCACCGTATTCTGGAAAGTATGGAAGACGTAAAAACGCGTAAAAACTTTGACGCGCTTTAATGCTAATTAATTGAATTAACATGTTAATGGCAAACGGGTGAAGTTAACGGAAGTTGAACCGTTGATTTCACCCCGTTACAATCCTCCGCCATACAACACTGCGTGACTCTGAACAGGATTCAGAGTTTCCTGCAAAATGGCCGGTAACGCCGGTCATTCATACCATCCAAGAGGTTTTCCCCGTGCTGGACAGTATCAAAATCAAACTTCAATACTTACTTCCTAAACAAGGACTGACCCGTCTTGCAGGCTGGGGCGCAGATAAACGTGCCGCCACGCTGACCCATTGGGTGATCAAAGCCTTTGCGCGTTTTTATAACGTCGACATGAAAGAAGCACAAAATCCGGATCTGAAATCTTACGCGACATTCAACGAATTCTTCGTCCGCCCGCTGCGCGATGGCGCACGTCCGGTGGTCAGCGGTCTGGATATGCTTTGCCTGCCAGCCGACGGTGCAGTCAGTCAGTTAGGCGCAATTACCGATGGCAAACTGTTCCAGGCCAAAGGCCATTTTTACAGTTTAGAAGCGCTGCTGGCGGGTAACTATCAGCTGGCAGAGCAGTTCAGAGACGGTCAGTTCGCGACTATCTATCTGGCACCGCGCGATTATCACCGCGTGCATATGCCGTGCGACGGCGTGCTGCGCGAAATGATTTATGTGCCGGGCGATTTGTTCTCCGTGAATCCGCTGACTGCCGCCAACGTGCCGAATCTGTTCGCCCGTAACGAGCGCGTCATCTGCGTCTTTGATACTGAATTCGGTCCGATGGTGCAGATTCTGGTTGGCGCGACGATTGTCGGCAGTATTGAAACCGTCTGGGCTGGCTGTGTCACACCGCCGCGCGAAGGCATTATCAAGCGCTGGACCTATCCGGCTGCAGGCGAAGAAGGCGCCATCGCACTGGAAAAAGGTCAGGAAATGGGCCGCTTCAAACTGGGTTCCACCGTGATCAACCTGTTTGCAGCAAATCAGACCCGTTTCATGCCAAATTTGAAAAATGGCACCGTGACCCGCATGGGCGAACCGTTCGCCGAAGCTCTGCGTACACCAGCAACTGCAACGGCGGAACCGGTTGTAGCAGAACCGATCGTAGCGGAGCCAGTCGTTGCAGAAACTGTAGTTACAAAGCCTGTAGTTACTGAGCCTGTAGTTACTGAGCCTGTAGTTACAAAACCTGTAGTCGCTGAGCCTGTGGTTACCGAAGTCCCTGTCAAAACAGAAACACCAGCAGGTGTGGCAACGGCTGAACCACAAGCGCCTAAAGACTACTGAGTTCAGACTGAACTGACATAAAGAACTGAAGAAAAGGATGTGACCGAGTGCGCCTGATCCCCGCCTTGCTGATGAGTTTACTGCTGTCCCTGCCATTGATGGCGGGTGCAGCGCCGACTGAAGATCAGCTCAAACAGGAACTGAAACAGGCGGAAGCCAACAAAGAAATGGCCAATCAGACACAGGTGGTTGAGGCGCTGCAAAGCGCGCTCAACTGGCTGAATGAAGCCAGTGTTTCAGCCGGTCGCACCGAGCAGTACCAGAAGGTCATTGATGACTTCCCAAAACTGACGCAGGCACTGCGTCAGGAATTACAAAATCAGCCGGATAAACCGCCAGCGGTTGATGGCAGCATTCCTACTGCTCAGCTCGAGCAGCAAATTCTGCAAGTCAGCAGCCAGCAGCTGGAAGAAACCCGCCAGTTACGTCAGGAGCAGGACCGCTCACGGGACATCAGCGATTCTCTGAGTCTGATCCCGCAACAGCAATCTGAGGCCCGCAATGCACTTGGTGACATTGAGCAGAGGATGCAGGCGGCAACTGCGGCAGCCACATCGTCCCCGCTGGCGCAGGCGCAGCTGAGTGCCTTGCAGGCGGAATCTGCCGCGCGCAAAGCCAAAGTCGATGAACTGGAGCTGGCTCAGCTTTCTGCCAATAACCGGCAGGAATTGTCGAGAATGCGCACCGATCTCTACAAAAAGCGCGCCGATTATCTGGATCAGCAATTACAGGCTTTACGCAATACGCTGAATAATCAGCGCCAGCGTGAAGCCGAACAGGCGCTGGAAAAAACCGAGTTGCTGGCCGAGCAAAGTGGCGAACTGCCGCATTCCATCAGTCAGCAATTGCAGTCCAACCGTGAGTTGTCGCTGGCACTGAATCAGCAGGCGCAGCGGATGGATCTGATATCTTCCCAGCAACGTCAGGCTGCCGCTCAGACACAGCAGGTGCGTCAGGCGATCAATACCATTCGCGAACAGGCGCAATGGCTCGGTGCATCCAATCTTCTGGGGGAAACGCTGCGGGCGCAGGTCTCCCGTCTGCCGGAAATGCCAAAACCGCAACAGCTTGACCGCGACATGGGCCAGCTACGCGTTCAGCGTCTGCACTATGAAGATTTACTCGATAAGCAGCCGATTTATCGTCAGGCACGGCAGGACGACGGCAAGCCGCTGACCGCCGCGCAGCAGAAAATCCTTGATGCCCAGTTGCGGACTCAGCGTGATTTGCTCAATTCCCTGCTTTCAGGCTGCGATACCCAAATTCTTGAACTGACCAAGCTGAAAGTGGCCAACAGTCAGCTGGTCGAAGCGCTGAATGACGTACATGAGGCCGCCCACCGCTATCTGTTCTGGGTGGCGGACGTCAGCGCCATCGGGATTTCTTATCCGGTGCAGGTGGCGCATGACCTGAAACGTCTGGTGTCACTGGATTCACTGACCCAGCTCGGCGGCGCTTTCATGATGATGGTCACCAGCAAAGAAACGCTGTTGCCGCTGTTTGGTGCGCTGATCCTGGTGATTATCAGCATCAGCTCCCGCAAGCATTACTATGCATTCCTTGAACGTGCCAGCAGCCGGGTCGGTAAAGTTACGCAGGATCAGTTCTCGCTGACGATGCGCACCGTATTCTGGTCAATTCTGGTGGCGATGCCGCTGCCGGTCTTGTGGGCCGCGCTGGGCTTCGGGCTGCAAAGTGCCTGGCCGTATCCGATTGCAGTGGCGATTGGTGATGGCGTGACCGCTACGCTGCCGATTCTGTGGGCGTTTATGGTCAGCGCAGCACTGGCGCATCCTCAGGGGCTGTTTGTCGCGCACTTCGGCTGGCCGCAGCGTGCCGTTTCACGCGCACTGCGCTATTACGCGCTGTCGATCTGGGTCATGGTGCCGCTGATTATGGCGCTGATTACTTTCGATAATCTCAATGACCGCGAATTCTCCAATACGCTCGGGCGTTTGTGCTTTGTCATTCTGTGTCTGGTGGTGGCGCTGGTCACTCACAGCCTGAAACGAGCCGGTATTCCGCTATATCACGATAAAAAGGGCAACAGCGAAAACGTCATCAACAAAACGCTGTGGTGGATGCTGCTGGGCGCGCCAATTGTGGCGGCGCTGGCCTCACTGCTGGGTTATCTGGCGACCTCGCAGGCGTTGCTGGCGCGTCTGGAAACCTCGGTGGCTATCTGGTTTGTACTGCTGGTGATTTATCACATT
The DNA here is from genome assembly GCF_003610915.1 of Rahnella variigena. Taxonomy (NCBI): domain Bacteria; kingdom Pseudomonadati; phylum Pseudomonadota; class Gammaproteobacteria; order Enterobacterales; family Yersiniaceae; genus Rahnella; species Rahnella variigena. The sequence goes on from NZ_NSDJ01000001.1 coordinate 260,721, forward strand.
ATCCGCCGCTGGATGCTGATCCAGCGACGTCGTATTGCTTTCGAGCGCGCCAAACAGCGCCGTGCTGAAATGCTGAATCAGCGCGCACGTGGTGAAGAGGATGCGAATCACGTCAACACCAGCAACGAAGGTACGGTAGAAGTGGAAGAGCCGGTGGTCGATCTGGATGCGATCTCCGCGCAATCATTACGCCTCGTTCGTTCGCTGCTGACGCTGATCGCGCTGATCTCAGTGATCTTCCTGTGGTCTGAGATCCATTCAGCCTTCTCTTTCCTGGAAAATATCCATCTGTGGCAGGTTGCCTCTACCGTGCAGGGCGTGGAAAGTATGCAGCCGATCACCCTGGGATCGGTACTGATCGCCATTCTGGTGCTGATTATCACCACGCAGCTGGTGCGTAATTTGCCTGCACTGCTTGAACTGGCCTTGCTGCAACATCTGGATCTGACGCCGGGTACCGGTTACGCCGTGCTGACCGTCACCAAATACGTGTTGTTGCTGATTGGTGGCCTGACCGGCTTCTCGCTGATCGGCATCGAATGGGCAAAACTGCAATGGCTGGTCGCCGCACTGGGTGTCGGTCTGGGCTTTGGTTTGCAGGAGATTTTCGCCAACTTCATTTCGGGCCTGATTATCTTGTTTGAAAAACCAATCCGTATCGGCGATACCGTGACGATCCGTAATCTGACCGGCAGCATCACCAAGATCAACACCCGCGCCACCACGATCGCTGACTGGGACCGCAAAGAGATTATCGTGCCGAACAAGGCCTTTATTACCGAGCAGTTCATCAACTGGTCGCTGTCGGATTCCGTCACCCGTGTGGTACTCACCGTTCCTGCGCCGTCAGAAGCCAATTCGGAAGAAGTGACGGAAATCCTGCTGAATGCGGCGCACCGCTGCTCGCTGGTGCTGGATATGCCAGCGCCGGAAGCCTATCTGGTTGATTTACAGCAAGGTATTCAGATTTTCGAGCTGCGTATGCACGCCGCTGAAATGGCGCACCGTATGCCGCTTCGTCATGAAATCCATCAGCTGATCCTGGCCGGATTCCGCGAGCACGGCATCACACTGCCGTTCCCGCCATTCCAGGTGCGTATGGAAACACTACATCGTGCGCAAAATGGCAATAACGCGACCTTTACCAGCAGCAGCGGCAGTGGCCGCAGCGGAAACAGTTCGCGTTCGCCGGGCGATTTATAGCAGTCGATTTACAGCAGTAACAAGTACAGCAAAAGGGCAGATTCCTCTGCCCTTTTTAATACCCGCAGTTTAGAGACCGGCGATCAGCGCCGCCGCCGCTTTGCGATGGTGTGATATCAGCGATCGGATATCCATGCCGACAATTTCACCGTCAATGACCCGCCATTTTCCGCCGACCATCACGCGATCGGCTTTTTCCGCGCCACACAGTAATAGCGCGGCAACCGGATCATGGCTGCCGCTGAAACGTAATTCATCGAGTTTAAACAGCGCCAGGTCGGCCTGTTTGCCCACGGCAATCTGCCCGATATCATCGCGACCGATAAGCTTCGCCGAACCGCTCGTCGCCCAACCCAGCACTCTTTCCGGCGTGACGTATTCCGCACCGTATTTCAAACGTTGCAGATACAACGCCTGCCGCGCTTCATACATCAGATTTGAGGCATCGTTCGACGCAGAGCCGTCAACGCCCAGACCAATCGGCACGCCTGCCGCTTCCAGATCACGTGTCGGACACATGCCGGACGCCAGCCGCATATTCGACACAGGGCAATGACAGATACCGGTGCCCGCCGCGCCCAGACGGCGGATCTCATCGTCGTTAAAATGAATACCGTGCGCCAGCCACGTGCGGTCGCTCAGCCAGCCGACGCTTTCCAGATAATCGACTGTACGCAGGCCAAACATTTTCAGGCAAAACTGTTCTTCGTCCAGCGTTTCCGCCAGATGCGTATGCAGCCGGACATCTTCTTGCTGGGCCAGCCTTGCACTCTCGCGCATAATCTCGGTCGTGACCGAAAACGGCGAGCACGGCGCCAGCGCAATCTGCATCCAGGCACCCTCTCCGCGCTGGTGATAACGGTCAATCAGACGCTGACTGTCCTGCAAAATCACCTCGCCCGACTGCACCGTCTGTTCCGGCGGCAGACCGCCCTGTTCTTCGCCAAGACTCATCGAGCCACGGGTCAGCAACGCACGCATGCCCAGTTCACGGACGACCTCGACCTGCACATCAATGGCTTCTTCCATACCCTGCGGGAAAAGATAATGGTGGTCGGTGGTGGTGGTGCAGCCGGAAAGCAGCAGCTCAGCCATCGCGACGCGGCTTGCCAGCCCCAGAGCCTCCGGCCCTAAACGAGCCCACACGGGATAAAGCTTTTTCAGCCACGGGAATAACGGCACGTTGACCACAGGCGCCCAGGCGCGGGTCAGTGTCTGATAGAAATGGTGATGTGTATTGATGAGGCCCGGCAGCAGTACAGATTCTGAGGCATCAAAGATGTGATCGACCGGGTGTGAGGGATGCTGACCAGAGGCCAGCACTTCGGCAATTTTCTGCCCCTCAATGACGATGCCGCCACGGGCATCGAGTTCATTGGCGGTAAAAACCGCCAGCGGATTTTTGATCCACATGCGTTGTTCTGACATATCTGACTTCCTTTTTAAGGTCACAATAAATTCAAAAAGTGAGTCAGCTCAGTTATGCCCTGTCTGCTGATCCAGGGGCGCAACGCGCGGGATTTCAGTGAACCTTAACTTCCTGTGCCGCAACACTTGTGCTGCGTTCTGCCGGCATCAGTAAGTTGAGCAGGATAGCGAGAACGCCACCACTGGTCACCGCATGGCCGAAAATATTACCGACGATTGGCGGGAACTGGCCAAGGACATCCGGCACCGCTTCAATGCCCAGACCGATGCCAAAGGCGATAGCGATAATCAACATTTCGCGACGCCCGACCGGCGACTGCGTCATGATGCGGATCCCCGCCGCAACCACACTGCCGAACATCACCAGTGTCGCACCGCCCAGCACTGGCGCAGGAATTTGCTGCAGGATTTCACCGATGAACGGGAACAATCCGAGCACTAATAATACCGCGCCGATATACATACCGACATAACGGCTGGCGACGCCGGTCATCTGGATCACGCCGTTATTCTGTGCAAATGTCGTGTTAGGAAATGACGAGAAGGCCGCCGCGATTAGACAGCTGATGCCATCGGCCAGAATGCCGCCTTTAAGACGCTTACGGAAGCTTTCCCCTTCAATCGGCTGCTGTGACAGCATGCAGTTAGCCGTCAGATCCCCCACCGCTTCAAGAATGCTGATAAACGACACCAGCGCGATGGGTACGAAAATAATCCAGTCAAACTTAAAACCAAAACGGAACAGTTGCGGCAATGCAAACCAGTCACCCTGCAAAGGTTTCACCGTCAGATGGCCGGTCAGCGCAGCGGCGATACAGCCGACAACAATGCCCAAAACGATTGATGACAGGCGCAGCCAGCGCACCTCGATACGGTTACAGGCGACAATCACCAGCAGCGTCAGCGCCCCCAGCCCGAGATTAGCCGGTGCGCCAAAATTCACCGCGCCATGCCCACCTGCCCAGTCGGTAATGCTGACTTTAATCAGGCTGATACCGATAAGCGCAATGACGGTGCCGCTCACCAGCGGCGTAAACACGCGGCGCATCTGGCCGATGAACCGGCTGACCAGCAGCGGGATAAATGCCGCCACAAAGTTCACCCCAAAAATCATCGCCATGATGTCTTCCGGCGAACCACCGCGGCTTTTTACCAGCATACCGCCGGAGAGGATCACCCCCAGAAACGCAAAGCTGGTGCCCTGCAGACAAATCATCCCCGCGCCGACTGACATAAAGCGGCGCGCCTGAATAAATGTCCCGATGCCGGACGCCAGCAAAGACATGCTGATGAGATAGGGTAAATACGCATTCAGCCCCAGCACTGAACCGATAATCAGCGGCGGCGTGATAATCCCCACCACGCTTGCCAGCACGTGCTGGATGGCGGTAAAAAATGCCGGTGCCGGTGCAATGCGTTCTTCCAGTCCATAAAGAAGTTCTTTGTCGTTGGATTCTGACATAACGGGTTTTCCGGATGATGAATGATAATCCGGTAATGCATAAATCAGGCCAGCCGGAGGAAAATTTCCGTTAAAGCATGAGGAATGCCCTGTTTACGGGGTGTGGCGCACTGCGCCTGACACTGAAACTTTAAAATCAGTGTTGCGCCATTTGGGTACTTTTGTTTCAGTAAATGCGCGATTTTGGATTAATTGCACAATGATGGGGCGTAACAGGAAGAGTTTGGGAAGGAAGCCCCGACCTGAGATCAGGGCTTAATCACTATCAGGCGCGAGTCACCGGGAAGGCCAGCACGTCGCTCAGGCTGGAAGCGCCCAGCGCAATCATAATCAGGCGGTCAACGCCCAGCGCCACACCGGAACATTCCGGCATACCGTGCTCTAACGCATCCAGCAGATTGTTATCGACAGGATGCTGCGGCAGGCCGCGCGCCGCACGTTTGCGGTTATCCTGCTCGAAACGCTGACGCTGCTCACGGCTGTCCGTCAGTTCACGGAAACCATTCGCCAGCTCAATGCCTTTGTAATACACCTCGAAACGCTCCGCGACGCGGTGATCTTCCGTACTGATTTCCGCCAGAGAGGCCTGAGTCGCCGGGAAGTGATAAACGAAGGTTGGTTTGTCGCGCCCGATGTGCGGTTCAACACCCATCGTAAACAGCAACTGCAACAGTGTATCGCGATCTTCTTCAGTATCGGCGATGTTGGATAAATCCAGTTTTGCCGCTGCTTCACGCAGTTCCGCTTTATCGGCGGATAACGGATCAACATTCAGGTGGCGGGTAAACGCCTGCTGATAAGACAGGGTTTCAGCGGTATCACAATCAAGAACCTGCTGGAGTAAATCATCCACTTCATTCATCAGGCGGTACATGTCATAACGCGGACGGTACCATTCGAGCATGGTGAATTCGGGATTGTGGTGACGTCCCGCTTCTTCGTTACGGAAACTGCGCCCCATCTGATAAATCGGCCCGCTGCCCGCAGCCAGCAAGCGTTTCATATGGTATTCCGGGCTGGTCATCAGATACAGCGTCATGCCATCAGCCGCACCCGGCCCGACAAAACGTGTCTCGAACGGCACCAGATGAATGTCGGTCACCGTAGCCTGGCTCATCGCCGGCGTTTCAACTTCCAGCACACCGCGATCGGCAAAGAAACGTCGAATCTCAGCGAGGATAGCCGCACGCTTCAACAAATTGGCGACAGGAGCACTGGGTTGCCAGCTTGCTGTTTCGCTCATGGTGATTTACTCCGAATTCAGAAAAGTCATGCAGTCTACCTGCATCCCCGCAGGCAAACAAATATCTCATTTTGAGATGCATAAAGCACAGAAAGCCTAAATGCGCGTTCACATCAAATTACCACTTCTACCCCTTTGGTATCATAATTCCCTTACAAACAATAAGAATACCAGCCACCGGGACAGCGCCTGTGTGTCATCGGGGTTCACTAACTCTTCGATTATGAAGAGCTTTTCGCGGGTGTTTCAAACCCGATCTCATTGATGATAGTGGAGGAATGCAGTGCAAACCTTTAACGCCGACATTGCAATTATAGGTGCAGGTGGGGCGGGTTTACGCGCAGCAATAGCCGCAGCGGAAGCCAATCCCAACCTGAATATCGCGTTGATTTCGAAAGTGTACCCTATGCGCAGCCACACCGTGGCGGCCGAAGGCGGTTCTGCCGCTGTGACGCAAGATCACGACAGCTTCGATTTTCACTTCCAGGATACCGTTTCCGGAGGCGACTGGCTGTGTGAGCAGGACGTGGTGGATCACTTCGTTCATCAATGCCCGACTGAAATGGCCCAGCTGGAACTGTGGGGGTGCCCGTGGAGCCGTAAGGATGATGGTTCAGTCAATGTCCGCCGCTTCGGCGGAATGAAGATCGAACGTACGTGGTTTGCGGCGGATAAAACCGGCTTCCACATGCTGCACACCCTGTTCCAGACCTCGCTGAAATACCCGCAAATCAAACGCTTCGACGAACATTTTGTCCTCGATATTCTGGTCGATGAAGGCCAGGTACGCGGCGTCGTCGCCATCAATATGATGGAAGGCACACGCGTACAAATCCGTGCCAACGCGGTGGTCATGGCCACCGGCGGCGCTGGCCGCGTTTACCGCTACAACACCAACGGCGGTATCGTCACCGGCGACGGCATGGGTATGGCGTTCCGCCACGGCATTCCGCTGCGCGACATGGAATTCGTGCAATATCATCCGACCGGCCTGCCGGGTTCCGGCATTCTGATGACGGAAGGCTGTCGTGGTGAAGGCGGTATTCTGGTCAATAAAGACGGTTACCGTTATCTGCAAGATTACGGCATGGGACCGGAAACCCCGCTCGGCGAGCCGAAAAACAAATACATGGAACTGGGGCCGCGCGACAAAGTGTCTCAGGCGTTCTGGCATGAATGGCGCGCCGGACGCACCATCGAAACGCCGCGTGGCGACGTGGTGTATCTGGATTTACGTCATCTCGGCGAGAAAAAACTGCGCGAACGTCTGCCATTTATCTGCGAGCTGGCTAAAGCCTACGTCGGCGTCGATCCAATTACCGATCCGATCCCGGTTCGCCCTACCGCGCACTACACCATGGGCGGCATCGAAACGGATGCGCAGTGTGAAACCCGTATCAAAGGCCTGTTTGCGGTCGGCGAATGTTCTTCCGTCGGTCTGCACGGCGCCAACCGACTCGGTTCCAACTCACTGGCAGAGCTGGTGGTGTTCGGGCGTATGGCCGGTGAAAAAGCGGCAGAGCGTGCCGTGGAAGCCAAAGATACCGGGAACAGCGCCGCGCTCGACGCGCAGGTGTGTGATATCGAAAACCGTCTTGTCGCTCTGATGGCGCAGGAGGGCGATGAAAGCTGGGCAGCCATCCGCGACGAAATGGGTCTGGCGATGGAAGAAGGCTGCGGGATTTACCGCACCACTGAGCTGATGCAAAAAACCGTCGATAAGCTGGCCGAACTGAAAGAACGCTTCAAACGGGTGAAAATTCAGGATACCTCCAGCGTCTTTAATACTGATCTGCTGTACACCATCGAGCTGGGTCATGGCCTTGAAGTGGCTGAATGTATGGCGCACTCCGCCCTGCATCGTCGCGAATCACGCGGCGCGCATCAGCGTCTTGATGAAGGTTGTACCGAACGCGATGACGTGAATTTCCTCAAGCATACCCTGGCATTTTATCAGCCGGATTCCGCCCCGCGTCTGGAATACGGTGACGTGAAAATTACCACGCTGCCTCCGGCAAAACGTGTATACGGCGGGGAATCTGAGACTCACGATAAAAAAGATAAGGAGCAATCACGTGGCTAAAATGCGCAGCCTGAAGGTTGAAATCATGCGCTATAACCCGGAAACGGACAGCGCGCCGCATCCGGTGGTGTATGACGTGCCTTTCGATGAAACAACGTCTCTGCTCGATGCTCTGGGCTACATCAAGGACCATCTGGCCGCTGATCTTTCCTACCGCTGGTCGTGTCGTATGGCGATTTGCGGCTCGTGCGGCATGATGGTGAACCGAGTGCCAAAGCTGGCGTGCAAAACGTTCCTGCGGGAATACCCGGACGGTATGCAGGTCGAGGCACTCGGTAACTTCCCGGTAGAACGTGATCTGGTGGTCGATATGACCCACTTTATCGAAAGCCTGGAAGCCATCAAACCTTATATCATCGGCAACACCCGCACGGTCGGGGAAGGCCCAGGTAAACAAACCCCGGCGCAAATGGAGAAATATCACCAGTTCTCCGGCTGCATCAACTGTGGTTTATGTTACGCCGCCTGCCCGCAATTCGGTCTGAATCCGGAGTTCATTGGCCCGGCTGCTATCACTCTGGCGCACCGCTACAACCTCGATAACCGTGACCACGGCAAAGCACAACGTATGCCGCAGTTAAACGGTCAGAACGGTGTCTGGAGCTGTACGTTTGTGGGTTATTGCTCCGAAGTCTGTCCGAAGCACGTAGACCCTGCCGCCGCCATTCAGCAAGGCAAAGTCGAAAGCTCAAAAGACTTCATGATAGCGAGGCTGAGACCGCAATGAGGGAGGAAAATATGACGACTCAAAGTACGGGCAGCAAACGTAAACCCTACGTGCGTGAGATGAAAGCCAGCTGGTGGAAAAGCTTACCGTTCTACCGTTTTTATATGCTGCGCGAAGGCACGGCAGTTCCGGCTGTGTGGTTTAGCCTTTTGCTGCTGGCAGGGGTTTTCTCGTTGCGTAACGGGCCGGAAAGCTGGGCGGGTTTTGTGCATTTTCTGCAAAATCCGGTGGTCATGCTGATTAATCTGATCGCCCTGATTGCCGCTTTGTTGCATACCAAAACCTGGTTTGAACTGGCACCGAAAGCCTCGATCGTAGTGGTGAAAGGTAAAAAAATGGGGCCGGAGCCGGTGATTGCGGGTTTCTGGGGCGTGACCATTGTCGTGACGCTGGTTGTTCTCGTCATCGCACTGTTTCTTTAAGGAGGCGACATGAAAAATACTCTTCCTAAACGTTCAGACGAGCCGGTGTTCTGGGGATTGTTTGGTGCAGGCGGTATGTGGAGCGCAATTTTCGCGCCAGTGATGATTCTGCTGGTGTGCTTCCTGCTGCCCCTGGGTTTCTTCCCCGGCGACGCCCTGAGTTATCCGCGCGTGCTGGCGTTCGCGCAGAGCTGGATAGGACGCCTGTTCCTGCTGCTGATGATCGTGCTGCCGCTTTGGTGCGGACTGCACCGGATCCATCACGCTATGCATGACCTGAAGATCCACGCTCCGGCCGGAAAATGGGTATTCTACGGTCTGGCAACGATCTTAAGTATTGTTACTCTTATCGTACTGATCCGTCTGTGATCCCTTAAGATCTGACTTTCCAGCGGCCGGCTCTCTGGCCGCTGTTTTCATTTCTTCCTCACTTGTTTTTCCTTTTCCTTTTTGTTACCTACACTTAGAGAACAACCTAAGGAAGGAGACTCTATGCGTATCTGGTCAAAACTCGGCGTCATCGTCACAGCTCTCATGTCTGTGGCCTGCAGCGTCACACCACCAAAAGACGTCAACGTCGTTAATAACTTCGAACTCAGCCGCTATCTTGGCACCTGGTATGAAGTCGCCAGACTGGATCATAGTTTTGAAAGCGGGCTGGAACGCGTCACGGCCAATTACAGCCTGCGCGACGACGGCGGTGTGAAAGTCATCAACCGCGGGTTTAATCCGCAGAAAAACAAATGGCAGGAAAGTGAGGGCAAAGGATACTTCACGGGTTCTACGGATAGGGCGGCGCTTAAGGTGTCATTCTTTGGCCCGTTCTATGGCGGCTATAACGTCATTGAGCTGGATAAAGATTACCGCTACGCGCTGGTCTGCGGGCCGGATAAAAGCTATTTGTGGATCCTGTCGCGCACACCGACGCTGGATGACAGCGTGAAGCAGAAGCTTCTGCAAACTGCGCAGCGATACGGATTTGATACCAGCAAACTGGTATGGGTGAAACAACCTTAATTTACCTCATTTCCGGACGCCAGAAACAACACTGCCTGCATCAATGTGCAGGCAGACTTCAGCTTACTTCAGGTGATTCACCCGCTATTGCGCGCTTTTCTGGATTGCTTGCCCACCCGCAGACACATCTTCACCCACGCCACGCGTGGTATTGCAGGCAGTCAACGCAGAAGACAGAACAAGAACAGATAAGATAGCGAGGATACTTTTCTTCAGCATATAAATTTCCTTCCTATAAGAGAATGTAAAGTACGACACTTTTAGTGTAGCTAACTTTCTGGATAGAGAAGGAAACAGGCAGGATTTTTAGGAAAGTTGGTAAAAATGAGGCTGAAGGGATCAGCCTGCTTTGGAAATCGCGCCACCCAGATGCTGGATGTCTTCACCGAAACCATGAACCGTGTTGCAGCCGGATAACGAAGCCAGCAACATCACTGAAACTACGATAAACATCATCTTCTTCAACATGGTAAACACAATCCAATTCAACAAGTTGGGGCTGGAAAGCTGCGACAGGCTTTCACCTGCGGCAGCTTTCATCCGACGTAATAAGCGTTGAGAACTTATTTAACGCGGGAAACGTATTCGCCAGAGCGGGTGTCACAACGGACGATTTCGCCGATCTGCACGAATAATGGCACTTTAACCACAGCGCCGGTGCTCAGGGTTGCAGGCTTGCCGCCGGTACCTGCGGTATCACCTTTCAGGCCCGGATCAGTATCAACAACTTCAGCTTCGATGAAGTTCGGTGGCTGAACAGCGATAGGACGACCATCCCACAGAGTGACGATACATTCTGCGTTGTCCTGCAGCCATTTAGAGGCGTCAGAAACGGTTTTCTCTTCAACCTGATGCTGTTCGAAAGTTTCAGGGTGCATGAAGTGGTAGAACTCACCATCGTTGTACAGGTAGTTCATGTTGGTATCTACAACGTCAGCGCCTTCGCATGAGTCAGTAGATTTGAAGGTTTTTTCTACACGGGAACCGGTCAGCAGACGACGCATTTTAACGCGTGCGAAAGCCTGGCCTTTGCCTGGTTTTACGAATTCACTGGATTCGATAGCGTAAGGCTCGCCCTCGAACATGATTTTAAGACCCGGACGGAAATCGTTGCTAGAATAAGTCGCCATGATGGCCCTCTAATTTTAAACTGGTATTAGCCAAAAAAATGGCAAACATTGTAACCCTAAACACGCCATTTAGAGAAGATTGGTTGTATCAACTCGGCGATGTTATCACTGACCCGGATGAACTGCTTACTCTTCTGGCACTTAACGACAATGCAGAACTGCAAAGTGGGCGTGAAGCCCGTCGTTTGTTCCCGCTTCGCGTACCCCGCGCCTTTGTGGCACGTATGCAGCCGGGCGATCCACAGGATCCTTTATTGCTTCAGGTATTGACCGCACGCGAGGAATTTATCGCCGCGCCGGGCTTTACCACCGACCCGCTTGATGAACAACGCAGCGTTGTTCCGGGTCTGTTGCACAAGTATAGCAATCGTGCCCTGTTACTGGTGAAAGGCGGATGTGCGGTGAATTGCCGCTACTGTTTCCGTCGTCATTTCCCGTATCAGGACAACCAGGGAAATAAAGCCAACTGGGTTCAGGCGCTGGATTATATCCGCACACGCCCCGAACTCGATGAAATTATTTTCTCCGGCGGTGATCCGCTGATGGCGAAAGATCACGAACTCGACTGGCTGATCGGTGAACTGGAAGGCATCGCGCACATCAAACGCTTGCGTATTCATACGCGTCTGCCGGTAGTGATCCCTGCACGTATCACGGATACCTTCTGCCAGCGCCTTGAAAAATCACGCCTTCAGGTGCTGATGGTGACGCATATCAATCACGCCAATGAAATTGATGATGCGCTGCGCGCCAGCATGGCGAAGCTGAAACACCACGGCGTGACGCTGCTTAACCAAAGTGTGCTGCTGCGTGGCGTGAATGATTCTGCTGATGTGCTGGCGACACTGAGCAATGCGCTGTTTGATGCCGGTATTCTGCCTTACTACATCCACGTGCTGGATAAAGTCCAGGGCGCGGCGCATTTCATGGTCAACGACGACGAAGCGCGCGTCATCATGAAAGGGCTGATGAGTAAGGTGTCTGGTTATATGGTACCGAAGCTGACCCGCGAGATTGGCGGCGAGCCGAGTAAAACCATTCTGGATCTGCGGCTGAAGCAGTCTTAACACGCATATCTTACCCCAAAATAAATCAAGTTGCGGGAAGGCGACAAGTGATGGAGTCCCGATGAGCTTACTCAGGTAAATGATTCGGGTGACTGAACGTAGCCAACGCACCAGCGGCTTGAGATATGAAGGGGGAACGCAAAAAGGGATGCCACTGGCATCCCTTTATTCTATCTGGCATTCACGCAATTAAACGGCGTACAGCCCGACTATGAGCACTTATAAACCTGGCCGACCATTTTGCTGTCAACCGGTGCAAAGCTGGACAGGAAGTTTTGGGACGGGCTGTTGGCACCATAAATAGTGTTGCCGCCCATCGCTGCCGCTTTGTTACGCAGGTCATTGGCTGCACCACGCATAGAGCTACCGTCACCGCCGGTACCGGAGAACCAGTTGCTTTGGGCACCGGTGACTTCGCCAAGCAGCTGACAATTTGCGCCTGGTTTGTCATCCGTGAATTTCACCTGCTGGCCCGCTGCATCCAGTTGATGAGTGGTACTGCACCCGGCAAGCAGCGCGATAGCTGACAGGCCCAGTAACATTTTAATCCGCATCACTTTCCCCATTTGTTTTTGTAATCACATAAAGCCTATCAGAAAACACCTGGCTCTCTTAGGCATCCGTTGCCACGCATGCCCAAGGTTTGCGCTATCGGAATCAATCCGAAAATCACGCAAAAATGAGTCTACACGTTAATGGCCGACGACAATGAGAGTTATCTTACTGAACCCGATAAAAAATGGTCAAATAAAAAAACCCGGCCTTTTCAGACCGGGTTTCTTCAGTACGTTGTGTCAGTGAACAAGAATGTCCGCTGATTTCGCGTACCTGCGGATGAACGCAGGGGGATGATGATTACATCATGCCGCCCATACCGCCCATGCCACCCATACCGCCAGCGCCGCCCATATCGACTTTATCGTCTTTAGGCAGGTCGGTGATCATGCACTCAGTGGTGATCATCAGGCCAGCTACAGAAGACGCGTACTGCAGAGCAGAACGGGTTACTTTAGTTGGATCCAGGATACCCATTGCGATCATGTCGCCGTATTCTTCGGTGTAAGCGTTGTAGCCGAAGCTGCCTTCGCCCGCTTTCACTTTGTTGGCGATAACAGAAGCTTCTTCACCTGCGTTCACAACGATCTGACGCAGTGGAGATTCCATTGCGCGCAGAGCAACGCGGATACCCACGTTCTGGTCGTCGTTGTCGCCGGTCAGGTTAGCCAGAGTGTGAGCAACGCGGATCAGCGCAACACCACCACCAGCAACTACGCCTTCTTCTACCGCAGCACGGGTTGCGTGCAGGGCATCTTCAACGCGAGCTTTCTTCTCTTTCATTTCAACTTCAGTCGCTGCGCCAACTTTCAGAACAGCTACGCCGCCTGCCAGTTTAGCCACACGCTCTTGCAGTTTTTCGCGGTCGTAATCAGAAGTCGCTTCTTCGATCTGCTGACGGATCTGAGAAACACGGCCCTGGATTGTTGCTTCTTCGCCAACGCCATCGATGATGATGGTGGTGTCTTTGTTGATAACAACACGTTTCGCCTGACCCATATCTTCCAGAGTCGCTTTTTCCAGTTCCAGACCGATCTCTTCAGAGATAACGGTACCGCCGGTCAGAGTTGCGATGTCCTGCAGCATAGCTTTACGACGGTCGCCGAAGCCCGGTGCTTTAACCGCAGCTACTTTCACGATGCCACGCATGGTGTTCACTACCAGAGTCGCCAGGGCTTCGCCTTCAACGTCTTCAGCAATGATCAGCAGTGGTTTACCGGCTTTAGCAACGGCTTCCAGTACTGGCAGCATTTCGCGGATGTTAGAAATTTTCTTGTCAGCCAGCAGGATGAACGGGCTTTCAAGTTCAACAGAACCGGTTTCTGGTTTGTTGATGAAGTATGGAGACAGGTAACCGCGATCGAATTGCATACCTTCAACAACGTCCAGCTCGTCTTGCAGGCCGGTACCTTCTTCAACAGTGATGACGCCTTCTTTGCCTACTTTTTCCATCGCTTCAGCGATCAGTTTGCCGACAGTTTCGTCGGAGTTAGCAGAGATGGTACCAACCTGTGCGATAGCTTTAGAGTCAGCGCAAGGGACAGATAATTTTTTCAGTTCTTCAACCGCATGAACGACAGCTTTGTCGATACCGCGTTTCAGATCCATCGGGTTCATACCGGCGGCAACAGCTTTCAGGCCTTCAGTGATGATGGCTTGTGCCAGAACGGTTGCGGTAGTCGTACCGTCACCCGCTGCATCGTTCGCTTTGGACGCGACTTCTTTCACCATCTGTGCGCCCATGTTTTCGAACTTGTCTTCCAGTTCGATTTCACGTGCAACAGACACGCCGTCTTTAGTGATGGTTGGTGCGCCGAAAGATTTGTCCAAAACCACGTTGCGGCCTTTAGGGCCCAGGGTCACTTTTACTGCATCAGCAAGGATGTTTACGCCACGCAGCATTTTCACACGGGCGTCGTTACCGAATTTTACTTCTTTAGCTGCCATTGTTAATTTCCCTTAAATTCGTTCTGTTCAGAAAAAAGTGGATCGGGGGACGATCAGGCTTCTACGATTGCCAGAATGTCGCTCTCAGACATGATCAACACTTCTTCATTGTCGATCTTCTCAGCTTTAACGCCGTAACCGTCGTTGAAAATGACGATGTCGCCAACTTTCACGTCCAGCGCTTTAACTTCACCGTTTTCCAGAATGCGACCATGGCCGACAGCCAGGATTTCGCCACGGGTAGATTTACCAGCAGCTGAGCCAGTCAGAACGATGCCGCCAGCGGATTTAGATTCTACTTCTTTACGCTTGACGATAACGCGGTCATGCAATGGACGAATTTTCATTGATAACTCTCCTGTGAGCGGGTCCATATCTATTTTTAGGGTTGAATGCCTGGCAAAACCTGCCTGGCCTCGTGGTTTGTTTAATGGGGGCGATACCCTGCCCTTCAAGGGGAAGAACAGAAAAATTTTCGCTTTTTCTTTCGCTGCTCTGACCGCTAAAAATCGGCTTTCGCAGCGCTTCCCAACAATCTTTTAACAATCAAGGCCACAGAGATTAGCGATCGCGGTGCTCTGTGTCGTCATCTTTTTTTGGTGAAACCAGACGTTCCTGCGTTTCATCCGTGCGCTGAAACTCGCCGTCAAAGGTATTTCCTGTCGGCGCGCTGCTCCCCCAGTTGCCGCCAGAGCGGACAATGTTCAGGTGCGGCATCAGTTTTAAGGTCAGGCGTTTCTGTATTGGTGGTAACAACAGCAGTAAGCCGAGGAAATCGGTAAAGAACCCCGGTACCAGCAACAGGAAACCGGCAATCACCAGCGAAACGCTTTTCACCATCTCAGCTGCCGGGCTTTCCCCGACCGCCAGCTTTTGCTGCAATTGCATAAAGGTTTTCATGCCCTGATTCTTCACCAGAGAAACACCTACGCAGGAAGTAAACACCACCAGCAATAATGTTGTGGCAACGCCGACCACCGCAGCCACCTTGATAAATAAGGTGATTTCGATGTAGGCCAGCAGAAATAACAGTAATAACGGTAACCAGCGCACCGCATTCTCCTTGTAATTAGGCTCCGAAAACTCTGTCGTAAAATACGGTCACAGAGGCAATCGAAACCAGGAATAAGTGCCTGCTCAGGATCTTTGCTTTCAAAGAAATGCAGGCTGACTACACTGAGATGGTGCTACATCACAGTGATTTCAAGCGTAAGACCTGATTTAATTGAGCCGCTGAATGAATTGTGAGAATTCTCACAGATACCAAAAACATGCACAGTAATAGGGCAGGATAGTGATCTTAGTACGTGCAATTCGCCTGAAGCAGCATATGATCGCCTTCGTTGCCTAAACAACGGTTGATCGTTTTATATTTAACACGGTAAGTAACATAATTTTAAACATCGCATAACACATTCAGTACCGAAGAGAAGGTTCTCATGTCAAACACCATTCGTATCGAGGAAGACCTGCTGGGCACGCGCGAAGTACCGGCAGAAGCTTATTACGGCATTCACACCCTGCGGGCGATTGAAAACTTCTATATCAGCAACACCAAGATCAGCGATGTCCCTGAGTTTGTTCGTGGCATGGTGATGGTGAAAAAGGCGGCGGCTCTGGCCAATAAAGAGCTGCGTACCATCCCACGTCATATTGCGGACATCATTATTCAGGCGTGCGACGAAGTGCTTGATAAAGGCAAATGCATGGACCAGTTCCCTATCGACGTCTATCAGGGCGGTGCGGGAACCTCGGTAAATATGAACACGAATGAAGTGCTGGCGAACATCGGTCTGGAACTGATGGGACACCAGAAAGGCGATTACCAGTTCCTGAATCCAAACGATCATCTGAACAAATGCCAGTCCACCAATGATGCCTACCCGACAGGTTTCCGTATCGCGGTGTACACCTCTTTGCTGAAACTGGTTGATGCGATTTCTCAGCTGGGCGACGGTTTCGAGCGTAAAGCGGTTGAGTTCGAAAACATCATCAAAATGGGACGCACGCAGTTGCAGGATGCGGTTCCGATGACCCTCGGTCAGGAATTCCACGCATTCAACGTGCTGCTCAAAGAAGAAACCCGCAACCTGATGCGCACCGGCGAATTA
Organism: Rahnella variigena; assembly: GCF_003610915.1. Taxonomy (NCBI): domain Bacteria; kingdom Pseudomonadati; phylum Pseudomonadota; class Gammaproteobacteria; order Enterobacterales; family Yersiniaceae; genus Rahnella; species Rahnella variigena. The sequence goes on from NZ_NSDJ01000001.1 coordinate 277,116, forward strand.
CTGCTGGAAGTGAACCTCGGCGCTACAGCGATCGGTACACGTCTGAACACACCGGAAGGTTATCAGCAGCTGGCAGTAGAGAAACTGGCTGAAGTCAGCAATCTGGCTTGTGTACCGGCAGAAGACCTGATCGAAGCGACGTCTGACTGCGGCGCCTACGTGATGGTTCACAGTTCACTGAAACGTCTGGCGGTTAAACTTTCTAAAATCTGTAACGACCTGCGCCTGCTCTCTTCCGGCCCGCGCGCTGGCCTGAACGAAATCAATCTGCCAGAATTGCAGGCCGGTTCTTCTATCATGCCAGCCAAAGTTAACCCGGTTATCCCGGAAGTGGTGAACCAGGTGTGCTTCAAAGTCATCGGTAACGACGTGTGCGTCACCATGGCTGCCGAAGCAGGTCAGTTACAGCTGAACGTGATGGAACCGGTGATTGGTCAGGCGATGTTTGAGTCAGTGCATATCCTGACGAACGCCTGCTACAACTTGCTGGAAAAATGCATCAACGGCATTACAGCCAATAAAGAAGTGTGCGAGTTCTACGTCTTCAACTCTATCGGTATCGTCACCTATCTCAACCCGTTCATCGGCCACCACAATGGCGATATCGTCGGGAAGATCTGTGCGGAAACCGGCAAGAGTGTCAGAGAAGTGGTTCTTGAGCGCGGATTGCTGACTGAAGCCGAGTTGGACGACATTTTCTCTATCGAGAACCTGAAGCATCCGGCCTACAAAGCGAAACGCTATACTGATGAAAATGAACAGTAACAGATTAAATTACTGACCTTTTAAAGGCTCGTTGTTCTGCGGAATAACGGGCCTTTTTACTTTTTGCGATACAACAATTACATAACAATTAATTATCAATTCCTTATTAATTATCAATCCCTTAAGGAGTAGCAGGATTATGGACGGACAACCATGCTAATCATCGAACTTATTATTGTACTGGCAGCGATTTTCCTCGGCGCGCGCCTGGGCGGTATCGGCATCGGATTCGCCGGAGGACTGGGCGTGCTGGTGCTGGCGCTGATTGGCGTCAAACCGGGTACCATCCCTTTTGATGTCATCTCCATCATTATGGCAGTAATCGCGGCTATCTCGGCCATGCAGGTGGCGGGCGGAATGGATTATCTGGTGCAGCAAACTGAAAAGCTTCTGCGCCGTAACCCCAAGCACATTACGATCCTCGCGCCCATCGTCACTTATTTCCTGACGATTATGGCCGGCACCGGCAACATCTCGCTTTCCGCCCTCCCCGTGATTTCAGAAGTGGCGAAAGAACAGGGGATCAAACCCTGTCGTCCGCTTTCGACTGCCGTCGTTTCCGCGCAGATAGCGATTACCGCATCCCCCATTTCTGCCGCTGTTGTTTATATGGCGTCAACCATGGAAGGCCACGGCGTCAGTTATCTGCATCTGCTGATGGTGATGATCCCGGCAACGCTGGCCGCTGTTATCCTGATGTCACTGATTGTCAGCTGGTGCTTTGACTCCAAACTTTCCAACGATCCGGTTTACCTGAAACGTTATGAAGAAGGGCTGATTGAGCTGCGTGGCGATAAGGTCATGGAAATCAAACCTGGCGCAAAACTCTCCGTGTTGTTGTTCCTGCTCGGCGTTTTTGGTGTGGTCGGATACGCGGTGATCAACAGCCCGAGTCTGGGCTGGGTCGCACAACCGGTGATGACCACTAACAGCGCCATTCTGATTATCATGCTCAGCGTCGCGACGTTGATTACCCTGCTGTGCCGTATCGATACGGATTCAATTCTGTCCTCCAGCACCTTTAAATCCGGCATGAGCGCCTGTATTTGTATTCTCGGTGTAGCCTGGCTGGGCGACACTTTTGTCCAGGCCAATCTCGGCTGGATCAAAGAAACGGCAGGCACCCTGATTCAGGCACATCCGTGGCTGCTGGCCGTAATTTTCTTCTTCAGCTCTGCGCTGTTGTATTCACAGGCTGCCACCACCAAAGCCCTGCTGCCGATGGCGCTGGCGCTGAGCGTATCGCCACTGACCGCAGTGGGTTCTTTTGCTGCCGTTTCCGGTTTATTCATTCTGCCAACATACCCGACGCTGGTTGCAGCCGTGCAGATGGATGACACCGGCACCACACGCATCGGACGCTTCGTCTTCAACCATCCGTTCTTTATCCCGGGCACCATCGGCGTGTTCCTGTCGGTACTTTTCGGATTTGGCTTCGGCAGTATTATTCTCTGACAGTTTTTTCGGGGGCTACGGCCCCCGTTGTTTCTGCATTCTTCCCGCGTCAGACCACGTTCAGCACCTGCAGGGCTTTCTGCTCACCGATTGTGCGGGGTATACTCGTATTTCATTAACGCGCTGCGGCATGAAGCCGTCCGCTTCTTCTGTCGATTCACTCAGTGGCTGTATATCTGCCGCGACAAAGAGAACTTTACTCCGCATGGATCACCGCATTCTTCGAATTTTCTTCCTGCTTTGCAGCCTGTGTCTTTTGCCCTTTCAGGCGAATGCCTCTTTGTTTGGCAAACCCGCTGCGGCGCAGTTTGTGCCTGTCGATCAGGCTTTCAGTTTTGATTTTCACCAGCAGGGACATGATCTCAAACTTAGCTGGCAAATCCGCGACGGCTATTATCTGTACCGCAGTAAAATTGAGCTTGAACCGAAGAATGCGCAGCTCGCCGCCTTCCTTTTGCCGAAGGGGCGCGAACATCACGACGAATTTTTTGGTGAGAGCGAAGTTTATGAAAACGCGCTAAATATTGTAGTTCCGATACGTGAGGCAAGCGCCGAGGCGACGGTTCGTGTCACTTATCAGGGATGTGCTGCCGCAGGGTTCTGTTACCCGCCGGAAACCCGTGAGGTTCCGCTGAGTGCTGTAACACAACCGGAACTCGCCAGCACGCCTGCAACGGATAACGCGTCGGTTATCGCGACGCCTGAAACACAATCCACGCCCCTGCCGTTTTCTCCGCTATGGGCTTTGCTGATCGGCATCGGGATTGCCTTTACGCCTTGCGTGCTGCCGATGTATCCGCTGATTTCAGGCATCATTCTCGGACGCCAGCGCCCTCACAGTATGAAGCGTATCTTCCTGCTGGCACTGGTTTACGTGCAGGGCATGGCGCTGACATACACGCTGCTCGGCATGATAGTGGCTGCCGCTGGCTTGCAGTTCCAGGCGGCGCTGCAAAGTCCGTGGGTACTGATTGTGCTTTCGGTGATGTTCATTGCACTGGCGCTGTCGATGTTTGGCACGTTCAGCCTGCAACTTCCTTCTTCAGTCCAGACCCGTCTGGCTTTGTGGAGTAATGAACAAAAAGGCGGCTCGCTGCCCGGCGTCTTTATTATGGGCGCACTGGCGGGACTGATCTGCTCGCCCTGCACTACCGCGCCGCTCAGCGCGATTTTGTTGTATATCGCCCAGAGCGGGGATCTGCTGGCGGGGGCTGGCACGCTGTATCTTTATGCGCTGGGGATGGGCATTCCGCTGATTATCGTCACGATGTTTGGCAACAAACTGCTGCCACGTAGCGGGCCGTGGATGCAGTACGTCAAGGAAGGTTTTGGCTTTGTGATACTGGCACTGCCGGTTTTCCTGCTGGAACGCGTGATTGGCGATACCTGGGGACTGCGTTTGTGGAGTCTGCTCGGCGTGGCCTTCTTCGGCTGGGCGCTGGCACTGAGCCTGAAAAGCCAGCGAGGCGTGGTTCGGGTGCTGCAGTTAGTCTTTCTTGCGGCGGCACTGATTGTCAGCCGCCCCTTACAGGACTGGGCATTTACGCCAGCTGGTGAAACAACTGCGCCGCAGCACGCGTTGAATTTCCAGAAAATCCATAATGTGGGTGAACTGGATGCCGCCCTTCAGGGGGCTCAGGGCAAACGCGTCATGCTGGATTTGTACGCGGACTGGTGTGTGGCGTGTAAAGAGTTCGAAAAATATACCTTCTCAGCGCCAGAAGTGCAGAATGAACTGACGAATACCTTGTTGCTGCAGGCTGATGTCACCCATAACTCCGCGGAGCAGAAAGCGTTATTAGAGCGTTTGAAGGTTCTGGGCCTGCCGACGATTTTATTCTTCGGACCTGATGGACATGAGTTGCCACAGTCGAGGGTGACAGGGTTTATGAATGCCGCAGAGTTCAGCGCGCATTTGCAGAAAACCCGCCCTTAAACGACACTACCTTTTGAAGTACGCGAATTGTGAGGAGGCAAACGTGCTACGTGAACAAGTTCTCGATAAAACCCTTAATCTTTTGGAACAACGTGGCCTTGCAACATTGTCACTGGAAACTGTCGCCGAACTGGTGGATGTTCCGCTCAATGAATTAGGCCGTTTCTGGCCGGATGCCGAAGCTCTGCTGTATGACAGCCTGCGTTATCACGGTGAACAGATTGATATCTGGCGACGTCAGCTGATGCTTGATGAATCCCTTTCTGCGCCGCAGAAATTACTGGCCCGGTACAAAGTACTGGATGAGCAGGTGCGCCAGCAACGCTACCCCGGTTGCCTGTTTATCGCCGCCTGTACGTTTTTCCCTGACAGCGATATGCCGATCCATCAGTTAGCTCAGCAACAGAAACGGGCATCCTATGACTACACTCTGGCGCTTTTGCAGGAAATGGGGTCGGATGATGCAGAAATGGTCGCTCAGCAGATGGAACTGATCCTGGAAGGGTGTCTGAGTAAATTGCTGGTTAAGCGCCAGCTGAACGACGTGGAAGTCGCCCGCCGTCTGGCAGAGGATGTGCTGAACGTCGCCCGTTGCCGCGAACATGGCGCGCTTTCCTGACTTCTCTGGTCTTCAGACCCGCGAATTCGCTTTTTTTGAATGAAAAGGCAGCAAACGAACGCATTTTATGTGTTTTAGATGACAAAGCCGTTGACGGCACAGGCCCAATACGGTTTAATGCGCCCCGTTGCCCGGATAGCTCAGTCGGTAGAGCAAGGGATTGAAAATCCCTGTGTCCTTGGTTCGATTCCGAGTCCGGGCACCATATTTAAAGAAACCAGCCTAACGGCTGGTTTTTTGCTTTCTGGGTTCTTATAAAGATCATGGACTCTCCATCGAACCTCATCCCCAATTGTCTGACGCTTGCTCAGCCCACATCATTTCCTGTGAAATCCCCCACTGTTATCCCCTATAAACTCATATTAAACCTGCACTTGAGCTGATACATTGCAGATTGAACATTGAGTAAATTTATAGGATATAAAATGCCTTCGTCCACAAATCCGCTACTCGCTTCTCCGTTGAAAGCCGGCGATACCGTTGGTTTTTTCTCTGCGTCGTCACCTGTTACTGCTACGGCACCTGAGCGTTTTTCTCGTGGAAAGAAATTTCTTGAAGAAAAAGGATTTGTACTGAAAGCGGGCTCACTGACGGGGCATTCTGACCATTACCGTTCAGGTTCAGTTGCCGCCAGAGCGGAAGAATTAAATCAGTTGATCCGCGATCCGCAGGTGCGTTGTGTGATGTCGACGATTGGAGGCAATAACAGCAACTCCCTGCTGCCTTATCTGGACTACGATGCGCTGCGCGCTGACCCGAAAATCATTATCGGATACTCCGATTCCACGGCGCTTCTGGCCGGAATTTATGCCCAGACCGGTCTCATCACGTTCTACGGTCCGGCGCTGGTGGCTTCTTTCGGCGAGTTTCCCCCGCTGGTTGATGAAACCTGGGCCTCTTTTGCCGATATCCTGATGACCCGCCATAAAGCGCCTTACCGTTATCCTCTTCCTGCATACTGGACGGACGAAAAGCTCAACTGGAATGACGTCACGCCAGTAAGAGCCAAAAAATTGTATGCAAATACCTGCCGTTTTCTCGGGGCAGGACGCATTGAGGGACGGGTTATCGGCGGGAACCTGAATACTTTATCAGGCATCTGGGGTAGCCCTTATATGCCGGAAATTCATCAGGGCGATATTTTGTTTATTGAAGACAGCCTTAAAGATATTGCCACCGTTGAACGCTCTTTCTCGATGCTGAAGCTCAACGGAGTTTTCGATCGTGTAAGCGCCATTCTGCTCGGAAAACACGAACTGTTCGATAATGCCGGTACGGGAAGACAGCCGGCGGACGTTCTGCTGGAGATTCTGAACGGGCAGGAAATTCCCCTGGTCGATGGCTTTGACTGTTGCCATACCCATCCGATGTTAACACTCCCTCTGGGTACTGATATTATTGTGGACTTTGATCACCAGCATATCGACATCTCTGGTCATTACTTGCGCTGATACCTCCGAAATCACGTACTACTAAAATTCCGTATGTGATTTATTATCATCTTCCTGTTTCATATCCCGGCCATTTACATTTCAAGTGACTGCTCTGTAAACATTTACTACAGAAATCTGTTTTTAAAATAGAAGGGTTTATACTAACTGCCCTCTGTGAAGCAGTATATAAAGATAAAACACCCGTAAAGCAGCACTGTACTAATTAACTGATGCAGCGGAAATGACCGAATATTCTAAACAGGGAGGAGTGGCATGCCCATGGTTTATCTGATTGAAAATCAAATAGTCTTCAATCCGGAGGAAAATTCGCTTTCATTACTGAGTGATGATGAAAGTAAGATCACCGTCTCAAATCCTGCACGGAGAATATTATTATTGTTAATTGAACAACAAGGCGTGGTCGTTCAGCGTGAAACATTCTTTAAAAAAGTATGGGATGACTACGGCCTGAACGCTAGCAATAATAACCTTAATCACTGTATCAGCAAATTACGTAAAGTCATCTCAACCCTGGGATACCAAAATGAATTTATCGTTACTGTCCCTAAGGTCGGTTTTATCATCCGGAAGGAAATCATTATTGAGACCTGTGCCAATAAGATTGAGACTCAGGTATTAGTAGAAAATGGTGATGAAGTCGCTAAAGAGCCCGATAATGTTCCGGGCGAAGCGATGCCGGATGACGAAATAATAAATCATTCTGTGGCGCCACAGCAAAATGCAACTGAACCTGAACCGCAGAAGGGAAAATATCATCATTATTTTATAATGAGCATTCTGGTCACTGCCGCACTGACAGTCTGGGCAATTTTCATTTTTTACAATGACATGAGTGATCCGAAAGCTGACTTAGAGATTGCCAAAATCGGATCCTGCAGCTTGTACGCAACGGCCCCGGTTTCCCGGTCAAATAAGAGTAATTTTATTCAACTGGCAGAAGATTTTCTGCATAAGAACAATATCTCATGCAAACCAGGACACATTCTTATATTTCAAAGCGAGCTTTTCTCTTCGCCAATAAATACCGGTTCAGTGCGGGAGTTTCTCGCACAATGCAGCACCGATGACAATCATAAAGCAAGTGTTTGCATAAGCTATTATACAAATGACAGGACCACGCATGATCAGTGATAGAAAATTTATTCCTCCGGGCAAGAAAACTATTATTTACACGTTACTTCCTGTCGCTGCGTTGCTGTTAGTGTTATATGGAATGTCTCTGAGAAAGGACAAGCATACGTTTCCGGTTAATATCCCTTGCAGGGGAAGTATGATCGTAGAAGCACAATATGATCATCAGAGAGCGAAAATGGTGACCTCTTTGTACTTTAGTTTTCTTGATAATCGTAAAATTTTAGTTTCACTCAGTGGAACTGCATATTTATACAATGAGGAAGGAAAACTGGTAAACAGGAAAACTTTGCTGAGGAATATCTATTATGACTACGTACAGGAGAGCAAAGTGACCGATACCTATTCAATGACCAGCAGACAGATTAACATTGATAGCATAGACAATATGGACTGGGGGATTTCTTCGCTTCTGATGATAAACAGTTTTTTTCTAACCGGGCATACCGATACGATGGTGTTGAAGAAATATGATGACAACACCATGCTGATAGAAAGTAATCAGTCTCCGTTTGCATTATGTGTTTTCAAAAAATCTTTTTAAAAACAGCGAAATGGATGAAGCCTGATTATTTATAGTAAAGATATAAATCATAACCGCAAGCCTGAGCATAACGAGACAAAGTACTGAAGCTTGCCTGAGCTGGCCGCTTCTCAAGACGGGTGATTGCCGGTGGCGTGATCCCAAGCCGTCTGGCCAGTTCAGTTTTACTCAATCCGGCATCTTCGCGCAGGGTTTGCAGCAGGGCGTGAATGTGCTTTTCTGCGATGAGTTCCGGTGCCTGTGCGGAGTATATGGGTTCCTCCAGCGCCTGAGCCCGCAATTTTGCCGTTCTTAGCATATCGTTCTCCCTTATCTTTGCGGTCAGTAATAGTTAATCTTGACGATCACCGACGCATCAAACTGCCCGAGAGAAAGTGTTTTTCCCGGGATGGCACTCAGTTTTGCAGTGAAGTTTTTGGTGACCTCATTCACATTGTTAAGCTCTGCAAAGTTATCGTACCGGTTGAAAGTAATGGCCTTCTGCTGGTCGTTGTAGAGCATGAGCTTGGCACCGTTCGAAAGGTCAATCGCGGTGTCATCCAGCAGCGGACTGGCCGTTGAAAATTCTGCCTGTAGTGAGAAGTTATCCAGACATCCTTGTTTTACAGCCTTGATGGCAAACGGCAGTGAAATACCTGAAGACCGTGAAAGGGTCGTGCTTTGAATGGCGCCAAAATCGACAATCTGAGATTCCGGATACACTTTCAGATCAGAACCGCAGGCCAGAAAACGGATCCCCTGCAAGCCAGAAAGATTGTATTTGAGGTTTTTAGCACCGGGGGATTTGTTAATACCTCTGCTGCCATCAAGCTGAAAGACGGTGAACTGGTCCGCGCCTTGGTAATGCCCGCTGGAAGGTGCATTTCCACTGACTTTGATATACAGGCGGAACGTCACGTTGACGGTGACGTTCTGGCCTTTTTTGATAGGAGTACTGTTAGTACTGAGTCTCTGCTCGTTCTGTTCCAGATCCTGCCCGTTGTAGCTCACGCCCAGCAATAAGCCTTCCCCGATCGACTGGGATTTAGGGTTAAAGTAGAAATGCACAACGTCAATAATCGACCCCAGCACATTGTCGCAATAGGCCGTGACGTTGATGTCATTCGATTCCCAGACCTTGGTGCCGACAGGTACATTCGCCGGAATAGCCAGTTGCCCTACCGGTATCGCCGGTTTATCCACAATACCTGTGCCTTTCTCCACACAATCGAGCGCCAGGGCGCTGCGGGAAAATAAGAAGAGCAGGATGATGATTGCCATCCGGCCAATGGATAATCTGCAAATATCAGGCATAACAATCCCTTTTCTTTATGGTAAATCCGTTCAGTCACGGCTTCTCACGTGGTTGTTATCGCTTATCATCCTTGCTGATAAGCTGACATTGCACGGACGGGCAATTGTATTGATTGACCTGAAGACCGCCGTAATCGTCCATGTACCCGAGACTGTAACGTTCGCTGACGTACTGACTGCCGGTCAGAGATTCCGTCGCAAACGGCGCCAGCATGACGCTGTCAAAACCCGAAGCATTGCCTTTGTTGACTTTACCCAGATATCCGACAGTGATGTAAAAAGGTGTCGGATTCGTCAGTTTCAGCCCGTTGCTGAGCCGCGAAACCTGGAGCTGTTCCTGCCAGTTGGCTTTCAACAGTTTTCTCAGTTCCGCCGGGCGGAAGAACAATTTCACGCGGCTTTGGATCGCCACCTGCATCACGTTCGCCATATCACTTTTTGGCGGCACTTCGCGCACGTTGAAGTAGAACAGCGACTCGCGGTCTTTCGGTAAACCGGCGGTTTCCGGCAGTTGCAGGATACGGATCTGGCTTTTCTGCCCGGCATCAATTCGCTGCATCGGCGGCAGCGCCACCAGCGGCGAGGTGATTTTTTCGCCCTGTGCGTTCTCCAGCCAGACCTGCGCCAGATAAGGCAGCTCCTTGCTCTGGTTCTCGAGCATGACACTGACGGATTTATCGCTGGCGTTATAGATGATGCGCGTCCGGTCAAGATTCACCGCGGCGACTGCCGGATAACATGCTCCGGCCAACATCAGTACGGCTACGCAGCGTAAAATCATTTTTTTCATCTGGTTATTCCCTTACTAGTGCGATCCCTTCAGACCGCTTTTCATCATTAATTGCACGGCAGCAATACCTGCCCTGAAGAGGTTTCAGGCTGCGGCGGCACCTGAACCTGGCACTGCTGGTCGTCTCCCCAGCGGACAGTCAGGGATTTCTCACCTGACACCCCGGCCAGATAGGCCAGACCGCCGTCACCGATTAGTCCGGCTTCAAAACCGGAACTGTTGTCGGTAACTGATGCCCCGAGCGGCGGATGACTGCCATCTTTCAGGCGGATCACCGCCATCAGACGCTCACCTTTAATCGCGCGGATTTTGCGAAAACCTATTGCTCCTTCGGTCAGGGTTTTACTGACCACTGAGCTGTAGACTTCCACGTCATCCGGTAAATGGTTCACATCAACGCGGATATCAGAGGTCTGATAACTGGACACGCCATTCACCACCGCAATGCCGTAATCATTGGTCACGGACGCCCCGTCGCTTATCGGAATGCCTTTCACGCCGGTCGACACCATCATGCGAGGCTCGCTGCCCGCGCTGCTCTGATGCAAGGCCGCACCCGCCGCAGTGGCGGTAAACGAGCCGTACCAGTTCGCATTCACCGAACGGTAATCGTTATTTTTCACGCTGCCGTTAGCGCCGAACTGGCCGTACGGCGACATATGCTGATAGTTCGCGCGAAACACGCCGTTACCTTTTTGTATATCCGGGCTACTCCCGCCCGCGCCAACGCGCCAGGTATTGTTCGGGTCCTGACTGTTGTAATACGACGCGGTTTGCGAGAAGCCGCTTTGCGAATCCTGCTGCGCGTCGTAGCTGATTTGTTGTCCTGAAGACAGCGGAAGGCTGAGTGACAGGAACATCTGGTTTTCATCGGTATCACGGTAGTTCAGCTTGCTGGCCGAAAAGGTGGCAGAGACACCGGTAAAACGCCCGATATCGAAAATCTTGCTAACGGATACGCTGTAGTTGTTACTCGGATCCTCGTTCCAGTAGACCTTATGCGTCGCTGACAGATATAAGGTGATCGCCGGCCACGGCAGATACTGGTTAGCGGTCACTGTGTACGTTTGTTTGTCATCACGGGAATAGCCGTCGCCGTTCACCTTGTCGAGATACTGGTTAAAAGACATAAACGTCTTTTGTGAGAAGCGATAACCGGCGAACGTGATCTGACTGCCGGTCGAATTAAAGCGTTTGGAATAGTTGGCGCGGTAGCTGAAACCGGTTTGTTTACCCGCATCTGGTACGGTCGCAGAAGAGCGAGTCACGTCAAAAGATACCGCGCCGAGTTTTTGCAGGTTTTGCCCGATACCCAGCGCCTGCGCCTGATAATTCCCGGTCGTCGCAATCAGCCCGCCATAAAGCGAGAAATCATTTAGCGCCCCCCACGACATTTCCCCGCTGTAAAAACCCGGCTGTAAAACGCGGTTGCTGCTGCCTGTGGTCGGTTTACCCATGGCCGTTTTAAACCGCACCTGGCCTTTGCGGGTCAGAAAGGGAATGGTGGCCGTCGTCACCTGATAGGTAGTGACGCTGCCATTTTCTTCTTCGATTTTGACGTCCAGCGAACCCTGTACTGCTTCGGTCAGGTCCTGAACCACGAATGGCCCCGGCGAGACGTTGGTCTGGTAGATGACCCGTCCATTCTGGCTGATACTGACTTTGGCATTGGTTTTGGCGATCCCGGTCACCTGCGGCGCATAGCCACGTAACGACGGTGGCAACATGCGCTGGTCACTGTTTAGCGACGCACCGAGAAAGCGGAATGAATCAAAAATGTCAGAACTCAGATACGTTTGTCCCCCGGTCAGGCGTGCGCCGATAGAGGGTAAAGCGCGATACACGTATTTCTGCGTCCAGGTGAAATTATCACTGGCTGGCGAACCTGAGGTGCGGGAAGAGGAATACTGATAATCCGCACGGGCGCGCCACGCCCCGAGGTTAAACCCGGTGGTACCGTAGCTGCTGAAACTGGTCGAAGTATCGCCCTGTTGAGGCATGTAACGGCTACCCAGCAGGTTATAGTCGAGCAAAACGCCGTTTACACCCTCATCCCATTGAGAAGGTGGCACCCAGTTCTGGTCGTGGAACGTCAGCCAGGCTTGCGGAATGCTGATATTAAGCGTCTGCCTTTCCTGATCGTAACGTGTGGTCACTTCCGGCATTTTATCCAGTGACGTACATTTGCCGTGATGCCAGAGGGTTATTTTTTCCCGGGCTGCTTTGGTCAGATCGAATTTATCCACCAGTGAAGGTGGTAAGCATAACCGGCTATTTTTATTATCATCGACCGGAATATATTGAATGACACTCTGGTCACCGAAGGTGCGACCATTAAGCATCACATCCAGCAGGTACTCTCCAGGCGCGATGTAATTGGCAACCTGAAAACGCGACAGATCGACGTTATTGCGATCGGCAGAATCAATAAAGTTAACGTTAAATTCCACCGCCAGGCTTCTGATTGAAATTAAGCATCCCGACAAAAGGAAAATAAGCCAAAAACCTGTCCCCTTCCTTGTCGATGTTCCATCCATCGCAAACAACATAATAAAATCACTTTTTGCTTTTATAGATCAAACATAAACCCCTGGCGCAGGTGCACCTGGAAAATAAAGGGGAGATAACTCCCCTAAATAATAACAATGCTTATTTATAATTCAGGGCGTACGTTGCCTGAGAAACGATAGTACCGGTCGAAACTGGCTGTGAGTTGGCTTCAACGCGCGCAGCAAACACCAGCTCATTATTACCGGTGACAAGGTTAATATCTTTAGAGGTATCACCGACTTTCAGCAGGTCACCGTTCGCATCAATCAGACGAATGCCCGCACCTTTTGCAGTGCCGGTGTTAGCCAGCAATTCACTCGCGCTGCTGTCAGGTGTGCCGGCAAATGAAACGGCCACTTTAGACATCGCCGGATATTCGACGGTGCCCGCAGTTTGTGCAGTCAGGTCGCAGCCTTGCAGGTGAATGGTGTAGTTAACGTTCTGGGAATATTTATTACCGCTTTCCAGCACCTTATTTGCTACCTGACCCATGTTCACATTAATGTCCTCATCTCCTGGAGCAATTGAGCAAGGCGCATTAATAACGGTTCCGGTGAAATGAATGCGGCCAGAGCCCTGATCGGTTCCTGTCGGCGGTGTTGTAACATCATCTGCGAAAGCTGAAGCAGAAATAAGGGCAGATAAAGCGATAACCAGTGTCTTGTTCTTAGCGTTAAACATAGTAAGTCCTTGAGATTGTAACGGTAGCTATTAAGCGTTAAGCAGCTGTTAAGCGATATTATTCGCTGTACCGAAGAGAGCACCCCTCTCTTGCCAGATCAATATACTGATATTTTTGATTTAACGTTATAATAATTCGCTTAATGCAAATATTAAGAGTTTTACGCTCGGATTAATCTTTAAACATTGCCATTATGAAAGGAAATTAACTTATAAGTTAAAATAAATGATATTAAATGTTCTCTAATGAATAATAATTTTCGCATTAGATAAGGTGAGTTAAGCTTTATTTAACCAATTTATTACATTTTTAATCATAAATTTTTACTAAACACTCCTTTTTTCTCTTCCCTGGCTCCATTTTATTTATGTGGAGTGCTCCGCAATGAACATGCGCATATCCTGCTGTTTTTACTCTGCTTGCGTGATCTGACCCCCAAAAACCAAACAAAGCCAAACAGCAAACTACACTTAACCTTTGATTGACATATCATTAACAAATCAAAGGAGAAAAACCATGAGCCATGTTTATAAGCACCCTATTCCTGCCTCTGTCGCAGAACGTACCCTGATCACACCTGAGAAATATCAGCAGTTTTATCAACAGTCTGTCGAAGATCCGGATGCATTCTGGGCCGAACAGGCGAAAGTTCTGGACTGGATCAAACCTTTCACAAAAGTGAAGAACACGTCATTCGCACCGGGAAATATCGATATCCGCTGGTTTGAGGACGGTACCCTCAATCTGGCCGCGAACTGCCTGGATCGTCATTTAGCGGAAAAAGGCGACCAGACGGCGCTGATATGGGAAGGCGATGACCCTAACGCTGAAAACAAACACGTCACCTACAAACAGCTTCACCATGATGTCTGCAAGTTTGCGAATGTACTGAAAGGATTGGGTGTTAAAAAAGGCGACGTTGTCGCTATTTATATGCCGATGGTGCCGGAAGCTGCCGTTGCCATGCTGGCCTGCGCGCGTATTGGTGCCGTGCATTCAGTTATCTTTGCCGGTTTCTCACCTGAAGCCGTCTCTGGTCGTATTATCGACTCCAGCGCGAAAGTGGTTATCACCGCTGATGAAGGGCTGCGTGCGGGACGCACTATTCCGCTCAAGCAGAATGTGGACGATGCGCTGAAAAATCCTTCAGTCACCAGTGTGACACATTCCATTATTTTCAAACGCACCGGCAAACAGGGCGAGTGGAAAGAAGGTCGTGATATCTGGTGGCATGATGCCATTGATGGCGTTTCAGCTGAATGTCCGGCCGAAGAAATGAAAGCGGAAGATCCGCTCTTTATCCTCTATACCTCAGGTTCTACCGGTAAGCCAAAAGGCGTGCTGCACACCACAGGCGGTTATCTTGTCTATGCCGCTCTTACATTTAAATACACCTTTGATTATCACGATGGGGACATTTACTGGTGTACCGCCGATGTTGGCTGGGTAACGGGTCACAGCTATTTGCTCTACGGCCCGCTGGCATGCGGCGCAATCAGCCTGATGTTTGAAGGTGTACCAAATTATCCGACACCTGCTCGCATGGCTCAGGTCATTGATAAGCATAAAGTAAACATTCTCTATACGGCTCCTACCGCTATCCGTGCACTGATGGCTGAAGGCGATAAAGCGATTGAAGGGACCAGCCGTGAATCGCTGCGGATCATGGGCTCGGTGGGGGAACCCATTAACCCGGAAGCCTGGGAGTGGTACTACAAAACAATAGGCAACAGCCATTGCCCGATTGTCGATACCTGGTGGCAAACCGAAACTGGCGGTTTCATGATAACGCCATTGCCAGGCGCCACTGAGCTGAAAGCCGGTTCGGCAACGCGACCGTTCTTTGGCGTTCAGCCTGCGCTGGTGGATAACGAAGGTGTTCCACAGGAAGGTGCGTGCGAAGGCAATCTGGTGATCACCGATTCATGGCCCGGACAGGCGCGTACGCTCTTTGGTGATCATGAACGCTTCGAGCAGACCTATTTCTCAACGTTCAAGAATATGTATTTCAGTGGCGACGGTGCCCGTCGTGACGAAGATGGTTATTACTGGATCACCGGTCGTGTTGATGACGTGCTGAATATTTCCGGCCATCGTCTGGGAACCGCTGAGATTGAATCCGCGCTGGTTTCACACCCTAAAATTGCAGAAGCGGCTGTTGTCGGCATTCCGCATAACATCAAAGGGCAAGCTATTTACGCCTATATCACTCTCAATCACGGCGAAGAACCGTCACCGGAACTCTATACCGAAGTGCGCAACTGGGTGCGCAAAGAGATAGGATCCATCGCCACACCAGACGTTCTTCACTGGACGGACTCATTACCTAAAACCCGCTCCGGAAAAATCATGCGCCGTATCCTGCGCAAAATTGCTGCCGGTGACACCAGTAATCTGGGAGACACCTCTACGCTGGCGGATCCGGGCGTAGTCGACAAATTGTTGGAAGAAAAACAATCAATGAAAGTGCCGTCGTAATTTTCACCGCCCTGGCGCGGTGAACTCTATCAATGCCTCACAGGAGTCACTGAGATGAATGATCTCATTTATCAGAGAGTTGTAAATAATCCGCGCTTTAGGGAACTGGTGCAAAAACGCAGTCGTTTTGCCTGGTTACTGTCAGGGATTACCTTGGTTCTGTACGTTGCCTTTATCCTGCTGATTGCTTTTGATCCGCAGTGGCTGGGAACCCCACTTTATGAAGGTGCCACCATTACCCGGGGTATTCCTGTTGGCGTGGGGCTGATCGTTATCTCTTTCGTCCTGACCGGGATTTATGTCATCCGTGCGAATAGCGAATTTGACCGGCTGACGGCAGATATTATCCGCGAGGTGCAGCCATGAAGGCGCGTCGTGGCTCTCTCCTTTTACTGGCGTTGGCTTCAGCCTTCCCCTTCAGCCTGTTTGCCGCCGAAGGGATTGCAGGTGAAGTGAAACGTCAGCCTCTTAATATAGAAGCGATTGTAATGTTCGTACTGTTTGTCGGTGCGACGTTATATATCACCTATTGGGCAGCAAAACGTACACGATCCCGTCAGGATTACTACACTGCGGGCGGGCGTATTACCGGCCTGCAAAACGGTATGGCGATTGCTGGTGACTTTATGTCAGCCGCGTCTTTCCTGGGCATCTCTGCGCTGGTTTACACCTCCGGATACGATGGGCTGATTTACTCCATCGGTTTCCTGATTGGCTGGCCTATTATCCTGTTCCTCATCGCCGAACGTCTGCGAAACCTGGGTAAATATACCTTTGCCGACGTGGCGTCTTACCGTCTGAAACAGAAACCCATCCGGCTGCTTTCAGCCTGTGGTTCGCTGGTCGTAGTCGCGTTGTATCTTATTGCACAGATGGTCGGTGCCGGTAAGTTAATCCAGCTGCTGTTTGGTCTTAACTATCATGTTGCCGTGATCCTGGTCGGGATCCTGATGGTGCTCTATGTGTTGTTTGGCGGGATGCTGGCGACAACCTGGGTGCAAATCATCAAAGCAATTCTGCTGCTGGCGGGTGCGACATTCATGGCCGTGATGGTCATGAGATCTGTCGGCTTTAACTTCAATACGCTCTTTACTCAGGCCGTTGCGGTGCATTCTAAAGGGATTGCGATCATGAGCCCGGGAGGATTGGTTTCAGACCCGATATCAGCTCTGTCTCTTGGCCTCGCGCTGATGTTCGGTACCGCCGGTCTGCCGCATATCCTGATGCGTTTCTTCACGGTTAACGATGCTAAAGAAGCGCGTAAAAGCGTATTTTATGCCACCGGCTTTATTGGTTACTTCTATATTCTGACCTTCATTATCGGTTTCGGCGCCATCGTTCTGGTCAGTGGGAATCCTGCCTTTAAAGATGCCAGCGGTGTATTGCTCGGCGGCAATAATATGGCAGCAGTCCATCTGGCTGATGCCGTTGGAGGAAGCTTCTTCCTTGGCTTCATCTCTGCCGTCGCCTTCGCTACTATTCTCGCCGTTGTTGCAGGTCTGACATTAGCGGGCGCTTCAGCGGTATCGCATGACCTTTATGCCAGTGTTATCAAGGATGGGAAAGCCACTGAACGGGATGAGTTACGCGTTTCGAAGATAACAGTCATCTTGTTAGGGATCGTGGCGATTGCTCTGGGTATTTTGTTTGAAAAACAGAATATTGCGTTCATGGTCGGTCTGGCTTTCTCCATCGCTGCGAGCTGTAACTTCCCGATTATCCTGCTTTCAATGTACTGGTCCAAACTGACTACGCGTGGAGCAATGATTGGTGGCTGGCTTGGATTACTCACTGCAGTCATACTCATGATCCTCGGGCCAACTATCTGGGTGCAGATTTTAGGGCATGCCAAACCTATTTATCCGTATGAATACCCAGCCTTATTCTCGATGATTGTCGCCTTCGTGGGGACCTGGTTCTTCTCGATTACTGATAACTCTCAGGAAGGCCAGAAAGAAAGGGAACGTTTCTATCCTCAGTTTGTACGCTCACAAACCGGGATCGGGATCTCTCAAAGTTCTAATCACTGATTGTTCTGATTTCAGAAACGCAAAAGGCCATCCCTGAGGATGGCCTTTTGTTTGAATCTTCAGTCTTAAATCGCAGAGCCTTTGAATGTAGAAAAGACAAAAGCCCCGTACTTTTGTACGGGGCTTTTGTCTTTTTTTGATGCCTGGCAGTTCCCTACTCTCGCATGGGGAGACCCCACACTACCATCGGCGCTACGGCGTTTCACTTCTGAGTTCGGCATGGGGTCAGGTGGGACCACCGCGCTAGTGCCGCCAGGCAAATTCTGTAATTTACCGAACTCTACGCTTATTACTGGTGCTGATACCCAGAGTCGAACTGGGGACCTCACCCTTACCAAGGGTGCGCTCTACCAACTGAGCCATATCAGCACGCTTATTCTTCTAACAGCTCGCTTATAAGCAAGCTTTACTAATTTAATGCCTGGCAGTTCCCTACTCTCGCATGGGGAGACCCCACACTACCATCGGCGCTACGGCGTTTCACTTCTGAGTTCGGCATGGGGTCAGGTGGGACCACCGCGCTACTGCCGCCAGGCAAATTCTGTTTCATCCATACCGCATCATGTCATGATTTCTCACACACTCCGCCATACGAACCAATCTCGGAACATTCAGCTGAAAATCTACTTCAAGTCTCTAAAAACACCTTTGGTGTTGTAAGGTTAAGCCTCTCGGGTCATTAGTACTGGTTAGCTCAATGCATCGCTGCACTTACACACCCAGCCTATCAACGTCTTAGTCTTAAACGTCCCTTCAGGTGGCTTAAAGCCACAGGGAAGACTCATCTCGAGGCAAGTTTCGCGCTTAGATGCTTTCAGCGCTTATCTTTTCCGCATTTAGCTACCGGGCAATGCCATTGGCATGACAACCCGAACACCAGTGATGCGTCCACTCCGGTCCTCTCGTACTAGGAGCAGCCCCTCTCAATCTTCCAACGCCCACGGCAGATAGGGACCGAACTGTCTCACGACGTTCTAAACCCAGCTCGCGTACCACTTTAAATGGCGAACAGCCATACCCTTGGGACCTACTTCAGCCCCAGGATGTGATGAGCCGACATCGAGGTGCCAAACACCGCCGTCGATATGAACTCTTGGGCGGTATCAGCCTGTTATCCCCGGAGTACCTTTTATCCGTTGAGCGATGGCCCTTCCATTCAGAACCACCGGATCACTATGACCTACTTTCGTACCTGCTCGAGCCGTCACTCTCGCAGTCAAGCTAGCTTATGCCATTGCACTAACCTCACGATGTCCGACCGTGATTAGCTAACCTTCGTGCTCCTCCGTTACTCTTTAGGAGGAGACCGCCCCAGTCAAACTACCCACCAGACACTGTCCTCACCCCGGATCACGGGGCCGAGTTAGAACATCAAACATTAAAGGGTGGTATTTCAAGGTTGGCTCCACGCAGACTGGCGTCCACGCTTCAAAGCCTCCCACCTATCCTACACATCAAGGCTCAATGTTCAGTGTCAAGCTATAGTAAAGGTTCACGGGGTCTTTCCGTCTTGCCGCGGGTACACTGCATCTTCACAGCGAGTTCAATTTCACTGAGTCTCGGGTGGAGACAGCCTGGCCATCATTACGCCATTCGTGCAGGTCGGAACTTACCCGACAAGGAATTTCGCTACCTTAGGACCGTTATAGTTACGGCCGCCGTTTACCGGGGCTTCGATCAAGAGCTTCTCCTTGCGGATAACCCCATCAATTAACCTTCCGGCACCGGGCAGGCGTCACACCGTATACGTCCACTTTCGTGTTTGCACAGTGCTGTGTTTTTATTAAACAGTTGCAGCCAGCTGGTATCTTCGACTGGCTTCAGCTCCGGGAGCAAGTCCCTTCACCTACGCGCCAGCGTGCCTTCTCCCGAAGTTACGGCACCATTTTGCCTAGTTCCTTCACCCGAGTTCTCTCAAGCGCCTGAGTATTCTCTACCTGACCACCTGTGTCGGTTTGGGGTACGATTTCGTGTTACCTGGAGCTTAGAGGCTTTTCCTGGAAGCTTGGCATCAACTACTTCACCACCGTAGTGGCTCGTTATCACGCCTCAGGGTTGATATGCGACCGGATTTACCAAATCACACCCCCTACACGCTTGAACCGGGACAACCGTCGCCCGGCTAGCCTAGCCTTCTCCGTCCCCCCTTCGCAGTAACACCAAGTGCTGGAATATTAACCAGCTTCCCATCGACTACGCTTTTCAGCCTCGCCTTAGGGGTCGACTCACCCTGCCCCGATTAACGTTGGACAGGAACCCTTGGTCTTCCGGCGTGCGGGTTTTTCACCCGCATTATCGTTACTTATGTCAGCATTCGCACTTCTGATACCTCCAGCAAACCTCACAGTTCACCTTCGACGGCTTACAGAACGCTCCCCTACCCAACAACGCATAAGCGTCGCTGCCGCAGCTTCGGTGCATGGTTTAGCCCCGTTACATCTTCCGCGCAGGCCGACTCGACCAGTGAGCTATTACGCTTTCTTTAAATGATGGCTGCTTCTAAGCCAACATCCTGGCTGTCTATGCCTTCCCACATCGTTTCCCACTTAACCATGACTTTGGGACCTTAGCTGGCGGTCTGGGTTGTTTCCCTCTTCACGACGGACGTTAGCACCCGCCGTGTGTCTCCCGTGATAACATTCTTCGGTATTCGTAGTTTGCATCGAGTTGGTAAGCCGGGATGGCCCCCTAGTCGAAACAGTGCTCTACCCCCGAAGATGAGTTCACGAGGCGCTACCTAAATAGCTTTCGGGGAGAACCAGCTATCTCCCGGTTTGATTGGCCTTTCACCCCCAGCCACAAGTCATCCGCTAATTTTTCAACATTAGTCGGTTCGGTCCTCCAGTTAGTGTTACCCAACCTTCAACCTGCCCATGGCTAGATCACCGGGTTTCGGGTCTATACCTTGCAACTTGACGCCCAGTTAAGACTCGGTTTCCCTACGGCTCCCCTATTCGGTTAACCTTGCTACAAAATATAAGTCGCTGACCCATTATACAAAAGGTACGCAGTCACCCAACAAAGTAGGCTCCCACTGCTTGTACGTACACGGTTTCAGGTTCTATTTCACTCCCCTCGCCGGGGTTCTTTTCGCCTTTCCCTCACGGTACTGGTTCACTATCGGTCAGTCAGGAGTATTTAGCCTTGGAGGATGGTCCCCCCATATTCAGACAGGATGTCACGTGTCCCGCCCTACTCATCGAACTCACAACATATGCATTTTTGTGTACGGGACTATCACCCTATACTGTGCGACTTTCCAGACGCTTCCACTAACACATACGCTGATTCTGGTTCTGGGCTCTTCCCCGTTCGCTCGCCGCTACTGGGGGAATCTCGGTTGATTTCTTTTCCTCGGGGTACTTAGATGTTTCAGTTCCCCCGGTTCGCCTCATTACACTATGTATTCATGTAATGATAATGTGTCGAAACACACTGGGTTTCCCCATTCGGGTATCGTCGGTTGTAACGGTTCATATCACCTTACCGACGCTTTTCGCAGATTAGCACGCCCTTCATCGCCTCTGACTGCCTAGGCATCCACCGTGTACGCTTAGTCGCTTAACCTCACAACCCGAAGGTGTTTCCACCGTCGCGCTGCGATTATTTGAGAGACTCTGTTACAGACTAATCCACCACTCAGTACTTCTACGGAGAGTGATGTTCAGCTGTAAACTTTCAATTTTCAGCTTGTTCCAGATTGTTAAAGAGCAATATCTTAAACACGACTTGTTAAAGTCATCTTTAAGATATTCATTTGATAATGTCTTTCACACATTATCGGAGTGGCGTCCCCAAGGGGATTCGAACCCCTGTTACAGCCGTGAAAGGGCAGTGTCCTAGGCCTCTAGACGATGGGGACACGAAAATTCCGTACCAGACCACACAGTGGTTTGGCACTTTTCGCATCAGCGTAAGGTTACCCTTACTGCATCAACAGGTGCTCTTGCTCATTAATTTCATCAGACAATCTGTGTGGACACTGCACAATGCGTATCTTGAGGTAAGGAGGTGATCCAACCGCAGGTTCCCCTACGGTTACCTTGTTACGACTTCACCCCAGTCATGAATCACAAAGTGGTAAGCGCCCTCCCGAAGGTTAAGCTACCTACTTCTTTTGCAACCCACTCCCATGGTGTGACGGGCGGTGTGTACAAGGCCCGGGAACGTATTCACCGTAGCATTCTGATCTACGATTACTAGCGATTCCGACTTCATGGAGTCGAGTTGCAGACTCCAATCCGGACTACGACATACTTTATGAGGTCCGCTTGCTCTCGCGAGTTCGCTTCTCTTTGTATATGCCATTGTAGCACGTGTGTAGCCCTACTCGTAAGGGCCATGATGACTTGACGTCATCCCCACCTTCCTCCGGTTTATCACCGGCAGTCTCCTTTGAGTTCCCACCATTACGTGCTGGCAACAAAGGATAAGGGTTGCGCTCGTTGCGGGACTTAACCCAACATTTCACAACACGAGCTGACGACAGCCATGCAGCACCTGTCTCAGAGTTCCCGAAGGCACTAAGCTATCTCTAGCGAATTCTCTGGATGTCAAGAGTAGGTAAGGTTCTTCGCGTTGCATCGAATTAAACCACATGCTCCACCGCTTGTGCGGGCCCCCGTCAATTCATTTGAGTTTTAACCTTGCGGCCGTACTCCCCAGGCGGTCGACTTAACGCGTTAGCTCCGGAAGCCACGCCTCAAGGGCACAACCTCCAAGTCGACATCGTTTACAGCGTGGACTACCAGGGTATCTAATCCTGTTTGCTCCCCACGCTTTCGCACCTGAGCGTCAGTCTTTGTCCAGGGGGCCGCCTTCGCCACCGGTATTCCTCCAGATCTCTACGCATTTCACCGCTACACCTGGAATTCTACCCCCCTCTACAAGACTCTAGCTTGCCAGTTTCAAATGCAGTTCCCAAGTTAAGCTCGGGGATTTCACATCTGACTTAACAAACCGCCTGCGTGCGCTTTACGCCCAGTAATTCCGATTAACGCTTGCACCCTCCGTATTACCGCGGCTGCTGGCACGGAGTTAGCCGGTGCTTCTTCTGCGAGTAACGTCAATGCACAGTGCTATTAACACTGAACCCTTCCTCCTCGCTGAAAGTGCTTTACAACCCTAAGGCCTTCTTCACACACGCGGCATGGCTGCATCAGGCTTGCGCCCATTGTGCAATATTCCCCACTGCTGCCTCCCGTAGGAGTCTGGACCGTGTCTCAGTTCCAGTGTGGCTGGTCATCCTCTCAGACCAGCTAGGGATCGTCGCCTAGGTGAGCCATTACCTCACCTACTAGCTAATCCCATCTGGGCACATCCGATGGCGTGAGGCCCGAAGGTCCCCCACTTTGCTCTTGCGAGGTCATGCGGTATTAGCTACCGTTTCCAGTAGTTATCCCCCTCCATCAGGCAGTTTCCCAGACATTACTCACCCGTCCGCCGCTCGCCGGCAAAGTAGCAAGCTACTTCCCGCTGCCGCTCGACTTGCATGTGTTAGGCCTGCCGCCAGCGTTCAATCTGAGCCATGATCAAACTCTTCAATTAAAAGTTCGATTTGCTTAAACAAGTTAAGCGGTGCTCAGAGATTACTTCGTAATAATTCAACTAAATGAATTACTGCTTGGTCACTCTAAGACTTGACATTGCTGTCAATAAATATTTTGCCACCGAAGTGGCTGATATCGTCTTGTGAGTGCCCACACAGATTGTCTGATAAATTGTTAAAGAGCAGTGAGTTACGCGCTTTCGCTTGCTAACTCGAGGTGGCGTATATTACGCTTTCCTCATTCAGTGTCAACCGTTTATTTCATCCGATTGCCGCTGTTTTTAATCTTTCCGACCCGGTTACTTCGTGATGTTGTTCACGTTGTTCCCTGTCGATGGAGCGGCATTATAGGGATCCGAATTTTTTGCACAAGCCTTTTTTCCAATAAAAGGATCGACTGCGTGTTTTTCAACCCTTTCGCGGAGATCTCGTTCGATCCGCTGGTTTTCACGCCGATCTGATTGAGTCGAAATTGGTATTTCCTCAGACCCGAACTATATTGCCAAGGTCAAAACTCACTTATGGGGTGCTTCAGATGTCTCAGGCTTTGCGTGCTTATCAAGGATTAACACCAACATTAGGAGAAAGAGTCATGGTTGATCCCTCCAGTGTGGTGATTGGTGATGTGGATCTGGCTGATGATGTCAGTATCTGGCCGCTGGTGGTGATACGTGGTGATGTGAATAATGTCGTGATCGGCTGCAGAACCAATGTGCAGGATGGAAGCGTGCTGCATGTCACTCACCAGTCGCGGCATAATCCTGAGGGCTACCCTCTTATTATTGGAGAGGACGTGACCGTCGGCCATAAAGCTATGTTGCATGGTTGCACTATCGGAAACCGGGTACTGGTAGGAATGGGAGCGATACTGTTGGACGGTGCGATCGTTGAAGATGATGTGATGATTGGCGCCGGCAGTTTGGTGCCGCCAGGAAAAACCCTCGAAAGCGGTTATCTCTATTTAGGCAGTCCGGTTAAACAGATACGCGAGCTGACGTCAGAGGAACTTGCAGGGCTGACATACTCTTCGAATAACTATGTGACCTGGAAAGATCTCTACCGTTCACAGGAACAATAAAGAATAGCGTTGCCTGAACAGTAAAATGCACACTGTTCAGGCATTACTGGTTAAGCCAGCAAGTCTTTCTTTAACTGCTCCAGCACAGGCTCTATCTCTGGCATAACACCATGCCACATATAGAAAGCATGGGCAGCTTGCCCCACCAGCATTCCCAACCCGTCGGCATAAGCCGTTACCCCGTTATTTTTGGCCCAGGTGAGAAAAGGCGTTAAACCTGCCTGATAATACATATCGTAGACACGGGTCTGCGCGGTCAGCACTTTTTCTGGGATCGCAGGGATCTCACCTTTAATACCCGAAGCCGTGGCGTTAATGATCAGATCGAAAGACTCATCAGCCAGATCGGCTAATGCGATAGCCCGGATATCCCCTTTTTCTTCGAAGATATGGCTCAGATGTTGTGCGCGTTCAAACGTCCGGTTGGTGACAACCACTGAACAGCCATGAGACAGCAAAGGAAGTATCACCCCTCTCGCCGCGCCGCCGGCACCGATCAATAAAACCCGATCACTTTGCTTCAAAAGCGCCAGCCGCTCTAGATCACTCAGCATGCCAATGCCATCAGTGTTGTCCCCGAGTAACCGGCCGTCTTTGAGCTTTTTCAGGGTGTTCACGGCACCGGACATCGCAGCACGGTCAGTCAGTTCATCAGATTCTGCAAAAGCGCGCTCTTTGAAAGGCACGGTGATATTTGCCCCACGGGCTCCGTCGTCGAAAAAGGTTCGCAGCGTTTCTTCAAACTCTTCATGCGGAGCAAGCACAGTGCCGTAGGTGTGATCGATTCCGGTCTGGCTGGCAAACAATGCATGAATACGAGGGGATTTACTGTGGCCGATAGGATTTCCAAATACCGCGAAAGATGGCATCACTTTTTCCTTTAACCTTGACGGATCAGGTTGCCGGTAAGGGCATCCCGGATTTCTGAGGGATTTTCTCTTCCGCCGACATCGCCATCAATTACAGGGAAATTATCCCCAAACTGGAGCCGGACTTCTGCGGGCAAACGGCATGGCGGCTCGCCATTGAGATTCGCACTGGTAGATACCAGCGGCTTACCAAATTTTTGGCACAGCTCTTTGACCAGAGGATGATCAGTGACCCGTACCGCCAGCGACGTAAAGCGTCCGGTTAACCATTCAGGCGTTGACGGTTTCGCAGGCATGACCCACGTTACCGGGCCCGGCCAAAATGAGCAGATATGCGCAAGCTGTTGTTCAGTGAGCGATGAGTCATCTATATAAGGGAGAAGCTGCTGATAATTATCAGCAATCAAAATAAGACCTTTATCTTTTGGCCGCTTTTTTAGCGCCAGAAGCGCATCGACAGCCTGTTCGCTATCCGGATCACATCCGAGACCAAAGACGGCCTCAGTCGGATAAGCAACGACTTGTTGCTCACGCAGCGCATCAAGCACGAGGGTAAATGAGTTTTCTAAGCTTTTATTCATCTTGTTCGTTATCTTTAATTTCTACGGCCTTACCGCACAATTTACTGGCACAAAATAGCTTAATACCCTGCGCCGTTTTCTTTTCCATCAATAAAGGGTAATGGCAATGGACGCATTCCCCCGCCACCGGCTTGTTATTAATGGCAAACTGACAATCCGGGTAACGATCACAGGCATGAAACACTTTGCCAAAGCGTGATTTTCGCTGCAACAAATGCCCTTTACCACATTGCGGGCAATCCAGGCTGGTTTCTTCCGGTTTATCTATCACTTCAATGTGGTCACATTCCGGATACTGACTACAACCAATAAACATGCCGTAACGCCCCTGACGCAGCACTAAGGTCGACTCACATTTAGGGCATAATTGTCCATCCAGGACTTTCACAATATGGCCATCAGCCTGAGATTTCAGAGGACGAATATACTGGCATTGTGGATAGGATGAACAACTCAGAAAGGGGCCGTGGCGACCACTACGGATCACCAGATCGGCCCCGCATTCCGGACAGGATTCATTTTGCTTCTCAGCAAAAAGTGCTGCTTTTGTCATATCTTACTTTTTACCTGTTATCTCTTAATGCAGATAACCTTCATTAACCTCAAACAACAGCTCTTCCATTTGCTGATATGCACTTTCATATCCGGGAATATTAAAGAGAACCATCAGCACGACCCACTTCAGATCCTCAAGATCGAATTCTTCAGTGTCCAGAGCCATAACACGATCGATAACCATCTCTCTGGTATCGAAGTTCAGTACTTTGATCTGTTCCAGGAACAATAAAAAGCCACGACAACTGCTATCTAACCGACTTGTTTCCTCATCGGTATAAATACGTAATGCTGAAGGATCGGAATCCAGCATATAAGATGGGGTTCCACCCTCTTGCATATCCGCAAGTTTTTCAAGCCAACTCAACGCATTGTGAATATCGGCCCGGTGGAAACCAGCTTCGGTCAAGTCATCCGTTAACCTATCCTCGTCAACATTCATCTCCGCTTCGTTGTGAATGTAAGTTTCAAATAAGTACATTAGTACGTCGAACATGGCTTGCCCTCTTAATTCGGACATAGCCGCCGGATACAGCTGCGATCCATCCTGCTAACTCCAGCTCGAGTAGCTTACCTACCACTTCTGGCACAGGTTGGCCGGCACGTTCGGCGACGACGTCAACAGATGTCACCTCATATTCTACGTTAGCCAACACATCAGCAAATGGCAATTCAACTTCGCTATCTTGCGCACAAATAATCGTCTGTGGAGCAACGGAACTCTTGTTTGCAGGCTTTTTAAAAGATTCTGAAGCACGAATATCAGGAAACCAGGTCAGCCCGCTGCCAATATGCTCGGCAATATCGTTAGGCTCCGTCACCAGATAAGCGCCCTGCTGAATAAGCCAGTGCGTGCCTTCTGATGTCACACTGCCCAATGGGCCTGGGAGGGCGAACACTTCTCTTCCCTGCTCCAGTGCGTAACGGGCAGTGATAAGGGAACCACTGCGTAATGTTGCCTCGATGACCAGCACGCCAGCGCTTAATCCGCTAATTATCCTGTTACGTCGGGGAAAATGTGCAGCGAGCGGCGGAGCCGTCACTAAATGCTCTGACACCAGAGCCCCTCCAGCTTCAAGAATGTGCTGAGCTAGCGTTGAATGCCGGGGCGGATAACGTTTTAACAATCCGCTTCCCAGAACAGCAATCGTTTTCCCCTGCGCCGCAAGCGTTGCACGATGACTAATTCCGTCGATCCCCATAGCCAGACCGCTCGTCACAGTAAAACCGCTACTTACCAGCCCGCTGGCAAAGACCTGCGCGTATTGTTCGCCGTAATGAGTAAATTCACGACTCCCGACCATCGCGATTTGAGGCGAGGACAGTAAATCAGGATCCCCTTCCACAAACAGAATCAATGGAGGAGAAGATATTTGGGCCAACAAAGCCGAATACAAAGCGCTGCCAAAAGTAATCAGATGGTGATGATCGCCTTCCAGCCATCTCAGTGATTCTGCAACCCATTGCGCATTACAATGTCGAAACTCCGAGAGTTGTCCCTCTGAAAGACCGCAACTTACTAATGCAGAGGGGGAATAAATTCCGCTGTTAAATAATGACTGGATAATCCCTTCGGCCAGACCCGCATCAAGGCGTTTAACTCTCGACAAACGTACCCACACTTCCTGTAGTGTCATTATGCTTTCCTTGCTTAATGCCTTTCAGCGACTGATTCAATTGGCAGAGGATGCTGTCAATCGCAGCGGGAAATGTCTAGAATAGAGTCTATATATCTTCAATCATTTGAATAAAGATCCAGAAAAATATGTCCGTATTACAGATATTACATTTCCCAGACGAGCGGCTTCGCATTACTGCAAAACCGGTCAAAGAAGTTAACGCCGAAATTCAGCAGATCGTGGATGATATGTTTGAAACCATGTATGCAGAAGAAGGCATCGGCCTGGCTGCGACTCAGGTAGACATTCATCAACGCATCATCGTGATTGATGTCTCTGAAAACCGCGACGAACGTTTGGTTCTCATCAACCCTGAACTGCTGGAAAAAAGCGGCGAAACAGGGATTGAAGAAGGCTGCCTGTCGATCCCTGATCAACGGGCTCTCGTGCCGCGTGCAGAGAAAGTCAAAGTACGTGCGCTTGATCGCGACGGTAAAACCTTTGAGCTAGAAGCTGATGACTTGCTGGCGATCTGTATCCAGCATGAAATGGATCATCTGGTGGGTAAATTATTTGTGGATTATTTGTCCCCATTGAAACGTCAGCGTATCCGCCAGAAGATGGAAAAAATGGCCAAGCTGAACGCACGGGCTGACTAATATTCGTGTAACACAGGACACTGCTTTGCGAATCATATTTGCCGGTACTCCCGACTTTGCAGCGCGTCATCTTGACGCGCTTTTATCATCAGAACATCAGGTGGTAGGCGTTTTTACTCAGCCTGATCGCCCCGCCGGCCGCGGTAATAAACTGACCGCAAGTCCGGTGAAGATTCTGGCTCAAACTCACGACATCCCTGTTTTTCAGCCAAAATCTCTGCGTCCTGAAGAAAATCAGTCTCTGGTTTCAGCGCTCGGGGCTGACATTATGGTAGTCGTAGCTTATGGTTTAATCCTGCCAAAAGCCGTGCTCGATATGCCAAAATTGGGCTGTATTAACGTTCATGGTTCTCTTCTGCCCCGCTGGCGTGGCGCGGCCCCTATTCAACGTTCATTGTGGGCTGGGGATGCTAAAACGGGTGTCACCATCATGCAGATGGATGTCGGCCTTGATACCGGCGATATGCTGCACAAAGTAGAATGTGACATCCTGCCGGAAGATACCAGCGCATCGCTTTACAACAAGCTGGCTGAGCTGGGTCCGCAGGGTATGCTTGAAACATTACAGCAGCTGGCGAACGGCACAGCAAAACCTGAAGTTCAAAGCGAAGAGCACGTAACCTACGCTGAGAAACTCTGCAAGGAAGAAGCCCGCTTAGACTGGAATCTGTCGGCCGAACAACTTGAACGCTGTATTCGTGCATTTAACCCATGGCCCGTCAGCTTCTTTATGATTGATGATCAGCCCGTGAAAGTCTGGCAGGCTGAATGTCTGGCAACGCAACACGATAAATTGCCGGGAACTATCATCTCTGCTGACAAAAAAGGGATTCTGGTCGCGACATCTGACGGCGTTCTGAATATCACCCAGCTACAACCTTCGGGTAAAAAGGCGATGTCCGCACAGGACTTGCTTAACTCTCGTCGTGAATGGTTTATCGAAGGCACACTTTTAGCCTGACCTTTACGACTACGCCCGATATCTCGTCGGGCCATATCTCTCTGATAATGCTGGCTTCGGTCAGCTTTTTTGACTATGAAAACAGCCTATAATCTCCGTAGTATTGCAGCTCAAGCCATTAGCCAGGTGTTGGACAAAGGTCTGTCTCTTTCGACCGTTCTGCCTGGCTTGCAAAAAAATGTCTCAGATAAAGATCGTGGGTTACTTCAGGAACTCTGCTTCGGTACCTTGCGGGTTCTTCCTCAGCTGGAATGGTGTTTGCAGCAACTGATGGCAAAACCGCTCACCGGCAAGCAGAGAACTTTGCATTATTTACTGATGGTTGGCCTCTACCAGCTGATGCATACCCGTATTCCGGCACACGCCGTTCTTGCAGAAACCGTCGAAGGTGCCGTTGCCCTGAAACGCCCTCAGTTGAAAGGTCTTATCAACGGGGTTCTGCGTCAGTTCCAGCGTCAACAGGAAGAATTGTTGCAACGCATGGCGAACAATGACAGTCGCTATCTTCACCCAAGCTGGTTGCTGAACCGCCTCAAAAAAGCGTATCCAGAGCAATGGGAAAGTATTGTAGAAGCAAACAACCAAAGACCGCCTATGTGGCTGCGCGTAAACCGCATGCATCACACCCGCGATGAGTATCTGCAATTACTTAACGACGCCCAGATTGAGGCCGTTGCACATACTGAATACCGTGATGCATTGCGATTAGTCACGCCTTGTCAGGTCAATCTCCTTCCGGGATTTGCGGAAGGTTGGGTCACCGTTCAGGATGCATCGGCACAAGGAAGCGTTGATCTGCTGGATCCACAGAATGGCGAGATGATCCTCGATTTGTGCTGTGCGCCGGGGGGAAAGACCACGCACATTTTGGAAGCTGCACCAAAAGCTCATGTTCTGGCAGTTGATGTGGACGAGCAGCGTTTGAAGCGTGTGCATGAAAACTTGCAACGTTTGAAACTAAGTGCCGAAGTCAAACAGGGTGATGGCCGCGAGCCGCAGGTTTGGGCGGGTGATCGTATATTTGACCGTATTTTGCTTGATGCGCCTTGTTCAGCAACCGGCGTAATCCGCCGACATCCCGACATTAAATGGCTACGCAGAGACAGCGATATCGCTGAACTCGCGGGTCTTCAAAAAGAAATCCTTGAAGCTGTATGGCCAAGACTGAAAAGTAAGGGCGTATTAGTCTATGCCACCTGCTCAGTATTACCGGATGAAAATTCTCAGCAAGTGGCCGCATTCCTGCAATCACATCCGGATGCGACATTGGTCGAAACTGGCACGCTGGAAAATCCCGGACGACAAAATCTTCCTCATGCTGAAGATGGCGACGGTTTCTATTACGCTAAACTTATTAAAAGTTAATCATTTCCTGTCAGCAGCATTGATGCTGGCTGACAGTGTTGAGGCAAAGCAGAGAGTCATATGAAAATAATAATTCTCGGTGCCGGGCAGGTTGGCGGAACACTCGCCGAAAACCTGGTGGGTGAAAACAATGATATTACCGTTGTCGACACCAATACCGTCCGGTTACGCCAACTGCAAGATAAATTCGATCTTCGGGTTGTACAGGGACATGGCTCCCATCCGCGTGTATTGCGTGAGGCCGGCGCTGAAGACGCGGATATGCTGGTCGCTGTGACCAATTCTGACGAAACCAATATGATTGCTTGCCAGATAGCCTACTCGCTGTTTAACACGCCTAATCGTATAGCGCGTATTCGCTCAACGGAATACATCCGCGAATCTGAAAAGCTGTTCTTGCCTGAAGCCGTTCCAATTGATCATCTGATCTCGCCAGAGCAATTAGTCACAGACTATATCTACAAACTTATCGAGTATCCTGGTGCACTTCAGGTTGTCAATTTTGCTGAAGGAAAGGTCAGTATCGCCGCTGTGAAAGCCTACTACGGCGGACCACTGGTCGGTAACGCGCTTTCTTCTATGCGTGAACATATGCCGCATATTGAAACGCGAGTGGCCGCAATATTCCGTCAGGATCGTCCGATCCGTCCTCAAGGTTCGACCATCATTGAAGCAGGTGATGAAGTCTTCTTTGTGGCGGCATCGCAGCATATCCGTGCCGTCATGAGTGAACTCCAGAGACTGGAAAAACCTTATAAGCGGATTATGATCGTTGGCGGTGGCAATGTCGGCGCGGGTTTGGCGCAACGCCTTGAGAAAAATTACAGCGTAAAACTTATCGAACGCGATCAGCAGCGCGCCGCCGAGCTCGCCGAGCTTTTGCAAGACACTATCGTCTTCTATGGGGACGCTTCAGATCAGGAACTTCTGGCCGAAGAGCATATTGAGCAGGTTGATGTTTTCATTGCCATTACCAATGATGATGAAGCTAACATCATGTCTGCCATGCTGGCCAAGCGAATGGGTGCGAAGAAAGCGATGGTCCTTATCCAACGCAGCGCTTACGTGGATTTGGTTCAGGGCAGCGTAATCGATATTGCGATTTCACCGCAGCAGGCCACAATTTCCGCATTACTGGGGCATGTCAGAAAAGCTGATATTGTCAGCGTTTCTTCGCTGCGCCGCGGTGTTGCTGAAGCCATCGAGGCAATTGCACATGGTGATGAAACCACCTCAAAAGTAGTTGGCCGTACGGTCGAACAAATCAAACTTCCGCCAGGTACAACCATTGGTGCGATTGTTCGCGGGAACGATGTGATCATTGCTAACGGTACCAGCAGGATCCAACAAGGTGATCACGTTGTTATGTTCATCACCGATAAGAAATTTGTCAGAGACGTTGAGCGGTTGTTCCAGCCGAGTCCATTCTTCTTATAATTGGATGAAGAGGCTTATAGGAATTCCCGCTAATTAGTATTCTGGTAAGAACTTTTGTAGCGAAGACTCTACAAATGGTCTTTACTTGTTTTGACATATTTGATGAATTTGCCAAGGAGTATTTTATGAGTTTTATGAAAGAGTTTCGTGAGTTTGCCATGCGTGGCAACGTGGTTGACCTTGCTGTGGGTGTCATCATCGGTGCAGCATTTGGCAAAATAGTGTCATCATTTGTCGCCGATATTATTATGCCACCACTGGGATTATTGATTGGCGGGGTAGATTTTAAACAATTTGCTTTTGTTCTAAGAGATGCTCAGGGCGCTACGCCAGCCGTTGTTATGCACTACGGCGTGTTTATTCAGAACGTTTTTGATTTCATCATCGTTGCTCTGGCGATATTTATGGCGATCACTCTGATGAACAAGATGCGTCGTAAGCAAGAAGATGCTCCTGCAGCTCCGCCAAAACCAACGGCAGAAGAAACATTACTGGCGGAAATTCGTGATTTGCTGAAAGAACAACAGACGCCAAAACTCTAAAAGTAAAAGTCAGGCAGTTAAACTCTGACTGATTTTAGAAGGGCAGTGTTGAATATTCGACTGAACACTCAACACTGCCCTCCAGATAACTCCCCTTCCCATTCTTCTCTTTACGACGATAACTTCCTTTCCCTTTCTGATTCTTCTCAATACGCTGTTTGAAAAGTGGATCATGGAGAAGAGCCTGCAACGCATTATCCTGAATAATACCTTTTTGATGCTTATACTGAGTCATAGATCCTCGATATGTGAAATACATTTTGGACAAAATCCGTACACATCATACTGCGAAAATTTTCTGCCCGAAAGTGGTATATAAAACGACTAAACCATTTAGCTAACTTTTCCCGCACCATCCTCTAAAGCTTCTAAAATAGAGCAAGTTACGCTGGTATGCGCCGTACCGCAGCAGGCAGCACTCAGTCTTTGTAACGACTCGCGCATCTGAGTCAATTCCTGTAACTTGAACTCAACCTCAGCAAGTCGTTCGTCCACAATTGCTTTAGATTCCTGACACGTGTGGTGCAAAGGATCGATGCGAATTGATAGCAGCTCCTTGATGGCGTCCAGCGTAAATCCTGTCGATTTAGCGTAACGGATAAAGCGAAGCCGCTGCAGATCATTATCATCATATTGGCGATAACCCGAAGGATTGCGGGTGCCAGGGCTCATCATCCCTTGCTTCTCATAGTAGCGGACAGTGTCAGCGGAAACATTTGCCAATCCGGCCAGCTCACCAATTTTGTACATACTATTTCCTCCTGAATTTATCATGCAGTGCATCTTTATAATGCCCCTGCAAAAAACCAGTATTCATACCCGCCTGCTGCAACCGCAGTTGAAGAACTCTGAGTCGTTTTTCAGAAACGGCAAATTGTGGGTCATCATTGTCCAGCGTCTGTAATAAATGCTCCAACTCGACAGCTTCCTTTCTGTCCTGAAGCGCTGGTGGCAAATAGCCTGCATTTTTTAAGATGCGAAATGCGACTCTTAGGTCTTCGGGTACAGCGCTATCATCATCCAGACTTAATGGCTGCCCGTTGCCTGGCAGATTATCAAAGTCCCCCTTTTCCTGAGCATCTTTGATGTGTTTCTCTACCCACTGGTCGACAAGGAGCATGAATTTACCTTTAGAAAATGGAAAGGATCATCATAGATCATACTTGCAGCTTAACGCGAACGGGGTGGGAATTCAGGTTCAATTCTGCCGGCAGTGAAGAAGATGGGTAGTTCAGATTTTAGATGTAAAAAAACCGGGCATAAGCCCGGTTTTTTCATGCATCTACAGATTATTCAGCAGTTGCTACTTCTGCTTTTGACTCTGCACGATCAACGAGCTCGATGTATGCCATCGGCGCATTGTCGCCTGCACGGAAGCCACACTTAAGAATACGAGTGTAACCACCGGCACGGCTCGCGAAACGCGGGCCCAGTTCATTAAACAGTTTTGCCACGATCTCGTTATCACGAGTACGGGCGAATGCCAGACGACGATTTGCAACGTTGTCGGTCTTGGCAAGAGTAATCAGCGGCTCAACAACGCGACGCAGCTCTTTCGCTTTCGGCAGGGTCGTCTTGATGATCTCATGACGAACCAAAGAGCCGGCCATGTTACGGAACATAGCCTGTCGGTGGCTGCTGTTACGGTTCAGTTGACGACCACTCTTACGATGGCGCATGACCTTATCCTTCTCAGTAAAACCTTAACCTGTGATCCGGTTACTCGTCAGCAATACTTGCTGGTGGCCAGTTTTCCAGGCGCATGCCCAGAGACAAACCACGGGACGCAAGTACGTCTTTGATCTCAGTAAGAGATTTTTTACCCAGGTTAGGTGTTTTAAGTAACTCAACCTCGGTACGCTGTACCAGATCACCGATGTAGTGGATTGCTTCTGCCTTAAGGCAGTTAGCAGAGCGGACAGTCAATTCCAGATCGTCAACAGGGCGCAGCAGGATTGGATCGAATTCCGGCTTCTCTTCTTTGACTTCCGGTTGACGTACATCACGTAAATCAACGAAAGCTTCAAGTTGTTCAGCAAGAATGGTTGCCGCACGACGGATCGCCTCTTCAGGATCGATCGTACCGTTGGTTTCCATTTCGATAACCAGCTTGTCCAAATCAGTACGCTGTTCTACACGCGCTGCTTCAACATTGTAGGCAATTCGCTCTACAGGGCTGTAGCATGCGTCTACTAACAGACGACCAATTGGGCGCTCATCTTCTTCCGAATGAATTCGGGCAGACGCCGGCACATAACCACGACCGCGCTGAACTTTGATACGCATGCTGATAGCAGCGTTCTCATCGGTCAGGTGGCAGATGACGTGTTGCGGCTTGACGATTTCGACATCACCATCATGGGTAATGTCGGCTGCAGTCACAGGGCCAATGCCAGACTTATTCAGGGTAAGAATAACTTCATCTTTACCTTGAACTCTCACCGCCAGCCCTTTCAGGTTGAGCAGGATCTCCAGGATATCTTCCTGTACGCCTTCTTTGGTGCTGTACTCATGCAGTACACCATCAATCTCAACCTCGGTCACCGCGCAACCCGGCATGGATGAAAGCAGAATACGGCGCAGTGCGTTGCCTAAAGTATGGCCAAAGCCACGTTCTAAAGGCTCAAGGGTCACCTTGGCGTGCGTCGAACTGACTTGCTCGATATCTACCAGGCGCGGTTTTAGAAACTCTGTCACAGAACCCTGCATTGTGTCCTCTCTTTGGTACTAAGCTTTACTTGGAGTAAAGCTCGACGATCAGGTGTTCGTTAATGTCGGAAGACAGATCAGTACGTTCAGGCATACGCTTGAACACACCTTCCATCTTAGCAGCATCAACTTCAAGCCAAGTCGGCTTTTCACGCTGTTCAGCCAACTCCAAAGCGGCCTTCACGCGAGATTGCTTTTTAGCTTTCTCACGGATGCTGACAACGTCATTCGGAGATACCTGATAAGAAGCGATGTTAACAACGCGACCGTTTACGATGATAGCTTTGTGGCTAACTAACTGGCGCGATTCCGCACGAGTAGCGCCGAAGCCCATACGATAAACGACGTTGTCCAAACGACCTTCAAGCAGTTGCAACAGGTTTTCACCGGTGTTGCCTTTCAGGCGTGCTGCTTCTTTGTAATAGTTACGGAACTGGCGCTCCAGAACACCGTAAGTACGGCGAACTTTTTGCTTTTCACGTAACTGCACACCATAGTCAGACAGACGCGGTTTACGCGCACCATGCTGACCAGGAGCTTGTTCAATTTTACACTTGGTATCGATCGCGCGAACGCCAGATTTAAGGAATAAATCTGTGCCCTCACGACGGCTAAGCTTGAGCTTAGGACCCAAATATCTTGCCATTTTCTCTCTCCAACAAACCTAAAAGCAGCGTTATACGCGACGCTTTTTCGGCGGACGACAACCGTTATGAGGGATAGGAGTCACATCAGTAATATTAGTGATGCGGAAACCAGCCGCGTTTAATGCGCGGATAGTAGACTCACGACCAGGACCAGGTCCTTTAACCATAACTTCCAGATTCTTGATACCGTATTCTTTCACTGCGTCAGCGCAGCGCTCTGCTGCAACCTGAGCTGCGAACGGAGTGGATTTACGAGAACCACGGAAACCGGAACCACCAGCTGTTGCCCAACCCAAAGCATTACCCTGACGATCGGTAATGGTAACAATGGTGTTGTTGAAAGAAGCATGGATATGAGCCACGCCGTCAGAGACTTGTTTTCTTACACGTTTACGTGTACGAACAGGTGCCTTTGCCATTTATTCAATCACCCCGATTATTTCTTGATCGGTTTACGCGGACCCTTACGGGTACGTGCGTTAGTCTTGGTACGCTGACCGCGTACTGGAAGACCACGACGATGACGCAAACCACGATAAGTCCCAAGGTCCATAAGACGCTTGATGCTCAGGGTGACTTCACGACGCAGATCACCTTCAACAATGAACTTGGCAACTTCGTCACGCAGTTTTTCGATTTGCTCTTCAGACAGCTCACTGATCTTAACATTTTCAGCAATACCGGATGCAGCACAGATAGACTGTGAGCGGGTTTTACCGATGCCGTAGATCGAAGTTAATGCGATCACGGTATGTTTCTGATCAGGAATGTTAATGCCTGCTATACGGGCCACTATGCACTCCTACTATTTATATACGGCAACACCATTCTGAAAAGCCCGTTTTCAGGATACTCAAATAGTATTGCTGCTTACATACAAAAGATTGGCTGGCTAATCTAGCCAGCTCAACCCAACTTTGCAAGAAAAATATGCGAGATAATCAGCCTTGACGCTGTTTATGCTTCGGTTCTGCACTGCAGATTACGCGAACGACACCGTTACGCTTAACAATTTTGCAGTTACGACATAATTTCTTGACGGAAGCACGAACTTTCATTTTTACTCTCCGTAACTTCGCAAACTCACCAGATTAGCGGTTATAGCCTTTCAGGTTTGCTTTCTTCAATGCAGACTCGTACTGACTTGACATCATCAGAGTTTGCACTTGAGCCATAAAGTCCATGATAACGACGACTACGATCAGTAGAGAAGTACCACCAAAGTAGAATGGAACTTTCATCGCGTCACGCATGAACTCCGGGATAAGGCAGATGAAAGTAATATACATCGCACCGATTAAGGTTAAACGAGTCATTACTTTATCGATGTACTTCGCCGTTTGCTCTCCCGGACGAATTCCTGGTACAAATGCACCGGACTTCTTCAGGTTATCTGCTGTCTCACGCGGGTTGAACACCAACGCAGTATAAAAGAAACAGAAGAAGATGATTGCAGTCGCATAGAGTAACACATAAAGCGGTTGCCCAGGCTGCAAATACAGCGAAATCGTTGTCAGCCAGTTCCAACCAGTCCCGCCCCCAAACCATGATGCAATCGTGGCAGGGAACAGAATAATGCTGGAAGCGAAGATTGCTGGGATAACCCCGGCCATATTCACTTTCAACGGTAAGTGCGTGCTCTGTGCTGCATAGACACGACGACCTTGTTGGCGTTTAGCATAGTTAACGACGATACGACGTTGACCACGTTCAACAAACACCACAAAGAAAGTCACTGCAAACACTAAAACTGCAACCAACAGCAACAGGAGGAAGTGCAGGTCGCCTTGCCGAGCTTGTTCAATAGTATGTGCAATCGCCGGCGGAAGACCCGCTACGATACCAGCAAAAATTATGATTGAAATACCGTTACCGATACCTCGTTCAGTAATCTGCTCACCCAGCCACATCAGGAACATTGTCCCAGTCACTAAGCTCACAACTGCGGTAAAGTAGAACGCAAAGCCTGGATTTAACACCAGGCCCTGCATACCAGGCATGTTCGGTAGACCGGTAGCAATACCGATCGACTGAAACACTGCCAATACCAGCGTACCGTAACGGGTGTACTGACTAATCTTACGACGGCCAGCCTCCCCTTCTTTCTTAATTTCTGCTAACGCTGGATGAACCACCGTTAACAACTGGATAATGATCGATGCCGAAATGTACGGCATGATCCCCAGAGCAAAGATTGAAGCACGGCTAAGGGCACCACCAGAGAACATGTTAAACATTTCAATGATGGTACCTCTTTGCTGCTCGAGCAATTTGGCAAGTACAGTGGCATCAATACCAGGGATCGGAATAAAAGAGCCGATACGGAAAACAATCAGCGCACCGATAACAAACAAAAGTCTGCGCTTCAGTTCGCCTAGTCCACCCTTGGCACTTTGAAAATCTAATCCCGGTTGCTTAGCCATCTGCTACTTATTCCTCAATTTTACCGCCAGCAGCTTCGATAGCAACACGAGCGCCTTTGGTGACACGCAAACCACGCAGAGTTACCGCACGACCAACTTCGCCAGAAAGGATTACTTTCGCGAACTCGATCTGGATACCAACTACGTTAGCGGCTTTCAGCGCGTTCAGGTCGATCACGTCGCCTTCCACCAGAGCCAGTTCAGACAGACGAACTTCTGCCGTGATCATAGCTTTGCGGGAGGTGAAGCCGAATTTCGGCAAACGACGATATAAAGGCATCTGACCACCTTCAAAACCACGACGTACGCCACCACCAGAACGTGAGTTCTGACCTTTGTGACCACGACCGCCGGTTTTACCCAGGCCAGAACCAATACCACGACCTACACGCCTTGGCGCTTGTTTGGCACCATCAGCCGGAGACAGAGTATTTAAACGCATCTCTTACTCCTCAACCTTAACCATGTAGGAAACCAGGTTGATCATACCGCGTACAGCAGGAGTATCCTCGCGCTCAACGGTGTGACCAATACGACGCAGACCCAGGCCCAGCAGAGTAGCTTTATGCTTCGGCAGACGGCCAATGGAACTGCGAGTTTGTGTAACTTTAATAGTCTTTGCCATGGTTAATTACCCCAGAATTTCTTCAACGGATTTACCACGCTTGGCAGCGACCATTTGTGGGGATTTCATATTTGCCAAAGCATCGATAGTTGCACGAACCACGTTGATCGGGTTGGTGGAACCATAAGCCTTAGCCAATACGTTATGAACCCCTGCAACTTCCAGGACGGCGCGCATTGCACCACCGGCGATAATACCGGTACCTTCGGAAGCCGGCTGCATGAACACACGGGAACCCGTATGAGCACCTTTAACAGGATGCTGCAGGGTGCCGCTATTCAGCGCGACATTCATCATGTTGCGACGGGCTTTTTCCATCGCTTTCTGGATCGCTGCCGGAACTTCGCGTGCTTTGCCGTAGCCAAAACCAACGCGACCGTTACCATCACCAACTACTGTCAGTGCGGTAAAGCTGAAGATACGGCCACCTTTTACGGTTTTAGATACGCGGTTTACCGCGATCAGCTTTTCCTGCAGTTCGCCAGCTTGTTTTTCGATGTGAGCCATCTTAAACCTCTTCCTTAGAACTGAAGGCCAGCTTCACGGGCAGCATCTGCCAGTGCCTGGACTCGACCATGATATTGGAAACCGGAACGGTCAAAGGATACTTTCGTGATCCCTTTTTCCAATGCGCGTTCTGCGATAGCTTTACCTACAGCAGTGGCAGCATCTTTGTTGCCGGTATACTTCAGTTGCTCAGTGATAGTTTTTTCTACAGTAGATGCAGCAACTATTACTTCAGAACCGTTTGGTGCGATGACCTGTGCGTAAATATGACGCGGGGTACGATGTACCACCAGACGAGTCGCACCCAATTCTTTGAGCTTGCGGCGTGCGCGGGTCGCACGACGGATACGAGCAGATTTCTTATCCATAGTGTTACCTTACTTCTTCTTAGCCTCTTTGGTACGCACGACTTCGTCGGCGTAACGGACACCCTTGCCTTTATAAGGCTCAGGACGACGGTAGGCACGTAAATCCGCAGCAACCTGACCGATAACCTGTTTATCAGCGCCTTTCAGCACGATTTCGGTTTGGGTCGGACATTCTGCAGTAATGCCTTCCGGCAGTTGGTGATCGACCGGGTGAGAGAAGCCTAAGGCTAAATTCACCACGTTGCCTTTAACAGCAGCACGATAACCAACACCTACCAGTTGAAGCTTTTTAGTGAAGCCGTCGGTAACACCTACAACCATAGAGTTCAACAGTGCACGAGTGGTACCCGCTTGGGCCCAACCGTCTGCAGCGCCTTCGCGTGGAGCGAAAGTCAGTGCATTTTCTTCCTGCTTAACTACAACAGCGTCATGGATAGTACGTGACAGCTCGCCGTTTTTACCCTTAATCGAAATAACCTGACCGTTGAGTTTTACCTCTACGCCGGCAGGAATGACGACGGGTGCTTTTGCAACACGAGACATTCTTTCCTCCCAATTAAGCTACGTAGCAGATAATCTCGCCACCAAGACCAGCCTGGCGAGCTGCACGATCGGTCATAACACCTTTAGAGGTAGAAATAACAGCGATACCCATACCGGCCATAACTTTTGGCAGCTCATCTTTTTTCTTATAGATGCGCAGACCTGGACGGCTGATACGTTGAATGCTTTCTACCACTGCCTTGCCCTGGAAGTACTTCAGTACTAATTCCAGTTCAGGTTTGGCGTCGCCTTCGATTTTAAATTCTTCAATATAGCCTTCTTCCTTCAGCACGTTGGCAATAGCCACTTTCAGCTTGGAGGAAGGCATGGTGACCGCAACTTTGTTCGCGGCTTGACCGTTACGGATACGGGTCAGCATATCCGCGATCGGATCTTGCATGCTCATCTGTCTTTACTCCCGTGATTCAATTGGTGACAATTACCAGCTAGCCTTCTTAAGACCCGGAATTTCACCGCGCATAGCGGCTTCACGGACCTTAATACGGCTCAACCCGAACTTCCGCAGGAAAGCATGCGGACGACCAGTTTGACGGCAGCGGTTACGCTGACGAGACGGGCTGGAATCACGCGGCAGAGACTGCAGCTTAAGAACTGCATCCCAACGATCTTCGTCGGATGAGTTCACACCAGAGATAATAGCTTTCAATTCCTCGCGTTTAGCGCGGTATTTATCAGCCAGTTTTACGCGAACGACTTCGCGTGCTTTCATGGATTGCTTAGCCATTAGTAACCCTGCCTTACTTGCGGAACGGGAAGTTAAAGGCTGTCAGCAACGCACGGCCTTCATCATCGGATTTCGCAGTAGTGGTGATAGTAATATCTAAACCACGAACGCGATCGACTTTATCATAATCGATTTCCGGGAAGATGATCTGTTCACGCACGCCCATGCTGTAGTTACCACGACCATCGAAAGACTTAGCAGACAAGCCGCGGAAGTCACGAATACGTGGTACAGCAATGGAGACCAGACGCTCAAAGAACTCCCACATGCGTTCGCCGCGGAGGGTTACTTTACAGCCGATCGGATAGCCCTGACGGATTTTGAAGCCTGCAACTGATTTGCGTGCTTTGGTGATCAGCGGTTTTTGACCGGAGATTGCTGCCAGGTCAGCTGCTGCGTTATCCAGCAGTTTCTTGTCAGCGATCGCTTCACCAACACCCATGTTCAGGGTGATCTTCTCGACCCGAGGGACTTGCATGACAGAATTGTAACCAAACTCAGCCATGAGTTTTTTTACGACATCGTCTTTGTAGTAATCATGCAGTTTCGCCATCGTACTACTCCAAATTACTTGATAGTTTCGCTGTTAGATTTGAAGAAACGGACTTTTTTGCCGTCTTCGAATCTAAAGCCTACACGGTCCGCCTTGCCAGTAGCCGTGTTGAAGAGCGCAACGTTAGAAACCGGAATTGCAGCTTCTTTTTCAACGATGCCACCTGGTTGGTTCAGGGCCGGTACAGGCTTCTGATGTTTTTTAACCAGGTTGATACCTTCAACAATGACCTTGCCAGAAGACAGGACATTTTTTACTTTACCGCGCTTACCTTTATCTTTACCGGTAAGCAGGATAACTTCGTCATCGCGACGGATTTTCGCTGCCATGGTTCGCTCCTTAGAGTACTTCTGGTGCCAGAGAGATAATTTTCATGAACTTCTCATTACGCAGTTCACGAGTTACCGGCCCAAAAATACGCGTGCCGATTGGCTGCTCGCTGTTATTGTTTAAAATAACGCATGCATTACCATCGAAGCGAATGACAGAACCGTCCGGGCGACGAACACCCTTCTTGGTGCGCACCACTACCGCCTTCAGCACATCGCCTTTCTTCACCTTACCGCGAGGAATTGCTTCCTTGATGGTAATTTTGATGATGTCGCCGACGCCTGCGTAGCGACGGTGCGAGCCACCTAGAACCTTGATACACATTACGCGACGTGCACCGGAGTTGTCGGCCACGGTCAGCATAGTCTGTTCTTGGATCATGTTAGTGCTCCGCTAATGTCAACTACAACTTTAGGACCCAGGATAGGTCGTTAAGAAATCCCCACAATATGAGGGCGCGGCATTATAACACCGGTTCCCGATTATGGGTAGAAAAAATAAACGGCCCACGTACATGAGCCGTTTACCTATTTTCGAGAGGCGCTACTGTATTACAGAATCGCTTTCTCTACAACGCGAACCAAGGTCCAAGACTTAGTCTTAGACAGTGGACGGCATTCGCTGATTTCCACAACGTCGCCGATACCACATTCATTGTTCTCGTCATGTACGTGCAATTTGGTCGTACGTTTGATGAACTTACCGTAAATCGGGTGTTTCACCACGCGTTCAATCGCAACAACAATGGATTTTTCCATTTTGTCACTGATTACACGACCCTGCAGAGTACGGATCTTGTCAGTCATTACGCACCCGCCTTTTCAGTCAGTAAAGTTTTCACACGTGCAACATCACGACGCACTTGCTTCAACAGGTGTGTTTGCTGCAACTGACCGCTTGCCGTTTGCATGCGCAGGTTAAACTGCTCACGCAAAAGGTTCAGCAACTCAGTGTTCAGCTCTTCCACGCTTTTTTCGCGCAGCTCTTGTGCTTTCATTACATCACCGTCTTAGTTACAAAGGTGGTTTTGATAGGCAGTTTGGCTGCTGCCAGCTGGAAGGCTTCACGAGCCAGCTCTTCAGGCACACCGTCCATTTCGTACAGGACTTTACCAGGCTGGATCAAAGCAACCCAATACTCTACGTTGCCTTTACCTTTACCCATACGAACTTCGAGCGGTTTCTCGGTGATCGGTTTGTCCGGGAATACTCGGATCCAAATCTTACCTTGACGCTTAACTGCACGGGTCATCGCACGACGTGCTGCTTCAATTTGACGAGCAGTCAGACGACCACGGCCAACAGCTTTCAGACCGTAAGTGCCGAAGCTCACATCCGTACCTTGCGCAAGACCACGGTTGCGGCCCTTGTGCACCTTACGGAATTTTGTACGCTTTGGTTGTAACATCAGCGACTCTCCTTACTTGCGGCCTTTACGCTGCTGCTTTTTAGGTTGAGCAGCCGGT
The DNA here is from genome assembly GCF_003610915.1 of Rahnella variigena. Classification (NCBI taxonomy): domain Bacteria; kingdom Pseudomonadati; phylum Pseudomonadota; class Gammaproteobacteria; order Enterobacterales; family Yersiniaceae; genus Rahnella; species Rahnella variigena. The sequence goes on from NZ_NSDJ01000001.1 coordinate 320,972, forward strand.
TCCGGTTGTTCAACTGCAGCCATACCACCCAGGATCTCACCTTTGAAGATCCATACCTTAACGCCGATTACACCGTAAGTGGTGTGCGCTTCAGATGTGTTGTAATCGATATCCGCACGCAGAGTATGCAACGGAACACGACCTTCACGGTACCATTCGGTACGCGCGATTTCAGCACCGCCAAGACGGCCGCTTACTTCAACTTTGATACCTTTAGCGCCAAGACGCATTGCGTTCTGTACAGCACGCTTCATAGCACGACGGAACATAACACGACGTTCCAGCTGTGAAGTGATGCTGTCAGCAACCAATTTTGCGTCCAGTTCCGGTTTACGGACTTCGGCGATGTTAATCTGCGCAGGAACGCCAGCGATATCCGCTACGACCTTACGCAGTTTTTCGACATCTTCACCTTTCTTGCCGATAACGATGCCAGGACGAGCAGTGTGAATAGTCACACGGATGCTCTTCGCTGGACGCTCGATAACGATGCGAGAAACGGAAGCTTTCGCCAATTCCTTAGTCAGGAACTGACGAACTTTAAAGTCGCCGTCCAGGTTGTCAGCGAAATCTTTGGTATTTGCATACCAAGTAGAGTTCCAAGGTTTGACAATACCCAGTCGAATACCATTAGGATGTACTTTCTGACCCATTGCTAGTCTCCAGAGTCTCAGCGATCGGACACAACCACAGTAATGTGGCTGGTGCGCTTCAGAATGCGATCTGCACGACCTTTAGCACGCGGCATAATGCGCTTCATGCTTGGGCCTTCGTCTACGAAAATCTTCGTGACTTTCAGATCATCGATGTCAGCGCCATCGTTGTGTTCTGCGTTAGCAATGGCAGACTCTAGTACCTTCTTAACCAGACCAGCAGCTTTCTTGTTGGTGTAGGCCAGAGTTTCCAGAGCTTGCGACACTTTCTTACCGCGAATCAGGTCAGCAACAAGGCGAACCTTCTGAGCAGAAGAACGAGCGTGGCGATGTTTAGCGATAGTTTCCATCTCTTCCTCCTACCTTAGCGCTTTTTAGCTTTTTTATCAGCCGCATGGCCGCGATAAGTACGAGTCGGCGCGAATTCACCCAGTTTGTGACCGACCATTTCATCGGAAACAAATACTGGTACGTGCTGACGACCATTATGGACAGCGATGGTCAAACCGATCATGTTAGGAAAGATCGTTGAACGACGGGACCAAGTGCGCAAAGGCTTCTTGTCACCGCTTTCCACCGCTTTCTCTACCTTCTTCAGCAAGTGCAGGTCAATAAAAGGACCTTTCTTGAGAGAACGTGGCATGGCTTATCCTCTAATTATTTTTTGCTACGGCGACGTACAATGAATTTATCAGTACGCTTGTTGCTACGGGTCTTCTTACCTTTGGTTTGAACGCCCCATGGAGTTACCGGGTGCTTACCAAAGTTACGACCTTCACCACCACCGTGTGGGTGATCGACTGGGTTCATCGCAGTACCGCGAACGGTAGGACGAATACCACGCCAACGAGCAGCACCTGCTTTACCCAGAACGCGAAGCATGTGTTCAGAGTTACCGACTTCACCTAAGGTGGCGCGGCAATCGATCTGAACTTTACGCATTTCGCCAGAGCGCAGACGCAGAGTTACGTAGGAACCGTCACGAGCAACGATCTGAACGTAGGCACCAGCAGAACGAGCCATTTGGCCGCCTTTACCTGGTTTCATTTCTACGTTGTGAACCGTTGAACCTACTGGGATGTTGCGCATAGGCAGGGTGTTACCTGTCTTGATTGCAGCATCAACGCCAGATTGGATCTGGTCACCCACTTTCAGGCCTTTCGGCGCCAGGATGTAACGGCGTTCGCCGTCTTTGTACAGAACCAGCGCGATGTTCGCGGAACGGTTCGGATCGTACTCCAGACGCTCAACCACTGCAGCGATACCATCTTTGTTGCGTTTGAAGTCAACCAGACGATAATGCTGTTTGTGGCCACCACCGATATGACGGGTGGTGATACGGCCATTGTTGTTACGGCCACCGCTTTTGCTCAGTTTTTCAAGCAGCGGAGCATAAGGTTTACCCTTGTGCAGCTCAGGGTTAACCACTTTAACAACGTGGCGACGACCCGGAGATGTAGGTTTACATTTAACAATTGCCATTGTTCTTACTCCTCCGACTTACTCAGCGCCGCTGATGAAGTCCAGATTCTGGCCTTCTTTCAGGGTTACGTAAGCTTTTTTCCAGTCGCTACGACGACCAACACGCTGACCGTGACGTTTAACTTTGCCTTTAACCAGCAAGGTGTTCACATCTTCGACTTCGACTTCAAACAGTTTCGAAACCGCAGCTTTGATTTCCGCTTTAGTCGCGTCTTTGGCAACTTTGAGAACGATGGTGTTGTTCTTTTCCATCGCAGTAGACGCTTTTTCAGAAACGTGCGGCGCGCGCAGCACTTTCAGCAGACGTTCTTCACGAATCATGCCAGCATCTCCTCAACTTGCTTCACAGCGTCAGCAGTCATAACTACTTTGTCGAAGGCGATCAGGCTTACTGGATCGATACCTGCTACATCACGAACGTCAACCTTGTACAGGTTACGTGCGGCCAGGAACAGATTCTCGTCGACTTCGCCAGTTACAATCAGCACGTCTTCCAGAGCCATGTCTTTCAGTTTCTGTGCCAGCAGCTTAGTTTTAGGCGCTTCTACAGAGAACGTCTCGACAACGATCAAACGATCTTGACGTACCAGTTCGGACAGGATGCTTTTCAGCGCGCCGCGGTACATCTTTTTATTTACTTTTTGACTGTGGTCCTGTGGCTTTGCAGCGAAGGTTACACCACCGGAACGCCAGATCGGGCTCTTTACAGAACCTGAACGCGCACGGCCAGTACCTTTCTGACGCCAAGGTTTTTTACCGGAACCGGTTACTTCAGCACGGGTCTTCTGAGCGCGAGTACCTTGACGGGCACCTGCTGCATAAGCAACAACGACCTGGTGTACCAGCGCTTCATTGAAATCACGCCCGAAGGTAGTTTCGGAAACAGTCAGCGCGCTCTGCGCGTCTTTCACTACTAATTCCATTCCTATCTCCTCGACGTTAAGCCTTAACAGCAGGTTTAACGATCAGGTTGCCACCGGTTGCACCCGGAACAGCACCCTTGACCAGCAGCAGGTTGCGCTCAGCGTCAACACGTACTACGTCCAGGCTTTGAACGGTTACACGCTCGTTACCCAGTTGGCCTGCCATTTTCTTGCCTTTGAACACTTTGCCCGGAGTCTGGTTCTGACCGATAGAACCCGGAACACGGTGAGACAAGGAGTTACCGTGGGTCGCGTCTTGGGTACGGAAATTCCAGCGCTTAACTGTGCCAGCAAAACCTTTACCTTTAGAAGTACCGGTAACATCAACTTTCTTAACGTCTGCGAAAATTTCAACGCTAATGTTCTGACCTGCAGTGAACTCTTCACCTTCTGCAAGGCGGAATTCCCACAGACCGCGGCCAGCTTCTACGCCAGCTTTAGCGAAGTGACCCGCTTCTGGTTTGGTTACACGGTTAGCTTTTTTGCTACCAGTAGTAACTTGCACAGCGCGGTAACCGTCGTTGTCCAGGTCTTTGACCTGAGTAACGCGGTTTGCTTCAATTTCGATAACGGTTACAGGGATAGAAACGCCATCTTCAGTGAAGATACGAGTCATACCCACTTTCTTACCGACTAAACCAATCATTGTTTCAACCTCTCAATCGCTCAATGACCCTGATTAACCCAGGCTGATCTGCACGTCTACACCAGCAGCCAGATCCAGACGCATCAGAGCATCAACGGTTTTCTCGGTTGGCTCAACGATGTCAACCAGACGCTTGTGAGTGCGAATCTCATACTGATCGCGCGCATCTTTATTGACGTGCGGAGAAATCAGAATGGTAAAGCGCTCTTTGCGGGTCGGCAGCGGGATTGGACCACGAACTTGCGCACCAGTGCGCTTCGCAGTCTCAACGATTTCCGCAGTTGATTGATCGATCAGACGATGATCAAACGCTTTCAGGCGGATACGGATTCTTTGGTTCTGCATGAGACCAGAGCTCCAATTATTTTAAACGTAAATGATTACTCCTCAAACCCATTTCGATTGATGGGAGAGTGTAATCGTTCTTCACATAACCCCCATATCGGGAGTATTGTTGACCGGCAAGTAAACTCATCGGCCCACTGACTCATATTGAATCAGACTTACCAAGATTAGGTAAGCCCGCGCATTATACTTAAACACCAGCAAGAAGCAATCCAAACCACACTGAAAATGCTTTTATTTTGCGCTTTTCTCTTCTTGCTGCTGCTCAATCATCGCCTTCTTAAGCCATTCCTGTAATGGCATGTCAGGGCTCTTCTTTTCTAACGCCATGATTTGATTGTCATCACTTTCATCAACGGGGGCATCTTCCTGAGCCTCATTTTCAGTCGCTGAATAGTCCGCTGCATCCGCTGCTTCGGCAGGTAATTCATCCTCGGGCGTAGAATTGTCATCTATAGAGGCCGTTTGATTCACTGCGGGCAGCGTTCTGTTCTTATAGATGTAATGCAAAGGGGATTGCTTATAAGGAAGGTGAGACTCTTCACTGACGGCAATCCGGTGACTCTGCCAGTTAAGGTATGCCAGATGGAGATATGAACCGGCCAGCCCACCTGCGGACAGAAAAAGGCCGATAAACATCAGGCAATATAGACTTTTCCTGAGCGAGCGACGAACCGCCACCCTTACCTTTTGTTTGTTTAAGTGGCTTGTGTAAGCCGATAAATGGATATTTTGCATTTTTGACCTAGAGATCTTCTTTTGTAAGCAGTTCAGGCATGTTGCCAGTACGTTTAGCTATTTGTATGAGGGTGCCTTTACCTACCCGCCCATCAACGGCCAGATTTTCCCGTTGCTGGAATAATTTAATTTTACCGGTCAAATCGTTGTCCCATCGCCCGGTTTTACTGAATGGCAGGTTCAGGATTTTACTGAGGGTCATATCCAGCCAGGCAGTATCCGTTTCTGGGCTGGTATTGTTGATGACGCTCTTCCCGCTCGGTGTCTGTGGCAATAGCTGGGTATACTCCCCCGCCCACACGCTATCAAACCAGTTGCGCTGGACCGTCCACGTATCGCCTTTAATGAGAATATCCAGTGTCTCATCTGTCACTTTCACTACGGTCACATAGACAGTCTGCCCATCGACGTTAATCGGGTTCAGCCAGGGCATGCCTTCCTCTATTAAGGTATCGAGTATTGCTGTGCCTTTTTTGCAGGTCAGTTGCGCCCGCGCAGCTTGATCGCAAAACGCATCATCAGCAGATACATCATATCCCCATACCTGGAAGAGCTGACGCATACCGTGACGCTCATTACTGCCAACTTCACTGATTGTGCTCGCTCCCGCAGGGATTTCATGCAGCCTTTGCGAAAGGGTTACGGGCAGGGGGAGATATGGTTTTGCATAGTTGAAATAGGTCCAACCCAAAATACCGCCAAAAAGCATGTACGAGGCGATGAGCAGCGTGAGGCATTTTTTTCTGCCCGGCATCAGCCCGCGGGCTTCTATACAAACCTTCATCTGCCGGTAGGTGACTGACGGTGTTTTTTCTGCATAAGCGCTGTTAAGTGAGTCCGCGGCCAATTCATTGATCAATTGGAATCGTCCCCCCGAAGCGTTATGCAGCAGTTTGGCCACCGGTCCGTGGATTAATGCGGGTTCCGCTCCAGCTGATTGCAGTCGTTGTGACAAATAATCTGAGGTTTCGGTAAAGCTCATTGGAAGCAGATGGTAATCAGTATGTGGAAAAGGCTTCCGGCATCCTTTACCGTCGCCAGAAATCCCTTTCCGTTCTTCAACTAACAGAAACGAAATGCGGGAGGATTGCGGATAGCTTTTGAATGTTCTTAAAAACTCATAGCTTTCTGCACAGAGATTTTCGGCATTGTCTACAACGATCAACCACGGCTGAGCGGTATTTTCCGTTTGTCCAAAAAATTCTGCAATTCGCAGAGGAAGTATAGAAGTTGGCAATGTTCGCCATTTTTTTAAATGAAAACAACAGGCTAACAACTGACCGAGGCTTTCGTTATCGGCATCGTTCACTGCGGCTGCACTTAAGTTCAGGACTTTGCGCTGACTCTCTCTGGCTATTTCATGTGCCAGGCGTGTTTTCCCCACGCCTTTATTCCCACCGATAATCGCAATGCCGCCCTGATTTAACGTCTGACGAATAAAGTCCTGAGCAGCTAACAAACGTATATTATTGAAATAATTACCGTCCAGAAACGGGTGGGTAATAAGTTTAAAGTAATCACAGTACATGCCAATTTCCATAACATTTTACACATTCAATGAATGGTGTATAAATACAAGAACCCGAAAGAGGAGTCAGTCTGAAAAATCAAGACACACAACCTCATTCATATTGAACATGTATTAATGTGCATCAATGTTTTTCTGCGTATAATATAGCCTAATAAGTAACCCACTGGAATAATGAAAGTGCAAAGGAATGATCCAACACATGTATGCCATCAAGAATAAAAGGTATTGGCCAAAGATATCATTGAAGATGGCAATGTATATCGCAATTATATTCACATGCTCAATGCTTTGTTGCTCAAGCATATTCATTTTTGTGATGAGTGACGGAACAAGCAGTGGGTCGTTGCAGCCTTCTCGCACGTTCCAACCCGCAGCCAATACGCCAAATACGCTCTTCTTGAATCGTAAAAAACCTGCGCTTAAACAGGCAGTACAGTCTTCTGCCGTGAATCTTAAGTTGCCGTTAGTCCTCAAGGGGATTCTGGCAAGCAGCGACAGCAGCCGCTCGCTGGCCATCCTGCATGGTCCTTCCGGTCAGCACAGCTATCGGGAGGGCGAGAAAATTGCTGATATGGATAATGTCTACCTGCAGTCAGTCAAACCTGATGAAGTGTTAATACGCACACCTCGGGGAACGGTAACTTTATTCCTTAATGATAAATTAAGAGATAATAAACATCCTGAACCGTTAAAATCGAAGGCTAAAAGAGAACATGCAAAATACTTAATGCATTATTTAGTTGCCAACCCCATATATAAAGATGAGAAACTTGCAGGTTATAGGTTTAATCCCAGAACCGGCAGTAATATTTATCTTAGAACGGGACTCATTCCTGACGAGGTTGTCATGAAAATAAATGGACAAGCTCTCGACGACATTACCACCGCAGAAAAACACATTGAGCAACTGGAAAGTCTGAGAGATGTGCAACTTACCGTTCTGAGAGAGAATCAGCTTCAGAATATCTATATAAATTTAGCTACTATCGAAACATCGTTGGATACAGAAAGTTATGAAGAAGTTCATTAACCCCCTCTTAGTAAAGGCATGCATATTATTTGCCACTCTTCCTGGGATTGTCCACGCGGAAGAATTTACTGCGAGTTTTAAAGGCACGGATATTAAAGAGTTTATTGATACCGTCAGTAAGAATCTCAATAAAACCATCCTTATCGACCCCTCCGTGCAGGGAACTGTTTCTGTAAAAAGCTATGATGTTCTGAATGAAGAGCAATACTACCAATTCTTTCTAAGTGTGCTGGATGTCTATGGTTATGCCGTGGTTCCGATGGATAACGGGCTGCTGAAGGTCGTGCGTTCAGCGAATGCCAAGATGTCAGGCGTACCTGTCGCGGACAAAAACCGTCCCGGCAAAGGAGATGAAATTGTCACCCGTGTCGTGACGCTTCGTAATGTGCCGGTCAGGGAATTGGCCCCTTTGCTTCGCCAGATGAATGACAGCACCGGAGTCGGTAATGTCGTTCACTACGAACCGTCCAATGTCTTACTTCTGACCGGCAGGGCTTCTGTGATCAACCGGCTTGTTGATCTGGTCGAACGCGTTGACACAATGGGTGACCAGCAAAGGCAAACCATCAAACTTAAATACGCCTCTGCGCCAGAAATGGCAGAGATGATGAATAACCTGATCCGCGAAGAATCCAAAGGGCAATCGTCTTCCATATTACAAGCCAAAATCGTCGCAGATGAGAGAACCAATACCTTAATCGTCAGCGGGCCAGAAGGCGTACGCAGCCGCGCAGCAAAACTGGTCAGCCAGCTTGATAAAGACCAGTCATCCCAGGGCAACACCCGTGTTTTCTATCTGAAATATGCTAAAGCAGAAAAAATTGTTCCCGTCCTGACAGGTATCACGCAGGAGATGAAAGATGGCAAGTCGAGTCAATCAGGGGGTGGCTCTGGCAAGCCGATGAGTATCACCGCGGATGAACAAACTAACTCCATCGTCATTACTGCACAGCAGGATGTAATGCAGTCACTTGAGCAGGTCATTACCAAGCTCGATATCCGCCGTGCACAAGTGTTAGTCGAAGCCATTATTGTTGAGGTTCAGGATGGTAACGGACTCAACCTGGGTATCCAGTGGAGCAACGACAAATTTGGCGGAACACAATTTACCGGTACCGGAGCACCGATATCGACCGTTGCGGCTGGCGTACGGCAGTACAAAAAAGACGGTGTAATCAGCAGCGATAACCCCCTCAGTAGTACCCTGCAAACTTTCAACGGCATGACAGCTGGTTTCTTTAGCGGTGACTGGAATGTCTTAATGACCGCCTTATCCACCAGTAATAAAAACGACATTCTTGCCACGCCGAGCATCGTCACACTCGATAATAAAGAAGCCTCATTCAACGTCGGTCAGGAAGTCCCTTCCCTCTCCGGCTCACAGACCACATCCGGCGACAACATTTATAGCAGCGTGGTTTACAAAACCGTCGGCACGAAATTAAAGGTCACACCACAAATCAACGAAGGTGACTCAGTGCTGATGGAAATCGAACAGGAAGTGTCCAGCGTGGATACTTCTACCAACTCTTCGCTGGGCCCAACCTTCAATACCCGCACTATTTCCAACGCCGTGCTGGTTCGAACCGGGGAAACCGTCGTGCTTGGTGGTTTGCTGGATGACAGTACCAAAGAAACCAAATCGAAAGTCCCTCTGCTGGGTGACATTCCGTGGGTAGGCAATTTGTTCCGCTATACCAGTACAGAATCAGCTAAACGCAATCTTATGGTATTTATCCGGCCGACAATTATTCGTGATGATGAGGTGTATTCCTCAATTTCTAACAAGAAATATTCACATTTCCAGAAGTTGCAGAAAGCACGTCAGGATGAAGATCATCAGGATCTGCTCATACCAAATACCCGTTCTGTTTTACCGGATTACCCGGAAAAAACTGTACCTAAAACGTCCATTTCGGCTACACCAAATGACGGCAAACCTCGCAACCCGTTTAGTGGATAAGCCATGAACAGGGATATCGAATCGCCACAGGCTCCGCAAGCAGAACAGGTCAATCCTGCTCTGCCTTATAGCTATGCAAAAGAAAAAGGCATTACCCGGGTTGATAGCGTGCTTTTTTGCCGTCAGGACATTTCAGTAGAAACGCTGCTTGAAGCGCGGCGGGTCATGGGTGAAATCACAGCGATTGAAATCGTGGACGCACAACTTTTCGATGAAAAGTTATCTGCAACTTACCAGCGCAGTAGCGGAGCCTCTCAGCAAATTATTGATGATATTGATAACGAGGTCGATCTTCTGTCTTTATCTGAAGAACTGCCTGACAACGAAGACTTGCTGGCCAGTGACGAAAACTCGCCGATTATCCGCCTGATTAATGCGGTGCTGTCCGAAGCAGTAAAAGAAGGCGCTTCAGATATTCATATCGAAACCTTCGAACGCATGCTGAGTATTCGGTTCCGTATCGATGGAGTCCTGCGCCAGATCCTGCAACCGGCACGCAAACTGGCACCGTTCCTCGTATCCCGTATCAAGGTCATGGCAAAACTGGATATCGCTGAAAAACGTTTACCTCAGGACGGGCGCATTTCGCTGCGTATCGGCCACCGGGCGATTGATATTCGCGTTTCAACCATTCCTGCTCAGTATGGCGAACGTGTTGTGATGCGCCTGCTGGATAAAAACAACTTATGCCTCGATATCCCGAAACTTGGCCTGTCCCAACAGGATGAGCAACGGCTCACAGCATTAATCCATAAACCCCACGGGATCATTCTGGTCACCGGCCCGACCGGTTCCGGCAAAAGCACAACCCTGTACGCAGTGCTCTCTGCGCTGAACAATAACGAGCGGAACATTCTTACCGTAGAAGACCCGATTGAGTATGAGCTGGAAGGCGTGGGTCAGACGCAGGTTAATCCGCGTGTAGACATGACATTTGCTCTCGGGCTAAGGGCAATTTTACGCCAGGATCCGGATGTCGTTATGGTCGGTGAGGTCCGCGACAGTGAAACCGCTCAAATTGCAGTTCAGGCCTCACTGACCGGTCACCTGGTGATGTCAACGCTGCACACCAACAGCGCAGTCGGTGCCATCACTCGTTTACGTGACATGGGACTTGAACCTTTCCTCCTCGCGTCGTCACTGTTAGGCGTGGTGGCTCAGCGCCTTGTGCGGCGCCTGTGTCCGCATTGTGCTCAACCCGCGCCATTGGATATCTCCCACATTCCTTTGTTCCGCTTTTTACCTGAGCCACCGGCCGCCGTTTTTAAAGCTGTCGGATGCGCACAATGTCATTTCACAGGTTATAAAGGCCGGGCAGCGATCCACGAATGCATGGTGGTCGATAATGCTATCCGTCAGGCCATTCATGAAAATCAGGATGAGTTTTCCATTGAGAACATTCATCGCATAAAGGCCCGAAGCCTGCGGGAAAATGGTTTGCTCAAGGCTATCAGTGGCGAAACCACTCTTGAAGAAGTGATCAGGGTCACCGCGGAACAAGAGATTACGACAGGGAACTCTGTCTGATGAGCCGCTTCTCCTTTCATTCCATCGATTCGACGGGCAAGACGCAACGTGGCGTAATTGAAGCCGATACTCTCCGCCAGGCTCGCCAGATTATGCGGGAGCGAGGGTTAACGCTTGTTGAAATAAAGCAAGTCGGCAACTCGCTGACTGCCAGCAAGATGAAAAACAAAGGATTAAAAACCCGCGTCCCATCCCATGCTGTCTCATTATTTTCACGTCAGCTTGCGACATTAACCAATGCAGCCCTGCCCGTAGAAGCCGCTTTGGCCGTGATCGCCCGACAAACAGAGCACGCCGGACTCACGCAAGTACTTACAGCCATTCGTCATAAAGTAGTGGAAGGACACTCCCTTGCCGATGCTCTGGCTGATTACCCGCGCATCTTTGACCCGATGTTTAGAACGCTGGTCACCGCCGGTGAACGAACCGGACAGCTCGGTACCGTACTGGAAAAAATGGCGGATTATTATGAAATCCGGCAACAGATCAAAAGCAAACTGTCTCAGGCCATGATCTACCCGGCCATGCTCACGATCGTCGCCATCCTGGTGATCATTATTCTGCTGGTTGCCGTCGTCCCACAAATCATCGAACAGTTTGTTCATATGAAACATACGCTGCCCATCACTACCCGCATCTTAATCGGCGTGAGTGGATTCCTGGAGCGTACGTGGTGGCTGTTAGTCATTGGCATATTCGCAGCTATCACTGCCTTAAAACTGCTTCTCCGCCGTCAAAACAACCTTATGCGTTTTCATACGGCGTTGCTCAGTGTTGCGGTTTTAGGCCCCCTTATCAGGGCGATAAACAGTGCGCGCTATGCCCGCACCCTCAGCATTTTGCAATCAAGTGGTGTGCCTTTACTCGATGCAATGAAAATCTCGACTGAAGGGATAACCAACCTGCGCATCCATTACCTGCTTGTCCAGGCGGCAGAACATGTCCGACAGGGCAGTTCGCTCTTTGCCGTGCTGGAACAGACGCGCCTCTTTCCGCCCATGATGCTTTACATGATTGCTTCCGGCGAACAAAGCGGACGCCTTGGCGAACTCATGGCACACGCGGCAGACAATCAGGACAAGCTGATGCAGCACCGGCTTTCGATGGCATTAGCTCTGTTTGAACCCCTGTTAATCGTCACGATGGCGAGCATCGTCTTGTTCATCATCATGTCGATTTTACAACCCATTCTCCAGCTCAATAACCTGGTCAGCTAAAGGAATAACCCAATGTTAAATATTCAAAAACATCATTCTGCTACGCATAAAAATCAACAAGGCTTCACGCTGATGGAGCTGATGGTAGTTATCGTCATCCTTGGCGTTCTGGCTGCTCTCGTCGTCCCTAATGTCATGGGTAACAAAGAGCGGGCGGATACGCAAAAAGCCGTCAGCGATATCGTCGCTCTCGAGAACGCACTCGATATGTATAAACTGGATAATCACCGCTATCCGACAACCGAACAGACGCTTGAAGCCCTTGTCACCCTGCCCACGATTAACCCGTTGCCGGCCAATTATCGCAATGACGGATATATAAAACGTTTGCCCGCCGATCCATGGGGTAATGAATACATGCTGCTCAGCCCGGGTGAACATGGCGCTATCGATGTCTTTTCTGCCGGTCCAGACGGTGAACCTAATACGGCAGATGACATCAAGAACTGGGTTGAGAAGGATAAATAACCTTGTCTGCGGCTAAACAATCCGGCTTTACGCTACTGGAAATCCTGATGGTGCTGGCAATATTTGCCATTGCCGCTGGCGTAGTTGTCATGGTTTTACCTTCCGACAACGCCCAACTCCAGCGCGCTGAGCAGATGAAGACGATAATGGAATATGCTTCTGAACGCGCCGTGTTAGAAGGGAAGCCACTTGGGCTTTCCTTAACGGCCAGCGCCTATCAGTTCGTTATTTTGGGTAACGAGTTAAGGCTAATTCCTGAGAGCCGTGAGCCTGAGTGGGCAGAAATAGACTCTGAGCGCATGCCGCTTGGTGGTGAATTTGAGAAAGAAGAAACCCTTTCACTCAGTCCGTTGCCGCTCAACAAATCTATCGACCGGCCACCACAGATTGTTTTTATGCCCGACGGCACGCTTTCAATATTTGAACTCAGTTTCTCTTCTTCAGCATCTGGACCAGCCTGTTGCAGCATTGTTTCAGAAGGACGATTGCCTCTGATATTCAATGTGAGAAGGTCTGAAAAATAATGCGTATGCCAGTAAAACCTGACGCTAAAAGTCAGCAAGGGATGACTCTGCTTGAAGTGATCATCGCGCTCGCTATTTTCGCCACCGCCGCGCTGGCGTTACTGAACAGTATGAGTTCGCAAATGAATGCGGTAGAGCATTTCCGCACTACCCTTTTTGCCAGTTGGGTCGCCGAAAATGCTCTGGTAGAAACGCAGATCCAATCAGGAAAGAAAGAAAGGGAAACCGTCACGCTTGCAGGTCAGCAGTGGTTTGTTGAACAACAACATGCCGTTGACGCCGGAAACAAAATTCTCCTGAACCGCGCACTTGTTCTTGAGGCTGAAGGTGCTCATACACCGATCCTTTCCGTCAGCAGCTGGACACATATAGCGACAGAGAAACCATGAGTAAAAGTCGCACAACCAAACAGCAAGGCTTTACGCTGATAGAAGTCATGATTGCGATGGCAATATTTGCGATGCTGAGCCTGCTGGCCTATCAGATCCTTTCTGCATCGGTGAAAAACAGTGAAATAGCACAGGAACACACTGCACGGCTGAACGAAATTCAGACGGCATTTTCCCTGCTGGAACGCGACCTGATACAAATATTGCCAAGACAGTCCAATACAGAAGAGGCGTTCTTATCAACGACTGAGACTTCATTGCGCTTTACCACTATTGGCAGCTATGGGGCAGCGGAGCCTTTATCTGCCAGTGATTTAGCCCAGGTTGAGTGGTCAATCACCGACCACGCGTTGACTCGCAGTGTGAACCCCCAGCCTTCTCCGTCTTTATCGGATGCATCAACGCTTTCCGCCTTGACCATGCTGACCGGCGTACGCACTTTGCACTGGCGTTTTTATTCCACCGGCTGGACTGACCGCTGGAGCGAGGCCAGCACTTTCCCTGCAGCCATCGAACTCGTTGTCACTCTGGAAGACATGGGCGAAATACGCCGGCTCTTCCTCCTGCCAGCTGCACCCGGGAGCATAGTGGCTGAAGCTACGGGCAAAGCACCTGTGCCGGCAGATTCTGTGTCCGCACCGCAGGTTCCAATGAGTGGAGAGAGCATCATCAATGAATAAACAACAAGGCGTCGCACTGCTGATCGTATTAATGATCCTGGCCATCATGGCGGCATTAGCCACGAAAATGACGTTGCAATTTCAGGTCAGCCAGCAGCGTCAAAGCTGGTTGCTCAACCAGCAGCAATTACGCTGGCTAACCTTTGCTGCGGAGGAAATAGCATTGCCGCGCCTTCGGAAAGAGCTAACTGAGAACACGTATAACAATAACCTTGATCAGTTTGCCATGCAGGAAGGCGTTTTTAACGGGCGAGACGGTTTCTCCGTAAGCTACATTGTCGCGGATGGCCAAAACTGCTTTAACCTTAACAGCCTGCGTAATAACGAACCTGGAAAAACACAGGAAGATGAACCTTATAATACGCAGATACTGAAGCAGCTACTGCTCAACGCGCAGGCAACCTCCGTGCAAACTGAAAGGTTCACTGACACTCTCAGCGATTATCTTGATACCGATAACGACATCCGCGCCGCCGGAGCCGAATCCGACTATTACGAGTCACTGACACCGCCAAGTGCCGCGGCTAACCAACGTCTTTTTTCCCTAAATGAACTGGCATTGCTGCCAGACCTGCCTCTTACACCGTTGAAGCAAATACGAAATCAGCTTTGCACTCTCCCGGAAGAGTTCCAGCAAATTAATGTGAATACGCTGACCCTGGAACAGACACCCCTTCTGAGCGCCTTATTCCTCGGGGGCATTAACGATGATGATGCAACGAAACTCATCGCTGCGCGCCCGCGCAGAGGCTGGATTTCAGTTGATGCTTTTCTGAAAGAGGTCAAAAAACAAAAGCTGACTCTGGAAGTACAAAGCGGGGAACTGAAACCGCTACTGACAGTTCGCAGCCAGTACTTCGTTCTCTATACGCAAGGCAAGTTCGAAGAACAGCAAAACACCATGAGCAGTTATGTGCAGTTCAATCCAAAGGATTCAAAAATCCAAATTTATCAGCGACGCTATCGGGTAATTGAGTAAATGGAATACCTTCAACCGGCCAACAGGCTGTTTATCAGTGCTGGCAGCACGCCAGAGCATTCACTCCACTGGTTCACGGAGTTGGCAGAAAATGATGAGGACATTCATCTGTTGCCGGAAGTTGAGCATTTATCAGAACTTGCCACACAGCCGTCAGCACAGAATGTCTGTCTGCTCATTCCTGCCAGTGAAGTTGTTTTTCGACAGGTCACATTGCCGCCGCGCGCGGGTAAAAATACCCGCCAGATGATTGCCTGGCTGACGGAGGAAAGTATCGCCAGCGATGTCGATACGTTGCACTGGGTTGAGCTTTTTCGTGAGGAGCAGACTCTGTTTGTGGCGGGTGTTGAAGCTGAATTCCTGAGAAGTTGGCTACAGATAATGAGTGATGCCAGTCTGAAGGTAAGGGATGTCTATATTGATGCTTTGCTGTTACCTCTGCCTGAAAAAGGCTGGTCGGCAGCCCGTATTGATCATCAGTGGCTGCTACGGCAGTCAGACTATTCGGGATGTCTGGCAGAACAGGTTTTACTCGATACACTGCTGGACATCGCAAAGCCAGAGTCAGTGCATTATCACGGGTTTGAACAGGATATCCCTGCTGACTGGATTCGCGCTGACCAGCCCATTCATCCTCTGATCATGATGAAAAATAACTGCCCGTCTGCCGTGAATTTACTTCAGGGCGAATTCGCCGTGCGCGAAGAAGAACCTGCATGGGGCCGTCATTTACAGCGGATAGCAACAGGTATGGCGATATTCACACTGGTGTTGATTATCGGTACTAAATTGTTCACCTGGTGGCAAGTTTCACAGCAAGAATCATTATTGAAAAACGAGATGCTGGCACTTCATCAGACCTGGTTTCCGCAGGACAAGCACACCCGCAATCTTAAGTTCTATTTCGAACAAAATATGAAAAAAGCACCCACGGCTTTTCTTCCTGCACTGGCAAAATTAACCGTGTACCAGGGTAAGATCCCACAAATTGCCATCGATAAACTGGCTTTCCAGCAGGAAACGAAATTGCTCACGTTGCAGATTACAACCGATGATCGCGCGGCAATTGATGATTTCGTCGAACTGACTGCCAGTGATTTTCACTTTGCCATTTCTAATTTAGCCACGTCATCAGCGGGCATCACCGCCACTCTCATTCAGCGGAGTAAATCATGAAACAGTGGCTGATGATGAAAAGTGAAAGTGAAAGGCGACTGATACTGATTGCCGTTTTTTTGCTGGCGGTGGCTTTTGTCTGGTATGGCATTTTAACGCCGCTCAACAATCAGATTGCCCAATCACGGATCCAGATCAATACCCAACGTCACCAGCTGGAATGGATGCTTCAGCAAACTCAGCGGCTCGGGGCACCTTCCGGACTGCGGGTTAAGACAGAAAAGCTGACGGATGCTATTAACACCTCAGCGGCGGGTTTATCCCTGCAACTTCCTAAGACTACTCAGAATGAACGGGGAGTCACCCTAAGCTTTGAACAGGTCCCTTACGCCACCCTTTTACGCTGGCTTGAAATCCTCAATAAGGAATACGGTATTCAGGTCGTGGCCATCTCAATAGTGACAGGTACCGGCCCCACCGGAAGCGTCAGTGTTCCACTACTCACACTGCGTTAACGGGCAGATGTAACAACAAGAGAGATGTTTCGTATGGACGGAGGATGGCTGCAATTGACTTTTATCACCTCATTACCCGGCGGGTTTTATCACACCTGTGTCGCTGTTTTGGGATTGCTGCTGGGCAGCTTTCTTAACGTCGTCGTTTATCGCTTGCCGCTGATGATTCACAACGAGGGTCAACTGACCGGACATGGCTTTAATCTGAGCCTTCCGGCATCACACTGCCCGGCCTGTAAACATCCGCTAAAATACTGGCAGAACATACCGGTTCTGAGCTGGTTGTTGTTACGAGGAAAATGCCATTATTGCGCAGCCTCGATCTCGAAAAGGTATCCTCTGACAGAAGCCGGTTGTGCTGCCATGTTCCTTGGCCTCTCGTTTCTGTTTACCACGCCCCTGAGTTTACTGAGTGCTTTACTGTTATTTTGGTTTCTTCTGGCGCTTAGCCTGATTGACCTGGCCACTTACCTGCTTCCGGATCGGCTTACACTGCCACTGCTCTGGGCCGGATTACTTGTTCATTCCATTTCCGGAGAAGTGACTCTTCAGGATGCATTATATGGTGCAGCCGCAGGTTATCTGGCGTTGTGGCTTTTGTACTGGGGAGTCAAAATCGTCAGTGGAAAAGAAGGAATGGGGTACGGCGATTTTAAATTGCTGGCGGCCCTGGGTGCCTGGGTGGGCTGGCAGATGTTACCCTATTTATGCATTCTGGCTGCGCTGGCGGGGATTGTCTTCGTATTGATACGGATGGGCGTTTATAAAATGTCAGAGCAAATCCCTTTCGGCCCTTGTCTGGCAATGGCCGGCGCGCTGATTTACATCAGCCAGGAAAGCAACATAGTCTGGCTGATGTTTAGTTAAGACACCGGAGTTTATTGGGATTCTTCTTTCAACTGAGACTGAATGTAATTCTGGATGCCGATACGCCCGATTAATTCCAGTTCGGTTTCCAGCCAGTCAATGTGATGTTCTTCATCCGCCAGAATAGTAATCATTAAATCGCGGCTGACATAATCATGAACCGAGTCTGCGTAAGCAATGCCTTCGCGTAAGTCCTTCGCCCCTTCGAGTTCCAGCAGCAAATCAGACTTCAGCATTTCCTCAACATCTTCACCAATATTGAGTTTGCCGAGATCCTGCAAATTTGGGAGGCCTTCAAGGAATAGGATCCGCTCAATGTAGATATCGGCATGCTTCATTTCATCAATGGATTCATGATATTCGATACCGTTGAGCCGCATCAGTCCCCAGTTTTTAAACATACGGGCATGCAAAAAGTACTGATTGATAGCAACCAGTTCATTTCCAAGAAGTTTATTGAGGTGTGCAATGACTTTTTTATCGCCTTTCATAGGTAACTCCTCCGTTCCGGTATCTAAAGCGTAGATCCGGTTCAGAGTAAGTCAAAAAAAAGGCACACTTTTTAACTAAGTATTTTTAAGCGATGTTTTTGTATTCAGGAATTTGCTGTAATTCATCTTCCATTATCTGTCGTGCCATGCGAACACATTTGCCACATTGCGTTCCTACCGGAACAAAATTCCTCAGCTGTTGGAACGTTTGCGGCTGGTAACGCCTGACAGCCTGTCTGATCGTTTTATCACTGACTGAATTGCACAAACACACGTACATATAAACCACACTTCGCATAAATCTTGAACTAACTGTAAATGAGAATGGTTATTATTGCAAATGTAGTTTGCTCTCTTTGGTATGCAAATTTAGGCAATAAAAAAGGGTGCCGAAGCACCCTTTTTTTGCTCTTAATTATCAGCGATTAAGCGATAACTTTAGCAACAACACCAGCGCCTACAGTACGGCCGCCTTCACGGATTGCGAAACGCAGACCGTCATCCATCGCGATTGGGTGGATCAGGGTAACAACCATGTTCACGTTGTCACCAGGCATTACCATCTCAACGCCTTCTGGCAGTTCGATAGTACCGGTCACGTCAGTTGTACGGAAGTAGAACTGTGGACGGTAGCCTTTGAAGAATGGAGTATGACGACCACCTTCATCTTTGCTCAGGATGTACACTTCAGAATCAAACTTGGTGTGTGGTTTGATTGAACCTGGTTTAGCCAGAACCTGACCACGTTCGATGTCTTCACGTTTGATACCACGCAGCAGAACACCAACGTTCTCACCAGCACGGCCTTCGTCCAGCAGTTTGCGGAACATTTCAACGCCAGTACAAGTAGACTTAACAGTGTCCTTGATACCTACGATTTCAACTTCTTCGCCAACTTTAACGATACCGCGCTCTACACGACCGGTAACAACTGTACCACGACCGGAGATGGAGAATACGTCTTCGATTGGCAGCAGGAATGGCTTATCGATAGCACGCTCTGGCAATGGAATGTAGCTGTCCAGTGCTTCTGCCAGTTCGATGATTTTCGCTTCCCAAGTTGCATCGCCTTCCAGTGCTTTCAGCGCTGAACCTTTGATGACCGGGATGTCGTCGCCTGGGAATTCGTAAGCAGACAGAAGTTCACGAACTTCCATTTCTACCAGTTCCAGCAGCTCTTCATCATCAACCATGTCGCATTTGTTCATGAACACGATCATGTATGGAACGCCAACCTGGCGACCCAGCAGGATGTGCTCACGAGTCTGAGGCATAGGGCCGTCAGTTGCAGCAACAACCAAGATAGCGCCGTCCATCTGAGCAGCACCGGTGATCATGTTTTTCACGTAGTCGGCGTGCCCTGGGCAGTCAACGTGCGCGTAGTGACGAGTCGGGGTGTCATATTCAACGTGGGAAGTGTTGATGGTGATACCACGAGCTTTTTCTTCTGGTGCGTTATCGATCTGGTCGAATGCGCGTGCAGAACCGCCGTAGGTTTTAGCCAGAACGGTAGTGATTGCTGCAGTCAGGGTAGTTTTACCGTGGTCGACGTGGCCGATAGTACCAACGTTGACGTGCGGTTTGTTACGTTCAAATTTTTCTTTAGACACGGCTATATTCCTTACTCTTGTGCTCTCCCTTCATAGAGAGAGCACGGGATCATTGTGTTTAAAACTGTGGCTTATTTGCCACGAGCTTCAATAACGGCCAGGGCCACGTTATTTGGCGCATCATCATACTTCAGGAATTCCATGGAGTAAGATGCACGGCCTTTGGTCAGTGAACGCAGCTGAGTTGCATAACCGAACATTTCGGAAAGCGGAACTTCAGCATGAATCACAACGCCAGTAGCGTTAGATTCTTGGCCTTTCAGCATACCACGACGACGGCTAAGGTCACCGATGACGTCACCAGTGTTCTCTTCCGGAGTCTCTACTTCAACCTTCATGATCGGCTCAAGCAGAACTGGTTTCGCTTTCTTAAAGCCATCTTTGAAGGCGATAGAAGCGGCCAGTTTAAACGCCAGCTCAGAGGAGTCGACGTCATGGTAAGAACCGAAGTGCAGACGCACGCCCAGATCTACTACCGGATAACCGGCCAGTGGACCAGACTTCAGCTGTTCCTGGATGCCTTTGTCAATCGCGCCGATGAATTCACCAGGAATTACACCACCTTTGATTTCGTTGACAAACTCATATCCTTTCGGATTTGTGCCAGGTTCTAATGGGTACATGTCGATCACAACGTGACCATACTGACCGCGACCACCAGACTGCTTAGCGTGTTTACCTTCAACATCGGTAACTTTAGCGCGGATAGCTTCACGGTATGCAACCTGCGGCTTACCGACGTTAGCTTCAACGTTAAATTCACGACGCATACGGTCAACCAGGATATCCAGGTGAAGCTCACCCATACCTGCGATGATTGTCTGACCAGACTCTTCATCAGTCCAAACGCGGAATGATGGGTCTTCTTTCGCCAGACGGCCCAGAGCCAGACCCATTTTTTCCTGGTCAGCTTTGGTTTTTGGTTCTACCGCAACGGAGATTACCGGCTCAGGGAATTCCATGCGTTCCAGGATAATCACGTTATCTGGATCACACAGGGTATCACCTGTAGTCACGTCTTTCAGACCGATTGCTGCAGCGATATCGCCTGCACGAACTTCTTTAATTTCTTCACGCTTGTTAGCGTGCATCTGAACGATACGACCCAGACGTTCACGCTGAGATTTCACTGGGTTAAATACAGTGTCACCTGAATTGACGAGACCGGAATAAACACGGAAGAACGTCAAGTTACCCACGAATGGGTCAGTAGCGATTTTGAACGCCAGAGCAGAGAACGGCTCTGAATCGTCAGAATGGCGAACTGCCGGAGTGTCTTTACCGTCATCCAACAGACCGTTGATAGCTTCAACGTCAGTTGGTGCTGGCAGATACTCAACAACAGCATCCAGCATTGCCTGTACGCCTTTGTTTTTAAACGCAGAACCACAGGTAACCAGGATGATTTCGTTGTTCAGAACGCGCTTACGCAGAGAAGTTTTGATCTCTTCTTCAGTCAGCTCTTCGCCACCAAAGAATTTCTCCATCAGCTCATCAGAGCCTTCAGCAGCGGCCTCAACCAGTTTCTGACGCCATTCTTCAGCCAGTTCTTGCATGTTTGCAGGGATTTCTTCGTATTCGAAGGTAACGCCCTGATCAGCTTCGTTCCAGTTGATAGCTTTCATCTTCACCAGGTCAACAACACCGGTGAATTTCTCTTCCGCGCCGATTGCCAGTTGCAGTGGCACCGGAGTTGCGCCCAGACGTTTTTCAATCTGATCAACAACTTTCAGGAAGTTAGCACCCATACGGTCCATTTTGTTAACGAACGCGATACGAGGAACTTTATATTTGTTTGCCTGACGCCATACGGTCTCAGACTGTGGCTGAACACCACCAACAGCACAGTAAACCATTACCGCGCCATCAAGAACACGCATGGAACGTTCAACTTCGATGGTGAAGTCAACGTGCCCTGGGGTGTCGATGATGTTGATGTGGTGTGGTTCGAACTGCTTAGCCATACCTGACCAGAAACAGGTGGTCGCAGCGGACGTGATGGTAATACCACGTTCCTGCTCCTGCTCCATCCAGTCCATGGTGGCTGCGCCATCATGCACTTCACCGATTTTGTGGTTTACACCGGTGTAGAACAGAACACGTTCGGTAGTGGTTGTCTTACCGGCGTCGATGTGAGCACTGATACCAATGTTACGGTAGCGCTCAATGGGTGTTTTACGAGCCATTTGATTCCTCTATAACTAGGACGTTCAAGTTCAGTTAACCCAAGCGGGTTGGCTTCTTGAAGCGCCCGCTTGGTTAGCATAACTACTGCGAAGTGATTACCAGCGGTAGTGCGCGAACGCCTTGTTGGCTTCAGCCATACGGTGAACGTCTTCACGTTTCTTAACTGCAGTACCTTTGTTCTCTGCAGCATCAGAAAGTTCGTTCGCCAGGCGGAGAGCCATGGATTTATCACCGCGTTTACGAGCAGCTTCAACGATCCAACGCATTGCCAGAGCATTACGACGAACCGGACGGACTTCAACTGGAACCTGATAAGTAGAACCACCTACGCGGCGGGACTTAACTTCGACAGTCGGACGAACGTTGTCCAGAGCGACTTCGAAAGCTTCCAGGTGGCCTTTACCGCTACGTTGAGCCAGGGTCTCAAGAGCAGTGTAGACGATTGCTTCTGCAGTAGATTTTTTACCATCTACCATCAGAATGTTGACGAATTTTGCCAGCAGTTCGGATCCGAACTTAGGATCTGGCAGGATTTTACGTTGACCAATGACGCGACGACGTGGCATGGAAATACTCCGTTGTTAATTCAGGATTGTCCAAAACTCTAAGAGTTTATTTTGACAGTAAAGTGAAAATGTTTGGCCTTACTTAACGGAGAACCATTAAGACTTCGGCTTTTTAACGCCGTATTTAGAACGAGATTGCTTACGATCCTTAACGCCTGAACAGTCCAGCGCGCCACGGACGGTGTGATAACGCACACCTGGCAAGTCTTTTACACGACCGCCACGGATCAGGATCACGGAGTGTTCCTGCAGGTTATGACCTTCACCGCCGATGTAGGAGGTAACTTCAAAACCGTTAGTCAAACGCACACGGCATACTTTACGCAATGCGGAGTTTGGTTTTTTAGGGGTGGTAGTATATACACGAGTACATACGCCACGTTTCTGCGGGCAAGCTTCCAGCGCTGGAACGTTGCTTTTAACAACCTTCGTAGAGCGTGGTTTGCGTACCAGCTGATTAATTGTTGCCATTAAAAAGCTCCTGGATTTTGGTTCATAAACTACTTTGTAAACGCGTGATAAATCGCCCCATAAAAAGCATTAGCTAATATGGGGACGCAGAATTTTAGGGCTGACCTAAGAGGGTGTCAAGAAATATACAGCACATCAGTAAATCACCATGCTGTTTGCTGGGTGTGTTTCTCAGTCAGCGCGACGAATCCAGTATAGTCGATCAATGTGATTTTGTGCGAAATTTGACCAACCAATCCTCTGGCCGCCAGATCCTCGCTGAGAACATAAATCGATTGAACATGCTGGCTGAGCAGATTACACGCCTCGCTGCCATCAAGCGCAGCCAGTACGCCATCCTGCATCAGCAAAAGTGCATCTTCCTGAGCAACCAGCTTAACAATCAATGAGAAATCACATTGTTGCGGGGAACGGGCTAGAGTAAAAAGCATGGAATTTCCTGATTTAAAACGTCATCACCACATCAAAACTGGCCAGTCGCCCGCGAATTTCAGTCGCAGACAACGGCTCCACATCCAGCACCCATTCATGTCCCGCAGATAAACCGCGTGACTTCAGCGAGTCTTCACAGACAAAGCACTGATCGACGTCATAAAGTGATAACACACCGAATGTGGCAATATAATTACGGGCGAGAATTTTTTCGGGTTGTTGTGCCGGCATGAGCTGAAAAACACCGTCAGCCATAAAAAACACGCCGATATCTTCGGTCAGAGCTGACGTAGCCAGCAGCGCATCAAGGCCTTCTCTTCCCGCTGATGTGCCGTGCGGTCCCTGAGTGAACACGAACGCTATCTTTTTCATTGCCTGTCCCTGCCATAACCCATCAGAACTGCACCATGCGATCGCAGGTCAGCGACGCTTCAGCGAGGCTGCCCAATCCGGTCAGGGCAAAGCCGGCTTGTAAATTCGTCTGGCCGTGGCCCTGATTGTGGGCTTCTGTTTCATCGATGACACCGCGACGTAAAGCCGCTGCCACGCAAACATTGAGAGCAACCTGATGGTCTGCCGCCATACGCTGCCAGGATCTGACCAGATCAAATTCATCCGAAGCAGGTGCAGAAAGCATATTACCGTTGAGAACGCCCTCACGATAAAAAAACACGCTGTCCAGCTGATGGCCACTGCCAATCAATGCCAGTGCGAACTGATACGCCGCACTGGCTTGTTGTGTGCCGTAAGCAGGACCGGTTACCAGGAGGCAATAACGCAGTTTCAACGCTCGTTCCCCACCAGATCCCCGCTTTTAAACTGGCGGATATACAGGTAAACGGTATGCTTTGAAATATTCAGGCGGTCAGCCACCTGATTGATGGCATCTTTGATATCAAAAATACCCTTTTCATAAAGATTCAGCACAACCTGTCGGTTCTTCGCGTTATTAGAAACAGTGCGGTCAGCGTTCACTTCTTCGATGGTGAATTCCAGCGTTTGCGCTACCAGGTCATCCACAGATGAGGCGAAGTTTACGGAAGAGGCCACTTCCTGAGTTTCAGGTGGCATAAAGGTCTGAATAATTTGCGAGAAAGGTACGTCGAGATTCATGTTGATGCACAGCAGACCAATGACGCGTTGCTCACGGTTGCGAATAGCGATGGTGACTGACTTCATCAGCACACCACTTTTCGCACGGGTGAAGTAGGCTTTGGACACATTGCTGTCCGCACCGGTCATGTCATGCAACATGCGCAGGGCTAAATCGGTAATCGGTGAGCCGATCTTACGGCCGGTATGCTCACCATTTGCAATACGGACCGCTGAACATTTCAGGTCTTCCAGTGAATGCAGAACAATTTCGCAATGCTCACCGATCAGCATCGCAAGCCCGTCCACCACGGCCTCGTATGAAGACAAAATCTCATGATCGACCTGGCTGAACGGACGTTGGTCCAGCAAATCCAGTTCACCGGTTTCGCCAGTTATAAGCGAATTAGACATTGAAGCTACCACCCTCTCTATCGCGCCTTCCAACGGGAGTCAGGACGCATTATTCATCATTCCACGGTCGTTACTGTATCAAAGACACAGAAAAAACGGCCTTGCGATTATATGGATCTGTGACGTTATGCCGGGGAAACAAAAGCGTCAAGTTATCATCATAGAGTAACCTCAATAAAATGAAGGGCGGCCTGTAAGAAAAGTTTCAGGCGAAAAAAAACCGCCGCATTTAGCGACGGTTTTCTGCAACAGCTCAACAGCAACTTAGTTTGCTTTTGGTGCCGCTTCAGCTTCAGCAGGTTTTTCAGCTGCTTTAGGGTCAGCCTTAGGTGCCGCTTTCACATCCAGCAGTTCAACATCGAACACCAGAGTAGAGTTAGCCGGGATCCCCGGGACGCCAGTTTTGCCGTAAGCCAGCGCTGGTGGAATGACCAGCTTGATTTTGCCGCCTTTCTTAATGTGTTTCAGGCCTTCGGTCCAGCCAGGGATAACACCATCAAGACGGAAAGACAGCGGCTCGCCACGGGTATAAGAGTTATCAAACTCAGTACCGTCGGTCAGAGTCCCTTTGTAGTTCACTACAACGGTATCGCTGTCTTTTGGCGCTGCGCCAGCACCTGGTTTTTCAACCTGATACAGCAGGCCTGATTCAGTCTTCTTCACGCCTTTTTCTTTGGCGAAATCAGCACGGAACTTGTCGCCTTTGTCAGCGTTAGCTTTAGCGTCTTGCTCCATCTTAGCCTGCGCAGATGCTTTCACACGGCCTTCGAAGGTTTGCAGAGTCTTCTCGATTTCCTGATCAGACAGTTTGCTTTTGTTGGCGAACGCATCCTGAACACCGGCGATCAGCTGGTCTTTATCCAGTTTGATACCCAGTTTTTCTTGTTCTTTCAGGGAGTTGTCCATGTAGCGACCCAGTGATGCGCCGAGAGCATAAGCAGCCTGCTCGTCATCACTTTTGAACTTGGTCGTGTCTGTTGCTGCCGGAGCAGCTGCAGCAGGGGCAGCGGCTGGCGCGGGTGCAGCAGCGGCCGGTGCTGTGGCTTCAGCAGCCATAACCTGAGTGGCATTCAGGGCGATCGCCATGGTGGTTGCCAGCAGAGTTACTTTAAACAGTGATTTCATCCATTTCTCCAGGACCAGAAGCGTATGACCTCTGGTAATAATTACGAAAGTTCGGCGGTTACTATAACTGTCCGTCTCACGACAAAACAATCTCTATACACGCCATTAGCGTCATATTCAGACCTTTTTTACATCAATTAGTTTCGTCTGCTCCTGAGGAGTCAAAGATAAAGCGCCGCAGAGGTCAGGTAATTAAGCAGGTTTACGGGTAGAATTGCCGGTCTACAATAGAGTATGGGGTTCCGGTCAGTGCTCAACCTGATCAACTTGAGCCGCAAAATGAGGTAATAATTATGGACTCAAACACCGTTGAACAACGTCTGGAGATGCTGGAAAACAAGCTGGCTTTTCAGGAAATTACTATCGAAGAGCTGAACTTGATCGTCACACAGCATCAGCTGGAAATGAGCAGATTGCACGATCACCTGCGCCTTCTGACAGATAAACTCCGCGCCAGCCAGCCATCAATGATTGCCGATCAGTCGGAAGAAACGCCTCCGCCGCATTATTGATACTGTTTCTGACGCAACAAAAAGGCGCCCTTCCGGCGCCTTTCGTTTTTATCACTCAGCAAACAGAGTGATTAGTGGCAACCGCAGCCACCGTTACCGCCACAACCGCCTTTTTTGCCGTGATCATGACCGTGGTCGTGATCATGGTCGTGGCCGTGACCACCGCAGCAGCCTTCGCCGTGTTCATGGTCGTGACCATGATCGTGGCCGTGTTCGCCGTGAACGTGGCCGTGAGCCAGTTCTTCTTCAGTTGCTTCACGGATTGCCACCACTTCGACGTGGAAGTTCAGATCCTGACCTGCCAGCATGTGGTTGCCGTCGACAACAACGTGGTCGCCGTCAACTTCAGTGATTTCTACAGGAACCGGCCCCTGATCGGTGTCAGCCAGGAAACGCATACCGACTTCCAGCTCATCAACACCCATGAACACGTCTTTAGGCACGCGCTGAACCAGGTTTTCGTCGTAGTTGCCGTAAGCGTCGTTGGCGCCAACATGCACATCAAAAACGTCACCAATGGCATGACCTTCCAGCGCAGTTTCCAGACCGGAGATCAGGGAACCATGGCCGTGCAGATAATCCAACGGCGCGCTCACCGGAGATTCATCAACCAACACACCGTCTTCTGTACGTACCTGATATGCCACGCTGATGACCAGGTCTTTTGCTACTTTCATGATAACTCCTACCGTTGGAAACTCAATTTGTTGTCTGCGGGCGTTTCATAACACACGCAACTTCGCTTAAGGCTAATTCAGTGTCGGCCACTTTTCGATGAGATCATCCTGAAAAGTGCGACCGGATAAATTTGGCGAAGAGTGTAACGGAAATCCGCGTCTCTGTACTACCAGCATAAAAAAACACGAGCAAGAACGCTACTTCGGATCGAAAATACCAATCACCTGCTCTTCCGGCCGCAGCTTCTTGCTGACCTGTGCATCCGTCTGACGCTGATGGTGCCCGCACTTCACACACTCCACCACTTCGACCTGATCTTCCTGCCATAAAGCCAGCGTATCCATCGCCTTACATTTCGGACATACCGCACCAGCGATAAACCGTTTACGGGTTGTAGCCATGTTACTTCTCCTGAAATCTGCGACATTGCGTCCGGTCATTTTTCATTCAGACGGCAACATTATTTTTTCGCCAGCCGGACTATTCATCATCGTCCCAGCCATCAAGCTGACGACGTTCGTTGTGCATTTCGCTCTGGAAGATATCCTCCAGTTCGCGCCGCGCTTCTTTCACACGGGAAATCTGCGCCACATCGCCGCGGTTTTGCGGCACCAGTTCACGTAGCATCCGCATATCAAGACGACGGAAATGTTGTTGGGCACGGTACGCACTGTGCGGATGCATACCCAGCGTGACCAGCGCCTTTTTGCCTAATTCCAGCGCACTGGAAAACGTCTCGCGGGAAAAATTCGCCACACCGGCCTGCAACAGTTCATGCGCTTCAACACGGCCACGGGCGCGTGCCAGAATATTCAGATGAGGAAAATGCTGCTGACACAAATGCACGATGGTCATGGTGTCCGCAGGCTCATCACACGTAATCACAATCGATTTGGCCTTTTCAGCACCCGAAGCCCTGAGCAGTTCCAGTTCGGTCGCATCGCCGTAATACACTTTATAACCGTAAGTCCGCATCAGCCCGACGGCGCTGATATCACGCTCAAGCACCGTGATGCGCATTTTATTGGCCATCAGCAAACGTCCGATCACCTGTCCGAAACGTCCGAACCCGACAATAATCACCTGCGGTTCGTCATCCTGCACAAAATGCTTTTCGTCACTTTCTTCGCCGTCGTTGTAGCGTCGTACCAGGATGCGGTCGACCCACTGCATCAGCAACGGCGTGGTCATCATTGATATCGTCACCACGACCAGCAACAGCGAAAGCTGCGACGAGGAAATCACTTTCTGCGCACCAGCCGCCGAAAACAGCACGAAAGCAAATTCCCCCCCCTGACTGAGCACAGCAGAAAACTGCAAGCGTACCGATGTCCGCAGACCAAATATGCGGGAAAGCCCGTACAGCACCGCGCCTTTGACCGTCACCAGAATCATCACGCCTGCCAGCACCAGCAAAATATGGGTATACAGCACGCCCAGATTCAGCGCCATGCCGACAGAAATAAAGAACAGCCCGAGCAGTAAACCCTTAAACGGCTCGATAGCGATTTCCAGTTCGTGCTGATATTCGCTTTCAGCCAGTAAAATCCCGGCGATAAATGTTCCGAGCGCCATCGAAAAGCCCAGCGTATCCATAAACAGCGCCGAACCAAGCACCACCAGCAGTGCGGCGGCGGTAAACACTTCACGCACGCCGGAAGCCACAATCAGCCGGAAAATCGGCCGCAGCAGATAGCGTCCGCCAATCAGCATGCCGCCAAAGGCCAGCACTTTCAGGCCGATCATCTCCCAGTTATTGCTGCCTTCCGAACCGCCCGCCAGAATCGGGATCAGCGCCAGCGCCGGGATCACCGCGATATCCTGGAACAACAACACGGCGAAACCCAGCTGACCGCCTTCGTTACGCGTCATGCCTTTGTCGCGCATCAGTTGTAATGCCATCGCCGTGGATGACATCGCCAGCCCGATACCGCCAATCACCGCGGCTTGCCAGGAAAACTTCGTCAGATACAACAAACCGCCGAGCACCAGTGCAGTCAGGATCACCTGCCCGGCGCCGACACCAAAGATTTGCCGCCGCAGCGCCCACAGTTTTCCGGGGTTCAGTTCCAGCCCGATGATAAACATCAGGAAAACCACGCCCAGTTCGGAGAAGTGCAGAATTTCATCCACGTCGCGGATAAAGCCTAAACCCCACGGACCGATGGCAATACCGGCCAGCAAATAACCCAGCACTGCGCCAATGCCTAAACGCTGTGCCACCGGCACCGCCACTACGGCAGCGAACAAAAACAGCAGGATCGCCATGGGAATATTCGAAACATCCATCAGGCAATTCCCCCCTGCGGTAACGGCGATTTCAGCCATTCGCCGTAAGCTTCGGCATGACTTTGCAGCACATCCGGTTTCTGACGACGCGCCCAGTAAATGATGATGGGCGTCATCCAGTGCATATGGCACATAGCAGACGTCAGCTCGAATGGCCGCATAATGTCGGACATCGGATAACGGTTATAACCGCCCGCCCGGTACGCACCTTCCGGTTCACCCGTGGTGACCACCGAACGCCAGTACTTGCCGTTAAGCGCATTACCGCCTGCCCCGCTGGCAAAACCACGCGCCAGCACGCGATCCATCCACTCTTTCAACAACGCCGGACAGCTGTAGGTATAAAGAGGATGCTGAAAAACAATCACCTTGTGATCGCGCAGCAGTTGCTGCTCACGATGAATATCAATAAAAAAATCAGGATAGTGGGCGTACAAATCATGCACGGTGACATGTTCAAGCTGTTGAGCTTGTTGCAGTAAAACGCGGTTGGCGACCGAATCGGGTGATTCCGGATGGGCATACAGCAGCAAAACCTTTGGTGGCTGCGACATCAATACCTCCAAAGCGTCGTCAGGGTGCGGTTTTTCCGTTACCATGCTTCGCAAAGACAAAATGGGACGCGATACGTCTTGTTTAGATCATTATCATGACAATTTAACATACTCTCAACACGGCGCTTTATGATTGTTTTCTCCTCCTTACAAATCCGACGCGGCACCAATGTGCTGCTGGACAACGCGTCTGCGACCATCAATCCCGGCCAGAAAGTCGGGCTGGTGGGCAAAAATGGCTGCGGTAAATCCACCCTGATTTCCCTGTTAAAAGGTGAAATGAGCGCCGATGCTGGCAACCTGACGTTTCCGTCTAACTGGGCGCTGGCCTGGGTGAATCAGGAAACGCCTGCGCTGGACGAACCGGCGATAGAGTATGTTATCGACGGCGACCGCGAGTTCCGCCAGCTGGAAGCACAATTACAACAAGCCAACGAGCGGGATGACGGCCATGCCATCGCCACGCTGCACGGTAAGCTCGACGCCATTAACGCCTGGACCATTCCTGCTCGCGCGGCCAGCCTGCTCAGCGGGTTGGGCTTTACCCAGAATCAGTTACAGCAGCCGGTGAAATCCTTCTCCGGTGGCTGGCGTATGCGCCTCAACCTGGCGCAGGCGCTGATTTGCCGTTCTGATTTATTGCTGCTCGACGAACCGACCAACCACCTGGATTTAGACGCGGTGATCTGGCTGGAAAAATGGCTGAAAAGCTACACCGGCACGCTGGTGCTGATTTCCCATGACCGGGATTTCCTCGACCCGATCGTCGATAAAATACTGCATATCGAACAGCAGTCGCTGAACGAATACACCGGCAACTACTCGTCCTTCGAGCGCCAGCGTGCGACCAAACTGTCGCAACAGCAGGCATTGTTTGAAAGTCAGCAGGAAAAAGTGGCGCATCTGCAAAGCTACATCGACCGGTTCCGTGCACAGGCGACCAAGGCCAAGCAGGCGCAAAGCCGTATCAAAATGCTGGAGCGTATGGAGCTGATTGCGCCGGCACACGTCGACAATCCTTTTCATTTTAGCTTCCGATCGCCGGAAAGTTTGCCCGATCCGCTGCTGCGCATGGAAAAAGTCAGCGCCGGTTATGGTGACACCACCATTCTGGAGTCGATCAAACTGAATCTTGTGCCGGGATCGCGTATCGGCTTACTGGGCCGTAACGGTGCCGGTAAATCCACGCTGATCAAACTGCTCGCAGGCACCATGCCACCGCTTCAGGGCGATATTGGCCTGGCGAAAGGCGTTAAGCTTGGTTACTTCGCCCAGCATCAGCTGGAGTTTTTGCGCGCTGAAGATTCACCGTTGCAACATCTGGTGCGTCTGGCGAACAAAGAAACCGAACAGCAACTGCGCGATTATCTTGGCGGATTTGGTTTCCACGGCGATAAAGTGACAGATCCTACCGGGCGTTTCTCCGGCGGCGAAAAAGCGCGTCTGGTGCTGGCCCTGATTGTCTGGCAACGTCCTAACCTGCTGCTGCTCGATGAACCGACCAACCACCTGGATCTCGATATGCGTCAGGCGCTGACCGAAGCCCTGATCGACTTCGAAGGCGCGATGGTTGTCGTCTCGCATGACCGTCACTTACTGCGTTCTACCACCGACGATTTGTATCTGGTTCACGGCGGCAAAGTGGAGCAGTTCGACGGCGATCTGGAAGATTACCAGCAATGGCTGGTGGACATTCAGCGTCAGGAAAGCCAGCAGGATGCACCGGCCAAAGACGGCGGCGTTAACAGCGCGCAGTCGCGTAAAGACCAGAAACGTCGCGAAGCCGATTTCCGTAATCAGACTCAGCCGCTGCGTAAGCAAATCACCAAACTCGAAACCCAGATGGAAAAACTGAGTACCGAGCTGGCGGCTATCGAAGAGCGTCTGGCTGATTCCGCGATTTACGACAACAGCCGTAAAGCCGAACTGACTGAATGTCTGCAACAGCAGACCAAAGTCAAAGGCGCGCTGGAAGAAACCGAAATGACCTGGCTCGATGCACAGGAACAGCTGGAAGACATGTCGAAGGCGTTTGATCTCGACTAGTGGATCGTTCGGTAAGAAATGAGAAAGGCGCCACGACGGCGCCTTTCTTTTGTCTGCAAATCAGTGCCAGATCAGCAACACACAGGCGGCGGTCAGAATCCCCATCGCGATATTGAAGGTGTACCACGCACGCTTGCTGCGCAGCAGACGGCCAATGACGGTACCGAACCCAAGCCAGATAATCCCGGAAACCAGATTCACCAGGAACATGCCGAGGCTGATACCGGCAATCGAATGGTTGTAAGCCGCACCCGCCAGACTGAAACTCGCCACTGCGCCCAGCCCCATCAGCCACGCTTTCGGGTTGAGGAATTGCAGCAACCAGCCCTGATACATGTGGATGGGTTTCGGTGGCGGTGCGCCAGTTTCCAGTTTTTCATAGGCCGACGTCGCAATTTTCCACGCCAGCCACAACAGATACAGGCTGCCGGCAATTTTGAGGAAAAGGTGTAACGCGGGATAAACCGTGATCAGCCCGCCAACGCCGAAGGCCACCAGCAGCAAAATACTCTGCATGCCGAGCATAATGCCGATCATCAGCCAGATTGAGCGGAAGAAACCAAAGTTAGCGCCAGATGTTGTTAACAACATATTGTTCGGGCCCGGGGTGATTGCAGCGACCCATAAAAATCCGAGCATCGAGAAAAATAAACCAAGTTCCATTTAATTTGGGTACTCCGACCCGAAAGATGTGCGATAGCATTGAAGCTAACAGCGTGATATTGATCGCACAAGAGCCTCTTAAGAGAAATTTATTCATCTTATGGTTGAATCCTTTCGTCCCCTGCGCGGGGCCAGTAATCCTCACATCCAGACGTTGTTACCACGGCTGGTGCGCCGCCATGCAAAACTCAAACCTCACTGGCAAAGACTCGATACGCCGGACGGAGATTTTCTCGATTTAGCCTGGAGCGAAGACCCGGAACAGGCGCGTCATAAACCGCGCATGATCTTGTTTCACGGACTGGAAGGCAGTTTCTACAGCCCTTACGCCCATGGCTTATTGCAGGCGTGGAAAGACAAAGGCTGGCTCGGCGTCGTGATGCATTTTCGCGGATGCAGCGGCGAACCGAATAAACTTCAGCGGATTTATCATTCCGGCGAAACCGAAGATGCGCGTTTTTTCATTCGCTGGCTAAATGAAACCTATGGCGAAGTGCCGACCGGCGCGGTAGGGGTCTCGCTAGGGGGTAATATGCTGGCCTGTTATCTCGGGCAGGAAGGTGAAAAATGTACGCTTGAAGCGGCGGTTGTGGTGTCGGCGCCGCTGATGCTTGAGCCATGCGCTTACCGGCTGGAGCGCGGTTCATCGCGCATTTATCAGCGATACCTTCTCGATCAGCTCAAAGGCAATGCTTCGCGCAAACTGGCGAAATATCCGGGCACGTTGCCAGTGACGCTGACACAGCTGAAAGCCATGCGCCGCATTCGTGAATTTGACGATGCCATCACTTCAAAGGCGCACGGGTTTACCGACGCGCTGGATTATTACCGCCGTTGCAGCGGTCTGCCGTTGCTGTCGCAGGTCAGAACGCCGCTGCTGATTATCCATGCGAAAGACGACCCGTTTATGACGCCGGAAGTGATCCCGAAAGCCGAGGATTTGCCGGCTTGCGTGGAATATCAGTTAAC
Source organism: Rahnella variigena (assembly GCF_003610915.1). Taxonomy (NCBI): domain Bacteria; kingdom Pseudomonadati; phylum Pseudomonadota; class Gammaproteobacteria; order Enterobacterales; family Yersiniaceae; genus Rahnella; species Rahnella variigena. Next base: position 354,664 of record NZ_NSDJ01000001.1, read on the forward strand.
TGAACATGGCGGGCATGTCGGCTTTGTTTCCGGCAGCTTACGTCATCCGCAAATGTGGCTGGAACAGCGCATTCCGGCCTGGATCGCCCCGTTTTTAGAAACAAAGACAGAAACAAAGAAAAAGGAAGCAACAAAGTGATTATTCCCTGGCAGGAACTGGACGCCGAACTGCTCACCAGCGTGGTGGAATCCTTCGTATTGCGCGAAGGCACCGATTATGGCGAGCAGGAGCGATCTCTGGAACAGAAAGTCGACGACGTAAAACGTCAGCTGAAAAGTGGCGAGATCGTGCTGGTCTGGTCAGAACTGCATGAAACGCTGAACATTATGCCGCGCGGTCAGTTCCGCGCCGGACAGGAAGAAAACCCGCAAGACTGGTAAACACGATCATAAAATGGATTTGGACAGCCTGTCCCTCTGCGAATAATTATGGTAACAATGGGATTAATTATGCGCTTTGTTTCCGCCTGCCCTGAATGACCTGAAGGGCAATATGGCGTGACGTTTAAGGAGTAAGCCCGACTATGTCAGCAAAACATCCTGTTATAGCAGTTACCGGCTCCAGCGGAGCAGGCACCACCACCACCAGCCTGGCATTTCGTAAAATATTTCAGCAGCTTGGCCTGCGTGCCGCTGAGCTGGAAGGCGACAGCTTTCACCATTTCACCCGCCCTGAAATGGATGCGGCAATCCGCAAAGCCCGTGACCTCGGACGTCACATCAGCTATTTCGGACCGGAAGCCAACGACTTTGGTCTGCTGGAAAAAAGTTTTATCGAATACGGTAAAACCGGTACCGGTCGTTCGCGCAAGTATCTGCATACTTATGACGAAGCGGTTCCCTACAATCAGGTGCCGGGCACCTTTACGCCGTGGCAGGCGCTGCCGGAACCGACTGACATTTTGTTCTACGAAGGCCTGCACGGCGGCGTTGTCGCAGACAAAATTGACGTTGCCGCGCAGGTTGATTTACTGGTCGGCGTGGTGCCCATCGTTAACCTTGAATGGATTCAGAAACTGGTGCGCGATACCGGCGAGCGCGGACATTCCCGCGAAGCAGTGATGGATTCTGTAGTGCGTTCGATGGATGACTACATCAGTTACATTACGCCGCAGTTCTCGCGCACGCACATCAACTTCCAGCGCGTACCGACAATCGATACTTCCAACCCTTTTGCCGCTAAAGCCATTCCTTCACTGGATGAAAGCTTTGTGGTGATCCACTTCCAGGGGCTGGATGACATTGATTTCCCGTATCTGCTGGCGATGTTGCAGGGTTCGTTTATCTCGCACATCAAAACGCTGGTGGTGCCGGGTGGAAAAATGGGGCTGGCGATGGAACTGATTATGGCGCCGCTGGTGCAGCGCCTGATGGAAGGGAAAAAGATCGAGTAACGGACTCAGGCGTCGTTCATCAGCAACTGAAGGATAAACCCGACATGCAGCGCGACGCCAGTCTGTAACGCCTCTTCATCGAGACGAAAACGCGGATTATGTACGCCGTAAGTCGCGCCAATTTTTTCATTCCCGCTGCCAATAAACAGAAAACACCCCGGCACTTTTTGCTGGTAGGAAGAGAAATCCTCTCCGCCAAACAGCGGCTGAGTAACTTCGCGCAGCGCCTGCGGTCCCAGCGTTTTTTCAATCACCTGACGCGCTATCGCACAGGCCTCAGGATGGTTGTGACCGTTCACATAGCCGCGTGTCCAGCGCAGTTCGTATGTTGCGCCATGCGCTGCAGTAATTCCGGAAATGATCTGCTCCATCACCTGCGGCACCTGTTCGCGCACGTTGCTGTGATGCGTCCGCAGCGTTCCGGCGAGCTTCACCCGCTCCGGGATCACGTTATAACTTTCGCCCGTCTGGAAGGTTGCGATAGTCAGCACCGGCACCTGAAGCGGATCAATACGGCGCGCCACAACGTTTTGCAGTGCGGTGACGACTTCCGCGCCGATCACCACCGGATCGATACACAAATGCGGCATAGAACCGTGGCCGCCTTTGCCGGTAATGGTGATGTCGAAATTATCCGTTGAGGCACAGAATACCCCCTCTTTCAGCCCCACTTCACCGGTCGGAGAATTAGGCATCACGTGAAGGCCGAAGATTTTCTCAACGCCATCCAGCACGCCTAAATCCACCAGTTCCTGCGCCCCGCCCGGTGGCACTTCTTCAGCATGCTGGAAGATAAACCGCACAGAACCATGCAACTCAGACTGACATTGAGTCAGCACTTTTGCCGCACCCAGCAACATTGCGGTGTGAGCATCATGACCACAGGCGTGCATCACGCCGGGGACCGTTGAGCAGAAAGGTTCATCGTTCTCTTCCTGAATCGGCAGGGCATCAATATCCGCCCGCAGCGCATATACCGGCCCCGGATGCGCCCCTTTCAGATCGGCAATCACGCTGTTGGGCGTCAGATGTGTCAGGGTCAGACCGCCGAAACTTTCCAGCTGCTGAGTAATGTATGCCGCCGTTTTATGCTCCTGAAAAGAGAGTTCAGGATGGGCATGAATATGTCTGCGCCAGCGCAGGACGTCCGCTTTGACTTCAGCCAGCATTGCTTCGAAATTAAAAGTCACCACTCTTCTCCTCAGTTAAGCCACATCGCGCATTGGCGCACGAGGTTTTATTGCCAGCGGCAGGATAGCCAGACCGGCCACCACCATCGCCAGCGCCAGAAATACAAACGTAGAAAGGTAACCGTGGCTGGCGGTGATGAGATATCCCATCGCAATCGGCGCCACAAATCCGCCGAGAGTCCCGCCGGTATTAATGATCCCCATCGCCGCGCCCATGACGTCAGAAGGCAGGCGTTTCATCGGCAGCGTAAAGACGGTCACAAAGGACGCCATCAGGAAAACGTAGCCGAGGAACAGGAACAACCCGGCCGTAACCGCCGATGCCGACGTAAACACCAGCCAGATACACAACGCACTGAGCAGTGCGCAGCAGAAAATCACTTTCGGCTCTTTGCCCTGCATATAGCGTCCGACCAGCCAGCCGGTTGCCAGTGAAGAAATCCAGATACCCAGCCCGCCGGTCGCGACCACCATGCCTGACACGTCGAGTGACATACCGCGCTGCTGGACGAGATATTTTGGCAACCACGCCATCAGGCCGTAAGACGGAATGTTGATGCAGAAAATTGAGACAAACAGCAGCAGGACAATCGGGTTTTTCAGCAACTCCCGATAACCAGTTTTCGCGCCGGTACGGGCTTGTGCTTCCGGCGGATTGGGCACAAAAATCACAATCGCTACGGCGATGGCAAAAGCCAGCAATCCGAGAATGGAGAACGATCCGCGCCAGCCAAGATGATCCAGGCTGTAAACCGCAATCAGCGGTCCGGCAGTCATCGCCAGTCCGGCGGAAGACAGCAAAATCGACTGCGCAAAGGTTCGCTTCTCAACTGCGAAATTAGACACTACCGCTTTGGCGCAGGACGCAGGATAGCCGGAATGGCCGACGCCGGAGAGAAACCGGAACGTGACCAGTAATCCCAGGCTGAGGCCCAGCGTTCCGAAACACAGCGCGAAGCCGCCCAGCAAGAACAGCGACATACCGAGCACTTTTTTGTAGCCGAACCGGTCATTCAGCCAGCCCGCGGGGATCTGAAACAGCGAATAGGCCAGGAAGAAAATACCGGTGATATACCCCAGCTGTTCAGGTTGCAGATTAAATTCGCGCTCGATGGGCAGCAGCGCAAAACCCATCACTGTTTTATCGATATACACCACGGCATAACCGACAAATAGCAGGAAGATCATCAGGGAACGACTTTTCATAGCGGATATCCCTTTTTGTTATCACCACGTCAGATTTTCTCACTGCCGGATGAATCGTAAAATGCGACATGCATCACGTAATCAACTGAATAACAACATATTATTTTTCGCGATCCTGACGCTATCAGCTTTACAGCGTGACCATAAGATGCAATTTTTGGGCGGGTGATGCTTTTTACTGATAGGGATCGTGATGCGCTATTTGCCGAAATTACAGCAACTGAAGGTTTTCCAGCAGGTTATCCGCAGCGGCAGTATTCGCGGCGCGGCGCGGGCGTTGAATCAGTCACAACCGGCGGTCAGCAGAACATTGCGTGAACTGGAACAAACGCTCGATACGCAGCTGATCGTGCGTGGCAATCAGGGGATGACGCTGACCGAAACGGGGCGGGCATTTGCACAGCGTATGCAATTTATCCTCGAAGAGCTTGAGCGCGCCGCCGATGAAATTCGCCAGATCGAACAATATTCGCAGGGCTCCGTCGCCATTGGATTTTCATCGCTGCTGGCGCTGACGGTTTTTCCCGGACTGGCAGGAGAATTTAAGACGCAGTTTCCGCAGTCCAAACTGCTGATCAAAGAAGGGCAACTTTCCACGTTATTACCTGCACTGCGCGAAGGGAAACTGGATTTCGCGGTCGGTACCGCCGGGCCGGGATTTCCGCTGGAAGATCTGGTACGTGAGCCACTGTTCAGCGCACCTTTCTGCGTTATCGCCCGGCGTGGACATCCGCTGGCGGGCGCCACGACCTTCGAAGAATTACAAGATGCGCGCTGGCTGTTGCCCGAAACGGATATGGGGTATTACCAGCAAATCAGGTTATCGATGGGAGGATTTCATCAGCCGGCAGCGGAAATGCCGGTGCATACAGATTCGGTGGTGTGCGGGCTAAATATGGTGTTGCAGTCTGATTATCTGACCATTGTGGCGCGGGCGATGAAAGCGCCGTTCGGGCTGGAAGACAGGCTGAGTATGCTCAATATCGATACCCTGCCGCAGGCAGAATACTGTGTGCTTTACTCGCAAAAATCGCCGCTGACGTTTGCCGCGCGGCGATTTTTGGATTTATTGCGCAGCCAGTGCCACGCGTATGACTGGTCGTAACTTATTCGACGCTGATCACTTCAAAGCTGTGCGTGATGGTCGCCGCTTTGCCGAGCATCAGGGACACCGAGCAATACTTTTCCGCAGACAGGCTGACGGCACGTTCAACAATCTTATCGGTGAGATCTTTACCGGTGACGATAAAATGCAGATTGATGTGCGTGAACAGGCGCGGCGCTTCTTCGCGGCGTTGTGAGGTCAGCTTGACTTCACAATCACGCACGTCGTTACGGCCTTTTTGCAAAATAGACACCACATCAATCGCGCTGCAACCGCCTGCGGACATCAGCAGCATTTCCATCGGGCTGGGTGCTTTATCGCCCGCATTACCATCCATAGAAATCTGGTGGCCTGACGCTGACTCGCCTAAAAACGTCAGCCCTTCTACCCATTTTACGCGTGCGTGCATGAACTATTCTCCCGGTGAATAAACTCGTCGAATTCCGCTCCCAGAGTACCCTTTCACCTAAAATCTGGCAACGTAACCCGATCGCCATCATGCTGAAGCGAGACAACAGAAGACAGCATTGCAAACCTGTGCTACAAACAAAGCCGAAACATACTTTCCAGTGAATTGCGGTGACGGTTTTCGCGGTTTAAGAACAGAACCCACGGTGATAACGGCAATAATCAGGCTGTTTCACTCCGACACCCGCTTGCAGCATTTCTGGGGAGTTATATGCTGAAAGGGCGCTTTTGATTTTGAAGTGCCATACAGGGAACTCTGAGCCCTGTGATTTTGGGCAGCGATAACAACAGAGGATAATAGCAAATGGTTCTCGGCAAGCCACAAACAGACCCGACTCTCGAATGGTTCCTGTCTCACTGTCATATACATAAGTATCCTTCTAAAAGTACGCTGATTCACCAGGGTGAAAAAGCCGAAACGCTTTACTACATCGTGAAAGGGTCAGTTGCTGTCCTTATCAAGGATGAAGAAGGCAAAGAAATGATACTGTCCTACCTTAACCAAGGTGACTTCATCGGCGAGCTGGGACTCTTCGAAGAAGGTCAGGAACGTAGTGCGTGGGTTCGTGCAAAAACTGCCTGTGAAGTGGCTGAAATTTCTTATAAAAAATTCCGCCAGCTGATTCAGGTTAACCCGGATATTCTGATGCGTCTTTCCGCGCAGATGGCAAACCGTCTGCAAGTGACGTCAGAGAAAGTCGGCAACCTGGCCTTCCTCGACGTAACAGGGCGTATCGCTCAAACTCTGCTTAATCTGGCTAAACAGCCTGATGCGATGACCCATCCGGACGGGATGCAAATCAAGATCACCCGTCAGGAAATCGGCCAAATCGTCGGTTGTTCACGTGAAACAGTCGGACGTATTCTCAAAATGCTGGAAGATCAAAGTCTGATCTCGGCACACGGTAAAACGATTGTCGTTTACGGCACACGTTAATCCCTTAAAAATCGGCGCGGCAGAACACTGTCGCGCCTTTTTTATGGGCTAAGCTTTATCCATGACGCTATGGCGAAGACTGTTTTACCATCCGGAAGTTAACTACGCGCTGCGCCAGACGCTGGTGTTGTGCCTGCCCGTTGGTATCTGCTGGTTGTTCGGCAATCTGCAAATGGGGCTGCTGTTCTCTCTTTGTCCTGCCTGCTGCAACGTCGCGGGCCTGGATACTCCGCATAAACGCTTTTTCAAACGCCTGATAATTGGCGGAACGCTCTTTGCCATGAGCAGCATTCTGCTGCAAGTGATGCTGGAAAGCTGGCACATTCCCCTGCCACTCATCATGTTGTCGCTGGCATTACTGCTTGGCGTAACCGGCGAAATCAGCCCGTTGCATGCGCGGCTGTTGCCCGGCGCGCTGGTGGCGACCATCTTTACACTGAGTATGGTCGGCGTTCGCCCGATATGGCAGGCGCCGGTGCTTTTCGCCGCCGGTACGGCCTGGTACGGATTATTTAACTGGGCGTGGTTTCGCATATCGGAAGAACAGCCGATGCGCGAAACGCTCAGCCAGCTCTATCTGCAACTCGCGGATTACTTCGAAGCTAAATACAGCCTGCTGACGCAACACACCGATCCTGAAACCGCGTTACCCCCGTTGCTGACGCGCCAGCAGCAGGTCATCGACCTGATTGCCCTGCTCTATCAGCAACTGCACATGCTGCCGCAACACGGCCATCATCATCACCATAAAAGACTGTTTCAGCGTTTTCAGGTCGCGCTTGATTTGCAGGAGCACATCACGGTGAGCCTGCATCAGCCGGAAGAAGTGCAGAAGCTGGTGGAAGAAAGCCACGCCGAAGCGGTTATCCGCCGTAATGCGCAGGTGATTTCCGCCCGTCTGCGGGTCATCGCCGACGACATTCTTTATCACCGTTTATCCGAACGGTTTACGATGGCCAACGAGCTGGCCGCGCTGGAGAAAATCGCCGCGCGCAATCCTGAGAATCCGGTCGGCCAGTTTTGCTACTACCACTTCAGCCGCATTGCACGCCTGCTGCGGACACAGCGCCCGTTGTACAAACGTGACCTGATGAACACTCAGCCGCGTTTACCCTTCTGGCCGGCGCTGAAAAGCTATCTTTCCTTCAAATCTGTCGCCCTGCGCAATGCCGCCCGTCTGGGGATCATTCTGGCGATTGGCAGCAGCCTGGGGCTGTTCTTTAATCTGCCCAAGCCCTACTGGATTTTGCTGACCATCATGCTGGTGAGTCAGAACGGTTATAACGCCACGCGCGTGCGGATCCAGCACCGTGCGCTGGGCACGCTGGCCGGATTGCTGATTGCCGCCGGTTTGCTGAAGCTGGAATTACCCGAAGGCATCACGCTGATGTGTATGCTGATCGTCACGCTGGTGTCGTATACGGTGCTGCGTAAAAACTACGGGCTGGCGATGGTCGGCATGACCGTGACGGCGGTATATACCCTGCAACTGCTGGCGATGAACGGCGTGCATTTTCTGGTACCGCGGCTGGTGGATACGCTGATCGGCTGCGCGCTGGCGTTCGGCGGCACCATCTGGCTGTGGCCGCAATGGCAGAGCGGATTACTGCGTCAGAACGCGCACCAGGCGCTGGAAACCTATCAGGATGCTATCCGCTTACTGCTTGAGGAAAATCCGGATACCTCGAAGCTTGCTTACACCCGCATGCAGGTCAATCAGGCGCACAACAAGCTTTTCACGTCACTGAATCAGGCGATGCAGGAGCCCGGCTTTAACTCGCATTATCTGGCGGATATGCGCCTGTGGGTGACGCACAGCCAGTTCATTGTCGAGCACATCAACGCAATGACCATTCTCGCCCGCGAGCATTACATGCTGCCGGAGAAACTGGCGACGGAGTATTTACAGACCTGTGAAATTGCGTTGCAAAGTTGTCAGCAGCGACTGCTTTATGACGGGCCGGGCAATGAGAACACGCTGATCAATGCACCGGAACTGCATCCTGATATGCCCCTGACCGAGATGGAACGCCATCTGCGGCGTGTGATTTCACATCTCAGCGTGATGCATACTATTTCGTCACTGGCGTGGAAGCAGAGGCCACATCATGGGATCTGGTTGACGCGGAAGGCGTGAACGTGAAGGGGATTGCCCCTTTTAAATCCCCTTTTTACTGGCTTACAGCCAGACTGCTTTTTAAAGCTAATCGGAGAATATTTCGGTTTCTTAAGTACGGATGCCGTGTACTGGCGGCTTGAAGCAGACCGGAGAATATTTCGGTTTCTCAAGTACGGGGATCACTTAACGCGCTGCGCCGAAACCGCCCAAAGGAGGAAAATGCTTTTCCTCCTTTGGATTCCTCCTCGCTTTTTCAACACGCGCTCCGCTCGCTGGCTATGTTTCAGCAACCACAGTGACAGGCTGGAAATCTTGCCGCTTTGCGGTTCCTTCTCTCGGTCTTCGAGCCCTGGGTCTCGAAGCCGCTCCGTTCAGCAAGATTTCTGATTCGCCCGTGAGATCTTAAATTCAACGGCTGACCGTTTTTATCTTTTAGATAAGTTGATTGGCGTGCTCAAAAATGGCACCGAATGAATGGTTCGAGACTTGAGGCTCGAATCCTGAAATTCGGGAATCGGGGAGCGATGACATTTTGCGCCACACACTGATGCGTCAGAACATGTCCGTCATACCCGCGGCAGCGCGCAGTGAAAAAGCGAGGGGAGTGCAGAGGGGAAAAGCCTTTCCCCTCTGCTCGGTTTCGGCACACAAGGCCTTGTGATAACCGTTATTGAAAAACCGAAATTTACTCAGTCAGTTGCAAAGATAGGGCCGTGGGGCTCACCCCCCACAAACTTTCCCCACTGCTTTCTCAAATCTTTCCATCCCTTCGCTGATATCAGCGAAATCAATCACCAGTGAGGGCGCAAACCGCATGACGTTCGGTCCGGCGACCAGCATCATCAGGCCGAATTCGGCGGCGGCGGCATGGAATTCGCCTGCACGATTTTTAAACGCGTCGGAAAGCTCAGCGCCAATCAGCAAACCCTGACCGCGGAACTCGCTGAAGATGTGATATTTCTGATTGATGGCCTCCAGCGCGCTGATAAATTTCTCGCGACGCTCGTTGATACCGGCCAGCACGTCTGGCGTATTGATGATATCCAGTGCGGCTTCAGCGACGGCGCAGGCCAGCGGGTTACCGCCGTAAGTGGTGCCGTGTTTGCCCGGTTCCATCACCGAGGCCACTTCTTCGGTTGCCAGCATGGCGGAAACCGGGAAGCCGCCGCCCAGCGCTTTGGCGGTGGTCAGGATATCCGGCGTCACGCCGTAATGCATATAGCTGAACAACTTACCGCTGCGCCCCATGCCGCTTTGTACTTCGTCCAGTACCAGCAGCGCATTATGTTTATCGCAAAGCTCGCGCAGCCCTTGCAGGAACTCTTTAGTAGCCGGAGTGACTCCGCCTTCACCCTGAACGGGTTCGACAACGATCGCACAGGTGTGATCGTCGATGACCGCTTTTACCGCGTCCAGATCGTTAAACGGCACGTGGACAATGTCAGCCGGTTTCGGGCCGAAGCCGTCGGAATATTTTGGCTGACCGCCGACAGAAACGGTAAACAATGTGCGGCCATGGAAAGCGTTATGGAAAGCAATGATCTTACTTTTGTACGGGCTGTGGCGATGGGAAGCGTAATAACGCGCCAGTTTAAAAGCAGCTTCATTGGCTTCAGCGCCGGAGTTGGCAAAAAATACGCGGTCTGCAAAGGTCGCGTCGATCAGCTTCTGAGCCAGTCGCAGCGCGGGTTCGTTGGTAAACACGTTGCTGACATGCCACAGGGTTTCGCCCTGTTCGTGTAACGCTTTTACCAGTGCCGGATGGCAATGTCCGAGCGCCGTCACCGCGATGCCGCCAGCGAAATCAACGTATTCGGTGCCCTGCTGATCCCAGACACGACTGCCTTTACCTTTAACAGGAATAAATTTCGCAGGTGAATAAACCGGCAAAATCACTTTGTCGAACGTACCCCGATCTACCGCTGATTTTTCTGCCATAACCCTTCGCCCTTACTGATAGTGATGTGAAAATATAATCATAAAATATGCATAAAAAATCACACGCAGGCAAACAGAAATCGCACCTGATGGGTAAGTAATTTTTGCAGCGATGTTAACGAGGAATTAAACGGTTAGATTTTAAGGAAATTATCCAGAAGCTGATGCCCCTGCTCGCTCAGAATGCTTTCCGGGTGAAACTGCACCCCGTGCAGCGGCAAGGTTTTGTGCATGATGCCCATGATTTCATCGCGCTCGCCGTAGCGCTCTGTCCAGGCGGTGACGTCAAAACAGTCCGGCAGCGTTTCGGGCGCCACCACCAGCGAATGGTAGCGGGTGACAGTCAGCGGATTATTCAGCCCGGTAAATACGCTCTGGCCGGTATGTCGCACCGGCGATGTTTTACCGTGGATAGCCTGACGCGCCCGCACGATTTTCGCGCCGAACGCCTGCGCCATGGCCTGATGCCCGAGGCACACGCCGAGGATCGGCAAACGGGTGGAGAAATGCGTGATGGCTTGCAGGGAAATACCCGCCTGATCCGGTGTGCAGGGGCCGGGAGAAATCACCAGATGCGACGGAGCAAGTTGCTCTATATCGGTCAGCGTCAGCTGATCGTTACGCAGCACTTTCACCTCAGCGCCCAGCTCGCAAAAATATTGATAAAGGTTGTAGGTGAAGGAGTCGTAGTTGTCGATCAGCAGCAGCATAGCGTTCCCGGTAAAAGTCGAAAATTTACCGGGCAATTCTACGCATTTTTCAGCACAGGCTTCAGTATTTTGTCGCTCTGATCTTGCGCATCAATGTTCGTCATCGATTTCACTGATCACTTCATTGAAGATGGCGACCAGATCGGTTTCATCACCAAACACCGCCGTTTTATTGGCGGACAGCCAGCGTTCACGGCTGATGCTGGACCAGTCGATGTCATACCCGGCGTGGATAACCAGCTGCTCGACAAAAATTCTCAGCACCCGCCCGTTGCCCTCGCGAAAAGGATGCAACAAATTCAGGCCGGTATAATAGTGAGCCAGCCGCTCGGCAAACTTATCCAGCGGCAATCCGACCAGAAACTCCTCTTCCTCAAGCTCCTGCATCAGGGCGTTGCCTTCATTTTCGATATAGCCGAAATGGCAGAACTGGGTATCGTCCTTGTAGATGTCGATCTCACGAAACTCCCCTGCCCACGGATAAATATCCTGAAAGAGCGACAGGTGAATGGCACACAGATGTGGCAACCCCATAACCGCCGGGCCGAGTGGCATAGCCGCCGCCCGTAACGCCGTAAAGGCCAGTTCAGCCTGTTGCAGCCGGTGAGCTTCACGGATATCGAGAGAGTTTTTCAGGACATTGATGCCGGGATAATAATAAGGATCCGCACCGTCCACGAGTTTATCGTTCATAGTGCCCCCTCAGTTCGGCCAGACGTTGTGCGATTTTCTCGTTATCCAGAGACACGACTTCCACCTCCAGGCCATCCAGCGCGCTGCTGGCCTGAAAATTCTGCCGCTGACGTTCGCGAAAGAGTTTTTCCTGCTGTCTGAGTGTCAGTTTCTTCGCCATATTTCCTCCCTGGTTACCGCCATTCGGGCGCATACCTTGTGGGATTAAGTATAGACAGAGAAAAAAGGGCGCCAGCCTTAGCGCCCTAAACTCGGATTATTCAACAGCGATCGGCGTCTCGTTCACATCGATTTTATGCGTGTCCTGCAGCGTTTTCACCCGTTCCTCAAGTTGCTTCACTGCCTGTGCATCAGGCAGAAGTGAATATTTCAACTCAAACACCGTACTCTGGCCAGGCTGTAACTGTTTGACGCGCCCTTGTTTACGCTCGATGGTGACCGGATATGCATAGTTGGTGCCCGGTTCGATGCCTGTCACGTAACCTTGTTTCAGGGTGTCAGTGTTTTTCCATAGTGTCAGCAGCGGCAACTGATGCGTGTCGAATTCAATCGATGCCCCTTTGTTCCCCGCTTTGTTCACCACACCGGCAATGGTTTTGCCCTGCGCATCTGCCAGCGGCACCATATTAAAGACCATCTCATCAAATCCTTTGGTCGGTCCGGCGTAAGTCTGCCAGTCAGCTAACCCTTTTTTGGCGTAATCATTGAACGGTGAAATTGATTTCAGAGGCGCGATGAAACGGGCGCCCGCTTCGAGGATCGGCTGACCGAAGTTACTGTGATAAATAATCTGGTAGTCGTGCGGATAATCCGACAGGTTTGTCAGGGTGTCGTGGATAGTCCAGGAATGGCTGCCGGGCACGTAACGCAGCTCGGTCCAGGTTTCCAGTCTGGCTTTCTTAAAGGTGTCTTCTTTCAGCAAGCCTCGTACGGTGATTTCATACGGGGCTTTGTCGGCAATCTCAACCTCCACTTTCGAGGCTGGCGTATTGCCCGCCCGTCCGTGCAGCGTATAAATCATGCCGTCTGCGGTCACCGGATGTCCGGTCCATTCAAAGCCGCAGCGCACCATCATTTCATTGAAACCTTCCAGCCAGCCCACACCGTTACGGCTTTCAAGGTTGATATACGCCGGATTGACCACTTCCTGAACCGGTGAATCCCAGCCTAAGCGGATGTTATCGCCGGTGACGTGTAGCAAATCCATCCCCCGCGTCGGGCTAAGCGCAATTGTCAGCCCCTTGCTGGTAATGGTGATGACTTTTGACCCTTCCTGTTTACCCCCGTGCAACACTTTCTGCTCGATGCTGAAATCCGGACCTGCGATATTCAGCTTTTTACTGTCTGTCTTCCAGTTTCCCAGTTCAGTACCGGCTTCAGCATCCGTCAGCACAATGGTTTGTGCGGCAGCCTGCCACGAAAAAAGCCCCATGACGATCCCGGTAACGAGTAATTTTTTCACAATAACTCCTTTTTGCTGAATTGATTTAGCCCAAAAGCAATTCAGCCTACAAACCCACACAGCCTAAAAACGTGACAGCCTTCAAGTTGAGCGGTTTTAATACTGAACCGCAGGCAGTAACGTGCCGGACTCCGCAAAAAGCCATGCATTAAAGAAAAAATTGCAGATGAAAATGAGAACTCAGACAGGACTAAATGCACAAAAGCTGATCCGTTTCAGCTTTTGTGCGTAAGCAGAACAGTGATTACTTTTTCCTTCCGCCCATAATCGAGCCGAGTACGCCGCGCAGGATCTGACGCCCTAAATCGCGCGCCATGCTTTTGGCTGCGACCTGCACCACGCCGTCGCGTTTACCGCCACGCGGACCGGTGCTGCCAAACAGGATTTCATTCAGGCCGCCCAGCAGCCCGCCGCCGGAAGGCGTTTGTTCTGCCGGTTTCTGCGTGCCCGTTTGTTGCGGCGCAGCGACGGTGCCAAAGCCTTGCGCGGTGATTTTCTCGTAAGCGGATTCGCGGTCAATGCTGTCGTCATAGCGGCCATACAGCGGAGACTGATTAATCGCTTTGTTGCGCTCATCGTCGCCCAACATGCCCATTTTGGATTCCGGGGCGATCACCATCGCACGCTGCACCACCTCCGGACGTCCCTTTTCATCGAGGAATGACACCAGCGCTTCGCCAACGCCCAGCTCGGTAATGACCGTTTCAGCATCGAAAGCCGGATTCGCCCGCAGAGTTTGCGCTGCCGCTTTCACTGCTTTTTGATCACGCGGCGTGAAAGCGCGCAGGGCGTGCTGCACGCGGTTGCCCAGCTGCCCGAGCACGCTGTCGGGAATATCCAGCGGATTCTGCGTGACAAAATAAATCCCCACGCCTTTGGAGCGGATCAGGCGCACCACCTGCTCGATTTTAGTCAGCAAAGCCTGCGGCGCATCGTTAAACAATAAATGCGCTTCATCGAAGAAGAACACCAGTTTCGGCTGTTCAGGGTCACCGACTTCCGGCAGCTGCTCAAACAGTTCTGCCAGCAGCCACAACAGGAAAACAGAATAGAGCTTCGGCTGGTTGATGAGCTTATCAGCGGCCAGTAAATTAATAATGCCGTGGCCGTTTTTATCGGTTTTCATCAGGTCGTTGATATCCAGCATCGGCTCACCGAAGAACTGGTTGGCACCCTGACCTTCCAGCGTCAGCAGACCGCGCTGGATGGCACCAATGGAGGCAGAGGAAATATTGCCGTACTGCGTCTGGAATTGTTTCGCGTTATCACCGGTAAACTGCACCATGGCACGCAAATCTTTCATGTCGAGCAACAACAGGCCATTGTCGTCGGCAATCTTAAACACCAGTTGTAATACGCCGCTTTGCACTTCATTGAGATCAAGTAACCGCGCCAGAAGCAACGGCCCCAGATCAGAAATCGTCGCACGGATCGGATGGCCTTTTTCTCCGAAAATATCCCACGGAATAATGCTGCACGCTTGCGGTTGCCAGTCCGTCACACCGATATTATTCAGCCGCGCGGTGAGTTTTTCCGACGGTACGCCTTCTGCGCCAATACCGGATAAATCCCCTTTCACATCCGCCAGGAATACCGGAATGCCGATGCGGGAAAACTGTTCGGCCATTCTCTGCAACGTGACCGTTTTGCCGGTACCGGTCGCGCCGGTAATGAGTCCGTGGCGGTTGGCCAGCGCGGGGAGGATCACCAGATCCTGCACCGGTTTACCTTCATTCATGGCTTTTGCAATCAGACGGGCTTCACTCATTTCATTTTCCTTGAAAGTGGACGCAGGGCGTTCCTTAAAACCTATTAGTCGGCGGGATGGGCGTCAAGAAAGGGAGCGTCAAATGGGCAAGAAAAAGCCCCCGGCTGGCGGAGGCTTGATCTTGTACTGCAGAAAGGAACGGAAAGGCTGAGAAATTAAGGCAGCACTTTCGCAGACAAAATCACAATCGGCGTGGTCGGCACGTTCTGGTAAGGCCCGACGTTGTCCGTTTTCACCTGTGACATTTTGTCTACCACGTCCATGCCTTTGATGACTTTACCGAATACGGCATAGCCGAAATCACGCTGACCGTGATCCAGGAAGGCGTTATCCGCTACATTGATGAAGAACTGGCTGGTTGCGCTGTCTTTGTCAGCAGTACGCGCCATCGCGACAGTACCACGCAGGTTACGCAGACCGTTGTCGGCTTCGTTCTTGATCGGCTCTTTCGTCGCTTTCTGCTGCATATCAGCAGTAAAACCGCCGCCCTGAACCATAAAGCCCGGGATCACGCGGTGGAAAATGGTGTTGTTGTAATATCCGCTCTGGGCGTAATCAACGAAATTCTTCACAGAAACCGGTGCTTTAGCACTGTCGAGTTCCAGTTCGATATTCCCTGCTGAAGTGGTCAGCATGACGTGGGTTTGACCAGCAGCAAAAGCCGGCGTTATTGCAGTCAGGGAAAGCAGCGCAGTTAAGGCCACCAAAGTACGTTTAAACATGACAATTCCTTTCTTGAAAGTACAAACAACAGATCCCACTGATTCTAAAGAGCCTTTACGCTCAGCGCCAGACCTTTACGGTTATTTACGCTTCATAGCAACTTTTTCAGATATTTCAAATTGTTACTATCGTTTTCTCAGCGGTTAGCTGTTGAAATTAACGGGATAATCTTTATCAAGATGGATCGTCGTTTTCGCAGGCTGAGTTTCGGCTATCACCGAGCCCTGCCGGATGGAATAGCGCACAGGGACTTGCCTGCGTAGCGCATCAAATCCGCTTTCTGCTGGCAGGATCACCAGACTGGCGGCGTTGCCACTTTCCAGACCATAACCGTCCAGATTCATGGTGCGCGCGCTGTAAGTCGTAATCAGCTTCAGCCCGTCATCAATTTGCTGATAACCCATCAGCTGGCAAACATGCAGCCCCATGTGCAGCACCTGCAACATACTGGCAGTGCCCAGCGGATACCACGGGTCAAACACATCGTCATGACCAAAACAGACGTTTATGCCAGCGTCCAGCATCTCTTTGACCCGCGTAATGCCGCGGCGTTTCGGATAGGTATCAAACCGTCCCTGCAGATGAATATTCACCAGCGGATTGGCGACAAAGTTAATTCCCGACATCTTCAGCAGGCGGAATAAGCGCGAGGTGTAAGCGCCGTTGTAGGAATGCATCGCCGTCGTGTGGCTGGCGGTGACGCGTGCGCCCATGTTTTCCCGCAGCGCGAGTGCCGCGACGGTTTCGACAAAACGCGATTGTTCATCGTCAATTTCATCGCAATGCACATCGATAAGCGCATGATATTTTTTCGCCAGCGCGAAAGTTTTGTGCAGAGATTCCACGCCGTATTCGCGGGTGAATTCAAAATGAGGGATAGCGCCGACCACGTCCGCACCCAGCTTCAGCGCCTCTTCCAGCAGGGCTTCGCCGTTCGGGTAAGACATAATACCTTCCTGCGGGAACGCCACAATTTGCAGTGTTACCCACGGGGCAACTTCGGCTTTCACTTCGAGCATCGCTTTCAGCGCGGTGAGCGTCGGGTCGGAAACATCAACATGTGTACGCACATGCTGAATGCCGTTGGCGATTTGCCATTTCAGCGTCTGCCATGCGCGCTGTTTGACATCCTCATGCGACAACAACGCCTTGCGTTCCGCCCAGCGTTCAATGCCTTCAAATAATGTACCGGACTGATTCCACGCTGGCTGACCGGCGGTCTGCGTAGTATCGAGATGAATATGCGGCTCGATAAAAGGAGGTATTGCCAGCCCGCCTTCCGCGTCCAGGATATGTTCGCCGTAATCGGCATTATCAAGCTGCGAAGTGATATGGCGAATGACACCGTCTTCGATATCTATCTGCCACAATCCTTCCCGGTCAGGCAGGCGTACATTTTTAATGGTACGCAAAGGAGTTTTGGTCACGCGTTACCTCATCGTTTTAGAAAGACGTCATCATCACTGATGTTAAAGCTAATCTTAGAACAATAGCCTGAAAGTGTTTATAAATCGAAAGGTTACATAAAAACCCAATGAAATCAGCCAAATACCTCCTAAGGAGTATATTGGGAGTGGCTTGATTTGCATCAATACCCCCTGTTACGCGCGCGTTATGTTTAGCCTCAGAAAATCAAAATTGAGGCAATTATGAGCAAAGTCAGACTCGCGATTATTGGCAACGGCATGGTCGGCCATCGCTTTATCGAAGACTTACTGGATAAAGCAGAACCGGGTCAGTTCGACATCACGGTATTATGTGAAGAGCCGCGCGTGGCCTATGACCGCGTCCATCTTTCCTCCTATTTTTCACATCACACCGCCGAAGAACTGTCACTGGTTCGTGAAGGGTTTTACGAAAAGCACAACGTGAATGTGCTGATTGGCGAACGCGCCATTACGCTCAACCGCCAGGAAAAAGTTATTCATTCCAGCAGCGGCCGGACGGTGTATTACGACAAACTGATTATCGCGACCGGTTCCTACCCGTGGGTTCCGCCGATCACTGGCTCTGACGGTCAGGATTGCTTTGTTTACCGCACCATTGAAGACCTACACGCGATTGAATCCTGCGCCCGTCGCAGCAAACGCGGGGCAGTAGTCGGCGGCGGTTTGCTCGGCCTCGAAGCCGCCGGTGCGTTGAAAAACCTCGGCGTTGAAACGCATGTAGTTGAATTCGCACCCGGTCTGATGGCCGAACAGCTCGATGTCATGGGCGGCAGCCAGCTGCGCCAGAAAATCGAAAGCATGGGTGTGCAGGTTCATACCGCCAAAAATACCAAACAGATTGTTCAGGGCGGCACGTCTGCCCGTAAGACGATGGAATTCGCCGACGGCACTTTCCTCGAAGTCGATTTCATCGTGTTCTCTACCGGTATCCGCCCGCAGGATAAACTGGCGCGCCAGTGTGATTTAGACATCGCCCCGCGCGGTGGCATCGTGATTAACGATCAGTGCCAGACCAGCGATCCGGATGTGTACGCCATCGGCGAATGTGCGTCGTGGAATCAGCGCACCTTCGGTCTGGTGGCGCCGGGCTACAAAATGGCGCAGGTCACCGCCGACCATTTACTTGGTCGCGATAACGCCTTCACGGGCGCAGACATGAGCGCCAAACTGAAACTGTTAGGCGTAGATGTGGCCGGTATCGGTGATGCGCACGCACGCACACCGGGCGCGCGCAGCTACGTTTACCTCGATGAAAGCAAGGCGCTCTATAAACGTCTGGTGGTCAGCGAAGACAATAAAACACTGCTCGGCGCAGTGCTGGTGGGTGATACCAGCGATTACGGCAATCTGCTGCAACTGGTGCTGAACAGCATTCCGTTGCCAGAAAACCCGGACGCGCTGATCTTACCTGCCCACGCAGGCAGCGGCGGCGGCGCGGTCATTGGTACCGATGCCTTGCCGGAAAGCGCGCAAATTTGCTCCTGCTTTGACGTCACTAAAGGCGACATCATCAAAGCCGTTCAGGGCGGTTGTCATACCGTAGCGGCACTGAAATCAGCGACCAAAGCCGGTACCGGCTGCGGCGGCTGTATTCCGCTGGTGACACAGGTGCTGAATGCCGAACTGAGCAAGCAGGGCATCGAAGTTAATCATCATCTGTGCGAGCACTTCGCCTATTCACGTCAGGAGCTTTATCACCTGATCCGCGTTGAAGGCATCCGTTCGTACGATGATTTGCTGAATAAATACGGCAAAGGCTACGGCTGCGAAGTGTGTAAACCGACCGTCGGCTCGCTGCTGGCGTCGTGCTGGAACGATTACGTGCTCAAGCCACAGCACACGCCGTTGCAGGACACCAATGATGTGTTCCTCGCCAACATGCAAAAAGACGGCACCTATTCCGTGATCCCGCGCTCGCCGGGCGGTGAAATCACGCCGCAAGGGTTGCAGGCGATTGGCGAAATCGCAGCTGAATATAATCTTTACACCAAGATCACCGGCTCGCAGCGCATCGGCATGTTCGGCGCGCAGAAAGACGATTTACCGGCCATCTGGCAGAAACTGATCAACGCCGGATTCGAAACCGGTCAGGCCTACGCCAAAGCGTTGCGTATGGCGAAAACCTGCGTCGGCAGCACCTGGTGCCGTTACGGCGTGGGCGACAGCCTCGGTTTCGGCATCAGCCTGGAAAACCGCTACAAAGGCATCCGTACGCCGCACAAAATGAAGTTCGGCGTGTCCGGCTGTACCCGCGAATGTTCTGAAGCGCAGGGCAAGGATGTCGGGATTATCGCGACGGAAAATGGCTGGAACCTGTACGTCTGCGGTAACGGCGGCATGAAACCTCGCCATGGCGATTTACTGGCAGCCGACCTTGATAACGATACCCTGCTGCGTTACCTCGACCGCTTCATGATGTTCTACATCCGCACTGCCGATAAGTTGCAACGTACGTCAGTCTGGATGGACAACCTCGAAGGCGGCATCGACTACCTGCGTAAAGTCATCATCGATAACAAACTGGGGTTAAACGATCAGCTGGAAGCCGAACTGTCGCGCCTGCGGGGATCCGCGGTTTGCGAGTGGCAGGAAACGCTGAATGACCCGGCGGCGCAAACCCGCTTTACCCACTTTATCAACAGCAGCCAGCGCGACCCGAATGTGCAGTTCGTCGGTGAACGTCAGCAGCATCGTCCGGCGCGTCCGGACGAGCGTATTCCGGTGACACAAATCGCTGACGGGGAGGAAGTATTATGAGCCAGTGGTTAACGCTTTGTTCTGTCGATCAGATCCTGCCAGGTTGCGGCGTTTGCGCACTGGCGGACGGTCAGCAAATCGCGCTGTTCCGTCCGTATGCCGACGAGCAGATTTTTGCGCTGTCGAATATCGACCCGTTCGCGCAGGCCAGCGTGCTGTCACGCGGGATTATCGCCGAACATCAGGGCGAACTCTGGGTCGCCAGTCCGCTGAAAAAACAACATTTTCGCCTGACAGACGGCCTTTGTATGGAAGATGAAGCGCATTCAATTTCCGCCTACGACGTGCGTGTCCACGACGGCAATGTTGAACTGAATACCGCCAGTCTTCAGGTGCAAACCAGCTAAACTCCGCGCTTTCCACGCCGCCTCCGGGCGGCGTTGTTCATATTTAAAAGAATGTCGTTAAAAGAACGCCGTATCAAAACGCGCCATCTCAGAGAAGATTATCTATGGATTACCTGCCCCTTTTTTGTCAGTTAAAAAACAGAGCCTGTTTGCTGGTCGGTGCCGGTGACGTGGCTGAACGTAAAGCGCGCCTGCTGCTGGATGCCGGTGCAAAACTGACGGTTAACGCCCTCACCTTCACGTCACAGTTTCAGATCTGGGCTGAGGAAGGCAAAGTCCGGCTGCTGAAAGGCGAATTTTCCCCGTTGCTGGTCGATGAAAAATGGCTGGTGATCGCCGCGACCGATTCAGACTTAGTGAATCAGGAAGTCAGCGAAGCCGCTGAACATCGCCGCGTATTCTGTAATGTGGTCGATGCCCCTGAAAGCGCCAGCGTAATCATGCCGTCGATCATCGACCGTTCACCGCTGATGATCGCGGTGTCTTCCGGCGGCAATGCCCCGGTGCTGGCGCGTTTGCTGCGTGAACGTCTGGAATCCATTTTGCCGCAACATCTGGGCAAACTGGCACAGGTGGCGGGCGGATTGCGGGCTCGCGTGAAAACGCACTTTACCGATGCCTCTGAGCGCCGCCGCTGGTGGGAAAAGCTGTTCAATCATCATCGTCTGGCGCAGTCGCTGGCGAATAATGACGAGGCACAAAGCGGGCAATATCTCGAAGAACTGTTCAGCGAACCGGTCGATAAACACGGCGAGGTCATTCTGGTCGGTGCCGGGCCGGGCGATGCCGGATTGCTGACACTGAAAGGTTTGCAGCACATGCAACTGGCCGATGTGGTGGTTTACGACCGGCTGGTTTCCGACGGCGTGATGAATCTGATACGTCGTGATGCCGAGCGAATTTTTGTCGGCAAACGCGCCGGGCATCATTGTGTGCCGCAGGAACGTATCAACGAAATCCTGCTGGAACAGGCGCAAATGGGCAAACGCGTTGTCCGGCTAAAAGGCGGCGATCCCTTTATCTTTGGCCGTGGCGGCGAAGAACTGGAAGCACTGAAAGCCGCGGGTATCGCATTTTCCGTGGTACCGGGTATCACGGCGGCATCCGGGTGCTCTGCCTATAGCGGCATTCCACTGACCCATCGCGATCACGCGCAAAGCGTGCGGCTCATCACCGGTCATGCAAAGCAGGATGGCGTTTTAGACTGGGCCTGTCTGGCGCAGGGTCAGCAAACGCTGGTGTTTTATATGGGGCTGACCCAGGCCTCTGAGATCCAGCGCCGTCTGCTGGAAAACGGGTTGCCAGCAGAAACGCCTGTGGCACTGGTCGAAAACGGCACCAGCCAGACGCAGCGCGTGGTCACCGGCATTCTCACTGAGCTCGGTAATCTGGCGACACAGGTACAGAGCCCGAGTTTGATCATTGTAGGTACCGTAGTGAGTTTGCGTCAGAAACTGAACTGGTTTGCCAGCGAAACCCGTCTGTAACGCCCTTCTGCTCAAAAAATCTCCATTTATTTTATTAATCAATTCAGAGAAGTGAATTCAGATTCACTTCTCGCCCTCCACTTATAAGATAAATCTTATAACAGAATATAATTCTTGTTATCTCACCTTTCGCGATCGCAATTCAAAATAATCACCAGACCCAAATGGAATATTCAGAATCTTCACCTTAAACTTTAATTACGCCAACTGTGGCGTAATCTCCCGTGGAGGGTCAAATCATGCGCCATACCATTCATGTTGGTCATGTTAACAAGGTTGCCCTGGCAATCTTAGTCGCCCTGTCACTGGCTGCCTGTAGCGGCAGTGGCGGCGGCGGTTCTTCTCATACGGCAAAAACATCCACGACCGGATCGGCAACAACCGGCGATGGAACGACTTCAGGCAGTGACGGAACCACTACCGCAGGAACCGGCACCAGTACAGGGACAGGAACCACCACTACAGGTGATGGCACAACTACTGCGGGGAATGGAAGCGGAACGGGTACCGGAACAGGCACAGGAACGGGGACTGGCACCGGAACAGGGACCGGAACAACACCATCAACAACCCTCGCGACGGGCACCATCCTGAGCAGTGCGGGCGGTGCGGTGAGCGGTGTAGGGACGCAAGTCAGCAGCATCGCAACTCAGACGCCAGTCAGTAATATTCCTGTCGCCGGTACCGGCGTCGTGACCATCATCGACAGCACCGGTAAAGCCGTAACTGCCGTCGGCAGCGGCGTGCAAAACGGTGTAGGACAACTCGGCACCAATCCGAATGCAATAGGCACCACTGTCGCCGGTGTACCTGTTGCCGTGGCTGATTTAGGCACCGGCGTTTCCGGACTGGGTACTTCTCTGGCAGCAAACACCACCGGAACACCTGCCAGTGGCGTGACATCAGCCGCAGGCGGTCTGGTGGATAATGTCGGGAAAGTGGTCACCACCACGGGTAACGGATTAGCCGCGAATGTGCAGACCGGCTCACTCTCCAATGTAACCACTGCCGCCACCGGCATCGTCACCCCCGTTGTCGCCAAGATTCAGGGCACTACTCAAACCGTGGGCGGTGCCACAGGACTGGGCGCACCGGTTAACGGCTTGCTGAATCAGGTCGGCACCACCGTGAGTGGCGCAGGCACGCAACTTTCCACCAGCACGCCAGCACTAGCCGGCCTGGGGACAACGGTGACGGATACCGGACAGGCCGTTTCTAAAACCGGCACGATCCTGGTTCCGGCGAGCAGCACCACCACGACAACCGCCAGTAATTCCGGCAGCATCTCAGCCGGAGCAGGAGCATCGGCTTCACAATCAGGAGGATTACTTGCTGGCGTGGGCACCACCGTCGGCGGCCTCACAGGAGGACTGGGTCTGAAAGTCAAAACAACCCCATAAGTCTGATGTGGTAAATCTATAGCTGTAAATCTGTCGTTGTTGTCTTCAGCTGTAAAAAAGCCCGCTCTCCGGTTTCCTGCGCAGAGCGGGCTTGATTCACCGGGTTCCAACATTTGCCTGTGCGTTCAAAGGAATATTTATGAGAATAAAATCCTGCATGGTGGCTTTATTGGGTTCTGCCATTGGTTACAGTTCGGCAGATATGTTTCCCACTTTGATCGACCCGAATAACCCGGCCAAACTGGCTGAGCCCATTTCCCAGCCTCCGGCCAAAACGCAAAAAATCGCCTTACCTTCACACTCCTTACCGGCAAAAGATTCCGCCCCCAAGCTGACACCTCAGACGCTGATTGAGATAAAACACATTCAGTTTATCGGCGGTACTCAATACCCGCTGGATTCTCTGGTTGCGCCCTTCGCGTCCTTTGTGGGCAAAAAGGTGCCGCTGTCGGCATTACTGTCCGCCACTGATTCCATCACGCAACGCTATCACCGCGACGGTTTTATTCTCTCTTACGCCTATATTCCGGCCGATAACTTTAAAGACGGCACCCTCAAAGTCGGGCTGGTCGAAGGATATATTTCCGGAACCCAAATCCACAGCGACAATCAGCAGGTCGGCCGCTGGCTAAGCAAATTATCGCAGCACATCATGGCGGAGAAACCGCTGACGCAGGACACCTTCGAGCGCTACACGATTCTGATGCAACGCACGCCGGACACTAAAGTCAGCGCGACGGCCAATAATCCGAACAATATTTACGGCGCCACCGCGCTGAATGTAGATGCGGTGCGGCAGCGAAACTGGAATATCGCCACCGCCGTGGATACCCGCAAAGGTGACAGTTCTGCGGTGGTGAACGCCACGCTGAGCGGCCTGAGCACCTACGGCGAACAACTGGGTATTGCGACACTCATCCCGCTGGAAAGTGATACCCGCAAAACCTATGCCGGTCTGAACTATCAGCAATATCTCGGTGACGATGGATTGCTGATGCAGCTTAAAGGCAGCTATTACCAGCAGAAAGACAAGGATTACAACACCATCCTGTTTCTGCCTAACGGCATCACTGTGGATTCACAGGATAAGCAAACGCAATACAACGGTGGCGTGGTATTCAGTTACCCGTTACAACTGACGCGGAAAAAACAGTGGACGGTCAGCGGCGGTCTGGATTATCTCGACAAGAAATATGAGTACGATTTACTGGCAAGACTCGGCGATCAGAAACTGCAATTACCGCAGGTGAACCAGCGGATACGCTATCCGGCAGCCGAGCTTTCCCTGACCGGATATCGGGAATACGATCAGTCTTACTGGAATACGACGTTTAACGTTCGTCAGGGAATTGACGGACTCGGCGCCACCAATTCGACACCCAACGCCGATCTGACCTTTACCCGCTGGAAATTTAACGGGGACTCGGCGTATCTGTTTGATAAAAAATGGCGGCTCAGCGCGTCGGTTGAAGGCGACTGGTCTGACAATGATTTGCCGGAGCCTGAGCGGGTGAATTTTGGTGCCCTGCATTACGGGCGTGGCTATCCGGACAGCGATGCGCAGGGGGATTATGGCGTCGGCGGACAGGTGGAAATGCGCTATATCCATAGCCTGGAACAGGGAGTGTGGCTGAAAACCATTCAGCCTTACGCCGTGGTGGATGCGGCGCATACGGGGTTCAATCAGCAGGGGTTACCGAAGCAAAATCTGTCGTCTTACGCCATCGGTGTGATGTTTGGCGATAACCGTCATTACACGTTATCCGTGGAAGCCGCCCGCCCGATTGGCGACACGCCGCTCGACAGCACATCCCGCGACTGGCGTTATAACGCGACATTTACCTATAACTTCAGTTCCGGCTCATGATGCGCTGAAAATAAAAAACCACGTCCGGGGACGTGGTTTTTTTACTTTGATGCCAGACCAGAATTATTCGTAGCTGACAAAGCCAATGGCTTCGTAGGCTTTTTTCAGCGTCACGCTGGCACGGGCGCGGGCTTTTTCAGCGCCCTCTTTCATCACCTGTTGCAGATAAGCTTCGTCACTGCGGAAACGGTTAAAGCGCTCCTGCACCTCGGTCAGCATGCCTGAAACAGCTTCGGCCACTGCGCCTTTCAGATGACCATACATCTGGCCTTCGAATTCTGCTTCCAGCTCAGGGATCGCTTTGCCAGTGACACCGGAAAGAATATCCAGCAGGTTAGAAACGCCCGGCTTGTTCTTAATGTCGTAACGGATGACTGGCGGCTCTTCAGAGTCGGTCATCGCACTTTTAATTTTCTTGGTCACCGCTTTCGGATCTTCCAGCAGGCCGATAACGTTTTTACGGTTGTCATCAGACTTGGACATCTTCTTGGTCGGTTCCTGCAGGGACATCACGCGGGCACCAGACTTCGGAATAAACGGCTCAGGCACAGTAAACACATCGCCATACAGCGCGTTGAAACGGGCAGCGATATCGCGGCTCAGTTCCAGATGTTGTTTCTGGTCTTCACCCACCGGCACCTGATTGGTCTGGTAAAGCAGAATATCGGCCGCCATCAGCACCGGATAGTCGAACAGACCGGCAGTGATGCTTTCGCTGTTAGAAGTCTCGTAGCGCGCAGACTTGTCTTTAAACTGCGTCATACGACCCAGCTCACCGAAATAGGTGTAGCAGTTCAGCGCCCAGCTCAGCTGACTGTGTTCAGGAACGTGAGACTGCACGAAGATGGTACTTTTCTTCGGATCAATGCCGACCGCCAGATACAGCGCCAGCGTGTCGAGTGTCGCTTTGCGCAGTTTTTCCGGATCCTGACGCACGGTGATCGCGTGCAAATCGACGATGCAGTAAATGCATTCGTAATCGTCCTGCATTTTGACCCATTGACGCAGCGCACCCATGTAGTTGCCAATGGTCAATTCGCCGGAGGGCTGTGCGCCACTAAATACGATGGGTTTACTCATTTTATGCTTCCTGATCTTTTAAAGATGACAGCCCTAATGTGGGCAAAAGGTCGGCAAAATTATCCAGCACACGATCGGGTTTGGTCAGCGCGATGGTTTCACCGTAGTTATAGCCATAAGTCATGCCGACACACGGGCAACCTGCGGCCTGTGCGGCATGGATATCATTGCGGGAATCGCCCACGAATACCATTTCACTGGCGCGCAATCCGAGCAAGGCTAACGTCATGTAGACGGGTGCCGGATGCGGTTTTTTCGCCACGACATCGTCACCGCCAATCACCACGGTGAAATAGCTGTCGATACCCAGAGATTGCAGTAATGGCGCGATGAAAGGCGTCGGTTTGTTAGTCACCAGCCCCATCGGAATTCCGGCTGCGGCCAGAGCGGCCAGCGTCTCTTTGACTTGGGGGTACAAACGGCTGCCGCCCGCGGCAGTATCGGCATAATAGTGATCGAATTTATCGCGCACTTTCTGCAGAAACTGCGGTGATAAATCGCCTTCGGCCCAGCGCACGGCGCGCTCAACCATGATATCGGCACCGTTACCAATCCAGGTGCTCAGGCGTTCAACGCCTGCGGCAGGCAAATTAAAATCTTGCAGCGCCCTGTCCAGCGCGTCAGAAAGACCGGGCGCGCTGTCAACCAGCGTGCCGTCGAGATCAAAGCCTAAACCGAGGGCTTTCAGGGGCTCAGTCATGGGTGGCCTTAGCCAGCTCACTGCGCATGTGGTCGATAACGCTTCGGTAATCCGGCTGATTAAAGATGGCTGAACCGGCCACGAACATATCCGCGCCCGCCGCAGCGATTTCACCGATATTTTCAGCTTTCACACCGCCGTCAACTTCCAGACGAATGTCATAACCGCTGGCATCAATGATTTTACGCACCTGACGCAGTTTATCGAGCGTGCCCGGAATAAACGACTGACCGCCAAAGCCCGGGTTCACCGACATCAGCAGGATCACATCGAGTTTATCCATCACGTATTCGAGATAACTCAGCGAAGTCGCAGGGTTAAACACCAGACCCGCTTTACAGCCATGGCTTTTAATCAGTTGCAGCGAACGGTCAACGTGTTCTGAGGCTTCCGGATGGAAGGTGATGTAAGTCGCACCAGCCTCGGCAAAATCCGGGATGATACGATCAACCGGTTTAACCATCAGGTGAACATCGATCGGCGCCGTAATGCCGTAGTTGCGCAGCGATTTCAGTACCGCCGGCCCCATCGTCAGATTAGGTACGTAGTGGTTATCCATGACATCAAAATGGACAACATCTCCGCCAGCTTCCAGTGCTTTGGCAGTGTCTTCACCCAGACGGGCAAAGTCAGCCGACAGAATGGACGGTGCAATCAAAAACTGTTTCATCCGCTTCTCCAAACGATAGGGTTATCCGTCGATTACCGCTGAACGGCAATCACCGGTAGAGCGCTAAAAGTTCATTCACCAGGCTGCGTTTTGCAACTTTACTGCTGATGGTACGCCGTGCTGAAACACGATGCAGAACCGCCTGTGCGTACCATTCCAGCGTTTGTGGTGTTTCGTGGTTGGATATCAGTACCGGCACATCATTCTCATGGGAAAGCTGATACGCCAGCCGCGCCAGATTACGCTGATCATCCATACTAAAACTGTTGGTGTGGTAAGCCGTAAAATTTGCAGTCGCAGAAAGCGGGGCATACGGAGGATCGCAATACACCACCGAGCCAACCTGTGCTTTCAGCAAAGTGTCCTGATAATGCTCACACACAAAAACTGCATTTTTTGCTTTTTCAGCAAACCAGTAGAGTTCTTCTTCCGGGAAATACGGCTTTTTATAACGGCCGAAAGGCACATTAAATGCCCCACTGAGATTGTAACGGCACAGGCCGTTGTAACAATGGCGGTTGAGATAGAGGAAAAGCACTGAACGACGATAAGGGTCGCTGCTGGCATTAAACTCAGCCCTCAGGACGTAAAAACGCTCTGACTCATTAAACTCTGGCGTGAAAAGCACACGGGCATCACGCACAAATTCATCAGTGCGTGTCTTCACAATGTTGTAGAGGTTGATCAGGTC
Source organism: Rahnella variigena (assembly GCF_003610915.1). NCBI lineage: Bacteria > Pseudomonadati > Pseudomonadota > Gammaproteobacteria > Enterobacterales > Yersiniaceae > Rahnella > Rahnella variigena. Next base: position 382,824 of record NZ_NSDJ01000001.1, read on the forward strand.
GTTGTTGATGTCCGCCAGAATATAAGCGTCATACTCGGTATTTAAAAATACCGAGCCCGCGCCAACAAAAGGCTCAATCAGACAATCTCCCGCCGGAAGATGACGTTTGATGTCATCAATCAGCGGGTATTTGCCGCCAGCCCACTTCAAAAACGCGCGGTTCTTCTTCATGCCGTCAGTTAGCTACTTATACAATTCACAGCCGCGGATTGTATCCTGTTTTTAGACAGCAAATCGCGTTGAGATCAGTTTCATTTTTTCAGGTCTTGCTGTACCTGATGTACAGGTTTGACCCACGGTTTTTTCGCCTGAACTTCCGCAGGCAAGCTGGAAATGGCACGTTTGGCTTCTGCAGAAGAAGCATAGTTACCACTGACCAGCACAAACCACGGCTTCCCGTCGCGGGCTGTCTGATATACCAGATAATTTTTCAGACCTTGCTGTTTAGCAAAGGCGTTCAGCGAGTTCGATTGAGAAGCACCGCTTAATTGCAGGGTAAAGTGCGTACCCGGCGCTGACTTGATGGCCGCTGAACTGCCTGCCGATGCGACAGAAGATGACGCTGACGGAGCCGCTGTTGCCGATGATTTGGAAGCCTGCGGTTTGGTTGCATGTGCAGTCTGGCTGGTCGCAGCAGGTTTGTGCTCTGCCGGTTTCGCCGTGTGTGAAGTCTGCGGATTACGAACAACCGGAGCCGGGCGGATATGCGAGGCGGATGGTTGAGCACCGGCCGCTGCCTGAGTGCGGGCAGAACCGTTCACGGTCGCCGGGGCGGTTGGCAAAGAGGTCAGTGACTGTGCAGCAGGATTCATCCCCCCCTGCGCGGCATTATCCACCTGATTTTGCTGAGAAGATAACGCATCACTCATATCTCCAGGCAAATCGACACGCTCTTTCGCCTGACCATTATCCGGAACGGGCTGGGCTTCCGTAGGTGTGGAGGAAACCGGCGGTAAGCCGATACTCTTCGGTTGCTGGCCATCAGCAGGTTGCTGACCGTTAACGGCTTGCGCCGTATTGGCCTGAGCCTGGGCAGAAGGCTGAGCAGGCGCTGCTGCATCGTTACCGGCAAGACTAATGTCTTTCGGTCCGTTGTTCTGCTGGGCTGGCTGATTGGATGTTGGCGACTTCATGGCGGAGCCGATGCCGACAATCAGCAATACCAGCACCACAATACCGATGCCGATCATCACGTACTGGCGGGAAACAGCAACTTTGGGAATGGAAGGAGACGGTTTGCGGGCGCGCGGCGGGCGGCGATCGCTGGTGTCTGGTTTGAGATCGTCTTCCGGTGTTAAATCATCCATCTAAAACCTCCAACCCGGCTAAAAGCCTTAACTGGCTTTACGCGGAGCAACTATCCTGACTAAAAAAATAAAGCTTTGCTGGCATGGGTGAAATCGGTCGTTATCTGGCCAAAATTATGGCCGCAGTCTTAACGGCAATCTTCAATCGAAGCCAGCACCATTTCATGTGATACGCCGGAGCGTACTTCAGACTGACCAATGGCTTTTGGTAAAACCAGACGCAACTCGCCAGCCAGCACTTTCTTATCACGCATCATGTGGGGCAGATAAGACGGGGCGTCCATCGTTTCGGGACCGGTTACCGGTAAACCCGCACGAGTCAGCAACGCTTTCACCCGGGCAATATCACCCAGACTGAATTGCCCAAGACGATGAGCCGTATAACAGGCCATCACCATCCCGGCCGCCACAGCCTCGCCGTGCAACCAGTTGCCATAACCCATTTCTGCTTCAATAGCATGGCCGTAAGTATGGCCCAGATTCAGCAAGGCGCGCAGTCCGTTTTCACGTTCATCGGCTGCCACAACCTCGGCTTTCAGCTCGCAGCAACGACGGATGCAGTAAGCCAGCGCGTTCATATCCAGCGCCAGCAGAGCGTCCATGTTGTCTTCAAGCCAGGTAAAGAAGTCGGCATCCAAAATAATGCCGTATTTGATGACTTCCGCGAGACCCGATGACATTTCACGGGCAGGCAGAGTTCTCAGACAGTCGAGATCAACCACCACCGACGCAGGCTGATAAAACGCGCCGATCATGTTTTTTCCGAGGGGATGGTTTACCGCTGTTTTACCGCCAACAGAGGAATCGACCTGAGAAAGCAGCGTGGTAGGCACCTGAACAAAGCGTACACCGCGTTGATAACTGGCTGCGGCGAAGCCGGTTAAATCACCGACAACGCCGCCGCCAAGGGCGACAAGCGTGGTATCACGTCCGTGCGGCTTTTCAAGCAGCGCGGAAAACACGTCATTTAGAACAGCCAGGGATTTGTATTGTTCACCATCAGGCAAAATCACCTGATCAACACGAACGCCTGCCTGCTCCAGCACTGAACGGATTGCGTCCAGATAGAGAGGGGCGAGGGTTTCATTGGTCACTATCATGACCTGATCGCCTGCCTTTACCGGCATAAAAGAAGCCGGATCGTGGAACAATCCGGCAGCAATCGTAATGGGGTAGCTACGCTCCCCTAACGTTACGGTAATCCTCTCCATGTCGTGCTCTGTGACCTTCTTTAACTGACACCCTCAGGCAATGATGGAAACCAATAATCAGTTACTTTCCAGCATGTTAATAATCTGGTTAGCAACGACTTTGGCACTTTGATCATCGGTACGAATAGTGACGTCGGCAATCTCTTCATACAAAGGATTGCGCTCTCTCGCCAGTGCTTCAAGCACTTCACGTGGCGGAGCACTCACTTGTAATAATGGACGTTTTTTGTCGCGTTGTGTACGCGCCAGTTGTTTTTCGATGGTAGTTTCAAGATAGACGACAACGCCACGCGCTGACAAACGGTTACGGGTTTCACGTGATTTCACGGAACCGCCACCTGTTGCCAGAACAATGCCTTGTTTTTCGGTCAGTTCGTTGATCACTTTTTCTTCGCGGTCGCGGAATCCGTCTTCGCCTTCTAAATCAAATACCCAGCCCACATCAGCTCCGGTACGTCGCTCAATTTCGTGATCGGAGTCGAAAAACTCCATATTGAGTTGCTGAGCTAACTGTCGACCAATAGTGCTTTTGCCGGCACCCATAGGCCCAACCAGAAAGATATTGCGTTTCTCTGCCATGTTTTTCGGTATTACTAAGACAATTCGTTGATGATAACCCGCCCCGCCAATCAAATTAGCGGCGGGACCTAAACTGAAACCTCATGAGCGATATAGTGCGAGATCAGAAAAAAATTATCTCAACACTCTTGGTAGTTTGGCAACCGAATAAATCACTTTGCACGCCGCAGGAGGGAAACCGTACGTTTTTATCGGCGTGTCTGTCGTAATAAAAAGATCACGGTGCTCAATTCGGTAACCCTTGTAAGCTAAATCGACGGCAGCGTCAAACGCAGAAGCCTCTTGCGACACAAAAAGTTGCATGTGCTCAACGTTATTGTGCAATTTACGTTAAGTCAGAATACCCGTTTATCGCGTGTGGATTAGGGTCGGAGTGATAAAAATCACCAACTCACGCCGCTGTTCACTTGTGTACTGGTGTTTAAACAAGGAACCGACCACCGGCATATCGCCCAGCACCGGCACTTTTGTGTCTGTTTTTTGATTTTTACGCTGAAATATCCCGCCAAGCACAATGGTTTCCCCATCCTTCACCGTCACCTGAGTTTTAATTTCCTGCTTGTCGATAGCCAGTGCCTCGCCTTCTGACTGTTTTATACTTCTTCCCGGCATGTTCTGGCTTATCTGTAAGGCCATCTGAATGCGCCCGTCGCGTAAGATCTTCGGCGTCACTTCCATCCCGAGCACAGCTTCTTTGAATTCAATGGATGTGCTGCCACTGGCGCCGCTCGAAACCTGATAAGGAATTTCGGTCCCCTGCTTGATACTGGCGGTTTGCATATGCGCCGTCATCAGGCGCGGACTGGCAATAATATCCACCTTATCTTCCTGCTCAAGGGCCGTCAGTTCCAGTTCCAGGATCCGCCCGCTGATGTGCGCCAGATTGAAGCCCGCCGTAAATATCGGATTCTCTACCGGCATTCCCATACTGAAATTGTTCATACGCACGGCTTTCGTGATCGGCTCGTCACCGTTAAACCCCCATTGCACGCCCAACTCCCGCAAGCTCTCACTGTTCATCGTTACGATATGTGCCGCCAGTTGTACCTGCTGTAGCGGGAAATCCATTTCTTTTATCCACGGCGCCACAACGTCCAGCGCCTCCTGCGTATCACGTAATAAAAGCGTATTGGTACGGGTATCGGCCGAGGCATTGCCTTTCACCGAAAGCAACGACCCTTTTTGGGTATTCAGACTCTGCGCAGTATCTTTGGCATCCGCATACCGCAGCGGCACGGTCATGCTGATAATCGGGCTGTTGAGCGCCCGTTGCCCGGCGGCATCTTCCTGCTGCTGTCGCTGAATCAGCGGGTCAACCACCGGAAACACCAGTAAAACATTACCCTGCAACTCGCTGGTGAGATGGCTCATTTTCAGGATGATGTCGAGCGCCTGCTGCCACGGCACCTCTTTGAGCTTCACGCTGATTTCGCCGTCCACACCCGGTGCAGTGACCAGGTTAAGTTGTCGCGAATCCGCCAGTGCCTGCAAGACCAGGCCGACAGGTGATGACGGAAACTCCAGAGAAATAAGCGCCGGGGCAGCTTTCACCGGACTTAGACACAGGCAAAGCAGAATAAAAGCCAGTTTATGATTGATGTATTTCATTATTTTCCTTTCCATGGAGAATCGTTTTTCTTACTTAAACGCAGAGTTCTTACCCAAGCGCAGAGTCTGGCGCAGCAAACCGCACCGTGGCTCGCTGAGACTGAGCTCTGCCTGCGAGGCGTTAAGAGTTTCAACCGTCCATGCGGGCGTTCCCACCTGATTACCGGCCTCGACTTTTGTCCAGCGTCCATCCGGTGATAACAGCCAGCCCGATTGCCGGCCACCCACCTGTGAAATGCCGCTCAGGATCCAACCCGACATCGCAGAATCGTCGGGACATGTTGTGGAAGCCAGACGTGAAAAAGGGTCGCGCGCGGCCACAGCGCCGGGTGAGTTGAAAGCCAAACCGCCGGTACCGGTCGTTTGCGTCAGCAGAATCGATGCTTTTAAGCCGGAGGCAGTCATCCTGATATCCGGCTCACTGAACGCGGGATGTTCCGGACGTTGCAGCAAGGCATGAAGAAAATGTATCAGGCCGGAAAAAGTCAGCTGCAAATCCAGCGTCCCCTGCTCTTCTGCTTTCGGCTGCAGGGCTGGCGACCAGCGAAGCAACTCTGCTCCGGCGTCTTTCAGCGGCTGAGCAAATTGTTGCGCTAGCGGCAAACTCTCTTGCACAAGAGCGGCGTTATTTTGGATTTCCTGCTTCAGGGTGCTCAGCGGAGGTAAACGCAACAAATCCCTCTGAGACTGAAAAACGGTGCGCTGTGCGACCGCAATATCCCGTGTCAGTGCATCCTGTTGCTGCCACAATCCGCGAAATGCGAAGACGTAAAGCAACAGCATCAGAACCAGCACGCCAGCGGTCAGAGTCAGGCCTCTCTGCCAGGCCCGTTTTTCCATCAGCGGCTCGAGGCGTTCTGAAAAAAGCCTCATCATGGCGCTTTCCCTTGTTCAGGCGCGGGACTGGCGGAACGGAATTGTGTCTTTATCACGAAGCTCAGTATCCGGTCAGGTTGTTGCTGAACATCAGAAAGGCTGACGTTGCCAAACAACCCGCTGGCCGCCAGCACGTCCCGGAAAGACAAAATATCGTGATAAAAGTGGCCCTCTCCCTTCAGCGTCAGAGCTTGCTGATGCTCCGTCATTTCAGTCAGGCTCACGTCTTGCGGGATCTGCGCAGCCACTAATTCCAGTAACTGAAGATAATCCTGACTTCGCTTCAGTTGCTGAAGAGCAGCCAGACGCTGCGCATTCAGCGTTTTTACCCGTTCCGTTGCCGCGTTCACCTCCAGCAGCTGGCGCGATAACACCTGAACAGAGGTATTCAGCGCAGATAAATGCAGTTGCCGCAGTGCCCGCTCCTGAACGAGAAAGGCGGTCAGTGTCAGAAAAGTCATCGTGATAATCGCCGGAAAACTGATAAACATTTTCAGCCAGTAACGGCTCCGGCGCTGCAGGCGAAGTTTCCGCCAGGGCAATAAATTTACCTGCAGCATCAGTGATCGCCCTGCCGCAATGCCAGCCCAACTGCGGGTGCAAAATCCCCCGGATTGACGGGCAACGGCGCGGATAACTGCGCAATAGCACTGAGGGGCGACCAGCATTGCATTGCCGGAAGTGGAGACGCTCCGCTGAAAAAGCATTCGCTGTGGCACAACGCCGCCGCGCGGTATTGCTGGCGGATGCGTTCTGACAGCGGCAGATCTTCAGATGCGTCATCAGACAAACCAAACTGAAATGGCAAACTGTGGGGCGAGGCCCAGAGGAATCCGTCATCAAGCCGATGAACCAGCAATGCGTCACCCGGAAGGCCGGCAGCAAAAGCCGCCACCTGAAGTGCGCAGGGGGTCAGTTCGATGGCATCCGGATAAAGCTGCGCCTGAGACAGACATTCCATCCATTGCTGAATTTCCTGTTGTCTGGCTGCGGTGACCACCACCTGATTGTCGCCGTGCGGATCAGCGCGGTAATCCATCACCAGATGTTCCATGCCCAGCGGAAACTGTTTCGCTGCATGCGCAAAGATAAACGCACTGCGGGCCGGATCGCGCAAACGGGGATCCGGCGCCGCCATGCGTTGTTGCATAATCCGTTGTGCCGGAAGGGTAATTCGCAGAGAAAATGTCGTCGGGAGGGTTTTTCGCCAGCACGATAAAATGGCGATCAGCGGCGCGGTCTCATGTAATATCCCCTCCCTCAATGTGAAGGAAGGCAGCGAATGCTGCCACCAGTGACGTAATTGCCAGCCATTCCGCCGCCGCTGAACGGCGATCGCACGGGCAAAACCGGCTTGAATATCCAGACCTACCTGCCATGCTTGTAGTCTCATTTTCGCCCAATCTCCATATTGTCAGGTAAATAAAAGAACGTATCCATGTTGCTGGCTTGCCTTTATACTACCGCGCGGTTGTTTATAAACTGCCCAATTGACACTTAATGGGAAATCTCAGGTGAAGTTCGTAAAGTATTTATTGATTCTTGCAGTGTGTTGCATTTTGCTGGGAGCCGCCTCGATCTTCGGATTGTATAAATATATCGAGCCTCAGTTACCCGATGTCGCCACGCTCAAAGACGTGCGCCTGCAAACACCCATGCAGGTTTTCAGTGCTGATGGCGATTTAATCGCCCAATACGGCGAAAAACGTCGTATCCCGCTGAAACTCGACCAAATCCCACCGGAAATGGTGCATGCGTTTATCGCGACCGAAGACAGTCGTTTCTATGAACACCACGGCGTGGATCCAATCGGTATTTTCCGTGCGGCTTCCGTTGCGCTGGTGTCCGGCCATGCCTCACAGGGCGCGAGTACCATTACTCAGCAGCTGGCGCGTAACTTCTTCTTAAGTCCTGAACGCACGCTGACCCGTAAAATTAAGGAAGCGTTTTTGGCCATCCGCATTGAGCAGATGATGTCCAAAGATGAAATCCTCGAGCTGTATCTCAACAAGATTTATCTCGGTTACCGTGCCTATGGCGTGGGTGCCGCTGCACAGGTTTATTTCGGTAAAGATGTCAGCCAGCTGACACTGAGTGAAATGGCAGTGATCGCCGGTCTGCCTAAAGCACCGTCAACCTTTAACCCGTTGTATTCCCATGACCGTTCTCTGGCGCGTCGTAACACCGTGCTGGCGCGTATGCTGGATGAGAAATACATCACGCAGGCGCAGTACGATCAGGCTCGCGCTGAGCCGCTGGTGGCGAATTATCATGCCCCGCACATTGAGTTCTCTGCGCCGTACCTGACAGAAATGGTGCGTCAGGAAATGGTGAAACGTTATGGCGATAACGCTTATAACGATGGCTACATGGTTTACACCACCATTACCAGGAAAACGCAGCTTGCCGCGCAGGAAGCCTTGCGTACCAACGTTCTCAACTACGATATGCGTCACGGCTATCGCGGTCCGTCTAACGAGCTGTGGAAAGTCGGCGAACCGGCGTGGGATCAGGACAAAATTGTTCAGTCACTGAAAACGCTGCCAGTGTATGGCCCGCTGTTCCCTGCGGTCATCACCGCAACGGATGACGCACAGGCAACGGCGACCATGTCGAACCGCGCGGTGATCAGCCTGCCGTTCAGCGGCATGCGCTGGGCGCGTCCTTATCGCAACGACAATGCTCAGGGGCCGACCCCGAAAAAAGTGTCTGACGTGGTACGCCCAGGTCAGCAGATTTGGGTTCGTAAAGTGGGCGATGTCTGGTGGCTGGCGCAGGTTCCGGACGTGAACTCGGCTATCGTTTCGCTTAATCCAAACGACGGCGCGATTGAAGCACTGGTCGGCGGCTTTGACTTTAACCAGAGTAAATTCAACCGTGCCAATCAGGCGGTACGTCAGCTCGGTTCAAACATCAAACCGTTCCTGTATACCGCAGCAATGGACAAAGGCCTGACGCTGGCGACCATTCTGAATGACATGCCGATTACCCGCTGGGATGCCGGTGCCGGTACAGACTGGCGTCCGAAGAACTCACCGCCAACGTATTACGGTCCGATCCGCTTACGCCGGGGTCTGGGTGAGTCTAAAAACGTGGTGATGGTGCGTGCGATGCGTGCCATGGGTGTGGATTACGCAGCAGAATATCTGCAACGTTTCGGCTTCCCGGCTTCTAACATTGTGCATTCCGAATCGCTGGCGCTGGGCTCGGCTTCTTTCACCCCGTTACAGGTTGTGCGCGGTTACGCCACCCTGACCAACGGCGGCTATCTGGTTGACCCTTATTTCATCACCAAAATCGTGGATGAATCCGGTCAGGTTCAGTTTGAAGCAAAACCTAAAATTGCCTGCCGCACCTGTAATATTCCGGTGATTTATGGCGATACTCAGAAATCAGCGGTGCTGTCCGATGACAACGTAGAAAACGTGGCGACATCGACCACCGGCAATAATACCAGCGTACCAACTCCGCAACTGGAGCAGGTCCCGCCTAACTCACCGCAGGTTGACGCCGCGCAGCAATACGCGCCGCACGTGATCAGCACACCGCTTTCATTCCTGATAAGCGATGCACTGAACTCCAACATTTTCGGTGAACCAGGCTGGATGGGGACCGGCTGGCGTGCAGGGCGTGACCTTAAGCGCCACGATATTGGCGGTAAAACCGGTACAACCAACAGCTCGAAAGATGCGTGGTTCTCAGGTTATGGCCCGAATGTTGTCACCTCGGTCTGGATTGGTTTTGACGATCACCGTCGTGATCTGGGTCGTTCAACGGCTTCAGGCGTGATCCCTGATCAGATTTCCGGTGCAGAAGGCGGCGCGAAAAGTGCTCAGCCAGCCTGGGATGATTACATGAAAGCCGTGCTGGAAGGTGTGCCTGAACAACCACAAACGCCACCGCCAGGCGTGGTGACGGTCACTATCGATAAGAGTTCCGGTAAGTTGTCTGACGGCGGCGGTAACAGTCGTCCGGAATACTTCATCGACGGGACTCAGCCGACAGAACATGCCGTGCATGAAGTGGGGACCACCATCATGGATAACGGTCAGGAACATGAACTGTTCTGATGCATAAGCTGTAAAGCAAAAAGCCGGTCTGCATCAAGCATGACCGGCTTTTTTAATGGGGTTTTATCGGGGAATTCAGCGGGCGTTGCGCGTCAGAAAATCATGCGCAAGGAACAGAGCGCTGACGTTACGGGCTTCGCAAAAATCAGGGTGTTGCAGCAATTCCATCATCCGCGAAACCGGCCAGCGGGTTTGCGGCAAGGGTTCCGGCTCATCGCCTTCCAGACTTTTCAGGTAAAGATCTTTGGCAATGACGATATTCATGCGGCTGGAAAAATACGAAGGTGCCATAGTCAGTTTGGCCAGCACATCAAAATGCCGGGCACCAAAGCCGACTTCTTCCATAAGTTCGCGGTTAGCCGCTTCCAGAATACTCTCGCCGGGATCAATCAGCCCTTTAGGAAAACCCAGTTCATAGCTTTCAATGCCAACAGCATATTCGTGGATTAACACCAGCTCATTATCAATGACAGGAATAATCATCACCGCTTCGCGATCTGAGGGCCGCATACGTTCGTAAACACGCTCTGCGCCATTGCTGAACGTCAGATCAACGGATTCAATGGTGAACAGACGCGAACGGGCTACGGTTTCCACCTTAGTGATTTTCGGTTTTTGCAGGTGTTGTGTCATTTCATCCCCAACTTATTATTCACCTGACCAGAGGTGTTCTAATGGGTTCGTTTTTCTGTTTAAAGACCGCTATCAATAAGCATTGTGCGTTATTGAGAGCCAGAATCGCAATCTTTACTGTAAACCGGTTCAGAACGCACTCATTTTTTGCACAGAAAGCCCCTAAAAAATCAGCAAAAAAAGCGTAAAAAGCAACCGAACACTCACGCTGGTCACATTTTTGCTGTAACAAAAACATTGAGACATCAAAATAGGATTATACCGATACCAGACAGTTCTTAAATGCAGGTATCCTCTAGCGTGGTATTTTTGTGCATAATATTCACCCAAAGAATAATAAAATTCCTACCTAAAAGGCACTCGCGCGCAGAATGTGCATTCCATTTATGTATAATACTTTCACAGAGTTGACGTAAGTCACCCACGTCTGAACGGGGATCGGATGAGCACAGTAGTCGTGACATTGGTGTTGTTGTGTATCGCAATCATTGCCACAGCGTCTTATTTTTGGCTTGTATTGCGCCGCCGCCAACGCGACGAATCTGTCGTGCGTTTTTCCGCACCAAGCCAGCGCAAACTTTCACAAAAAGAACGCGATGCCGTAGAGCGTTATCTTCGCCAGTATGAAGGCCTCGGGCAAACGCCGATCACCCATCGAAATAATCTGATTATCCTGCAAGATAAACTGACGCTGACCACTAAAAGCGAAAATGTTTACAGCCTTAAGCGTGCAATCACCCGTTATGGCGTGGCGAGCGAAGATCCGAATAAATGGCGTTATTTCCTGGATGCGACTGAAATTCACCTGCCGCCTTTCTGGGAGCAGTACATCGCTCAGGAAAACGAAGTCGAGCTGATCAAAACTCAGACCCTGCCGCTGGTGATTTCACTCAACGGCCACACTTTGGCCGATCATGTCTACGAAGGTCCGGTGCCGGTTTCAGCGGTAATCCCTTCACAGCCGCAGAACGCTTCAATCCGCCATGAAGAAAGTGAACATATTGAACTGGTGAAAGTGCGCAGCGAAACCCGCGAGGAACGCGCCCTGACCCGTTCGAACGGCGTCAAAGAAGCGCTGGCCGTTTCGGGTATTCTCCTGCTGCTGTTCATCACGTTGCAAAGTCCGGTGATCTTTCTCCCCTGGATCCTGATGGTTGCCGCAGCGCTGGCGGGCTGGGTTATCTGGCGGGTAGTGTCTGAACGCTTCGGTAAAAACCGTAAAGAAATCCACTGCCTGCGGGGTTTACCTAAACGCTGGGGATTATTTGGTGAGTCCAAGCAAGGTGATATCAGCAATATTTCTCTTGGTGCTATCGACCTGATATATCCGCCACACTGGCAACCTTATATTGGCCGCGACCTGGGTCAGCCGACGGATGTCGAAGTGTATATGAACAGTCAGGTTGTCCGTCAGGGCAGCATTTTGTCATTGCATGATGAGGTCAAAAAATTCCCGCTCCAGCTTTGGGGAAAAAATCTTGTACTGGCTACCAGCGCATTTCTTCTGCTGCTGGCATTAGTGGTTTATGTCCCTCTTGGCCTGCCATTGAAGCTCAGCATTGCCTGGCTACAGGGTGCGCAAAGTACGCAGGTTAACAGCGTTCAGGATCTGGAAAAAACTACGCTGCGCGTTGGCGATACCCTGAAAGTTCAGGGGACTGGCATGTGTTATGTGCCACCGTCAGCTATCCGTACCACCTCCGGTTATATGCCTTTCGATTGTTCAGCCATCTACTGGAATAACGCAACGCCGCTGCCTGTACCGCAGTCAGAAATCATTGAAGCCGCGACGGCGTTGCAGACTACCGTCAATAATCAGATGCACCCCGGCGAAAGCCCGGAGCAAAACATCAACCCTCAGCTGGCTACCGCGATTGAGAAATCCGGCATGATCCTGCTGGATGACTTTGCCGATATCGTGCTGAAAACAGAAGCGTTATGCGGAAACAGCAATGATTGCGTGCGGCTGAAAAACGCGCTGGTGAATCTGGGGAACTCAAGTAACTGGAATTCACTGGTCAAACGGGCGAAAGCGGGCTCATTGCAGGGCATCAACGTGCTGTTGCGACCGGTCAGTGCGCAGTCGCTGAGTGAGCTGGTGAATAACGCCACGTCGTCGTTCTTCATGCAGGAAACCCGTCGTGCGGCTGACAGCCTCAACAGCCCGCCTCCAGGTGGCTTCTTAATCAGCAATGATGAAGGCCGCAATTTGATTGAAATGCCAGTGCCCCCGGTCGGGTTGTACGCCAATCCGCCACAGGATCAGTGGAAGCAACTGCAACACTTATCTACCCTGCTGCTTCACACCCCGTTCAGTGCACAGGGTGTGATCACCAGTATCAGCGTTGATGCCAACGGTACCCGTCATATTTCATTGCACAGCGAGCCGGACATCTCGACGCTGTGGCGTTATCTCGGTACCAGCGTGTTGCTGTTCCTGTTGTTCGGAATTCTGCTGGTGAACAGCGTGTTGTTTATCAGCCGCTTTATAAAAGATAAGCGTCGCATCGACGATATCCAGCAACATTACAATTCGTGTTTTCACCCCACGCTGACGCCTGTGATGCCACATAACCCTGGCTGAAAACCGCAGGGTGGCTCTGCGCCGCCCTGTGAAATTATGCTACCCTGAAACCCTTCCCCTGCTCTCACTTTTTCTTTCCTGCGGCGCCCGGTACCACTTCAGCCGACAGGACATGGAGTTTTCATGCCCCCTGATTTTAACTGGAATTCCATTGATACCGTTTTGCTCGACATGGACGGCACATTGCTGGATCTGGCGTTCGACAGCCAGTTCTGGTTGCAGGATGTACCGTTAGCACTCAGCCAGCAGCGGTCTATTCCGCTTGAAAATGCCCGGCAGATTATTCATGAGGAATATCTGGCGGTGCAGCACACCATGAACTGGTATTGCTTTGATTACTGGAGCGAGCAGCTGGACATGGATATCTATCAGATGACCACAAATATCGGCAAAAATGCGCGATTGCGTGACGATACGCTGCCTTTTCTGACGCATCTTCGTGAAAGCGGGCGTCAGACTATTTTGCTGACCAACGCACATCCGCACAGCCTGTCCGTTAAAATTGAGCATACCGGTTTAGATCAGCACCTTGATTTATTACTTTCCACCCACACATTTGGATATCCGAAGGAAGATCAGCGGTTGTGGTCTGCGGTCCAAAAGCAAACAGGCTTTGATCCTGAACGGACTTTATTTGTCGATGACGGTGAGCCGATCCTGAATGCGGCAAAAACCTTCGGTATCCGCTATTGTCTGGGTATAGAAAATCCGGATTCGACCATGGCAGATAAGTCATTTCAGGACCATCCCTCCATTAATGACTTCCGTAGCCTGTTGCCTTCGATTCACCCCGTAACAGGCCCGGCTAAATAATTCCGGCAGCGTCAGGGGAGAAAGATGAAAGGTAAAAAGGACGACGACGAGAACGCAGTACGTCTCGATAAATGGCTGTGGGCAGCTCGTTTTTATAAGACCCGCGCGCTGGCACGAGAGATGATTGATGGCGGCAAAGTGCATTACAACGGCCAGCGGGGGAAACCCAGCAAGCTGATGGAACTGAATGCCGAAATAACGCTGCGTCAGGGAAATGACACCAAAACGATCACCGTTCTGGGGCTGACTACTCAGCGCCGCAGCGCGGAAGAAGCACAGAAACTGTATCAGGAAACCGACGCAAGCATTGCCAGCCGGGAGAAAATCTCCGAGGCCCGCAAAATGAATGCAATGCCGCATCCGGACAGACGCCCGGATAAAAAGGAACGGCGGACCCTGATCAAATTTAAATATGGCGATTCTGAATAAATCCGCAATCCTTCGGTGAAGGATGAAGGATTTGAGTTCGCTAAACAGAGAGAAAATTATGTCTAATCACGACCAACTGCATCGCTACCTGTTCAATCATCACGCCGTTCGCGGTGAACTGGTCTCGCTCAAAGAAACCTTCCGGGAGATTGTTGCCGGTCATGACTATCCAGCAGAAGTCCGTAATCTGCTGGGCGAAATGTTGGTGGCGACCAGCCTGCTGACCGCGACCCTGAAATTCGACGGCGATATTACCGTGCAGCTGCAGGGCGATGGCCCGCTGAAACTGGCCGTGATTAACGGGAACAACAAACAGGAACTGCGCGGTATTGCGCGTCTGCAAGGTGACATTACCGAAGGCAGTTCTCTGAAAGAGATGATTGGTAACGGCTACATGGTGATCACCATTTCTCCGACCGTCGGTGAACGCTATCAGGGCGTGGTCGGTCTGGAAGGTGAAAACCTGGCGGAATGCCTGGAAAACTACTTCATGCAATCCGAGCAATTGCCAACCCGCATCTTCATCCGTACCGGTGAAGTTGAAGGCCAGCCTGCTGCAGGCGGCATGTTGTTGCAGGTTCTGCCCGCTGAAGATACCGATCCTGAAGAATTCAGTCATCTGGCGCAGCTGACCACCACCATCAAAGCGGAAGAGCTGCTGAACCTTCCGGCTAACGAAGTGCTTTACCGCCTGTATCATCAGGAAGAAGTCACGCTATACGAACCGCAGGAAGTCTGTTTCCGTTGTACCTGCTCGCGTGAACGCTGTGCAGGCGCGCTGCTGACGCTGCCAGATGAAGATATTCTCGAAATGCTGGAAGCGGATGGCAAAATCGAAATGCACTGCGATTATTGCGGCGCAGACTACGAGTTTGACGCGATGGATATGGCGACGCTGAAAGCGGGCGGAGATGTTCACTCCGGAGATGACCAGGTTCACTGATCGTTAACAGTTTAAAATTGAGGGACTTTTCGCCGAAAAGTCCCTTTTTTGTTTCTTTTACATAACCTTTTTGCATACCTTTCGAGTTTTTCATCACAATTCTGGAAAAACATTTACACCTCCCGTTATTCTTTGAGACTTGTCGCGGTTAAAACGCGATAAATACCTACAATAACAACTGATTTATCCCTACCGAGGGATTCAAAGTTCAGTGAGGAGCAGGGAAATGCCTACGACTATCGGGATCACCGCCGAAAAACTCGCCCTTTATGGGATTCATCAGAATAGCGAAATCGTCTATAACCCTGATTACGAAACTCTTTTTAATGAAGAGACGGCGCCGGGTCTCGAAGGCTTTGAGCGCGGGCAAGTGACAGAGCTGGGTGCAGTCAATGTGGATACCGGTATCTTCACCGGTCGTTCGCCGAAAGATAAATACATCGTCCGCGATGACACCACCCGCGATACGCTGTGGTGGTCTGATCAGGGCAAAGGCAAAAATGATAACAAGCCGATGTCACAGGAAACCTGGACGTCACTGAAGGCTCTGGTGAGCAAACAGTTGTCCGGCAAACGTCTGTTTATCATTGATGCTTTCTGCGGCGCAAACGCCGATTCCCGTCTTAAAGTCCGCTTTATTACCGAAGTCGCCTGGCAGGCGCATTTCGTCAAAAACATGTTTATCCGCCCGACCGAAAGCGAACTGGAAAATTTCGAACCTGATTTCATCGTCATGAACGGCGCGAAATGCACCAATCCTGACTGGCAGAAACAGGGGCTGAATTCAGAAAACTTCATCGCCTTCAACCTGACCGAGCGTATCCAGCTGATCGGCGGTTCGTGGTATGGCGGCGAAATGAAGAAAGGCATGTTCGCCGTCATGAATTATCTGCTGCCATTACAAGGCATTGCTTCCATGCACTGTTCGGCTAACGTCGGCGAAAAAGGCGATGTCGCGGTATTTTTCGGGCTTTCAGGCACGGGTAAAACCACGTTGTCGACGGATCCGAAGCGCAAACTTATCGGCGACGATGAACACGGCTGGGACGATGATGGTGTCTTCAATTTTGAAGGCGGTTGCTATGCCAAAACCATCAAACTTAGCAAAGAAGCCGAACCGGAAATCTTCAAAGCCATCAAACGCGACGCGTTACTGGAAAACGTGATGGTCAGTGAAGACGGCAAAATCGACTTTGATGACGGCAGCAAAACCGAGAACACCCGCGTTTCATACCCGATTTACCACATTGAAAATATCGTCAAGCCGGTTTCCAAAGCCGGACACGCCAGCAAAGTAATTTTCCTGACTGCTGATGCGTTTGGTGTCCTGCCGCCAGTTTCGCGCCTGACAGCTTCGCAGACGCAATATCATTTCCTGTCCGGTTTTACGGCCAAACTTGCAGGCACTGAGCGTGGCGTCAATGAACCGACTCCGACATTCTCCGCCTGCTTCGGTGCCGCGTTCCTGATGCTGCACCCGACGCAATACGCAGAAGTATTAGTGAAACGTATGGAAACTGCGGGCGCACAGGCTTATCTGGTGAATACAGGCTGGAATGGCACCGGCAAACGCATCTCGCTGAAGAACACCCGTGCGATTATCAATGCCATCTTAGATGGCACTATTGATGATGCCGAAACGTTCACTCTGCCGATGTTTGACCTGGCCGTTCCGACTACGTTACCGGGCGTCGACACCCATATTTTGGATCCGCGCAATACCTACGCCAGCCGTGAGCAGTGGCAGGAAAAAGCAGAGCATCTCGCGCAATTGTTTATCGATAACTTTGATAAATATACCGACACCCCGGCAGGTGCCGCGTTGGTCAGCGCCGGACCGAAACGGTAATCTGGCAATAATCTCTCATCAGGCGCGGGCTTCCGCGCCTTTTTTATTGCAACCGGCCCGGCAGCATTTCAGAATGACGGCATTGCTGTCAGAGGAACCTCATATGGCGACGATTACCGTACGCAATCTCGATGACGATGTGAAGGAACTGCTGCGTATCGCGGCGGCCAAAAAAGGCCACTCGATGGAAGAAGAAGCACGTCTCATTCTGAAACAGGCGCTCACTCCCACCCAGCCTGACTTTGGCCTCGGTAGCCAGCTCCGCCAGCGTTTTTCATCCGTGATCGCTGAGCCACTGGAACTGCCACCCAAATGATCATTCTTAATACCGCCGTCATTTTTGAGATGATCAATCCCAGGCCACAAAAGAACGTTCTGCAATGGCTGGATGCGCAGGATGCCACACAGCTGTACCTGACCAGCCTGAGCGTAGCGGCACTTTTCACCTGGGCAGATAATCTGCCGGAGAACCAGCCGAAAGCCGCGCTTTCTGAAGCCTTGCTGGAAATGCTGAATCAGGATTTTGCCGGTCGATTACTGTCGTTTGATGCAGCAAGCGCGCTGCATTATCCGCGGATCATGACCTTGTCAGAAGCTGCCAATGTAGTGATGTCAGAGCAGGACAGACAACTGGCGGCTATTTGCCTGAATCATCAGGCGACTCTGGCGACCGAGCATGATGAAGCGTTTGCGCACACAGGTGTCTTATTGGTTAATCCGTGGGATACGGGGAATACGCCGAGATGGCGGGAAGAAGCGGCAGAGTATTATGTGATGAGCAGGAAGAGCTGAATTGTGGATTGCCGCCCACATCGGCCTTAGGTCAAAACCGTGAGCTGCCGCCCACACCGGCCTTAGGTCAAAACCGTGTGCTGCCGCCCACACCGGCCTTAGGTCAAAACCGTGTGCTGCCGCCCACACCGGCCTTAGGTCAAAACCGTGTGCTGCCGCCCACACCGGCCTTAGGTCAAAACCGTGTGCTGCCGCCCACACCGGCCTTAAGGGTGGCTTATCGCCACCACCCTTAAGAATCCCCGGCTCTTTTACTGCGCGCTTCGCTCGCTGGCTATGTTTCATCAGCCGCAGCGACAGGCTGGAAATCTTGCCGCATTGCGGTGCCTTCACTCGGTCCTGAAGCCTCTGGTCTTCAGGCCGCTTCGTTCAGCAAGATTTCTGAATCGCCCGCAGCATTTTAAAAATAAAGAGAGTGAGGTTGTGAAGTCAAAGCCTAGGGCCGGTTCCAAAATACCGCCGGAGGAGAGGCGCAAAACCGTGCGTCTTTTTGCGCGGGTTGTAGCCCGAACGGAGGGCACCGCGCAGCGGCGGAATTTTGCGGCTATCGCATCGCTACCTGAAACATAGCCAGCGAGCGGTAGCGGGGAGTAAAAAGCGGGGAGAGATCCAAGAGAGGGAAAGCACTTCCCTCTCTTGGGCGGTTTCGGCGCAGCGTGATAAGTGATAACCGCAATTGAGAAACCGAAATTTTCTTAGTCTGCTTTTAAAGTCCTAATGCAATTTAAGCCAGGGGGATTATTAAGGCCCCCCTTAATCAAACTGGTTTCTGCTGAACCGCCACCGCTTTCAGCATCTCCACTGGTAACGGCAGATACGCCCGGATCCGTAATCCCCCGCGGTCACTCTTCCCGATATCCAGCGTCCCGGAATGGGCATCAACGATACGCTGAATAATCGCCAGACCGAGGCCGGTTCCGCTGGTGGTTCGGGCGCTTTCACCGCGCACAAACGGCTGGAAAAGATGTTTGAGCTGGTCCGGCGCAATGCCCGGGCCATCATCTTCAACCTGGAACCATGCACGCTGGAGTTCACGACCGCTGCTGACTTTAATCCAGCCATCGCCGTAACGGGCGGCGTTGACCACCATATTCACAACAGCACGCTTAATGGAAAGCGGATGCGCATTCACCAGTAATTCGCCGTCGGCCAGATCTGAATCTATTTCGCGCTCGTAGCCGCTTTCTGTCGCAATCACTTCGCCCAAAATACCGTTAAGATCGGTGATCTCTGTCGGCATTTCCTGGCCAGTGCGCAGATAGTCGATGAACTGCTCGATAATGGCGTTGCACTCTTCGATATCTTTGTTGATCGACTCGGCAAGATAACCATCACCGTCGCTCATCATTTCAGTCGCTAAACGAATGCGTGTCAGCGGTGTTCGCAAATCGTGACTCACACCGGCCATCAGCAAGGTACGGTCATCGGCCAGCAGTTTGACACCTGCTGCCATCTGGTTAAATGCACGCGTCACTGACCGCACTTCCGACGCACCGTATTCACGTAATGGCGGCGGAATAATGCCTTTCCCGACCTGCAATGCCGCGTGCTCCAGTTCGACCAGGGGTCGGTTCTGAATACGGATAAACAGCCACGCGCCACCAATCGCCAGCAACATAATCGCTAACGTATAACGGAACAGCGGAGAGAAATCGCCCTGATGAATCTCAGTAAGCGGAACGCGTACCCAGATGTCAGGCGACAACCAGGTTTTCAGCCACACAACCGGGGTATTTTTATTCACCTCGACGCGGACATCGGTAGGACCACCGAGCTGCTGCGCCATCTGCTGGCTGAGGAATTCGTAATGCTGCGCCCAGCGCAGACCACTCTCCTCGGCTGCAGAGTTGGTATAAAGAGAAATGCCCAGTTCGCGGTAAATTTCGCGACGAAACGCCGGTGGCACAGCCAGCAACGTGCCATCTTCCAGCTGCAACCGGTCGGTCATCAGCATACGCACTTCGTATGCCAGAACCTTATTGAACTGCTGCAGACTGGGAAGAATGGCGAAGTTAAGCACCACCAGATAGGTCGTCACCAGGCTGACGAACAGCAAGGTGACGATTAATAACAGTGTTCGGGCAAACGAGCTACGCGGTGAAAAGCGTATTCGCTTCATGCCTTACTGCCGTCCGGCACAAATACGTAGCCCAGACCCCAAACGGTCTGAATGTAACGCGGATGCGCCGGATCTTCTTCTACCATGCGACGCAGACGGGAAATCTGCACATCGATAGAACGTTCCATCGCACTGTATTCACGACCACGTGCAAGATTCATCAGCTTGTCACGGGACAGCGGCTCACGTGGATGACTCACCAGTGCTTTCAGCACGGCGAACTCACCGCTGGTCAGCGGCATAGGCTCGTCTTCACGGAACATTTCGCGGGTACCGAGGTTCAGTTTGAACTTACCAAATGAAATGACCGCTTCTTCCTGAGAAGGCGCACCTGGCAATTCGTTAGCCTGACGACGCAACACAGCGCGGATACGGGCCAGCAATTCACGCGGGTTAAACGGTTTTGGAATATAGTCGTCGGCACCAATTTCCAGGCCTACGATACGGTCAACTTCTTCGCCTTTAGCGGTGACCATGATGATCGGCATCGGGTTACTTTGACTGCGCAGACGACGGCAGATAGACAAGCCATCTTCGCCCGGCAGCATCAGGTCGAGAACCATCAGATGGAATGACTCACGAGTCAGCAGGCGATCCATTTGTTCGGCATTGGCAACGCTACGCACCTGGAAGCCCTGTTCAGTCAGATAACGTTCCAAAAGTGCGCGAAGGCGCATGTCATCATCGACCACCAGAATCTTGTGATTTTCTTGCATTTAAATCTCCCAAAGGCGTGAATGCCTGAAGCTTGTATTGTCAGAAAAGTCAGCTAAAACAGACAGCGTTTAATGGTATATATTCTAGCCGAAATTGTAACAATGATTATGGATTTCCTAATTTATCAACAATATCAGAGGAATCTTCTGCAAGCGAAGGTTGGTTTGTTACGGTTTGTCCCGCTCTCCGAAATCTGTTCGCCCGTTTCATTGGTCGTTATCTGAGCAGCCCTGCGATAGGTATCAGAAAAATGATCACTTCATTGTGCCTGCGGGAAGAAAACTCTAACGATTATATTTATTCGCTTACTTAATAACAAAGCCATAAGAATAATGTTTTCTTTGGGAAATAGATTATTTACCCGCCAACGGATCATTTTAATGAATTATCTAAATGATAATGATCATTGGCAGTGATGTATCAGACTAAAAATGCATTATCCTTTAAACAGGCTGGCTACCATCTACTATTCAAGGTATAAAACACTTGGTAGAATCCGGCATCTAAAGGTGATGAATTCAATTATTGAACCAGATAACATTATCTTTAGGTCAACCTCCAATTTTTATTTCTGAATGGACGCAAAAAATGAAAACCAAGTTCAAGCTCTTAGCGGGCGGGATATTTTTGGCTATGGCTGCAAATAGCTATGCGATCGATGGTGCTATTAATTTCACAGGCGCAATTGTTGAAGAAGCCTGTGAGATTAATGGTGGGGAAGAACTTAATATACCGTTAGGGACTTATTCAGCAGCACAATTCCAGGAAATTGGTGACCTCTCGCCAAAAATCCCTTTCACCCTGCCACTTGATAACTGCCCAGTCGTTTCAGAGGCGAACCCTACCCCTCACTTCCGGATATGGCTGGAGTCAGATACCGTTGCTGACACCACTGATTTGATTGCACTTGGCAATGATTATGGTGACGCCATGGCGGATGGTGTAGGCATCAGAATCGAAGATGCGGCAACAAATGACATCATGAAAATTAATGGCCTGCCTGACATCATCTACCCAATCCCAGGTAAGGTCATGAATGTGAACCTTCTTGCGTACTATGAGTCGTTCAAATTACCTGGCGATATCACTGCCGGTGCCGCCGACGCCCGCGTGAAAGTCACTCTCGATTACAGATAAGCACCTTTAATCTTGCCCTGCATAAAGTCAACTTTGCAGGGCAATTTATTAAGGGCTAATTCAATTACCGCATGAATATATTGCTACTGTAAGGATTCATATTCGCATGGGTAGAAAAAATCCATATATATTATTTTTAATTATAATTTCATTATTCACGTCACAAATAACTTATGCTGGCGGAATTGTTGTGGGGCGCACCCGCGTTATTTATGACGCAGATAAAAGGGAAGCTACGCTTTCCGTTAAGAATAATGCTGAAAGCAATCCTTTCCTCATACAGTCCTGGGTTGATGCGGGGGAAGAAAAAACACGCGGTCCTTTTATCATCACTCCACCGCTATTTCGTCTGAATGCTCAACAGGAAAGTAACCTGCGTATTTCCTATACCGGCAGCGACCTCCCGACAGACAGAGAGTCAGTTTTCTATATCAATGTTAAAGCGATTCCTTCAACGCCTAAAAATACAAAAAACGAACTTAAACTGGTCGTCAATACGCGGATAAAGCTTTTTTACCGGCCAACAAAACTGCCCGGAAAATCGTTTGAAGCACCGAAGGCGCTCACTTTCGCCAGAAACAACGGTCATCTCGTTATTAAAAATCCGAGCCCCTATCACGTGGTTTTCAGCTCACTCAGCATTGGCTCTACTTTCTTAAAAGATGTGGCAATGATTGCGCCTTTGAGCCAGTTGGACGTTGTACTTCCACCGGGTACCTCAGGAAGCAGTGTGAAATGGGATGCGATTAATGACTATGGCGGAACAACAGCACGCTATGAACAGCCTTTATAACCAGACAAATAAAGCCACACCATAACTCACAGCCATCGCCAAATTACGGCAACTCAGAAGTACGAGAAAACTATGCTCACGGATGAAAAATTTTTACACACGAGCTTGACTGAGGATGTTAAAAAGAACTCAGCGCCGCTCGTGCTTAAACTGGGTAGCCTGCTGGCCAGTACGGCTATTGGATTACTCGCCGCTCAGGCAGCACATGCAGAAGATGTCTATTTCGACCCTCAGTTTATCGAGCGTAAAGCGGGTGACGTTGGGGATGTCGATCTTTCTTTGTTCCAGAGTAATGATCAGGCGCAGCTGCCTGGTGACTATGACACAGCCTTGTATGTAAATAAAAAATTAAAATTACGACATTCAATCAGCTACTTATCCAGACCAGATGGCACACTTGAACCGCAGATTACGCCCAATATCTTGCGGGCACTGGGCGTCAATGTTGATGCTTTTCCGGCATTAAAAAGTCTTCAGCCAGATGCGCCACTGGATTCGCTTGCACAATATATCCCAGCGGCAGACGTCAAATTCGATTTCTACCTCATGCAGCTTAATTTCAGCATTCCGCAGGCAGCGATCCTTCAGAAAGCTGAAGACTATATTGACCCGTCAAAATGGGATGATGGTGCCCCTTCTCTTTTCTCCAATTATTCCTATTCAGGCGGCCAGCGGAGTTATCGAAATGGCAACGATGATTCCAGCCAGTACCTGAATCTGCAAAATGGCTTAAACGTTGGCCCCTGGCGCGTACGCAATTACACCACTTACAGCGACAGCGGAGATGAGAAAAAATGGGACACGATCTCGACCTACGTGGAACGGGACATAAAATCCATCAAATCAAAGTTGCTGCTTGGTGAAAACTCAACCTCAGGGGAAATTCTCAGCAGTGTTCCGTTCTCCGGGGTTCAGCTTTTTTCTGACGATAATATGCTGCCTAACAGCCAGCGCGGTTTCGCCCCCACTATAAGGGGTGTTGCAAACTCCAATGCTGAAGTCACTATCCGGCAAAATGATCACATTATTTATCAGTCGTTTGTCCCTCCGGGCGCCTTTGAGATTAATGACCTTTATCCCTCATCCTACAGCGGAAATCTTGAGATAACGGTGAAAGAAGCTGACGGAACAGAACGCCGGTTTAATCAGCCTTTTTCCGCGATTCCCGTTATGCAACGCCCCGGCCGGTTGAAATACAGTGCAACAGCAGGTGTTTATCGCGCGACAGATAGCAATGAGAAAGAGCCAACCTTTGCTCAGGGTACAGCTATCTATGGTATTTCAAACACCATTACGTCCTACGGGGGCTCAGTGGTATCTGAAGATTACCTCTCAGGACTCATCGGTGTGGGTTATAACCTCCAGTGGCTGGGCGGCATTTCGGCTGATGTTACACATGCCCGTTCCACTCTGGATAATAATCAAACCACCTCAGGCCAGTCATACCGCGTCCAGTATTCGAAAAACATTGAAATGACCGACACGGATTTCAGTCTGGCAAGCTATCGGTATTCAAGTGCGGGCTATTACGATTTTGATGAATCCACACAATATCTTGATGGAGACAATGCTCCGGAACTTGACTATCACAAGCGCAGCAAAATTCAGTTCAATATCAATCAGACATTATGGGAAGGTGCGAGCCTGTATCTGTCAGGATATGAGCAGGACTACTGGAACAATGGCGGCAAGGAAAAGAACCTCTCCGTCGGCTTAAACAACACTCTCTTTGGAGTCAGCTATAACCTGAGCTATTCCTACAGCCAGCTGCAAGATGAAGACAACGATCAACAGATATCCCTGAACCTCCGTATTCCGCTCAGCCGTTGGTTGCCACAAAGTTGGGGTACATACAATGTCTCACACCAGAAAGGCGAGGGAACACGCCATCAGGTTGGGTTAAGCGGAACCGCACTTGACGATCGTCGCCTCAGCTATTCAGTTCAGCAAAGTTATACCGAGCAAGACAATGAGAGCGGGAGCAATCTTTACTCAACTTACCGCTCCTCCTTTGGCAATCTCAACGCAGGTTACAACTACAGCAGAGATTCTCAGCAACTCAGTTACGGCATTGCAGGCGGTATCGTGGCGCATTCCCGGGGAGCCACGCTGTCTCAACCGCTCGGTGATTCCTTTGCATTGATAGATACCAATGGCGCCAGCGGAGCACGTCTGCAAAATTTGCCGGGTGTCAGAACTGACTGGCGTGGTTTCGCTGTCGTCCCGTATCTGACTGCGTATAACGAAAACCGTATCGCAATGGACACCACCACCCTGCCTGACGACGTAGATATCGAAAATACCTCAGCCATTGTGATCCCGAATTCTGGCGCCATGGTAACGGCACATTTTGATGCCCGTGTGGGAGCCCGAATTCTGGTGACACTGGTTCGACCAAACGGTGCCACAGTGCCTTTTGGTGCCATGGCGGCAACTGATAAACAAAGCAATATCGTGGATGAAGGCGGTGTCGTTTACCTGTCGGGTATCCCGTTAGAAAAACAGGTTTTACTTCATGTGAAATGGGGGAATGAAGCCTCTCAGCAATGTCAGGCTCAATTCAACATCTCGGCCTCAACCTCTCAGGTGAATTCGCTGACGGCTCCGTGTATTTAAGGATAATTCATGCACACAACAAAACAGGTTTTGCGCAACCTGACATCGTTAATAAAGCTTACCCTGCTGGGAATGGCCATCAATAGTTTTTCATCCCTTGCACACGCGGGATCAGCGATATGCTCGCCGGAAGATGGCGCTGGCGCGAATTATGAAAATTTTCTTCAGGAAGATATTCCCGCATCTGATAATGAGAGAGGGAAGAAGTATGAAAAAAACATGAATGGTGGGATGCAAAATTACACCATCAGTTGCAATTGTACCGACAGTGATGCCACCAGCAGCGGCGGGGTTTTACTGATGTACACCGTAAAAACCGCCTTGCCTAAGGGAACTGAGCCGGGATATTACAAAATTAACGACCACATTGATGTCAAGGCAATGCTCGATCTGCCTCCGGCAACAGGTATCGCTGTACCGACAACAAAAACACTCGGTGATGCCACGCATCACACCGATGCAAATAATAATGGCGTTTGTGCTCAGCAAAGTACCCGTGCCAGCCTGAATATTGGCTCTCAAGGCTCATTAACTTTTTATATCAGCACACCTTTTATCGGCGAAGTGGACATACCAAGAACCGAGATTGCTGAAGTTTATTTGTCATCGGGCACGGCCATAGTGACCGCCCCTCCGCTTGGTCCGCCTGTTGCCCGCGTCTACATCAGCGGAAAACTGACCGTACCGCAAAGCTGTGAAATCAATAAAGGTGAAACGATTACGGTCAATTTCGGTGCTATCGCCGCCAGTAAATTTATCACTCTAAATCAGCCACCTAAGGGCCATATTCCCACAACATTTAACATTACGTATGACTGCACAGCAAATGGATTGCCTCAGATACCGACCGGCACACAGCTTGCCATGCTGTTGAAAGGTGACGATCTGGCAGATCAATACACGCTGATAGCGAGACGCCGACCTTCTGACAATCTACCCGATATTGGAATTCGCGTTGAAAATGCCGGCGGTACAGCGATACCTTTTGAATCGGGAAATTTACCTATGAATCAAAATGGTATGGGGAATATCTCAATGACGGCTTACCCGATTAATCTGATTGGGGGCAGTCTGGATACCGGTGAATTCAGTGGCATGGCGACCTTGAAAATAGATATCCGATAAGCCCGCCACGTTGTTCAGTTCACAATCTCAATACTCACTAACCGGCTGTCCGCGCGGCCATGATCATCTACCGCGCGGATACGGTATTGCCCGTTATTGATAGGCTGCCAGTCAATGGCGGTTTTACTGGCGGAGCTTCCCAGATAGATATCATCGACAAACCAGTACACCGTTTTACTGTCCGCATCGGTCACCGCATTAAATGAAATCCGGTCACGCCCCTGCTGGGACTGACGCAGCGTATACGTGGTGTTTTTCAGCGGTGACGTGATGCGCGGCGGATTACCACTCACGTCCACGCCCTCATCTTTGCAGTGATTC
The DNA here is from genome assembly GCF_003610915.1 of Rahnella variigena. Taxonomy (NCBI): domain Bacteria; kingdom Pseudomonadati; phylum Pseudomonadota; class Gammaproteobacteria; order Enterobacterales; family Yersiniaceae; genus Rahnella; species Rahnella variigena. Next base: position 409,346 of record NZ_NSDJ01000001.1, read on the forward strand.
ACCGGCGGTTTCCGCTTTGGTAATCCGGCCTGCGCAAAGACATTGGCCAGGTCCGATGGCCAGAACTCAAACACTTCCGTACGGGTTTCGTCTTCCTCATAAGGCGGGCAGGCGACTTCACCGCTCAGTTTATCGAGACGTACAGGACGGTAAACAGTATCCACTTTGATCGGCGACTTACCGGGAATAAACCAGGTTTTGCCTTTTTGCTGGCACCATGGCGTCGGTAAATTCCCGCTGGCGAGGCAGATATCCACCCGTTTCAGCCCTTTAGGGAAGGGTCGTTTTGGCTCCTGTAATGCAGGATAGCTGGCGGTAATACTGTCGATAATATTGAAGAACAACGGTGCGGCAGCATCGGCACCGACAAAAACGTTATTACCTTTACTGTCGAAATTACCCTCCCAGACCACCAGGACATAAGGGCCGAAAATCCCGACGCTCCACGCATCGCGAAAGCCCCACGAGGTGCCCGTTTTCCAGTAAACCGGCAACGAAGACGGTGCCTGAGCCAGCGTATCCCCCGGACGGCGGTGCTGACGAAGCATATCCAGCGTCATGAAACTGGCTTCTTCACTGAGCAAACGTACGGACGTTGTCTGTTGCGCATCAGTTTTCTGCATCCGCAGTGGTTGCAACACACCGCGGTTCGCCAGTAACGCATACAGTTTTGCCAGCTCCTGCATCGTCACTTCTCCGCCGCCCAGCACCAGCGACAGACCGTAATGGTTTTCACTGGACATATCCGCCACGCCGGAAAGCCGGAGAAACTGATAAAACGTCGGCTGGCGCAGCTGCGATGCAACATACACGGCGGGAATATTACGGCTGAAGTTCAGGGCATCGGTTGCGGTCACCGGACCGAGAAAACGGCGGTCGAAATTTTCCGGCGCATAAGCACCAAAAGCAGAAGGCACGTCTTTGAGAATAGTCATCGGATGCAACACCCCCTGCTCCATTCCCAGTGCGTAAATAAACGGTTTGAGCGCCGAGCCCGGTGAGCGTTTCGCGTTGGTGCCGTTTACCTGTCCCTGAATATCGCGGTTGTAGTAATCGGCGGATCCCACCAGCGATCGCACCCCCATGTCCCGGGTATCGACCAGCAAAACAGCCGCATTATGAATGCCGCGACTTTCATTGCGGGTGATAAACGCATTGACCTGCCGCTCAATCAGCCGCTGCAAGCCGGCGTCAATCGTGGTGTCTGTCCGGGTGTCTGTACCGGCAAGGTGCTGATTCTGCTGACGAAGCTGTTCAATTAAATGCGGTGCAATATAGGGCATCTGCTCCGGCTGACGCAGCGCCAGCGGCAATCTGAACAAAGAGATCTGGCTGCTGTCAGTTTCATAATGTGCCTGCCAGCGCTGGAAAAGCCGGTTACGCGCCTGCGTCAGCGCCGCGCCCAAGATACCGGTCTTAGGGTCAATACGATAACTCGGTGATTGTGGCAAAACCGCCAGCGTCAGCGCTTCGGGTAACGTCAGGTCTTTCGGCGCTTTGTTGAAATAGATCAGACTGGCTGCGCCGATACTCTCAATGTTACGGCCATAAGGCGCGGCGTTCAGATAGGCTTCGAGAATGTCATGTTTGGAGTAACTCAGTTCAAGTTGTACCGCACGCAGAACCTGCATGATTTTGCCCGCCGGCGTGCGGGTATTCAGATGCCAGTGCATACGCGCCAGCTGCATGGTGATGGTTGAACCGCCCTGCATTTTCCCGCCTGTCACATAACTGCGCCAGAAGCCACGCATCAGGCTGAACGGATTGAAGCCAGGATTGTAGTAAAAACTGCGATCTTCATGCAGCAGAAGCCCTTTCACCGCCAGCGGAGAAACCTGTTCCAGCGGCGTCCACAATCGGTAACGGTCATCGTTAGCCAGCGTGATGCGCATCAGAATGCCCTGCCGGTCGTAATAGGCGGAGGAAAAAGGCTGTCCCTGAGAAAGTGGCGGATGGGGCCAGAGCCGGCATGCCAGTACGATCAGCGCCAGTAAAAAAACGGCCATTGCGATATTTTGCAGCAGCCGTTTAGTGGATTTAGAAAACGCGGAAAAGGAAATCATCTTGCTACTCAGAACAGGTTACGCCCCGCCGTTAACGACGGGGCGACTGCGTTTTGTTATTTTTTAGCAACAGCCGCTTCGTCAGCCGGCACGACCACCAGTTTTTTATCACTGACGGAAAGCGCCTGAACGTCGCGGTCATACATTGCTTCACCGTAAGCTGGCGGGATCACAAAACTGCCGGTGTTGGTGGCTTTGATCTGATACACAAACTCCTGCACATCGGTGCTTGCGCTGCCGTAGATCACCACTCTGTCTTCACGAATATCACTGTAATCCGGTGCCCATGTTGAACCCGATGCCGCCAGCGGTGACTGCCAGGAGGCCGACGCTTCTGCATCACTGTTTTCATCACTGCTGTCAGACTCCGGCTCCGGTGGCGTTTGCTGAACCACTTCAAAACCGCCCGGCAGCAAATCGACAATCGCCAGATTGTCCTGTCCTTCCTGCGAATTAGCGCGGACTTTCAGATGCACATTGATCTTCTGCCCCAGTGTCACCTGAGTGACCGCATTGCCTTTTTCATCCGTGTAATCGCGGGTGATTTCCAGACCACGTGAAATGGCTTTCTTCGGCGCAGACAGGTCATAACCGGCCTGTGTCACCACGTACCAGGCGGGCGCATCGTTGCCGTTTTCAATACGAAGCGCCTGTGCATCGGCGGTGAAATTCGCTTTAGCAAACAACCCCTGAACCTGTGAAATCTGCTGCGGTTGCACATTTTTGGTTTTGCTTAACTGGGTGATTTTCAGCGCATCCGGTGCCGTTGCCTGCGCCGCCACCTCGGCGGAATAACTCTCCAGCGCCAGAATGCTCATCGCAGAGGAATACGTCGTATAACGTTCCTCTTTCAGCGCTTTGACCATATTCTCCAGCACCTGCGGCGGAATAGCGGAGACTTTTTCCGGGAAGTGACGGGTGATCAGATACAGCCGCGTCGCGTCCTGCACCAGCGGATCAAAGTAACTTTGCGTCCACCAGGCTTTGTCATACGCCTTGCTCAGTTGCTTCCAGGTTGGCTGCAACAGCGTATTCGCTTCATCATCCATTTTCAGCAGACGATAAGACGACGCCAGATACATCGCACTCAGATCGGTTTTCCAGGTGTCCGGATAACGCTGCTGCAAGGTGTCTTGTACCGAGGCCAGCGAACTGGTGGTGATTTCACCCTGACGCGTCAGCAGATACACCGCCCATGCGCGCAGACGTAGCGTATATAAATCATCATTCTGATTCGCTGCCAGTTCGCGCAGTGCCGAATTGGCCTCCTCCAGCATACCGGCTGGCAATGCAACGCCCGCGGCTTTGGCTTCCAGCAGATATTGCACCACGTAAGGCGTGACGAACGGATCGGTTTGCGGCGACGAACGCCACAGGCCAATCGCGCCGCTGTCATTCTGACGTGAACGCAGCACTCCCAGCATATCTTTCAGCTGCTTACTGCTTTCCGCCTGACTTTGTTCACCTTTCATTTCAGGATGAAGAGTGCCGAGGATCAGCGGGACCGAGCGGCTGACAATCTGTTCAGAACAGTAATAAGGATAATCAGCCAGATACTGTGACAGCCCGCGGGTCAGCACCAGCGGCGAGTTAGACACTGCTGCTGTGCGCACCGCGTAGGCGTCAAACATCTGACGCAGATTATCGACGTTCTGACTGCTGCCGCTCATGCGTCCCATCACTGACTGCGTGCGGAACGGCATTGCCGGACGCACTGAGGTACTGATGGTCCGGCGGCTGACTTTATCGCCATACGTCGCGTCAAACACCAGCGGCGCATCGCCCGGCAAGGCTTTGGCGCGCAGACGGAAGTTAATCACACCTTCACGTTTTTCGGCCAGCGACAGGCTCTGTTCGGCTTTACCCACCACTTCCAGCTGTGGTGGCACACTCAGGTGAATCGCGACCGGAATGCTTTTACCGTTCAGCCCTTCAAGGTTATTGCTGACTCCCACGCTGACGTCAAACTCATCACCCGGTGCCACCATTGACGGCACGTTCGGCGTCATAATGAAGTTGTCGCGCACGGTCGCAGACGTCTGCGCTTTACCGATTTTGTCCGGCGTCACGGAAATCGCCATCACGCGGATTTTACCGTTGAAGTAATCCGGTACCTGATAATCGAACTGCTTCCTGCCGTTGACTTCGGTAATCCCTGACCAGTAAGCCACAGGCTTATCACGCTTGCGTTTGAATGGATTGACGTTCAGATCCAGCCCTTCACCCGCGTCACCGCCCGGGGCAGCCGCAAGCTGCATCAGTTTGCTGAACTCCGGTAGAATAAGATCCAGGATTTGTGAGCTTTCCACGCCCAGTTCGCGTTTGCGGAAGAAGTATTCCAGCGGATCTTTCAGGCGATAACGTGCCACCTGCAAAATCCCCTCATCAACAGCAAACAGCGCCACCTGTTGCGGGCCGTCAGTTGTCACCGTCATGGCCAGATTTTCGCCAGGTTTAATCACTTCAGGCGCTTCGACTTCAAGAGTATTCTGGCGCGCTTTGGTGCTGATTTTGAACGGCATCACGCCGTAGCTCAGCGGGCTCATAAAGATTTCATCGGAATTCACATCACGCACAAACTGCACGTTGATGTATCCGTTCCCTTCCATACCCGCAGGCACGCGGATTTTCTGCACAGAACTGGTGGTATCAGTATGGAACCACTGCCAGCTGTAGACTTTGTCTTTCTCGATGGTGATCAGCCCGCTGCCGGTGTAAGGCGCGTTAACAGCCACTTCGATTTCCTCACCCGGCTGGTATTGCGCCTGATTGAGTTTCAGTTTCAGCTCGGCATTTCTGTCCAGCGAACGGCTCAGGTTGGCGTTACCGGCCACAGTGTAGCCAATACGGTTCAGCACGTTGCCCTTGACATCTTCCACCACCAGCACGAAATCACCCGGTTTATCCGTCGCCAGCGTCAGGTTATTGCCCTGCGCCGTCAGCGACAGAGGCTGTTCCGACAGCTGTACTTCTTTCATTTTCGACTGATATTTGTAAACGCCGGAATCCTGTTTGGTCAGCACAGAGATATATTTCTGCTCGACGAGCGCGACTTTCAGATCCGGTAACGCAATCTTATTCAGCGAAGGATCGACCGCAATCACGTTCAGGTGACGGACCGCGTTATGGGTGATGTATCCCAAATCACCGTCAGCTTTTACCCCAATCAGATAGTCATAAGGTGACACCAGCACCCGCGCCGTTGCGGCCACCGAACGCCCGCCACCGGCCACGAACGCCTCGGAAAGCAGTTGCAGCTGATAGGTCGCGTCAGCGTAAGATTTCAGATCCAGCGGAATAGTCGCCGTACCTTTTTCATCGGTTGTGCGGTCTTCCAGTTCCGTTTCGAAACCGTCGCTGTTCTGGCGGTTCTCGTAGAATGCGTAATCCGGGAACTGATCGAAGCTCGGATACATCGGGCGCAGCGTCAGTTTCGAGGTCACACGGCGGTCCTGCGCTGGCGTACCAAACAGGTTCTGCACGTCGATATTGGCCTGCAGTTCTGACGGTTTCACCCAGCCTTGTTTACGCTCCGGCGTCAGTTGCAGTTTCACCTTCAGCTGATCCGGCTCGAATTCTTTAACGTTTACCGAGGTATGGCCCAGCAAGGTGGAAGACTCGTTGTCTTTGCCGATCAGATACAAATAGACGTTCCATTCACCGGTCGGAGAATTATCGTCAGTGGTATAACTCAGCTCATTGAAACCGCTGGCACCCAGCGTCAGCGGGATGGTACTCATCAGCTTGTCGCGCGGATCATGGATTTCGGCACGCACCGGTACACCAGCCAGTCCGTTGCTCCAGTCGGCGGCGCGGGTGATCAGACCGATATTGAAGGTATCGCCCGGACGATAAACGCCGCGATCGGAGAACAGATAACTGCTCAGCGTACGCGGGTCGTTCGGGGTAATTTCACCATCGACCTCAAAACGGGAGAAATCGAGGCCGCGGTCGTTATTTCTGTCAGCAGGCAGGAAGGACACATCGCCTTCTTTTTCGACCAGGAACATCACCGGCTGGCGCTCACTGGTATAGACGTCCAGCGCAGGGAAACGCACGTGGCCGTCGTCACCGGTGATTTGGGTCAGCAACGTCACACCGTTTTTAGCGATGACAGAGACTTTTGCGTTTGCCACCGGCGTGCCACTGTGAATCGACTGCACAAACACATCACGGGTTTTATCCTGCGAACGCTTGGCAATAATCCCCAAATCGGTGACCACGACAAAGCGCGAATCCCCAACCGGCGCTTCATCCCCGCTCTGATCTTCGTCCTGATAGATATTGCCGTCATCATCCGCTTCGGGTTTCACTTCTTTCTTCTTCGGATCCCATTCCGACAGCGTCAGCAGGAAAACGCCGCGATGTGATGTCGGATCGGTGGAGAGATAACGCGAGAGGTCGACGCCCTGATAATTCACTTCACCCGGCTTATCGTTGTTTACCGCGGTCTGGTATTTAAAGTGCTCGGTAAAATACTCGTCATTGAGTCGGTTAAATTCCGCCGAAGAATACTGGCGACTTTTGAACGACACGATGTGTTGCAGCTGGTCTGGGATCACCCGTTTGATATCCAGACGCATGCCCGGCACGTTGCGTGCCGCGACGCTGATTTGCTTGTCACCGTTGACCGACAGCAGTGAGCCTTGCGACATAAATTGCAGGGATTTTGGATAATCAGGCACCGCGACGATGCGGTACACTTTTTCCGGCATTTTGTAGCCACCGGAAGAAGTCAGAATATTGTCGATTTCCACCAGCATGGCGCGGTGTGCTGGCGCATCAAATCGGAAACTGAACTGTGGCTGATAATCACTTTCGGCGTCATTCAGCTGAATGTTCAGCGGCGTAGACTGCGCGAGGACGTTATTTTCCACGCTGTCGACTTCCCAGCTGGCGTAATCATCCGGGCCTTTGGCTTCATCCTGATCGTTTGGATTGTGCTGTGGCAGTAACCAGACTTTGACCGCCTGGCGGATATCTTTGTTTTTGACCGCATCGCTGAAGCCGACGATCAGCGCACGCTGACCTTTCGCGCCGTCGGCATCCACCACCTGCGCGCTGGCTTCGTTAACCATCAGGCTGTAAAGCGTCGGCACAGACACCACGCCATTTCGTGCCTGTGTGGTCGGTGCAGAAGGGACGGACGCTTTCACGCCTTCGCCAATGGTCACCCGCACGGAACCGCCGTGGTCGAGCGATTTCAGCGGTTCGGAATGCACCCAGGCATTGAGTTTCTTCTGGTCGTAGACCACGGAATAATTGAGTTTCGACTCAGTTTTGGCTTTGCCTTCGGTCAGGCCAAGCGAAATCTGTTTTTCAAAACTGGTGACATCCACCGGCGCGTTGAACTTAACGTTAAAAATCGCGCTGCGTTTTTGCGGGTCTTGCGGATCCTGATAGTACTCGGCTTGCCCCAGCTGATAACCGAACGCCGGAGCGGTGAATTCATAACGGGTTTTCGCCAGCTTGATTTGCGGCGCGAGCAGGACGTCAGGCGAGAAATTCACTTCATATTGGGTGCCCATCGGCAGCGGATTTTTCGGGGTGAAGACTAAGGTGTAGCCGCTCACCCATTTCCACTCACCTTCGGCGGCCGGTTTCAGGGCTATCCCTTTTTCGACCACTTTGCCCACGTCGGTAATTGGCGCGACGGAGTTACGGAAATTGAAAATCGCCTGCTGCGGTGCAGGTTTTTGCGCCGCGTAATTAATGGCTTCGGGGCCGCTGATGCGCACGCTGGTATCCTGATAAACCATCGGCGCCGGTTCGATCGGCTGCGGCCGGTTGAGCCACCAGTGCCAGCCATAAACGCCCGCACCCGCGGCGCACAGCAAAACCAGAATCGCCAGACTGATGGCTTTGGGGTACTTATCTACTCCGCCTTCAAGACGCGCAAAACCACGCTTAAGCCAGCCGGACATTGCCGTCCACCAGACAGGCGCACGCCAGTCGATATTGCCGACAATCGGTTTAAAAATGCGGCCCAGCAGACCCAATACAAAGGCCAGCACGCGCAGGATGCCTTTTATCAATGTAAAAGGCAGACGAAGTAAGAATTTTAATAAATCCATTTGTACCTGTACCCCAATCCCTGTAGACGGTTAAACGCGAGAGATATTTTTATTTAATTCATTATATTACGTGAAATATCTGAAGGTAAAAAAACGTAAGAAGCAGCACAGAAGGATAATAGCTCTCTGGCTAAAAAGCCATCATATAAAGCGTAGCAGTGAGTCAGACTTTTCGGTCAATTTGTGCGCTGTCAGGAAAGCGATTGTGTGAAACAATGGCGGCAGATTTCTGTGCAGGAAAACAGTGAGAAAGTGACAGGTAATATGAAAACGAAACTGATTACCCGTGAAGGCTACGACAAGCTCAAAACTGAGCTCGATTTCCTGTGGCGTGAAGAGCGCCCGGAAGTGACCAAAAAAGTGACCTGGGCCGCAAGCCTGGGCGATCGCAGCGAGAATGCCGATTATCAGTACAACAAGAAACGGCTGCGCGAAATCGACCGCCGTATCCGCTATCTGACCAAATGTCTGGAACAGCTGCGCATCGTCGATTATTCGCCGCAGCAGGACGGCAAAGTGTTCTTTGGCGCCTGGGTGGAAGTCGAAAACGACGACGGCGACATCAAGCGTTTTCGCATTGTCGGCTATGACGAAATTTTTGGCCGCAAAGACTACATTTCTATCGATTCCCCGATGGCACGCGCCCTGCTGAAAAAAGAAGTCGGCGACAGTCTGGTGGTGACCACGCCAGCCGGCGACGCGACCTGGTACGTCAATGAGATTGACTACGGGAAATGATCAGCTAACTCTCAAAACGCGCAGACGGGCGGCCTGATGACTGGCATTTTCGGTCTTCAAACCGTATAACTGTGCCCTGCTTTTTTAACGAATAAAACTGATACCAGACCTATGAATGATCAACTGAGCCGCATTATCGCAAGTGAATTGCAGGTTCGCCCGGAGCAGGTTGCTTCCGTGGTGCGTCTGCTGGATGAAGGTAATACCGTGCCGTTTATTGCGCGGTATCGTAAGGAAGTCACCGGTGGGTTGGATGATACCCAACTGCGTCAGTTGGACACCCGTCTGGGTTATTTACGTGAGCTGGAAGACCGCCGCCAGACTATCCTCAAGTCCATCGAAGAACAGGGCAAACTGAGCGACGATTTAGCGAAAGCCATTAAAACCACGCTGAGCAAAACCGAGCTGGAAGACCTGTATCTGCCGTTCAAACCGAAGCGCCGCACGCGCGGGCAAATCGCTATCGAGGCGGGGCTGGAACCGCTGGCAGAATTGTTGTGGAACGATCCGCAAAACGAACCTGAAACCGCCGCCGCGAAGTTTATTGATGCGGATAAAGGCGTCGCCGACACCAAAGCAGCGCTGGATGGCGCACGCTACATTCTGATGGAGCGTTTCGCTGAAGATGCGTCGCTGCTGGCGAAAGTTCGTGATTACCTGTGGAAAAACGCCCATCTGACCTCCCGCATGGTCGAGGGTAAAGAGCAGGAAGGCGCGAAATTCCGCGACTACTTCGATCACCATGAACCGATTTCTCAGGTGCCTTCTCACCGTGCGCTGGCGATGTTCCGTGGCCGCAATGAAGGTATCCTGCAGCTGGCGCTGAATGCCGATCCGCAGCATGACGAGCCGCCGAAAGAAAGTTATGCCGAACAAATTATCATCGACCATCTGGGTCTGCGCCTGAACAACGCGCCAGCCGACGTCTGGCGCCGTGCCGTGGTCAACTGGACATGGCGCATCAAAGTGCTGCTGCACCTTGAAACCGAGCTGATGGGCACCGTGCGCGAACGCGCTGAAGATGAAGCGATTAACGTATTCGCCCGCAACATGCATGATTTACTGATGGCTGCGCCAGCGGGTATGCGCGCAACCATGGGCCTGGATCCGGGTTTACGTACCGGTGTTAAAGTCGCCGTTGTGGATAACACCGGCAAACTGGTGGATATCGATACCGTTTATCCCCACACCGGCCAGGCTGTAAAAGCCGCACAACAGGTTGCCGCGCTGTGCATCAAACATAATGTCGAACTGGTCGCTATCGGTAACGGTACCGCTTCCCGCGAAACCGAGCGCTTCTTCCTCGAACTGCAAAAACAGTTCCCGGCGGTCAAAGCGCAGAAAGTGATCGTCAGTGAAGCCGGTGCGTCGGTGTATTCCGCTTCCGAGCTGGCGGCGCTGGAATTCCCGGATCTGGATGTTTCGATTCGTGGTGCCGTTTCCATTGCGCGTCGTCTGCAAGATCCGCTGGCTGAACTGGTGAAAATCGACCCGAAATCCATCGGAGTCGGCCAGTATCAGCATGACGTCAGCCAGTCTCAGCTGGCGAAAAAACTCGATACCGTCGTCGAAGACTGCGTGAACGCAGTGGGTGTGGATCTGAATACCGCGTCCGTTCCGCTGCTGACCCGCGTGGCTGGTCTGACGCGCATGATGGCGCAGAATATCGTTAACTGGCGCGACGAAAACGGTCAGTTCCGTAACCGCGAACAGCTGCTGAAAGTCAGCCGTTTGGGGCCAAAAGCCTTCGAGCAATGTGCAGGCTTCCTGCGTATCAATCACGGCGACAACCCGCTTGATGCCTCAACGGTTCACCCGGAAACCTATCCGGTGGTCGAACGCATTCTGGCAGCGACGCAACTGGCGCTGAAAGAACTGATGGGCGATTCGAATGTGCTGCGCGGCCTGAAAGCCAGTGAATTCACTGACGAACAGTTCGGCGTGCCGACTGTTACTGACATCATCAAAGAGCTGGAAAAGCCGGGGCACGATCCGCGTCCTGAGTTTAAGACCGCGACCTTTGCCGATGGTGTGGAAACCATGAATGACCTGATGCCGGGCATGATCCTTGAAGGTTCTGTCACCAACGTCACCAACTTCGGGGCATTCGTGGATATCGGCGTACATCAGGATGGTCTGGTTCACATCTCATCACTGGCGAATAAATTCGTTGAAGATCCGCATACCGTGGTGAAAGCTGGCGATATCGTCAAAGTCAAAGTGATGGAAGTCGATCTGCAACGTAAACGTATCGCGCTGACCATGCGTCTGGATGAGCAACCGGGCGAAGCACCGGCACGCCGTTCTTCCGCGCCAGCGTCAGATTCGCGTGACAATCAGAAACGCCATACACCAAACAAACCTGCGGGACGCAATGCCGCACCGGCGGGCAATAATGCGATGGCCGATGCTCTGGCTGCCGCTCTCGGCAAAAAACGCTAATTTCTCGTTTTTTCCTGCAAAACGGAAGCCGCTGATATTCAGCGGCTTTTTTTATGTGTCTTTTTTCGACACTTTTTAAAGTCTCTCCTATTGAATCAATCACTGAGGTAAATCAATAAATCCTCACTGTTGCAGGCTTAGGATAGCGACGCGGTGGAGATTCCCGTGAAGAGGCCCCCCTCTTTTATTTTGTCTCCACACGCGTACTAATTATGATAACTATTCTCGTTTGTACTTCTTTGCGTATTCAGTACGCCGTCAGCCTCAGGCTGGCAATTTCGCACCAGGGACAATTTCTGAGCAATATTTCACGAGCAGTGAAATCAACGGGCACGGAAGCGCGGCGTCACCTTTGTGACGCTGCCCCCAAAATGCCTGAACGCTTCGCGAGGAACTATGCAACTTCAATCAAAATGTGCTTATAAAATCACCGGCTTTTCTCATGAAATCAGTCCGGCCTATCGCCAGAAACTGCTGTCTCTCGGCATGCTTCCGGGATCATTCTTCAACATCATCCGCGTGGCACCGATGGGCGACCCGGTGCAGATAGAAACCCGCCGCACCAGTCTGGTCGTGCGCAAAAAAGACCTCGACCTGCTCAAGCTTGAGCTTCTGGCCTGACCTTTCTGATGGGTTTCTGAAAGATTGTTTAGCGCGGCTCTGTTGAGTCTTCCGCGTTTTTTCCTTTCTCACACGTAGATCTGAACGTATGAAAGCACTGACTATTGGCCTGATTGGTAATCCCAACTCAGGTAAAACGACCCTTTTCAACCAGTTAACCGGTTCGCGACAACGCGTCGGTAACTGGGCTGGCGTCACCGTTGAACGTAAAGAAGGCCAGTTCGCCACCGCAGACCACCAGATTACGCTGGTCGATTTGCCCGGCACCTATTCACTGACCACCATCTCCGAGCAAACCTCGCTCGATGAGCAAATTGCCTGTCATTACATTCTGAGCGGCGACGCAGATCTGATGATTAACGTCGTGGATGCCTCAAACCTTGAGCGCAACTTATACCTGACACTGCAACTGCTTGAGCTGGGCGTGCCCTGCATTGTCGCGCTGAACATGCTCGACATCGCCAAAATTCAGAACATCAATATTGATATCCCGGCGCTGTCTGCACGCCTGGGCTGCCCTGTTGTTGCCCTGGTGTCTACCCGCGCCAGCGGGATCAAAGAACTGAAAGCGGCCATTGATGAATTGCCACAAGTGGCCGCGCTGGAACGTGTGAAATATCATCCGGTGCTGCAACAGGAAGTGGAAGTGCTGGCCACTGAAATGCCGCAAGATATGACGCTGCAACAGCGTCGCTGGCTGGCTTTGCAAATCCTCGAAGGGGATATTTACAGCCAGACGCACGCAGGTAACGCGCAGGCTTTACTGCCGCAGGTGAAAGCCCGTCTGGTAGAGCAAAAGCTGGAAGATCCGGCGCTGCTGATTGCCGATGCGCGTTATCAGAGCATTGCGTCACTGTGCGCGGACGTCAGTAACTCGCACCTCACCGCGCCCAACAAGCTGACGCAGGTGCTGGACCGCGTGATCCTCAACCGTTTCCTCGGCGTACCGATCTTCCTGCTGGTGATGTATCTGATGTTCGTGCTGGCGATCAACATCGGCGGCGCGTTGCAACCGATTTTCGATATTGGCTCGGCAGCAATTTTCATTCAGGGTATGCAATGGGTTGGCTTCACCCTGCACTTCCCGCAGTGGCTGACCATTTTCCTGGCACAGGGCGTGGGCGGCGGTATCAATACGGTTCTGCCGCTGGTGCCGCAAATCGGCATGATGTATCTGTTCCTCTCCTTCCTTGAAGATTCCGGTTATATGGCCCGCGCCGCGTTCGTGATGGACAGGCTGATGCAATCGCTGGGTCTGCCGGGTAAATCTTTCGTGCCGCTGATTGTTGGCTTTGGCTGTAACGTGCCGTCCATTATGGGTGCCCGTACGCTGGATGCCCCGCGTGAACGCCTCATCACCGTGATGATGGCGCCGTTTATGTCCTGCGGCGCACGTCTGGCAATTTTCGCGGTGTTTTCTGCGGCATTCTTCGGGCAAAGCGGTGCATCCATCGTGTTCTCGTTGTATCTGCTCGGTATTGTGGTCGCTATCCTGACCGGCCTGCTGCTGAAATACACCATTATGCGCGGTGAAGCCTCGCCGTTTGTGATGGAACTGCCGGTGTATCACGTTCCGCACCTGAAAAGTCTGCTGCTGCAAACCTGGCAGCGTCTGAAAGGTTTCGTGCTGCGCGCCGGTAAAGTGATCGTGATTGCGAGTATTTTCATCGGCGCACTGAACAGCTTCTCGTTCAGCGGTCAGGCGGTGGATAACATCAATGATTCTGCACTGGCCTCGGTCAGTAAAGTACTGACACCGGTGCTGGCGCCGATGGGCGTACATTCTGACAACTGGCAGGCGACCGTGGGTCTGGTCACCGGCGCGATGGCGAAAGAAGTGGTGGTCGGTACGCTGAACACGCTGTACACCGCCGAACATATCCACAATGAGGAATTCGACGCTGCCAGCTTCAACCTGTTCGATGAACTGGGCGGCGCAGTGCAGGAAACCTGGCAGGGGCTGAAAGACACCTTCAGCATCAGCGTACTGTCGAACCCGATCGAAGCCAGCAAAGGTGACGGCGAAATGGGCGTCAGCTCCATGGGCGTCATGAGCACCAAATTCGGTACCGCCATTTCGGCTTACAGTTACCTGATTTTCGTGCTGCTTTACGTGCCTTGCGTCTCGGTGATGGGGGCGATTGCCCGTGAAACCAGCCGCAGCTGGATGACGTTCTCCATTTTCTGGGGGCTGAACGTCGCCTACTCGCTGGCGACCCTGTTCTATCAGGTGGCCACTTTCAGCAACCATCCGGCCTACAGTGCGGGCGTCATCTTCATCGTGCTGCTGTTCAACGCTATCGTCCTCACCTGCCTGCGCAAGGCACGCAGCCGGGTCAGCCTCCATTTGCAGCCGCGTAATATCGCGGCCTGTTGCGAACCGGCTACCGGCAGCGACTGCCACTAGGAGATAACATGACTACGCTGATTCAGGTTCGCGACTCTCTCGCACTGGCTGGCCGGGCAGATGCCCGCCAGCTCAGCCAGCAGCTAAAGGCTCCGCAACCGCTGGTGCAGGCCATGCTCGAACGGCTGGTGGCGATGCGAAAAGCAGAAACGGTGGAAGCGGATGACAGCTGTCTGAGCGGCAGCTGTAAAAGTTGCGCTGACGGCAAAAAGTGCCTGACCGTGTCTTACACCCTGATCCCCTGAACCCGACTTTGCCGCCCTTCCTGAATAGTCGCCCGGCGGCTATTCAGCTATCATCTCAGACCGCAACGGCCTAAAACGCGCCGCAGGAGCCTGTATGATCGACAGTGAAATCACCTTCCGCAAACTCGAAATTTTTCTCGCTTACATGGAAAAGCAAAACATCACCCGCGCAGCCGAACAACTCGGTCTGAGCAGCGTGAGCGTGCATCGCGCCCTGCATTCTCTGGAAGAAGGTTTGCGCTGTCCGTTGTTTATCCATCGCGGGCGCAATCTGCTGCCGTTGCCCGCGGCTGAAGCGTTACTGGAACATGCCACGCAGGTGATTGAACAGATGGAACACGGGATCCAGGCCACGCAGCGCGCCGCCGGTTTTGGGGATAAACGCCTGAAAGTCGGCACGTTGTATTCACTGACCCTGGAAACCATTCCGCGCCTGATTATGGGGCTGAAACTGCGCAGACCCGAGCTTGAACTGGAGCTGGTGATGGGGTCTAACAGTGATTTGCTGCAAAAGCTGGAAGACGGCCTGCTGGATGCGATTCTGATTTCGACCAGTGATTCGAGCGTGGACGCACAGCGCTACGATCAGTTGCCGCTGTTTCAGGATGATATTTTTCTCGCTGCCCCCGCCAGCGCAGAACTGGCGTCGGAAGGCACGGCGGATTTACGCGATTACAAACAGAAGAAATTCGTTTCACTGGCAGAAGGGTTTGCGACTTACCACGGCTTTCAGGAAGCCTTTCAGGTCGCCGGTTTTGAGCCGGACATTGTCACACGGGTAAACGATATTTTTTCGATGCTGAGTCTGGTACAGGCGGGCGTCGGATACACGCTCATTCCCGGCAGGATGAAAGGCGTGTACGAAAATACGGTGAAATTACTGCCACTGGCAGAAGCCTATCAGATGCGCCAGACCATTTCGCTGGTCTTCCCGCACAGCCGCGAGCACGATCCCAACCTCCTCGCCCTCGCCGCTGAAAGCCGGATGTATGCGCTAGTGAGCAGAAAGCGCTGACAGATGCTCGCTGTTTTGCGCAATCAATACGACCGGCCAGTGCGTTTGATCCGGATGGTGACTCCAGATAGCAGACTCAGGAATGCTCACCCCGTCATAACGCATTTTCGAGCCATCATAAGGGTAAAATTGCCCTTTCTCTGTATCGAGTATAAAAACTAATAATCCTGCAGAATCCTGCGCAAGACGTTTCCACAAGGCGCGACCGCCGGTGTAATGATCGTTATCACTCATCAACGTGAGATGCTTTTTTACCACCAGCGTTTCATACAACAAGGTCGCTAAACGGTAATCTCGCATTCCGGCATTAACCACCACGCCTTCCACCTGAAACGCTTTATCGTCTTCCCAGAACTGTCGTACTTCGAGCAGTTCAACGCTATTTTCCCTGCGGGCAAGTTCCAGCGTTGCCACCACATGGTGTCGGTTTTCACCCCGGTTATCGGTTCTGGTTTGGGCTTCGGCAATGGCGATAAATGGAATTTTTTCATCATAGATGACCAACATATCAATGTTGTTGAAACGGATTTCATCAATGACTTCAAACCGTCGGGCCAGAGTGGCCGGACTGTACGATCTTTCAAGCACGATCATTTGCGAATCCCCGCGAATTAAAACTGGCATGATATCCCTTCGTTCAGAGTGGTTGGACAATAGCACGCTGCGCAATAATCAAACAGCGCCACGCGTTTCATCCCCAACCTATCATGCCTTTAATCAGCGTTCGTTTTCCCGTAACCGCGCTGCGAGACGTCCCGCAACATGCATACCTGACTGGCATAAAGACAGCGCTTCGCCCTGTTCCATCGCACGGCGGGTCAGGCCGGTAAGCACCGCGCCCGGCGGCATTTCAATTGCCAGTCGCACATCGCGCTGGTAGGCCGCGACCATGGCATCACGCCAGTTCACGGTACGCGCCATGTTCATCGCCAGATCGTCCGCGATTTTTTCCGCCTGCCAGTAAACACGCCCGGTTGTTCCGCTGAGATAACCGCAGGTCGGACGGGAAATGTGAATCTGTTTAAACGCCTCAACCAGTTTCGCCGCAGGTTCATCGAGCAGTGCGCAATGTGATGGCACACTGACCGTCAGCTGATGCGTTTTCTGCGCTCCCAGCCCTTTCGCCAGTTGCATGACCTGTGCCATAGCGGCATCGCTGCCCGCAACCACCAGCTGGTCTTCCGCGTTAATATTCGCCAGATACACCGGAGATTCAGCGCTGTTGACCTGCGCCACCAGTTCCTCAACCTGCATCTGACGCAACCCGGTGATCGCTGAAAGGCCAAAGCCTTGCGGATAGGCCTTTTGCATCAGTTCCCCGCGCAGCGCGACCAGCCGTACGGCATCATCAAAGTCGAGCGCACCGGCAATCACCGCTGCCGGAAACGCACCAATTGACAGCCCGCTGCAAAAATCGGCCTCAACGCCTTCGGCCTGGCATTGTTTCGCCCAGACCACACCGGCAATCAGCAAACACAGTTGTACGGCGCGGGTGGAGCGTAAGGCGTCGGCGGTATCAAGCAGTAAAACATCTTCGCCCAGCGCGAGGCTGGCCTGTTCAATGAGGGAATGTGTGAGCGGGTTATCCGGCAGGCGATGCAGCATTTGCGGCACCTGCGGGCCCTGTCCGGGGAAAGTAAATAAGATTTTCATCGTGCTCCTTGCTTCTTGTGGCCGGTTTCAGTCTGCCGGCAATTGCCACGGGTCGCGCACCAGCAACGGGCCGGACGCCGTTTTCAGCATGATGTCACCGCCACGCAGCCATTCGCTGAGGGCAAATCCGCCCTGTGGCGTATTGATCTGAACATCGGCGCGGCAGGGAAGCCGCTGAAGCTGGTCGTAAAAATCGGAAAACTGAGAAGGATCCTGCGACGTGTCGCAGCGCACAAGTAAATCAAGATCGCTGTCGGCGTGCATGACGGGAAGGTCACTGACCAGCGCGTAGGCGCAACTGCCCGTCACGCCCCACGGGAAAGGCAGCTTCAGACTGCATAACGTAATCAGCGCCTGCACCGGTTGCTGTGACACAAACGGCGAATGCAGTAATGCATTCATGTCGCTGACCAGAGATTCGGGCGTGACGACCCGCACCACCGCCACCGGATCTATCCAGGCGGCGGCACGCTGAATACGGGTCATGCCGCGAATGCCCACAGGAACTGCGCCGTCAGCCCGCTTATCGCGACGCACCACCAGCGGCAGCGATGTACGCCAGCCGGTGTTTACCCACGCGGGTAACGTGTCGTCGCTTTGCAGCGCTGAACGGTCGCTAATCCAGACAAAATCATGGGCACGCGGGTCACACATATTCCAACCTTTCTGATTAGTGAAGTGCGGCTGTCAGAGAGATAAACAGCGGCAAGGTCACGATACATAATACGGAACTGATCAGCAGTGACGCTTCTGCATCCGGAGACTGAACCCCGAAACGGTTACCGAACACGATACCGAAGAAACCAGCAGACAACGCAATCATCAGGATCGCCGTCACAGCCACCTGACCGCTCAGGCCAAATGCCAGAACCAGACCCCAGGCAATAAACGGCTGGATCAGGTTTTTCGCCACGCAAGACAACAGCACCGGGCCGTTAATTTTCAGTTTACGCGCTGACAGGATAACACCGGTCAGGAACAGCGCAGACGCGGTGGCTGAAAGACCCAGCGGTTTGATCGATGCCAGGAAAATTTCCGGCATTTTAATGCCAATCGCCGACAGGATCACGCCCAGCAACGGTGCCCAGACGATCGGTTTTTTCACTGAACGCCACATCAGAACCGGCAACAGTGCCAGAGAGGACCCCTGATTTTCACCACTGAGACGCGCTTTTTCACGTTCTAGGATCAGCAGACAGAACGGCGTCATCAGCACGGAACCGCAGGCGATAGATACCGCGACGGACAGTGAAGTCGACGGCGCATCACCCATCACGCTGCTCAGAATCGGCAAACCAAGCGCCGCATAGTTCGGCAGTGCCACAGTCAGCGTCAGAACCGCCGCATCCTGCGGAGACTTTTTAAAGACTTTGGTACAAATAAAGTAAATCGCCGCGTAGGTTATCCACATCGCCAGAACCAGCACCAGAATCAGCGGTGACTGTTCAACAATGCCCGCCCACGGGGTCTGTACGGTTGCTGCAAACAGCGCAGCGGGTAAAGCAAAATCCATCACGAAAATATTAAGTAAAGAGACATTCTGGTTATCCACCATTTTCGCTTTCCCGGCGTAAAAACCGAGGATCATGATGACGAAAATAGGGGCAAGCGCGTGCAATATTACGTAAGTCATAGCGTTTTTCCTGAGGCAAAAAATAAATGCTCAGTCGGCGCCGGTGCGATGGTTTTTTTAGTATGACAGTCCAGTTGCAGACAACAGCAGGTCCTCGCCCGGACGGTATGTCAGGGCGGGAACCCGCAATGCGGCTGCGTCACGCTGTTTGCAGGTGCGTTACCGGTTGAGACTGAAAGTTTTAACGAATTACCATTCCTGACGCATCAGCTGGCGAACGCGCTGCGAACTTGCGCGGTTTTCCGCACCCAGACGGTTGCTGAGGCTAACGCCTTCTTTGCGTGCGTCCTGAATGTTTTGCCAGACAACGTTTTGCACGTTGCTGATGTCGTCGGGTGTTGCCTTGTCCGGATCAGCGATGTCGAGTAATTGCGACAGCAGGCCCAGCGTGGCGTAGTTTTCGATGTCATAAGCCATCGGCGGAATGGTGGCAGCCAGTTTTTCCAGCGCGTCCACAGAGCGTAAGGTGATACGTGCGGCGGATTCTTTACCCATCGCGTGGATCATCACGCCGTTGTTTTTGAAGGCGATCAGTTTGTTGGCCTGATAACCGTGCGCCAGAAACGCACCGGACATCGCTTTACCGACAATCAGCCCGACCACCGGATGCCCGGCCAGACGTGCTTTGGCGTACGCCCCTGCGGCACCGGCCAGCGCCTGATGGATACCGAATGCTTCTTCGCGACGACCGTATGCCTGACTTGGCACATCAATCACAGCCACGATGGCGCGTTTGGTGATGGCATTAGCGTCGGCATCGATGACGTCGTTGACTACTTTTGCCAGATTCCAGCCTTCGAGCAGGCCGACTTCGCCGCCCGCAGCACGCGGATACTGGTTATTTTTATCCGGTACCACGGCGATGAAACGCACGGGCTGGTCATTCAGTTTGCCGTCAGCCGCTTTCACGGAAGGGCAAAGACCGTTTACCGGCGTGGCATCTTTGGTCAGTTCAGCGAACCAGTAATCACCCCGGCTGGCTGCATTATTTGCTACGTTGCTCATGCGCGATCCTCCCGGTTAAACAAGGCTTCCGTCACTTCACGGTTGGCCTGCTGCGCGGTGTCAAAACCGGTCAGTTTTGGCAGGTAATAATCATAATTATCAGAACGATGTGTCGCAGGTACGCCCGCTTTAATAAAGGACAGTACGCTGTCTTTCACTTCATTCAGGGAATCTTTCACCAGCGCATCAACAAACCCGCTGTGATAGCGCACTTCGCCACCGGTCATGCTCCAGATAAACGGACGGTCGCGGGAATCGTATTCATCGATACCGGCTTCCTGTTCAATAACCTGCGGACCATTTAGACCCAGACGGGCTTCGCGGGTGACAATCAGATAGCTGCACAGCGCGGCGGCAATCGACATCCCGCCAAAGCAACCGACCGTACCGGCAACCACGCCAATCACCGGCGTATAGCGGCGTAAATCTACGATTGCGGCGTGAATATCCGCGATCGCCGCCAGACCCAGATTGGCTTCCTGCAAACGTACACCGCCGGTTTCGAGCAGCAGAACAGCCTGCGTCGGGATGCCGTTGCGGTTATCTTCTGCGGCCAGTTCCAGCGCCGCGGCCATTTTGGCACCGGACACCTCGCCCATGCTGCCGCCCTGGAAACTGCCTTCAATCGCCACAACCACGGCGGGCTGACCGTTAATCTGGCCTTTCGCGACCACCATGCCATCATCGGCTTGCGGCACGATGCCCTGCGGTTCCAGCCATGGCGACATCACGCGTTCGAACGGCCCGAGCAGTTCGCGGAAAGTGCCGTCGTCCAGCAGTTTGCGGGCGCGCTGACGGGCGCTCAGTTCGATAAAGCTCTGATCAGTATCAGTTGGCATTTTCTGCCTCCTCAAAGACCTGTTCGATACGCAGACGGGCAACCCCTGGTGTGGCGCCAAAATCATTAATGTCCAGACGGCCTGCCGGTAATTCACGCAGCGCACTCAGACGGTTAAAAAAGTTCTGCCACAAGGTATGGCTGCCGTCGACCGATGTGGTGACGATAATTTTCAGCGCACTGGCTGTGTCGGGTTCATACAGCGCTTCTAAATCGCCGGAACCTACCACGCCGGCTTCGGCGCGGCCTGCCAGCGGTTTAGCCGCCGGGTAGTTAAATTCAAAACGTTCCATAACACCTCTTTGTACTGATGTTAGTTAATTCGTATCCGGTTCAGACCACGCTCACGCGGTCGAGGAACAGCGTCGCGGCCAGTAAATCAGCGGCACCGCCGGGCGATGTGTTGTCCGCCAGCATCCGGTGTTCGAGATGGCGCAACAGTTGTTTGCCCGCCATCGTGCTGGTGCCACCAGCTTCCAGTACCGCCTGCGCGCCCTGATGCATGGCTTCAAGCGCCGGTAAACCGCCGCGTGACAGCACACAGGTGTCGGCAAGCGTGGTCATCACCGCCAGCAAGGCATCAACCTGTGCTTCGCTTTCGCTGGCGCCTCGTGTCCGGCTGTGATGAAGCTGCGGCAGTGCCCGGTCGATAATGTGCGGGAAACCACTTTGTGCTTCTTCACGCGCACCCGGCACCTGATAACGCTGCACGGCGTGCGAACCTTTACTGAATTTTTTCGGGCTGAAAGCATCGGGTAACGCCGCAATTTTCGCGGCGCGCTGCGCAATACTTTGCGGCAGCAAACGTTCCGGCTGCATGGCAACGGCGCTGACCAGCAGCCCCATCGCCCAGATAGCGCCCCGGTGAGTATTCACTCCGCCGGTTTCCGCCATCATTTGTGCTTCACCAGCACGACCTAGGCGCCCCACTTCCTGACGCAGGGCGATATCCGCCGGGCGCTGCCAGCTGTGTAAAGCCAGCAAATAGAAAGTGGAGGTCAGGCTGCGTGCCGAACGCACCATCAGATCCAACGTTAAATCCTGATGTGCGCCGGAACTCCGGCTGTCTACCAGTCCCGGTTTCGGGCTAAGCCGCGCTTCGTCGATCAGCGCCTGCGTCGCCGTTTCTGCCAGCCTTTCGGCCAGTTCTTCCGCTGTCAGTACAGCGCCAATCGTTAAAGTCTGCGGCATCATGATTACCAGCTACGGAATTTAGCAGGCGGGTTATACAAACCGCCGGACCAGTCAACCAGTTCGCTCACGCTGCCTGCCGCCAGTAAAGAACGGGTGGCATCGGTGCGACGAATGCCCATGTCTTCAGGGAAGACCACCAGTTCCTGACGGCGCAGGTCGGCGACGCGTTTGGCGTCAACGCCCAGACCGATGTCAGTGATACCGGCCACCGCAGCGACCATTGCACGGCGTTCTTCCAGAGAGCGGGCGCGGTGCAGATAAGCAATTCCCTCTTCGGTCAGCACGTGGGTCACGTCGTCGCCGTAAATCATCACAGGCGCCAGCGGCATACCGGACTCTTTACCCACATCGACGGCTTCGAGTTTCTCAACGAACGTCGGTTTGCCCCCGGCCTGGAAGGTTTCCACCATCTGTACGACCAGTTTTTTACCGCGGGCCATCGGATCCGGCTCTTCAATCATGTCGAGCCAGGCTGGCGTGGAGTGACGACGACCGTGCGGGTCATGGCCCATATTAGGCGCGCCACCGAAACCGGCCAGACGACCGCGGGTCACCGTTGAGGAGTTCGCCAGACCATCGACCTGCAAGGTGGAACCGATGAACATGTCGACGGCGTACTGGCCGGCCATCTGGCAGAACGCGCGGTTGGAACGCATGGAG
The DNA here is from genome assembly GCF_003610915.1 of Rahnella variigena. Classification (NCBI taxonomy): domain Bacteria; kingdom Pseudomonadati; phylum Pseudomonadota; class Gammaproteobacteria; order Enterobacterales; family Yersiniaceae; genus Rahnella; species Rahnella variigena. Next base: position 431,934 of record NZ_NSDJ01000001.1, read on the forward strand.
CCGTCGGAGCCGGTGAAGAACACATCCGGACGAGCGCGAATGTACTCTTCCATCCCCATTTCGCCGCCGAAGCAGTGAACGGTTTCCACCCAGCCGCTTTCGATAGCCGGGATCAGCGTCGGATGCGGATTCAGCGTCCAGTGTTTACAGATTTTGCCGCGCAGACCGAGTTGTTCGCCGTACGTCGGCAGCAGCAGTTCGATGGCTGCGGTGTTAAAACCGATACCGTGGTTCAGGGACTGCACGTTGTGTTTGGCGTAAATACCCTTAATCGCCATCATCGCCATCAGTACGTGAACCGGTTTAATCAGGCGCGGGTCACGGGTGAACAGCGGTTCGATGAAGAACGGCTTGTCGGCGACGACCACGAAATCAATCCAGTCACCTGGAATATCGACGCGCGGCAGGTCGGTGTCTTCTTCGACAAGTTCATTCACCTGCGCAATCACGATGCCGTTTTTAAAGGCAGCGGCTTCGACCAGCGCCGGCGTATCTTCAGTGCTTGCGCCGGTATACAGATTGCCTTTACGGTCCGCTTTGAAGCCGGCGATCAGCGCGATGTTCGGCACCAGATCGACATAAAGACGGGAATACAGTTCGATGTACGTATGGATAGCGCCGATTTCCATCTGGCCGTCTTCAAGCAGTTGCGCGATACGCAGGCTTTGGGGGCCGGAGAAAGCGAAATCAAGCTTGCGGGCGATACCGCGTTCGAAGAGATCCAGATGTTCAGCACGGCTGACGCTCGGCATGATCATATGTAAATCATGCAGCTTTTCAGGGTTCACTTTTGCCAGCGAACGGGAAAGAAAGTCAGCTTGTTTTTGGTTGTTACCTTCCATCACCACGCGGTCACCGGAGGCGATCAGCGTTTCGAGGATGGGGATGATTTTATCTGTGGGTAAAACTTTACCCTCTGCCACGGAACGGACACTGTCGATACGCCGTTGTTTTTCGCTGCGGCGGGTGTCCCATACTTTCGTGGTCTGCGGATGTTGCGGCATGCCAAACCTCCCTGGGTTGAGCTTGCTGAATCTTTCCCGTCGTGATGAAACAAAAAGGAGGGTGGGAAGTTCAGTCAAGTGGCGGTTGCATCACAATTGACCTGTTTAATTAGCGTGTTAAGTATAGGAAGCGGTGAGATACCCATCAATTAAGGGCGCTGACACTTCGTTACTCTGAGAGTAACGATTGGAGAGAATTCTTTAAAAACAGTTTGATACAGAACAAGGAATGAGAGGAAGTGCGCAAAAACAGGCGAAAAAAAGGGATGCACCAGGCATCCCTTTTTCGCAGATTCAGAGAATTACTTGAACACTTCTGCGGTAGCAGTGATTTTCTTTTTCTCCTGCGCGGCGATGACGACGTAGTATTTCCCGCCTTTTTCATCAGCCAGTTTGGACAGCTCATCTTTAGCATCCATTGGCGCAGTGTATTCATTGCTGGTCGTTACCACGCCCAGGCTGGTGTAACCCTTATCTTTGGCTTCTTCTTTGGTGATCATCTCAGCGGCCATTGCGTTCACAGAGAACAAACCTGCCAGAACAGCTGCAATAATAATTTTATTTGATTTCATGACATTACCTCTAATTGGATGAATAATTTTGAAAGAAAGCAGTCAAGATATGAACGGCAGGTGAATCTGTGCTGGCACGAACCTTCCTGGTCAACCACCAGATTTCTCCCCAGAGACACAAACGGGCGATGGAAACTCTTACCCTCTCACCTCCGGCATCTATCGGCTTAAGTATTAATCACCTTCGGGAATTATCCAGAAATTAGTAAAAAATATTTACATTGATTTTCATTCTGACATCAGGAACTGACCGGCAAGTTCACAAAATGCATCCGGATGAGAAATAAACGGCGCATGTGCTGCTTTTTCAATGACTTCTGAACGGGAATCCGGCAGTAACGCATCCAGCAACGGCACGACTTTTCGCGGCACCAGCCCGTCCAGCGCGCCGTAAATACGCAATATTGGCAACGTCAGCTGCGTCATCGGCTGGCGTAAATCGGCCGTGCGCAAAATCTCCAGCCCGCCGTTGAGCACATCAGCCGGTGGCATCGGCAGATTCAGGACAATCGATTTAAGCAATCGGGCATCCTGACGCGCGCTGTCGCTGCCGAGTGTCTGCAACGCCAGAAAACGCTCGACCGTGCGCTGGAAATCTTCACTCAGCTGATGCTGAAAACCCTGCAGCACGTCGGGGCGGATCCCCGGCCAGTCTTCGTGCGCGGTAAAGCAAGGCGAAGATGCTACGGTAATCAGTTTTTCCACGCGCTGCGGCGCGCTCAGCGCAATCTGGCTGGCGACCAGACCGCCCAGCGACCAGCCCATCAGCGAGGCCTTTGGCGGCATGACCGCCAGAACCGTTTCCGCCATCTCTTCCAGCGTCATCGCCCCGAAACCCTCACTGCGGCCATAGCCCGGCAGGTCGATCAGATGCAGACAAAATTGCGGCGCAAGTCGCTCTGCCGTGTAACGCCAGACTTCGGCATTCAGCCCCCATCCGTGAAGCAGCGCAAGATGGCGATCTCCTTCGCCGATTGTCTCCTGGTAAAGCGTGTTCATAGCGTATTGTCCGTGTCTGTCTGAATGGCTAAAGGAACCCGCCACTATGCTAACAATTGCCGGCCGCTGTTGGCTATGCCAGTGTCCGCTGCATCTTACGATCCAGGGCATTTGCAGCCTGTGTATGAAACATCTGCCGGTCGCCCCGCCGCATTGCCTGCGCTGCGGATTGCCCTCCAGCGGCGGTGAGGCTGATTGCGGGCGGTGTTTATTAAAACCGCCGCCGTGGGACGCGATGATCTTCGCCAGTCCCTATGAAATGCCGGTGAGCGGGCTGGTGTTGCGGTTCAAATTCTCCGGGCAACCAGAGCTCGACACCGCACTCGCCCGCTTGCTGTTGCTGCGCTGGCAGGAACGCTACCGGATGCGCAATCTGCCCAGACCCGACGTGCTCCTCAGCGTGCCGCTGCATCAGAAACGCTATTTCTCACGCGGTTATAATCAGAGTGAATTGCTGGCAAAACCACTGGCACGCTGGCTGCATTGTGAATACCTGCCCGATGCCCTGAGCCGCGACCGGCAGACGACATCACAACAAAGCCTGACCGAGCGGGAAAGAAAGTGGAATCTGCGTAAAGCCTTCACCTGCCATATCAATCTGCGAGATAAGCACGTGATGCTGCTGGATGATGTGGTGACGACCGGCAGCACAGTGCGTGAAATCAGTAAATTACTGCGCAATCAGGGCGTTGCTTCACTGCAAATCGCGTGTATCTGCCGGACGTTGCAGACATAGGCACGTGCTGCTAACACTCTGGCAACGTGAAGGGTGACGGGTAAAATGAAAGGGCGTATTATAACCAACTAGAGTAGTCAACTATTGAGCGAATGTTATGATCCTTATTACCGATGCTGCCCAAGAGCACTTTGCCAAATTGCTGGCAAGCCAGGAAGAAGGCACCCAAATCCGCGTATTCGTGATCAATCCCGGTACGCCGACCGCAGAATGCGGTGTCTCTTATTGCCCGCCGGACGCCGTTGAAGCGACGGATACCGAACTGAAGTTCGAGAAACTGTCCGCTTTCGTCGATGAATTAAGCGCACCTTATCTGCAGGATGCGGTCATCGATTTCGTTACCGATCAGCTCGGTTCTCAGCTGACGCTGAAAGCACCGAACGCCAAAATGCGTAAAGTCTCTGACGATGCGCCGCTGATGGAACGTGTTGAATATCAGCTGCAATCGCAGATTAACCCGCAGCTAGCCAGCCACGGCGGACGTGTTTCCCTGATGGAAATCACTGACGACGGTATCGCTGTTCTGCAATTCGGCGGCGGCTGTAACGGTTGTTCAATGATTGATGTCACCCTGAAAGACGGCATCGAGAAAGAACTGCTGCAAAACTTCCCTGAGCTGAAAGGCGTTCGTGACCTGACCGAACACCAGCGCGGTGAACACTCGTTCTACTGATCGGTTAACGCCATTCCAGTATCACAATACTTTAGGGTTCAGCACTGCTGGGCCCTAAAGGTTGCTGACTCCCCACACTTATTCAGCTGGGGCTACTCTTTTCTTCTTTATATTCTGCGCCGTGGCTGCAAGCAAACACTGCATTATGAAAAGAACGACAAAGAGTCATCACGCCGTCACTCTTTCCGTCCACGCATCGCTGTAATGAATGTTGCCGTCTACAAACTTCCAGGTGATTTTTTCGTACATCATGGAAACTGACTCCATGTGGTTCATCTGTGAGTTACCGGCCATGCGGATATTTGGCACGCACGGATTTACGCCGGTTATCTTCACGCCCTCCATGACAACAATGAAGTAACACACCTCCTGACCGGCATCATTGATTGAATAAAAACGAACTTCTGCACTTTTAAGCATCTGGCCAGTCGCCACAGCTTTGTACAGGTACGGACTTGAACTGTCGGTCTCTTTCTCAAACATGAAAGCTGAATGAGACCGCGGGCCAGTGATTTTGCCAGAAGCGGGATCAACAGGCAGATTAAGCCCGTGGCTCATTCCAATAACCTCGATACTGCCCTCGCGGCCGTTGACGTCAACGGAGCCTTTGATGTCTGCACCACCATCATCTTTAAGCCATAGGTACGGGGGGATCGGCATTTTACTTTCTCCTTATTTTTTTAATTGATTTCATTATCACGACATATCCAACAACGGCGGAAAGTACTGAACAAACCACCCATGTTAAAACCCATAAATCATCAAAATTTTCCTGACTCACAAAACCATCTGCCCGCTGAGCAAAACTTTCAGATGCCTCGAGGCTGATAAAACTTTCCGGGTTTATTGCCAGTGCAGCCAAATAAAGCAGCACAAAAAATAAGGCCAGTTTGCCTAATTTCATGGCTAAATATTTGAAACAGGAATTTAGGCTACGGACAGGTTTTGCCATTTACGATCACCTCAATGCTGCCGTAAGCTTTTAAAGCTTTCATGCAAGGCACATCGATTAATGTTGTTCTTAACAGTGCGTTTCTTACCATCGCAAAATCTGAATCGTGGGGGAGCGTAATACATCCCTCAGATAAGGTGCCGGGGTGGAGGCGGAAATTCCCCCGTTTTACTAATTCTATCCAGGTGTAATCGTCTATCGTCCAATCATCACGCCACAAAGCAAACCAGTCGGAATGCTTATACGTAGCACCTTTTCTGTAGTGGTTGTATGTGTCTTTTATGCCAGTTTCAAGTCGCGATTTCAGCCCCCCCTCTGGACGGTCAACAATCCAATATTTACCGGCTGGTATTGGCCCTTTGACTGGAATCATCCCGCACCCGCCAAGGTTGCGATAAGCACCGTTACCAGAAAACGCGAGAAACGTTCCTAACCCCGGAAAACTTAACGGTGAATAATCAGCATCGTTAATAACAAACTTTCCATTTAGTGCCATCCCAGCCCCTTACGCTCCAATTTAGCTAGGATGATTTTATGCCATTAACCATTTAATTATTGTGGTTTTATTGTTAACAATTGCTTAATTGTGACGCGATACACACTGTCTTTAATGAGCAATAATTTGCGTCAGTCGCTGTGCCCGTAATGGCACAACCAGACTCGCTTTCAGCACGCACAGATTGCGCATAAAACAGAGGCAGGGGAAAAGGAATCGTGTATTACAACACGTCTCAGACCTGCTTTCTCAAGCGAGAGCCAGGCCGGACACACACACTTCCCCGGATGTCATTTCTAAGGAAATCACTGTCTGTCCGGAGTCTGTTATGAAAAAAACCTTACGCGTTTTAGTCCCTCTCGCGGGTCTGTTCGCCCTGATGCCGCTGGCTTCTCATGCGGCATCAGGACAGTCCAACGTTTCCTGTTCCTATAGCCATACCCTCGGCGACGATGCCATTCTGATGTTTGGTATGCCCAATCACGCGATGCTGCACGATTTCTTTGGTAACACCAGCACCGATGCGTATTCCACCTACGACACGCTGCAGGCGAACCCGGAAACCACCTGCGACAACAAGGCAGATTCCACCGCCTATTGGGCACCGACCATGAAACTGCCTACAGGCGAAGTGGTGAAGCCGTCGTATCAGAAAACCTATTATCAGGCTAACTCGGTAGAAAAGTATCCGCTGACGCCTTTCCCAAAGGGGTTACAGCTGCTGGCAGGGGATCACGTGGGCACCGCACCCAATCCGCACGTCAGCTTCTTGTGTGCCAATGGGAACGGCTACACAAACACCGCCGATCAGGTCTGTGGTTTGCGCTCAGGCGGGGATGCCGTGCAGTTCAACATCGGCATTAACTTCCCCAACTGCTGGGACGGTGTTCATCTGAAACCTGAGAAGGGTGTGGCGAACGCCACGTATGACTCAAACAATGTCTGTCCTGCGGCTTTTCCGGTGAAAATACCTAAGGTCAACATGAACATTGCCTACGTGTTGCCGCAAATCACCTCACTGGATACCAGCAAAATACAGCTTTCGCTGGACCCTGAAATGGTCGGTGATCAACGCATCGAGAAGTGGGGCAGCATTTACACCGCCCATGGTGATTTTGTGAATGGCTGGCCTGAACAGTCAGCGAAATACATGACCGACTTGTGTATGAATCTGGCTTTCGATTGCAGTAACACCATCCCTTACAGCTACGAGCCTGCACTGGAAGACACGGTCGTCAGCAGTACCAACAGCAGCACCAATTACGGCAGCAGCACGTTGCTGACCGCCAGCGACAACTGGAAAAACGGCGGTCATGCCAGTAATCCGGAAAGCCTGATCCTGTTTAAGTTTAAAATTCCTGCGCTGCCAGAAGCCATCCCGGCCTCTGAAGAGGGATTATTCGTCTACCGTCTGCGGGTGTTTGGTGGCAATGCGGCTTCCAGCGCCACCGGCAAGCTGAATGTCTACAGCACATCCACGGACTGGGATGGCAAAACAGTGAACTGGGATAACCATCCGGCAACGGATTACCAGTCAGCTGGCACCATCTCGATGAATAATAACCGTCAGTATCGCGACGCTATCGTGGATACGGCTGTTCGCCAGGCGCTGGCAGAAGGCAAAACGGAAGTCGCTTTCTACCTCGGTGGTGACCAGAATGGCGGGACGTACACCTTCGATTCCACCGAAACCAACCATCCACCGTTGCTGATCGTGAAAGGCTACAAGGCGGCAACAGAGAATTAATCACAGCGGCCTGAGGAAACTCAGGCCCTTTTCTGCCACATGGATTACCCCTTTCGCCGTTTGCTCAAATCGGCCAGCAGCGCATCAATATGCTCATCGCCAAACATTTCCTCCAGCGTTCGCGTCAGTTTGCGCTGCCAGTTAGGGTATTCAGTATTCGTGCCCGGCACATTAACCGGCAAATCCATATCCAGCCAGTCTTCCGGTTGCAGGCCGAGCAATGCGCTGGCACTGCCCGCCAGATAACGCTGTAGCCCGCCATTTAGCACCGGCGTCATCGGCATGTTTGCTGCCGTTTTGCCGATCGATTTCGGCACGCACCCTGTCTGATGTAACGCATCCAGCAATCCCTGCTTGCTGTGTTCACGCTCCCCACGCAATTTCTCCAGCACCTGCGGATCAGGATAAACGCCCAGTGACGCACCGAGCGTTAAATCGCCGCCTTCCCAGTAACCGCGCAACGTAGGCAGATCATGCGTGGTGACCGTTGCCATTGCCTGCGGAACATAATCCTCCGGCGGCCGGTAAACGTAGTTTTTATCGTGCTCGAAATACAACACTTTGTAGGAATACACCCCGCTGTCACGCAGGCTGGCGACAATCTCTTTCGGCACTGTACCGAGATCTTCGCCAATCACCATGCACTGATGCCGCTGACTTTCCAGCGCCAGCACGCCGAGTAAATCTTCCAGCGGATAACGGACATACGCGCCATTCCCCGCCTCCTGATCCGCCGGTATCCACCACAAACGCAGCAGCCCCATCACGTGATCGATACGCAGCGCGCCGCACTCCGCCATATTTGCCCGCAGCAAATCAATAAACGGCTGATAGGCACGGACTTTCATTTCGTGCGGATCAATGGGCGGAAGTCCCCAGTTTTGCCCCTGTGGGCCAAGAATATCCGGCGGTGCGCCAATCGTCGCTTTCAGGCAATACAGCGCCGGATCAGACCAGGTTTCCGCGCCGCCTTGCGCCACGCCGACCGCCAGATCACGGTACACGCCGATCGGCATCTCCAGTTCCACACTGCGCTGATAGCATTCAGAAAACTGCGTATGCGCCAGCCATTGCTGCCACTGAAAGAACTCAACTTCACTGGCATAACGCTCACTGAATTCGCGTACATCCGCGCTTTGGGCATCGCGATAGGCTTGCGGCCACACCGGCCAGCCCCACTGGCCTAAATCCAGATCCCGCAGATGCACATGCAGCGCGTCGAACAGCGCCTGTTGCCGCAAACTGTCGCCGCCGAGTTCCACGAACCGGCGGAAATCCTGCTTACGCGGCTTGTCTTCCGCCAGTTCACAAAACAGCGGCCAGGCCAGTTTCAACGCGGCGGATTTCAGCGCCATGACCTGCGGATAATCCACAAACTCCGTACTGCGCGCCTGCAATAACGCGTCACGCGTCTCTCCGGAATGCCACCAGTTTTGTGCTTCGCGACTGGCGGCGAATTCCTCCACGGCGTTCACATCGATGTAGGTCAGGTTCAGCCAGCGGCGGGACGACGGGCTGTACGGACTGGCACTTTGCGGATTCGCCGGATACAGCGAATGGACAGGATTCAGCCCGACGAACGCCCCGCCACGTTTGCCAACTTCTTCGACCATTTTTTTCAGGTCACCGAAATCACCCACGCCCCAGTTATTTTCCGAACGCAGCGTGTAAAGCTGCACCGTCGCGCCCCACAGTTTTTTGCCCGCCCGCAACGCCTGCGGCTCATAGCAACGCGGCGGCGCGACGATAATCCGGCAGTGCCAGACATTGCCGTTTTGCGATAACGTCAGCTGGTGATAACCGGCAGGCAGCGCTGCGCCGAGGTTCAGCGCCTGACCCGCCGGGATGTCGCCGTGCGTCTGACTGCCGTTTTCCTGCGTCAGTTGCCAGCCGAAAGCGCCAGCACCTTCCGGCGTTAGCAGCACTTTTTTGCCTTGTGTAAATACTTTTACCGGCGGTACGGGCGTGATTTCCGGCACGTCAGCCGGGTCCCGCCCCATCGCCGCGAGCAAAGCCGTCCGCGTGTCATCGGATACTGTTTCGACGTCATCCGTCATATTGATGAAACTGTCTACAATCCCTGCCCGGCGCGCGGCTGCAACGAGTTGCTTATCTTCCATGTCTGCTCCTATCGTTTGGCCTGCCAGATGCGTTGCTGATAATCGCGGATAGAACGGTCGGCGCTGAACATGCCGACCCGCGCCGTATTCAGTAACGTGCGGCGCGTCCATTCATCGGTATTACGGAACAGCGTATCGACCTGTTTCTGCGCCTCGCAATAGGCCGCAAAATCGGCCAGCACCAGATACGGGTCACCGCCGTCGAGCAGGCTGTTGAGCATCAGATCGAAGGCTTTCTTGTCGCCATTGGCATAAAAGCCGCTGGCCAGTTCGTCGAGAATGGCTTTGAGATGTTTGTCCTTTTTCACCAGCGCTTTCGGCTTGTAGCCTTTTTTCAGCTGCGCTTTTACTTCATCGACGGTCAGGCCAAAGATAAAGATGTTGTCCTCGCCGACTTGTTCGGCAATTTCGACATTGGCACCATCCAGCGTGCCGACGGTCAGCGCACCGTTCAGCGCCAGTTTCATATTGCCGGTACCGGAAGCTTCTTTGCCTGCAGTAGAAATCTGCTCGGAGACATCCGCCGCCGGGATCATCAGTTCAGCCACCGACACGCAATAATCCGGGATGAATACCACTTTGATACGATCGGCGACGATCGGATCGTTGTTGATCTTCTCTGCCACCTGATTGATCGCATAGATGATATTTTTGGCGAGGTAATAGCCGGGCGCGGCTTTTGCACCGAACAGGAAAACACGCGGCACGATGTCGAGTTTCGGGTTATCGCGGATTTGGCGGTACAGTGAAAGAATGTGCAGAAGATTGAGATGCTGACGTTTATACTCGTGCAGGCGTTTGATCTGCACATCGAAAATCGCGTCAGGATTGAGCCGGATCCCCATGCGCTGCCAGACGTATTCCGCCAGCCGCACTTTATTGTCGTGCTTGATTTTGCGGTACTGCTTGCAGAATTTTTTGTCTTTGACGCCGTCTTCCAGACCTTTCAGCAAATCCAGATTGTTCACCCAGCCGTCGGTTTTCAGGCGTTCGTCAATCAGCGCGGACAGCGCCGGATTGCACTGTTTCAGCCAGCGGCGCGGCGTAATGCCGTTGGTCACGTTGTGGAATTTCTGCGGCCAAAGCTGGTGATATTCCGGGAACAGATCTTTGACCACCAGATCCGAATGCAGCGCCGCCACGCCGTTAACCGCAAAACCGGCAACCACGCAGAGGTTTGCCATACGCACCTGTTTGTCGTGATGCACGGCAAGCTTCGCCCAGACAGCCTCGTCACCCGGCCATTCTTTGCTGACCCGTTTCTTAAAGTTGGCGTTGATTTGTTTAATGATCTGGAAATGGCGCGGCAGCAGGCTACGCACCAGACGCTCGTCCCAGGTTTCCAGCGCTTCCGGCATCAGCGTGTGGTTGGTGTACGCAAACGTACGGCTGGTGATGTGCCATGCGTCATCCCAGCTCAGCTGATGCTCGTCGAGCAGCACGCGCAGCATTTCAGGAATGGCGATGGTCGGGTGCGTATCGTTAAGCTGGATGACTTCATAATCCGGCAGTTCGCTGATTTTGCGGCCAAGGAAATGGTGACGCCGCAGGATATCGGCCACCGAGCAGGCGCACTGGAAATACTGCTGCATCAGGCGCAGGCGTTTACCGGCCTGATGGTTGTCATTCGGGTATAACACTTTGGTGAGTTTAGCGGCGTCGATGCCCTGTTGTTCCGCTTTCAGAAACTCGCCGTCATTAAACTTTTCGAGATCAAACGGATGCGGATGCGTGGCTTCCCATAAGCGCAGCGGCTGTGTGATGCCATTGCGATAGCCCATCACCGGCAGATCCCAGGCTTCGCCACGCAGCGTAAATTCCGGTTCCCAGCGCGAAACACCTTGCTCATCTTTCACGACTTTACCGCCGACGCCGACGCTGACCGCCAGCGAACTGTTATGGCGAAACCATGGATATTCGTTGCGGTGCCAGTCGTCCGGCGACTCTTTCTGTTTGCCGTCAACAAAACGCTGGCGGAATAAACCGTACTGATAGTTCAGGCCATAACCGATACCGGGTTGCCCGACCGAGGCCATCGCATCCAGATAACAGGCCGCCAGCCGTCCCAGTCCGCCGTTGCCCAACGCCGGATCGATTTCCTCCTCCAGCAAATCAGTCAGATTGATATCAAACGGCTGCAGCGCACTGGCAATTTTTTCGTACCAGCCGAGGTTAATCAGATTGTTACCGGTAAGACGCCCGACCAGAAATTCCATCGAGATGTAGTTAACGTGGCGGGTAATTTTTTTGCTTTTACCGCTGACGGTATCATTTTGCGGAGGAAGTTGTTCGGCGACGGCAGCACTGACTGCGTGCCACCACTGATGCTGAGTCATATCTGAAGCTGAAGTGAGTCCGAACGCTTGCCACTGGCGGGTGAGCGCCGCCAAAAAAACATCCTGCTTAAACGTGATCTTCGACATAGGGCAGTCTCTTTTCTGTCTGAGGGGACGGAATGCTTCCGTGAGAAAAAGTGTGATCGCGATATCTATGTATAAACCCTATGCTGGAAAAATGCTCACTGCGGGGATGAGGAAAAATGCATGAAATCATGTCGAAGGGATGGGGCGTTGCCATTAAAACCCCCTCCCCGCCTCCCCCTTCGCAGGGGGAGGAGCAAAAACTCGATCGGCTCCCTCCCCTGCGAAGGGGAGGGTTGGGGTGGGGTTTTAATGGCATCTCAATAGCGACTATTTCTGCCCGTAATACGCATCCGGCCCGTGTTTTCGGCTGAAATGTTTTTGCAGCAGGTAATCATCCATCGGGGTTTGATTACGGCGGATGGAACCGGTGATCCACGCCATTTTCGCGACTTCTTCCAGTACTACGGCGTTGTGTACTGCCTGTTCCGGCGTGGTTCCCCAGCAGAACGGACCGTGCTGGGCGACCAGAATGCCGGGCATATGCAGCGGGTCGGTACCGGTCAGCGCAGCGGCGATCACTTTGCCAGTTTCAAGTTCATATTCCCCGTTCACTTCGTGGCGCGACAACGGCCGCGTGCAGGGAATGGCTCCGGCAAAATAATCCGCGTGCGTGGTGCCGAGCGGCGGGATCGCCACTCCGGCCTGCGCCCAGGAGGTTGCATAAGTCGAATGGGTATGCACGATGCCACCAAGCTGCGGGAAACGGGCGTAAAGTTCGAGATGCGTGGCGGTATCTGAAGAGGGTTTGTAATGCCCTTCCACGACCTCACCTTGCAGGTTCAGCACTACCATGTCGCTGGCCTGCATTGTCTCGTATTCCACGCCGCTCGGTTTGATGACCACCAGCCCGCGCTCGCGGTCAATGCCGCTGACATTTCCCCATGTGAACGTCACCAGACCAAAAGCCGGCAGCGCCATGTTAGCTTCAAATACGCGTTGTTTCAGTGCCTCCGTCATGCCATTTCCTCCATGTTCAGCCCGGCTTTCTGCATTTTATCCACTACCCAGGCGCGGGCATTGCGCACTTCCTGCATCGGGTCGGCGGCAGTTTCGCTCCACATTTCGATCAGATACGGCCCGCGATAGCCGCTTTTTTGCAGGGTTTCAAAACAGCGCTCGAACTCCACCACGCCGCTGCCAAACGGCACGTTTTTAAATACGCCGGGCTGCGTGTCTTTAATATGCACGGCGACGATGTGTCCTGCGCCGCTCGCCAGTTCCATCTGCACGTCGTTGTCCCACGCCGATAAATTGCCAATGTCAGGATAAAGCTGGAACCACGGATTATTCAGGTAATGCGTGTAGCCGAGCGCTTTGCTGATCGAGTTCATCAGCGGGTAATCCATGATTTCCATCGCCAGCGTCACCTGCGCGCGACTGGCCATTTCGACGGACTCCTGCAAACCGTCACGAAAACGCTCGCGGGTATGATCGTTGGCCTGCTGGTACCAGACGTCATAACCGGCGAGCTGGATCACGCGGATGCCCAAGTCCTGCGCCAGCACGATGGCTTTACGCATGATTTCCAGCCCGTGATTGCGGGTTTCATCGTCTTCTGCGCCGAGCGGGAACCGCCGGTGTGCGCTCAGGCACATCGACGGAATACGGATGCCGGTACGCGAAATCGCATCGACGACCTGCAAACGCTGCTCACGTGACCAGTCAAGCCGCGCCAGCCGGTGGTCGGTTTCATCCACCGACATCTCAACGAAATCGAAGCCCAGCTCTTTCGCCATGGTCAGGCGCGCCAGCCAGTCTTCGCCCGCAGGCAGGGCTTTTTCATAGATACCGAGGGGAACGGCTTTGTGCATCATCTGATGTTCCTTAGCCCCAGAGCTGGCGGATGGATTTTTTGAACTGACGCGCCGCATCAACCGGATCTTTGGCATCGCGGATACTGCGCCCGGCAATAAATACGTGAACCGGAATGTCTTTAAACAGCGGCAAATCTTCCAGCGCCAGACCGCCTGTGATCGTCACTTTAAAGCCCATGCCGGAAAGGCGTTTGATTGCGGTGATATCGGCATCGCTCCACGCCACACCGGCAGCCTGTGCGTCACGGCTGCGGTGATAAACCACCTGCTGGATACCGGCATCATGCCATTCCTGCGCCTGTTCCCACGTCCAGTAACCGGTCAGTTCAATCTGCACATCGCCGTTGAATTCCTTCGCCACTTCCAGCGCGCCTTTGGTGGTGTTGATGTCGGCGCAGCAAATCACCGTTACCCAGTCGGCATTGGCTTCAAAACACATGCGCGAGAGTATTTTTCCGGCGTCGGCGATTTTGGCATCGGCCAGCACGATTTTCTCCGGATACAGCGCTTTAAGATCACGCACCGCGCGCACGCCTTCTGCGACACACAAAATGGTGCCGACTTCGATAATGTCGACTTCACTGGCGATCAGGCGCGTGGTTTTGTAGGCATCGTCCATCGACTGGTTATCCAGCGCCACCTGCAACATCGGTAATGAATGAGTCATAGTGAATTCCTTCTCTGATAACGAATTAGTGAACCGCCGTGGCGGAGGTCAGGTCGATCAAATCCAGCACCTGTTGCGCGGTGGTGCAGGCGCGCAGGCGGTCAAAATTGGCTTCATCATCAAACAGGTTCACCACCTGCATGATGCCCACTTCCTGATGTGCATTGGCATCCACCGCCGCCAGCGTAATAAGGATATCCACCGGATCGTTATCCTCATGATTGAACACCCGCGGCGTTTTCAGTGTCACCAGCGCAAAACCGGTTTTGAGAACCCCTTCTTCCGGGCGGCCATGCGGCATTGCCAGACCCGGCGCGATCACGAAGTACGGCCCGAACTGTTTCACGCCATCCAGAATCGCCTGGTAATAACGCGGCTCGACCACACCGGCTTCCACCAGCATATCGACGCCAATTTTCACGGCGTCCTGCCAGGTTTCTGCTTCTGCGTTAAGGCGAATCGAGTTGTTTTCAGCCAGCGAATCTCGCAGTTTCATACATCGCTCCTTACTTTTTCAGGTCAGCGGAAAAGTGCGCGTTAATCACTTCCATCACTTTCGGACCGAAGTCCGCCGCCGACAGCATGTTGCGCACGCCGACCACGTATTTGTTGCCACTGACGGTGATTTCATCCGCCACGTGTGTGGAGGCGACAATAATGTCGGCGCCGCTCAGCTCAGATTTGTATTCCCCCACCGCGCAGCTGTTCATGGTGTGATCCACGCCTTCCTGGGTCAGGAACTGGCCGATTTTCATCTTCATGATCATCGAACTGCCCTGCCCGCAACCGCATACCGCCAGAATTCGTACTGTCATGAGAACCTCTTTGTTTGGTGATAAATCATTTATGAGAAGTCATTAGTGAGAAACGGACTGATTAAGCGTTTGTTTTTCAGCATCTTCTTCAGCACGCAAGGTGCGACCGGCGAAGAACATGTAAAGCAATGCGATGACCGCGATGACGCCCATAAAGGCCATGCCGAGGCTGAAGAAGCCCTGCATCATTGGCGGTGCCAGAATTGACCAGTCGGCCATGCCCATCCAGGCGCTCAGACCGGTGAGTTTGATGGCCCAGACGCAGCCGAAGATTTCGATCATTCCCATCACCAGACAGATTTTCAGCGCCGCGCGCCAGCCACCGAAGTGGTTGGCAAACACGCCGATGGTAGCGTTGGAGAAGAACATCGGGATAAAGCCGGGAATGATCATGATGGAAGAGCCCATGCCAAACAGAATGGCGACGGCAATCAGCTGGCCGATGGTGCCCCACATAAAGCCCCAGACCACGGCGTTCGGCGCAAAGCTGTAGATAGCCGCGCAGTCGATGGCCAGAACGGCACCGGGAATTAATCGCTGGGAGATGCCGTTAAAGGCTTCGGTCAGTTCAGCGACGAACATGCGCACGCCCTGAATGATGATGAAAATCGCCACCGCAAACATCAGACCGGTTTGCAGGATGTAAATCGTCCAGTGAGTTTTTCCGGCCATTTGTTGCAGCGTATCGAGGCCAAAAGAGCACAGAATAATGCCGAAGAATACGGTCATCACGATGGCAGTAGAGACGATATTGTCGTGGAAGATATTCAGCCAGCCCGGCAGTTTAAGGTTTTCTACACTGTCTTCTTTTTTACCGAGATACGGCGCGACCTTACAGGCAATCCACGAGGCGAATTGCTGCTGATGACCAATCGAGAAGCCGCTGTTTTCGGTCACGGCCTGCGTCGGTTTGTACATCATGTTCGAGGTGATTCCCCAGTACAGCGACACCAGAATTGCGGTTGACCAGATGGTCGTCCACATCGGGTAGCCCATGATGAAGAAGAACACCGCAATCAGCCCCGCCTGCTGAAACATAATGTGGCCGGTCAGCATGATGGTGCGAATGCCGGTAATGCGGCGGAACACCACCATCAGAATATTCAGCGCCAGCGCGATCAGCACCGCATATCCGACCCAGCTGTAGGCCTCGCCCATGCGCTCAACCGTGGCCATCATCGACGCATAGGTGTCTGATATTGCGCCGTTAATGCCATACACTTCTGAAAGTTTTGCCACCACCGGTTTAAAGGTACCGGTCAGAATGCCGGATCCTGCCTGCAGTAACATAAAGCCGATAATGGTTTTGATGGTGCCCTTGATGATCACCGTCGCGCTCTTCCTGAGCAGGATGTAACCGAGCATGGTCACAAGCCCCAACAGCAACGGCGCGTTGGTCATAACCTGATTAAAAAATACGGTGAAGATGGTGTAGAGGAATTCCATAAGACTCTCCGTCTGACCTTGTTTGATCTCTTCAGCACGTTTGTATAGCAAACTCCGCGCTAAACAGTGAGGGACAGATGCACTCTAATGCTCACATCGAATCAGATAAAGATTCATAATGATTATTTGTGAGCAGTCTCGCAAGATATCGTCATGATGTGTCATTGCCACCGCAATGAAAATTCTTATATTTATTATGCATTTCAATACGATAAGCATTTAAACAAAAACGGATATCCTGCTAAATCCATACATCTTCATCCCCTCCTGTCGCTATCCCCGCTGAGAAACACATCCTGAAAATCATTGTCATGATGAGTTTTCGATGATAACTTTCTCACAAACAAATCATATATAATCATTAAATGATTCATTATGACGCTACTTCAAAGCCAACTCAGATGAGGGAATACCATGAGCAAAGTAGAAACGATCAGCCGCGAGTCCTGGATCCTCAGCACTTTTCCGGAATGGGGCACCTGGTTAAACGAAGAAATCGAGCAGGAAAAGGTCGCGCCGGGCACCTTCGCCATGTGGTGGCTGGGCTGTACGGGGATCTGGCTGAAGTCTGAGGGTGGAGCCAATATCTGCGTCGATTTATGGTGCGGCGTGGGCAAGCAGAATCACAGCAGTCCGCTGATGAAAACCGGCCACCAGATGCAGCGCATGGCCGGTGTGAAGAAGCTCCAGCCGAATCTGCGCACCACGCCGTTCGTTCTCGATCCCTTTGCGATCAGGGAGATCGACGCGGTGTTGTCCACCCACGATCATAACGATCATATCGATGTGAACGTGGCCGCCGCTGTCATGCAAAACTGTTCTTCTGAAGTCCCGTTCATCGGCCCGCAAACCTGCGTGGATTTGTGGATGAGCTGGGGCGTGCCTGCCAGCCGCTGTATCGTGATGACGCCGGGCAAAGTGATACGGATCAAAGACGTGGAAATTCACGCTCTGGATTCCTTCGACCGCACGGTGCTGATTACCCTGCCCGCAAACCAGAAAGCCGCCGGCGTATTGCCGGATATGATGGATCAGCGTGCGGTGAATTATCTGTTCAAAACGCCGGGCGGAAACCTGTATCACAGCGGCGATTCGCACTATTCCAACTACTACGCCAAACACGGCAACGAGTATCAGATTGACGTGGCGCTCGGCTCTTATGGCGAGAACCCGCGCGGCGTGACCGACAAAATGACCAGCGTGGATATGCTGCGCATGGCGGAATCCCTGAACACCAAAGTCGTTATTCCGTTCCACCACGACATCTGGTCGAATTTCCAGGCCGATCCGCAGGAAATCCGTGTGCTGTGGGAGATGAAAAAAGATCGCCTGAAATACGGCTTCAAACCGTTTATCTGGCAGGTTGGCGGTAAATTCACGTATCCGGATGATAAGGATAACTTCGAGTATCACTATCCGCGTGGCTTTGACGACTGCTTTACGACAGAAACCGACCTGCCGTTTAAATCCTTCTTATAAATACCCGTCATACTTCAAGTTGCAGATGCGTTGACTGCGCTCACTCCCCCCGGTCACTTAGTTAACTAAGCTCCCGGGGCTTCCTGAGCTTGTCGCCTTGCTGCAACTCGAATTATTTAGGGTATTGATTGAGGCCGATTAATTTGCGTCTTCATAAACAATGCATTTCGCATTACTGCTCGTTTATAATCATGGAATAATCATTTAACGATTTTGCCCGGAGCCACCATGACTGAGCCACAACGCCACAATGCTATTCTCGATCTGCTGCAACGTCAGGGGCAGATTTCCGTCGCTGATGTGATTGATCAGTTTGATATTTCACCCGCTACGGCGCGTCGTGACATCACCAAGCTCAACGAACTGGGCAAACTGCGTAAAGTGCGTAATGGGGCGGAAGCCGTGAATCAGCCGCGTCAGAACTGGACGCCGCTGAACATCCATCAGACGCACAATCTCAATGAGAAAATGCGCATCGCCAAAGCGGCTGCCGGACTGTGCCAGCCGGGTGAAAGTGTGGTGATTAACTGCGGGTCGACGGCGTTTTTGCTGGGGCGCGAAATGTGCGGGAAAGACATTCAGGTCATCACCAATTATCTGCCGCTGGCCAATTATCTGATTGAGCAGGAACACGACAGCGTGGTGATCATGGGCGGTCAGTACAATAAAAGTCAGTCAATTACCCTGGCGCCACAGGACGGCGACGCCAGCCTGTATGCCGGGCACTGGATGTTCACCAGCGGCGCAGGACTGACCACTGACGGCCTGTATAAAACCGACATGCTGACGGCGATGGCCGAGCAGAAGATGCTGAATTATGTCGGAAAACTGGCGGCACTGGTCGACAGCAGCAAAATCGGCCAACGTGCAGGTATGCTGTTCAGCCGCACCGAGCAAATCGATGTGCTGATCACCGGCAAAGAAGCCAACAGTGAAATCATCGAACAATTACGCCAGAAAGGTGTGCAGGTGATCCTCGTTTAATGCTTAACCCTGCTTTTCGTCTGGTCTTAGTCGCGCAATTATTGGGTAGAATAGCGGCATAACCTTTTATGAGGCACGACCAGAATGGAACAATTTGAAGCAATCAGCGTTGAACAAGCGCATACCCGCCTGACTTCAGGCGAAGCCGTGATGGTCGATATCCGCGACCCGCAAAGCTTCGGCGCAGCACATGCCCCGGGCGCTTATCACCTGAGCAACGACAGCCTGCCCGCCTTTATTCAGCAGGCCGATGCCAAAACGCCGGTACTGGTGATGTGCTATCACGGCATCAGCAGCCGTGGCGCCGCGCAATTCCTGATTTCTCAGGGTTTCGAGTCGGTGTACAGCGTTGACGGCGGTTTCGAAGCCTGGTCAAAAACCTTCCCGCAAGATATCGAAGCCTGATCCCACCTTTATTTGCCTCCGGCGCAGGCTATAGTCTTTATTAACTGGGTCTTTATAAACCGGGTCGTTTTAACCCAGGTCTTTATAACCAGGCTAATGAGTTTGCGCCGAAAATGTTCTTAAGCTGAAAAAGCTACCTTTCTCCAGTGTTGATATAATTTCTGCCTACTATCGACAGGATTCCAAGATGAAACATCTGAACACTTCACGTTCTTTAGGGATGCGTACGCTCGCCGTTCATGGCGGACAGCAGCCCGATGCCCTGACCGGCGCGATTGCGACACCTATCACCGCCGCATCGGCATTTTCGTACCCGGACTTTGACAGCGGCGCACGTCGTTTCAGCGGTGAAGAACCCGGTTATATTTACAGCCGTTTCGCCAATCCGACGGTGGCCGTTTTCGAACAGAAACTGGCGGCACTCGAAGGCGCAGAAACCGCCGTGGCCTGCGCAAGTGGCATGGCGGCGATCAGCGCCACATTGTTTGCCCTGCTGGTTCCCGGCGATGAAATCATTCATATCGGCACGCTGTACGGCGGCACCGAAGGTGTGGTGCGCAACCTGTTGCCGCGTTATGGCATCAAACCGGTTCACGTCACGAATGTGAACGAACTGGAAGCGGCATTCACCAAAAATACCAAAGTGGTACTGGTGGAAACACCGGCTAACCCGGGGCTGGATATCGCCGATCTGGCAGAAATTGCCCGCCTTGCCAAAGCCGCCGGTGCAGTCAGTGTGGCGGATAATACGTTTGCCACGCCGTACCTGACGCGCCCGCTGGAACTGGGCATTGATATCGTTCTGCATTCCGCGACCAAATACATCGGCGGTCATGGCGATGCGACCGGCGGCGTGGTGGCCGGTCCTGCGGCATTGATCACGCCAATCCGCACCCTGGGCCTGAAACAGTTCGGCGGAAATCTGAGCCCGTTCGAAGCCAGTTTGCTGATCCGCGGACTGAAAACCTTGCCGCTGCGCGTCGAGGCCAGTTCTCTGAGCGCGCAGGCAGTCGCGGAATTCCTCGACGGGCACAGCGCAGTAGACACCGTGTTTTATCCGGGACTGAAACAGCATCCGGGTCACGCTACGGCATCTAAACAAATGAAACTGTTTGGCGGGATTATGGCCATTGAGCTGAAAGGCGGGCTGAACGCGGCACGGACTTTCCTCGATAAGCTGAGCATCATCACGCAGGCGGTTTCTCTGGGAGACACCGATTCGCTGGCCTGCCATCCGGCGTCCACCACGCACAGCGCCGTCGCGCCGGAAATCCGCCGTCAGAGCGGTATTACCGACGGACTGGTGCGCATCAGTATCGGTATTGAAGACACCGAAGACCTGATTGCGGACCTGCAGCAGGCGCTGGAAGGATTGTAAAAGACCCGGAAATCGCGCTGAGCATCACATTACCCGCACGCTAAAGTGTAATTATTATGGCGATATTGAGCATATATCGCCATAATACTTTCAGTTTACACTTCAAATTGGCTGCTACCATGCCCCGAAAAACGTCGCCTTTGCTTCCGGCAACTGAATCGCTATTAACTGAATTTGGCGATCGTCTTCGTCTGGCGAGGCTGCGCCGCAAACTGACGGCAGCACAGGTCGCAGAACGCGCAGGTATGGTTCCCATGACATTGCGCAATCTTGAACGCGGCAACACAGGCGTCACTCTCGGTGCCTGTCTGGCGGTAATGCAGGTTCTGGGCGTAGAACAAGATCTCAATTTGTTGCTCAAAGATGACCCCTTCGGACGCCAGTTACAGGACGCCACATTAATTCCCCGCAAACCCATCTCACGCAGTTCCCGTTCAAAACGGACGCCTTCATCTGCGCCCGCAGAGCGTCCTCGTTCAAAATCTGAGGAAACGGATACCCAAAGTGACTGGGCTAAGGATGATTTTTTAAGTGCCGGTTCATTAGCGTCACTGCTTCAGGAGGGTGAAAATACCGGTAAAAAAAACCCTAAAAGGACGAAGAAATGACGGTAAGGATTGCCGTGTATGCCGACTGGAACCCCCTCCCGTCACCTTTGCGCATCGGTTATCTCAATGTGCATCAGGCCGCAGGCCGTGAAATTTTTGCCTTTGAATATGATCAGGCTGCGCTGGAGCATCCTGATTTTGCCAATCTTCAGCTTGATCCACGGATAGGTTTATTCACTGGCCCGCAATATCCGGCACAAGGGCAGGATATTTTTGGTGCCTTCGCAGATACCTGCCCGGATCGCTGGGGACGGTTGTTGATGAAAAGACGGCTGGAACGGGAAAAACGCGCAGGCGTGGCCCCTGCTGGTCAGCGTCTTTATGAATCTGATTACCTGCTGGGCGTTCATGACAATTTTCGTATCGGCGCGTTGCGGTTTCGGCTCAATGATGAAGGCAATTTTCTCGATGACCGTCATGATGTTGCGGCTCCTCCTTTCATTCAGATTCGCGAACTCGAAGCCGCCAGCCGGGCGCTGGAAAAGGACAGTGAAAATCAGGATGCCGCGGGTGATGAATGGTTACGTTTACTGATTGCACCGGGCGGATCGCTTGGCGGCGCCCGCCCGAAAGCCAGCGTCAGCGCACCAGATGGTCATCTTTGGATAGCAAAATTCCCCAGCATTAATGACGAATATGATATCGGCGCCTGGGAACTGGTGGTCAGTACGCTGGCAAAAGCCTGTGGTCTGAATGTGCCTGAAAGCCTTGCCCGCCGCTATGCCAATCCTCACCACTGTTTTTTAGTGAAGCGTTTTGATCGGACGGCACAGGGTCAGCGTAAACATTTTGCCTCGGCGATGACACTGACCGGCCATCAGGATGGCGATGATGCCTCTTCCGGTGTCAGCTACCTTGAACTGGCAGCGGTACTTATTAATCAGGGCGCGCAACCCAATCAGGATTTACGCGAACTCTGGTCACGCATCGTTTTCAACTTGCTGGTATCCAATACCGACGATCATCTGCGTAATCACGGCTTTCTGCTGGAACCGGGAAAAGGATGGCGTCTTGCACCGGCCTATGACATGAATCCGGTGGCACAAAGCACAGGATTGAAACTGAATATCAGCGAATCTGATAATGCGTTGGATCTCGATTTAGCGCTTTCCGTCGCGCCCGTTTTTCGCATTTCAGACAGCGATGCGCAGGATATCATCCAGCGCTGCCGGCAAATCGTCAGGCAGTGGCCAACAATTGCCAGCAAAATTGGCCTCTCTGCACGCGAGCAAAATGCGATGTCGTCAGCATTTAGGTTAGCATGACACTGTTAACCAGACGCCTGCTGACAGATAATCGGGCGATACCGTTATCGCCTGTCTACATAACAATGAATTACCGCAGTCAAACAATTAGGGAAACCGCTTAACGCTATGGTGCGCATTCTAAATCTGAACAATCCCCGCCTCGCTCAGGCGTTTGTCGATTACATGGCAACGCAGGGTTTTACACTGACCATAAAACTTGAAAGTCAGGAAGTTCAGCTCTGGCTGGAAGACGAATCCCGTCTGGAAGAGGCCGAAAAACAGGTCGCGTTGTTTGTCCGCGATCCGCTGCACCCGCGTTATCAGGAAGCCAGCTGGAAAACCGGAAAAGCGCAGCCGCATTTAAAAATGTCGCACACCCCGTTTCTTAAAAGTCTGCGCTCCCGCGCGGGGCCGCTGACCATCGGCATGATTGTGTTATGTCTGGCGGTGTTTATCCTGCAACAAATGGTGGGTGACGAGTTAGTGATGAGCTGGCTGGCGTGGCCGGACAGTTCGCGCGTCTTCCAGGTCTGGCGCTGGTTCACGCCTGCCCTGATGAATTTCTCGTTTATCGCGTTACTGATTAACCTGGCCTGGTGGTGGTATCTGGCCAGCCAGATTGAGATGCATCTGGGCAGCGGAAAATTATTCACTGTCACACTGATTTCTGCCTTAATCAGCGGCTGGGGCCAGTCGATGGTCAGCGGCGTCTGGTTTGGCGGACTGTCGGGCGTGGTGTACGCGCTGATGGGTTACGCCTGGCTGACCGGGCAACTGAAACCGGAAAGCCGCTTGTACGTGCCCGGCGGATTACTGGTTATTTCTCTGATCTTTATGTTCATCGGTTATGCCACAGGTGGCGCAGCCGTGGCTAATGCCGCACACGCCTTTGGCCTGGGTCTGGGTCTGGTGATGGCATTTGTTGATACGCGCACTCCGCGCAACAAAAAAAGTAAGTAGGGGCTCCGGGTGAAACAAACACAACGCCATGATGCGATTATCGATTTAGTCCGCCAGCAGGGTTATGTCAGTACCGAAGAGTTGGTGGAGCATTTTGCAGTCAGCCCGCAAACTATTCGCCGTGATCTCAACGACCTGGCCGAACAGAATAAAATTCACCGTCACCACGGCGGTGCGGCATTACCGTCGAGCTCGGTGAATGCGGCGTATAACGACCGTAAAGTGATGTGGTCAGAAGCGAAAGCGCGGATTGCCGCGCGCGTTGCCAGCCAGATCCCCGACGGTTCGACCTTATTTATTGATATCGGCACCACGCCGGAAGCCGTGGCACATGCGCTGCTGAATCATAAAGACCTGCGTATCGTCACCAATAATCTGAATGTCGCCACGCTGTACAGTGCCAAAGATGACTGCCGTCTGTTTCTTGCCGGCGGCGAAGTTCGCGCCC
Organism: Rahnella variigena; assembly: GCF_003610915.1. Taxonomy (NCBI): domain Bacteria; kingdom Pseudomonadati; phylum Pseudomonadota; class Gammaproteobacteria; order Enterobacterales; family Yersiniaceae; genus Rahnella; species Rahnella variigena. Next base: position 455,907 of record NZ_NSDJ01000001.1, read on the forward strand.
GTGATGGCGGGATCATGGGTGAAGCGACGCTCGATTTCATCTCTCAGTTCCGCCTCGATTACGGCATTCTCGGCATCAGCGGCATTGATATGGACGGCTCATTGCTCGAATTCGATTATCACGAAGCGCGCACCAAGCGTGCGATTATCGAAAACTCACGCTGCGTCATGCTGGTCACCGACCATTCTAAATTTGGCCGTAATGCCATGGTTAACCTCGGTAAAATGGATTTAATCCATTACATGTTTACCGACAAACAGCCGCCGGACAGTGTAAAAAGCATTATCGATAAATACGACGTTCATCTCGAACTCTGCTAATTGTTGTTTTTTTGAGGAGCGCGAATGCCGCGCTCCTGGTTTTTCTTCTCCCTCCTCTCTTCTCTTTCAAACGAACAATTTCGAAAAATTCCACGCTTCACCGCGTTCGGTTTCGTTCCCTCTTTGCCTTCATGCTCGAAACCGACATAAAAATGTTACCTTCATCACGCATAATTGTTTTTATTTGGTTAACGCTTGGCTTGTTTGTCGATTCTCGATTACAATCATGAGCGAAAACGAACATAAAAGAGCTATTGCGAACATCTGGAGGAAGATGACGTGGAAACCAAAGACTTGATCGTAATTGGTGGCGGTATTAATGGTACCGGCATCGCAGTAGATGCAGCTGGCCGCGGGCTGTCTGTTCTGCTGCTTGAAGCGCAAGACTTGGCCTGCGCGACCTCTTCGGCCAGTTCGAAACTGATCCACGGTGGCCTGCGCTATCTGGAACATTACGAATTCCGTCTGGTCAGCGAAGCGCTGGCTGAACGTGAAGTGCTGTTGAAAATGGCGCCGCATATTGCTTTCCCGATGCGTTTCCGTTTACCGCATCAGCCGCATTTGCGTCCGGCCTGGATGATCCGCGCCGGTCTGTTCCTTTACGACCATCTGGGCAAACGCACCAGCCTGCCGGCCAGTAAAGGCCTGAAATTCGGCAGTGAATCCGTGCTGAAACCCGAACTGACCAAAGGTTTTGAATATTCAGACTGCTGGGTGGATGACGCGCGTTTAGTGGTCGTCAACGCTCAGGAAGTGGAAGAGCGTGGCGGCGAAGTCCGTACCCGCACCCGGGTGACCCGCGCATGGCGTGAAGACGGCATGTGGATGGTGGAAGCCGAAGATATCGACACCGGCAAAACCTATACCTGGCGCGCCAAAGGTCTGGTGAATGCTACCGGTCCGTGGGTAAAACATTTCTTCGACGACGGCCTGAAGCTGAAATCGCCTTACGGTATTCGTCTGATCAAAGGCAGCCATATTGTGGTGCCACGCGCGCACAATCAGCCGCAGGCCTACATTCTGCAAAACGAAGATCACCGTATTGTGTTTGTGATCCCGTGGATGGATGAATTCTCGATCATCGGCACCACCGACGTGGAATATCACGGCGATCCGAAAGACGTGAAAATCGACGACAAAGAAATCGGTTATCTGCTGAAAGTGTATAACGACCACTTTAAGAAACAGCTGACCACCGAAGACATCGTCTGGACTTATTCCGGCGTGCGTCCGCTGTGTGATGACGAATCTGATTCACCGCAAGCCGTAACCCGCGATTACACGCTCGATGTTCACGATCAGGACGGCAAAGCGCCGCTGCTTTCTGTATTTGGCGGCAAGCTGACAACCTACCGTAAACTGGCGGAACACGCGCTGGAAAAACTGGTGAAGTACTATCCGAAAGCCGGTCCGGCGTGGACCAAAACGGCCGTATTGCCGGGCGGGAAACTGAACGGCGACCGTGATACCTACAGCGCCAATCTGCGTACCCGCTTCAAATGGTTACCGGAATCACTGGCACGCCGGTATGCACGGACTTACGGCAGCCAGACGGAGCTGTTCCTGAATGACGCGACCAGCCTGGAATCGCTGGGCGAAGATTTTGGTCACGGGTTCTACGAAGCGGAACTGCGTTATCTGGTGGAAAAAGAGTGGGTTTCACAGCTTGATGATGCTATCTGGCGTCGTACAAAACTCGGTATGTGGCTGGATAAAACTCAGCAACAGCGCGTCGCCGAATGGCTGGAAACACACAAACAGCAGAAGAAACATTTGTCGCTGGCATCTTAAATTAGTTAGCTCCTCCCCCTGCGAAGGGGGAGGCCGGGAGCGGGTTTAACAGACAAAACAAGTGCTTATGCACACTTAACATTTTGTTTTTGACCTTAATACCCCACCCCAACCCTCCCCTTCGCAGGGGAGGGAGCTGATTGAAGTCGCTTCTGAATCCCCTGCGAAGGGGGAGGAGCTGAAAGTCCCACCTTTATTCCCGCTCTACAACTTCACCGGTTTAATATTCCAGATCTCATCGGCGTATTCCTGAATGGTACGATCCGAAGAGAAATAGCCCATGTTGGCGATGTTATGCAACGTGCGGCGCGTCCACTCTTCCGGCAGTTTATACAGCTCATCGACTTTATCCTGCGTATCGACATAACTGCGGTAATCCGCCAGCACCTGATAGTGATCACCGAGATTAACCAGCGTATCGAAAAGGTTGGTGTAGCGCTTCGGCTCGGTCGGGCTGAAGACGCCGGTGGCGATTTGCGTCAGCACCTGATGCAGTTCAGCGTCCTGCTCGAAGTAGGTATGCGGGTTGTAACCTTTCTGGCGCAGTTCCTCGACCTGCGGCGTGGTGTTGCCGAAGATAAAGATATTGTCCTCACCCACATGTTCGAGCATTTCGACGTTGGCACCGTCCAGCGTACCGATAGTCAGCGCGCCGTTCAGGGCAAATTTCATGTTACTGGTACCAGACGCTTCAGTACCCGCCAGCGAGATCTGCTCGGAAAGATCCGCCGCCGGAATGATCAGCTGCGCCAGACTGACGCTGTAGTTGGGAATGAAGACGATCTTCAGTTTGTTGCCGATACGCGGATCACTGTTGATCACCGTCGCCACGTCGTTGATCAGCCGGATGATCTGTTTGGCGGCGTAATAGGCCGATGCCGCTTTACCGGCGAAAATCACCGTGCGTGGTACCCACTCGGCGTCCGGCTCTTCCAGAATACGGTTATAACGGGTGATGACGTGCAGCACGTTCATCAGCTGACGTTTGTATTCGTGGATGCGTTTAATCTGCACGTCGAACAGGCTTTTCGGATCCACCACAATGTTCAGTTTCTGGGCGATATACAGCGCCAGCCGCTTTTTATTGTCCAGCTTGGCCTTGCGGATCGCCTGCAGGAAACTCAGGTAATCCAGATTCTGTTTCAGTTCCGCCAGCTGGCTGAGATCAGAACGCCAGGTCTGGCCGATGGCGTCATCAATCACCGCTGACAGCGGTTTGTTGGCCAGTGCCAGCCAGCGGCGCGGCGTCACGCCATTGGTTTTATTGCAGAAACGATCCGGATAAACGCGGGCAAAATCAGCAAACAGCGACTGCACCATCAGCTCGGAATGCAGCTCCGACACGCCGTTGACTTTGTGGCTGGCGATGACCGCAAGCCATGCCATCCGCACTTTGCGGCCATTCCCTTCATCGATTATCGAAACGCGTGACAGCAGGCCGTTATCGTTGGGAATTTTCTCCGCCACTTCTTTGAGGAAGTGATCGTTAATCTGGAAAATAATCTCCAGATGACGCGGCAGGATCTTGCCGATCATGTCTACCGGCCAGGTTTCCAGCGCTTCGCTCATCAGCGTGTGGTTGGTATAAGAGAACACCCGACACACCGTCTCCCACGCGTCTTTCCATTCAAATTTATGCTCGTCGATAAGCAGACGCATCAGCTCAGGGATCGACAGCACCGGGTGCGTATCGTTGAGGTGAATAGCAATTTTGTCGGCCAGATTGTCGTAAGTATGGTGCGTGGTGTAATGGCGGTTGAGGATGTCCTGCACGGTCGCCGACACCAGGAAATATTCCTGGCGTAACCGCAGCTCGCGGCCTGAATAGGTCGAGTCATCGGGATACAGAACGCGCGACACGTTTTCGGAATGGTTTTTATCTTCCACCGCCGCAAAGTAATCGCCCTGATTAAATTTACCCAGATTGATTTCGTTACTCGCCTGCGCGCCCCACAACCGCAGGGTATTGGTGGCATCAGTGTCGTAACCCGGAATCACCTGATCGTAAGCGCAGGCAATGACTTCTTCGGTTTCCAGCCAGCGGGTTTTGACGCCCTCGTGCTGTACACGTCCGCCGAAACGCACTTTATAGCGGGTGTTATAACGCTGAAACTCCCATGGATTACCGTATTCCAGCCAGTAATCTGGCGCTTCTTTTTGCTCACCGTTGATGATGCTTTGCGCGAACATGCCGTATTCGTAGCGGATACCGTAACCGCGTCCCGGCAGCGCCAGCGTGGCCAGCGAATCGAGGAAACACGCCGCCAGCCGTCCGAGGCCACCGTTGCCTAAACCCGGGTCATTTTCTTCGCCGATCAGTTCTTCAAGATCAAAGCCCATTTCATCGAGCGCACTTTTCAGATCGTCGTAAATCCCCATCGCCAGCAACGCATTGGAAAGGGTTCGTCCAATCAGAAACTCCATCGACAGGTAATAAACCTGCCGGACGTCCTGTGAAGTTTGCGCACGGTTAGAACGCAGCCAGCGTTCCACCATACGATCACGAACCGCAAACAGCGTGGCGTTCAGCCAGTCATGTTGCGTCGCAATGGACGGATCTTTGCCGATAATAAACATCAGTTTATAGGCAATCGAATGCTTTAGCGCTTCGACACTGACTGTCGGTGAGTTGTAATTAAACGGTGAAGTCATAACGTTACATTCCCGATCAAATTAGCTGCGTTCAGGGGTCAGGACATCAGGCGGTTATACAGGGTGAGATATTCCTGTGCAGCCACCTTCCAGCCAAAATCAATACCCATGGCGTGTTGTTGTACGTGTCGCCAGTGCTTAGGACGGCTCCACAAAACAAATGCGCGGCGGATCGCATTTCCGAGCGATTTCCCCGTTGCTTCTTCAAACACAAAACCACTGGCAGTTCCGTCGGCCAGATTTTCCAGCGCACAATCGACTACCGTGTCGGCCAGCCCGCCGGTACGACGTACCAGCGGCAAGGTGCCGTATTTGAGTCCGTAAAGTTGGGTTAATCCGCAGGGCTCGAAACGGCTCGGCACCATGATGACGTCCGCCCCGCCGATGATGCGGTGGGAAAACGCTTCGTGATAACCGAGCTGCACGCCGACCTGCCCCGGATTGTCCGCCGCTGCCGCCAGGAATGCCTGTTGCAACACCGCGTCACCCGCGCCTAACAGCGCCAGCTGACCGCCGCGTTCGAGTAAATCCGGCAAGGCTTCAAGCACCAGATCCAGCCCTTTCTGGCTGGTCAGGCGGCTGACGACCGCGAAGACCAGACGCGAATCATCCACATCCAGCCCCATCGCCCGTTGCAGATAGGCTTTGTTGACCGCTTTGGATCGCAAATCATCAGCGTCGTAACGCGCCGACAGCAGCACGTCGTCGCGCGGCTGCCAGATGGCTTCATCGACGCCGTTAAGAATACCGGTCAGCCGCCCCTGCATTTCACGCTCCAGCAGCAGCGATTCCATGCCGTAACCAAACTCCGGCCGGGTAATCTCTTTGGCGTAGGTCGGGCTGACGGTGGTGACATGGTCGGAATAGAACAGACCGGCTTTCAGGAAAGAAATCTGGCCGTAGAATTCCAGCCCGTGCATCTGGAAGAATTCGCGCGGGATATAAAGTTCATCGAGATGATGTGCGAAGAACAGCCCCTGAAACGCCAGATTATGCACCGTAAACACGGTACGTACCGGCGCGTTTCGGGCGCGGATATAGGCGGAACACAGCCCGGCGTGCCAGTCGTGAGAATGGACGATATCCGGCTTCCAGTGCGGGTCAAAATTCAGTGCCAGCTCGCAGGCCATCCAGCTCAGCAACGCAAAGCGCAGATGGTTATCCGGGTAGGCAAAAGACGATTGATCGTGATACGGGCTGCCGGGGCGATCGTACAAACCGGGCACATCAATCACATAAATACCCACGCCATCAAAGTAACCCAGTGAAAGGGTGACATGCCCGGCAAAGGTCGCCAGCGTGCCGATGACCTGCGTTTCTCCCAGTCCTTTTTTGACATCAGGAAAACCTGGAATGAGCACGCGGACATCCGCGCCCTCCGCAATCTGAGCGGCGGGCAGTGCACCGGCGACGTCAGCAAGGCCGCCCGTTTTTAACAGCGGAAACAGCTCGGAACAAACATGTAAAACCTGCATTCGCGCTCCTGATTATCCCGGTCATCCCGGCAATACCGGGATGACGAAAAGTCGTGCTTTCTAATATCTGTTTATAGTTTCGCCAGCATCGCGCGCGTGACCAGCACCACGCCGCCTTCGGAACGATAGAACCGGCGGCTGTCTTCATCCGCGTTCTCGCCAATCACCATGCCTTCGGGGATCTGACAGGCGCGGTCGATGACGCATTTACGTAAGCGGCATGAACGCCCCACGTTCACATCCGGCAAAATAATCGTCGAATCAATGTTGCAGAAAGAGTTAACGCGTACCCGCGGGAACAGCACCGAATGCACCACCACTGAACCGGAGACAATCACGCCGCCAGCCACCAGCGAGTTCATGGTCATACCGTGGCTGCCTGAGCGATCCTGCACAAATTTGGCCGGTGGTAATGGCTCCATGTGCGTGCGGATCGGCCAGTCGCGGTCGTACATATCCAGCTCCGGCGTGACTGACGCCAGATCCAGATTAGCGCGCCAGTAGGCGTCAAGCGTGCCGACATCACGCCAGTACGGCGGCGCGTCATCGTTTTGCGTTACGCAGGAAAGTCCGAACGGATGCGCACGGGCAACGCCCTGACGGGTCAGTTTCGGGATCAGGTCTTTGCCGAAATCATGGCTGGATTCCTCACTGGCCATGTCTTCTTCGAGCATACGAAACAGATAGTCCGCATTAAAAATGTAGATGCCCATGCTCGCCAGCGCCATATCGGGATTGCCGGGCATCGCTGGCGGGTCTTTCGGTTTTTCGACGAAACTGGTGATGTGATAATCCTCAGTGACGCCGATAACCCCGAACTCGCTGGCCTCAGCGCGCGGCACTTCCAGGCAGGCGACGGTACATTCACCGCCCTTCTGCACGTGGTCGATCAGCATCCGCGAGTAGTCCATTTTGTAGATATGATCGCCCGCCAGGATCACCACAAATTCGGCGTTATAGCGGCGGATAATATCCAGATTCTGATACACCGCATCGGCGGTGCCTTTGTACCAGTGCTCGGTGCTGTGGCGTTGCTGCGCGGGCAGTAAATCCACGAACTCGTTCATTTCTTCATTGAAGAAAGACCATCCGCGCTGAATATGCTGAACCAGCGTGTGCGACTGATATTGCGTAATGACACCGATGCGGCGAATGCCCGAGTTCAGGCAATTCGACAGGGCAAAATCAATGATGCGGAATTTCCCGCCGAAGTGGACGGCGGGTTTAGCCCGGGTTGCGGTCAAATCTTTCAGTCTTGAACCACGTCCCCCGGCAAGGATTAACGCCACGGATTTCAGCGGCAACTGTCGTGCCAGCATGACCGGGTCCCGGTTGTCTAATGTCGCCATATCTGACTCCTTTGTTTTTATAATGACCGGCTCTGTGGAGTGAAATCTTGTAGGACACAGAGGGTTTTTGCTGCTGCCCGCCATTGCGAGCCTTCCATGACACGCCGGGGTTCCTCATCAAAAAGCACGCTGTTGAACGGTGCAACCGGCTGCCAGTTTCCCGGCGGCAGCTGCAAATCAACCTCGTGCAGCGAAGCATTGACTATAAGCAACCAGCGCTGAGACAGACAGATTTGCAGCCATTGCTGCGGCCCCTGTTCCCAGTCGCCGGGGCTCATCGGTTGCCCCTGTTGATTCAGCCATTGCACATCTTCACTGCCTTCCTGCCACCAGCGGTTTTGCGTCAGTGCCGGAATTTTCCGGCGCAGGGCAATCAGCGCAGAGGTATAGGCCGTCAGGCTTTCATCGGCATTTTCCCAGTCGAGCCAGGTCAGCGGATTGTCCTGACAATAGGCGTTGTTGTTGCCCGACTGGCTGTTACCCTGCTCGTCACCGGCCAGCAACATCGGCGTGCCCTGTGACAGAAACAGAGTCGCCAGCAAAGCACGCTGACTGAGACGGCGCTGTTGCAGCACTTGTGCAGACGCCTCCAGCCCTTCTTCGCCGTGGTTTTGGCTGAAATTTTCATTGTGGCCATCGCGGTTTTCTTCGCCGTTGGCCTGGTTGTGTTTCTGGTTAAAACTCACGAGATCGCGCAGCGTGAAACCGTCGTGTGCCGTCAGCATATTTACGCTGGCCCAGGGTTCGCGCTTTGCGGGATTGAATTTGTCGGCGGAGGCTGCCAGACGTCCGGCAAACTGGCCGAGAGAAATATCGCCGTGCAGCCAGAACTGACGCATATCGTCGCGCCAGATATCGCTCCATTCAGCAAACGGGGGCGGGAAATTGCCGAGCTGATAGCCGCCGGTGCCGATATCCCAGGGTTCTGCAATCAGTTTGACCTGTGAGAGAACGGTATCCTGCTTAATGGCGTTGAACAGCGGCGATTGCGGGCTGAACTCCGGCGTTCTGCCAAGAACGGTGGCTAAATCAAAACGGAAGCCATCGACGTGACATTCACGCACCCAGTAATTCAGGCAGTCAATTGTCCAGGCGATGACTTCGTCGTCCATCAGGCGCAGCGTGTTGCCACAGCCGGTCATGTTGTTATCGGAACCGTCTTCGTTGAGCCAGTAATAACTGGCATTGTCGATGCCGCGAAACGAGATAAACGGCCCGTCGATATCCAGCTCAGCACTGTGATTGAACACCACGTCGAGGATCACTTCGATACCGGCCTGATGCAGGGCTTTAACCGCCGATTTAAACTCATTCAGCGCTGACACACCGCCCTGTCCGCTGGCATAACGCGGGTCCACGGCGCACGGCGCCAGCACGTTGTAGCCCCAGTAATTACTCAGCCCCAGTTTTTGCAAACGCGGCTCATCGGCATGATGTTGCACCGGCAAAAGCTCAATCGCCGTCACGCCCAGATGCTGTAAATACTCGAGCATGACCGGATGCGCCAGTCCGGCGTAGGTGCCGCGAATGGCCGCCGGAATACGCGGGTGCTGGCGGGTCAGGCCGCGTACATGCGCCTCGTAAATCACCGTTTCGCCCCAGGGTATTGCGGGCGGTTTGTCATCGCCCCAGTCGAAATTCCCGGCGACGACGACAGATTTTGGCGCAACCACGGCGCTGTCTTTATCGTCCGGTGCGTCAGTGCCGCCGGTAAAGCGCGCATTGTCATGCAGCACACCGTCAATCGCCCGCGCACTCGGGTCAATCAGCACTTTTTTCGGGTTAAAGCGATGGCCATTTTTCGGGTCGAACGGTCCGTAAATGCGGTAACCGTAACGCTGTCCGGCTTTGGCGTCGGGCAGAAAACCGTGCCACAGATTGCCGGTGCGCCCCCGTAAAGGCAGGTGCTGCTCGCTGCCGGTCTCATCAAAAAGACATAATTCCACTTTCTCCGCATGCGCGGAGTACAGACAAAAATTGACGCCGTTATCTCTGAGATGCGCACCAAAAGGCGCGGGCTGACCGGTCGCGAGCTGTTTCATTACGCCTCCCTTCGCAAATAGACCGTCGCCAGCGGCGGGATCGTTACGCTGATGGAATGTTCACGCTGATGATGACCGGTGTTTTCGCTGTAAACGTCGCAGCCGTTGCCGACATTGCTGCCACGGTAGAAATGCGAATCGGTGTTAAGAATTTCGCGGTAACGGCCAGGGCGGCTAATGCCGATGCGATAGTGCTCACGGGGCACCGGCGTGAAATTGCTGATAACGATGATTTCACCGCCGTTTTCGTCGCGACGTGCAAAGGCGAAAATAGAGTTTTCATGGTCATCGACCACCAGCCATTCAAAGCCACGCGGGTTGTAATCCAGTTCATACAGCGGTGCGTTGGCCTGATACGTCAGGTTCAGGTCGCGCACCAGATGCTGTACGCCGCTGTGCCAGCCGGTCGCGTCGTCCAGCAGATGCCAGTCGAGGCTGGCGTCGAAATTCCACTCGCGCCCCTGCGCAAATTCACCGCCCATAAACAGCAGTTTTTTGCCCGGATGTGCCCACATAAAGCCGTAATAAGCGCGCAGGTTGGCAAACTTCTGCCAGACGTCGCCGGGCATTTTATCCAGCAGGGATTTTTTACCGTGTACCACTTCATCGTGCGAAAGCGGCAGCATGAAGTTCTCGCTGTAGGCGTAAAGTACGCCGAACGTCATGAGATTGTGGTGGTATTTGCGGTGAACCGGATCGAGCTGCATATAGGTCAGCGAGTCGTGCATCCAGCCCAGATTCCATTTGTAATGGAAGCCCAGTCCGTTCGCGTCCGGCGGCATGGTGACGCCCGGATAATCAGTCGATTCTTCGGCCAGCGTCACTGCGCCGCCGAGTTCCTTGCCAATCGTATGGTTGGTGTATTTCAGGAAAGAAATGGCTTCGAGGTTTTCACGGCCGCCGTAATAATTGGGGATCCACTCGCCGGCTTTACGGCTGTAATCGCGGTAAATCATCGACGCCACGGCATCAACGCGCAGACCGTCAATGCCGAAGCGTTCAATCCAGTAAAAACCATTGCCGGCCAGATAGTTACGCACTTCATGGCGGCCATAGTTATAAATCAGCGTGTTCCAGTCCTGATGATAACCTTCGCGCGGATCGGCATATTCGTACAGCGCGGTGCCGTCGAACTGCGCCAGCCCGTAGGCATCGCTCGGGAAATGCCCCGGCACCCAGTCGAGGATCACATTCAGACCGGCGTTATGCGCGGCATCGATAAAGGCTTTGAACTCCATCGGCGTGCCGAAACGACGGGTCGGCGCGTACATACCCAGCGGCTGATAACCCCAGCTACCGTCGAACGGATGCTCGTTGACCGGCATCAGTTCGATATGCGTGAAGCCCATCCATTTGGCATAGGACACTAACTGCTCGGCCAGCTCGCCATAGCTGAGCCAGAAATTGTCATCGGTATGACGACGCCAGGAACCCAGATGCACTTCATAGACAGAAACGGGCTGATTCAGCGCATTTGCTTTCTTTCTGCTTTCTGAATGCGGCACAACATCCGGTAATTTACGCACGCACGAGGCGGTGTCCGGACGCATCTGCGCCTCAAAGGCATAAGGATCGGCACGCAGACTGACATTGCCACGGCAGTCGATAATTTCAAATTTATACAGCTGACCTTCGCGGACGGCAGGAATGAATAATTCCCAGATGCCGTTTTCACGGCGCTGACGCATCGGGTGACGGCGGCCATCCCAGAAGTTGAATTCACCCACCACGGAAATCCGGGTGGCATTCGGTGCCCAGACCGCGAAACTGACGCCTTCGACATCGTCCAGCGTTTGCGGATGCGCACCGAGTTTCTCATACGGCCGCAGATGCGTGCCTTCTGCCAGCAGCCAGATATCCAGCTCCTGCAACAACGTGCCGAACCGGTACGGGTCGTCAATCACATGGCGATCCTCGCCCCAGCGGACTTCCAGCTTGTAACGGAACGCATTTTTACGACGTGGGATCAGGCCGACAAAGAAACCGCGCTCGTCATAACGGCGCAGTTCTGCCACCTGCTTGCCTTTTTCTACATCAATAACCCAGACCTGATCGGCATCCGGCAACAGGGCACGTACTTCCAGCCCGGCAGCGACAGAATGCATTCCCAAAAGAGAAAAAGGATCAGCGTAGTGGCCAGATATAATTTGATTAATGACGTGCTGATCGGGAAGTACAGACATGCATTTCGTCCTATGATTAATTAAATCAATAAATCAAATAAAATCATTCAGATATTCAATACGACCGTAAGTTAAGTGTGCTCCCCTTTTTATCGTTGCATTGTGATCTGGCGGTACTTCAGTTTTGCCAAAAAATGCGCCAGTGCGTCTGTGTTCACAATTTCCAAATAAGTCTCTAATTCCGCTTCTCAAAAAGGCAGAGCTCTTCTACTAAGCATAGACAAAGATTAAAAAAGGCAGGGCGTTAAGGAGTTCAAATATGGACAAATTTTTGAAAAAGAAAAATACAGTAAAAAGCGCTGCGGACGGGGAGAGAAATGGCGGAAGTTATTGAAGGCTTAAATAAAAACGGGACACCGTGCTGATGTCCCGCGGGGGAAATATTTACAAAGAAAACAGGGCAGTTTTCACCTTACAAAAGGATGCGCAGCATACGGCGTAAAGGCTCTGCCGCGCCCCACAGCAGCTGGTCACCGACGGTGAACGCCGACAGATATTGCGGCCCCATATTCAGTTTACGCAGACGGCCAACCGGCGTGTTCATGGTGCCGGTTACCGCCGCTGGGGTCAGTTCGCGCATCGACAGTTCACGGTCATTCGGGATCACGCGAACCCAGTCATTGTGCGATGCCAGCATCTGTTCGATTTCTGGAATCGACACGTCTTTTTTCAGCTTCAGGGTGAATGCCTGGCTGTGGCAGCGCAGCGCGCCGATACGGACACACAGGCCATCCACCGGAATAATGCTGGAAGTGCCGAGAATTTTGTTGGTTTCCGCCTGACCTTTCCACTCTTCTTTGGTCTGGCCGTTATCGAGCTGTTTGTCGATCCACGGGATCAGACCGCCTGCCAGCGGAACACCGAAGTTATCGGTCGGCAATGTGCCGCTGCGGGTCAGCGCAGTGACGTTACGTTCGATATCCAGAATCGCCGATGCCGGGTTTTCCAGCTCTTTCGCCACGCTGTTATGCAGCATGCCCATCTGGGTCAGCAGTTCACGCATGTGACGCGCGCCGCCGCCGGATGCCGCCTGATAGGTGGCGACAGATGCCCATTCGATAAGGTCATTGGCGAACAGGCCGCCGAGCGACATCAGCATCAGGCTGACGGTACAGTTACCGCCCACAAAGGTTTTGATACCTTTGTCGATACCCTGATGGATCACGGCGCTGTTGACCGGGTCGAGGATGATTATCGCGTCATCTTCCATTCTCAGAGAGGAAGCTGCGTCAATCCAGTAGCCGGACCAACCGATTTCACGCAGCTTAGGATAGATTTCATTGGTATAATCGCCGCCCTGACAGGTGATGATAATGTCCAGCGCACTCAGTGCGTCCAGATCATAGGCATCCTGCAAGGTCCCAGACTGACCCGTGAAAGAAGGCGCGGCCTGACCGTGCTGAGAGGTGGAGAAGAATACCGGACGGATAGCGTCGAAATCGCGTTCTTCAATCATGCGTTGCATGAGTACAGAACCAACCATTCCACGCCAGCCAACGAAACCTACATTTTTCATAATATCTGTCCTGCCCTGAGGGTGATAACTGCTTAAAACAGCCTGAACGCGCGTTTGCACTAAGCGAGTGCCTGTTTTGATGCACTGTGCCCCGTTAACGCGCGGGTCTACCACCTTACAAAATGTAGTAGAAGTGGCAAGTGAATTTAATCAATAGTGCAGCCTTTAATAGCAGCGCAACTTATAACAGGCATTTTTTCTGAGGTAGTTATGACCGAAATGATTTCAGCAACCATTTTGCTGTTTTTAATTATGGATCCGCTGGGCAACTTACCGATTTTTATGTCGGTCTTAAAACATCTCGACCCGAAACGTCGCAGAGTGGTGCTGATCCGCGAAATGCTGATCGCGCTTATCCTGATGCTGATTTTCCTGTTCGCCGGTGAAAAAATCCTGTCGTTCCTGAATCTGCGCACCGAAACCGTGTCGATTTCCGGCGGTATCATTCTGTTCCTGATTGCTATCAAAATGATTTTCCCGTCGGAAGAGAAAAGCAGCAGCGGCCTGCCTGCCGGTGAAGAACCCTTCCTCGTGCCGATGGCGATCCCGCTGGTGGCCGGTCCGTCGATTCTCGCCACGCTGATGCTGCTTTCGCACCAGTATCCGAATCAGATGAGCCATTTAACGCTGGCCCTGTTCATCGCCTGGGGCCTGTCGATGGCCATTCTTCTACTGTCGAATTTGTTCCTGCGACTGCTCGGCGACAAAGGCGTCAGCGCCCTCGAACGCCTGATGGGCCTGATTCTGGTCATGCTCTCGACGCAGATGTTCCTCGATGGAATCAGGGCGTATTTGAAGATTTAGTGGGTTATTAAATAGACAAAATATACCTACTTGGGTATATTTGATTTGATGTTCACGGAAGAGAACTCATATGAAAACGCTTTACTGGATTGGAAGCAGCAGAAAGGATTTGGCTTCATTGCCGGAAGATATTCAGGATTCTTTCGGATATGCACTTCATCTTGCGCAGACTGGCAGTAAACATAGTCACGCAAAACCTCTGAAGGGCTACAAAGGTGCCGGCGTTCTGGAAGTGGTGGAAGACTATATCGGTGATACCTATCGCGCGGTTTACACAGTAAAAATAGCCGCTGCGGTTTATGTCCTTCACGTGTTTCAGAAGAAATCCTCCAGTGGAATTTCAACGCCAAAACCCGATATTGAAAAGATAAACGCACGTCTGAAAATTGCTGAAACTCATGCAAGAGGACTGGAATATGAATAAAGATAGCGAAGTTCTAATCGAGACCAGCAGCGGAAATGTATACGCCGATTTGGGCTTACCCGATGCTCAGGAAATGCTGGTCAAAGCTCAGCTTGCTCAGAAGATCAGCGAGCTGATGCAAAACCGACGCTTAACACAGGTTGCTGCCGCTAAGCTTTTCGGTATGACCCAGCCAAAGGTATCAGCTTTGCTTCGCGGACAATTTCGTGGGATCAGCGAAGCCAAGATGATTGATTGCCTGAATAAACTGGGCCGGGATGTAGAAATTGTTATCGCCGAATCCCGTCAGCAGACAGGTTCGCTCAGAGTTGTCTTTGCGTAAAAACTGTTGAAAGCCATAAATATGAAAACGAAAAAGGCGAGCCACGCGGCTCGCCTTTTTTATGCTAACAATCTGTCGTCAGACGACCATCGACAGCAACAGACATCCGCCCAGACCACACAGGGAGATGATGGTTTCCAGCACGGACCAGGATTTGAAGGTTTCGACAATGCTCAGGTTGAAGTACTCCTTGAACAACCAGAAACCCGGATCGTTGACGTGTGAGAAAATCACGCTGCCGGAACCGACGGCGATCACCATCAGTTCAGGGCTGACGCCGGTGGTCGCGATCAGTGGCGCAGCAATGCCGCCCGCGGTAATCGCGGCAACGGTGGCAGAACCCAGTGCGATACGCAGCACTGCCGCAATTGACCACGCCAGCAGGATTGGCGAAAGGTTGCTGCCGTGCATCAGGGCGGCGATGTATTTTTCAATACCGCTGTCTACCAGCACCTGTTTGAACGCGCCGCCACCGCCGATGATTAACAACATCATGGCGATGATTTTGATGGAATCGCTGACGGTTGCCATCACTTCATCCATCTTACGACCGCGGTTCAGGCCGAAGGTGAAGATAGCGATGAGTACCGCAATCAGCGTGGCCATTACCGGATCGCCAAAGAACTCAGCGTAAGCCAGTACCGGATGGCCTTTCGGCAAGATCATTTCGCAGACGGCGCGGAATGCCATCAGAATAACCGGCACCAGGGACGTCGCCACGCTGACACCAAAGCCCGGCATCTCTTCTTCCGTGAAGGTTTTCGGGTTGAACAGGCCTTCCGGAACCGGTTTGTCGATCCCTTTCAGGAAACGCGCATAAACCGGACCCGCCAGAATGACCGTCGGCACCGCCAGCAGTGAGCCATACAGCAGGGTTTTGCCCATATCCGCATGGAAAATGGTGGCAATCGCTGTCGGGCCAGGGTGCGGAGGCAGGAAACCGTGCGTCACGGACAATGCAGCCGCCATCGGCACACCGACATACAGCAGTGGCAGACGCGCCGCCGCCGCCACGGTAAATACCAGTGGCAGCATCAGCACGAAGCCGACTTCATAGAACAGCGCAAAACCGACGATAAAACCAGTCAGCACAATCGCCCACTGAATGTGTTCACGGCCAAACTTTTCGATAAGCGTGGTCGCGATGCGCTGCGCACCGCCGCAGTCCGCCAGCATTTTTCCGAGCATGGCACCGAAGCCCATGATCAGCGCCAGACTGCCGAGCGTGCCGCCTACCCCGTTTTTGATCGACGTGATGACTTTGTCGACCGGCATTCCCTGCATGATACCCACCGCCAGCGCGACCAGGATCAGTGCAATGAAGCCATTAAGCTTAAATCGGATCATAAGTAACAACAGCAGTGCGACACCCACCGCTACAATAACTAATGGCATATTCTTTCCCCTCATGCTGTCACTGCGGTATGGCTAAAAACCGGGTGACGCATTGTTTTTAATTTTCAACATGTTGTAGGAATTAACAGTGCAACGGGTACAGACCGCGACCGCTAAAACAGCAGTGCATTCCTTTGTGATATTAGTCACATCTCCATTTGTTACCGGTATCATGATACCGGTAACATGCTAATATTAGGACTCACTGCGCAGTCAAAATGTTCATTTTGGGATAGAGATCATACTTATGGCAGGACAAAGCATCATTCTGATGGGCGTGTCAGGCAGCGGTAAATCCACCGTCGGCGCGGCACTGGCCCGTGAAATTAACGCGAAATTTATCGACGGCGATGATCTTCATCCCCGCGCCAATATCCAGAAAATGGCCAGCGGCACGCCACTCAACGACGACGACCGTGCGCCGTGGTTATTGCGCCTGAACGACGCGGCTTACAGCCTGCGCCATAAAAATGAAACCGGCATTATTGTCTGTTCTGCGCTGAAACGCCGCTACCGCGACGCGCTGCGTAAAGACAACGAAGGCATGGTGTTCATCTACATGAAAGGCAGTTTTGACGTGATTGCCGACCGCCTGAAAGCCCGCGCCGGACACTTTATGCCGACCGATTTACTGCGCAGCCAGTTCGATGCCCTCGAAGAACCGGGCGATGATGAACCGGATGTGTTGCGCGTGAATATCGATCACAAGTTTGAAGGTGTGGTGGATCGTTGTATTGCAGCACTGAAGACAGTACAGAAGTAAGACTTTCTCCTCCCCCTGCGAAGGGGGAGGTCGGGAGGGGGTTTTAATGGCAGCGCTGTCATCTGCAAAACCCACACCCCATCCCAGCCTTCCCCTCGTGAGAGGGGAAGGAGTAAAAGATCAGATACTTCCACCCGCAGATATCGTAAATCCGACATCCACCATTCTCGGCACCACTTCTTCGCCGCGTAATCTCGCCAGCAGGCGTTCGGCGGAAATCTGCCCCATTCTTTCGCGCGGCGTGAGTACGCTTGCCAGCGGCGGTTCCATCGCCTGTCCCATGTTGTGACCGTGGAAACCAGCAATCGCCATTTGTGACGGGATTTTCAGTCCCTGACGCTGGCATTCAAAGAATGCGCCCGCCGCCAGGTCATCGTTGGTGCAGAAAATACTGTCGATTTTCGGCCAGTCTTTTTGCGCCTGACGCAGTAATTCCGCGCCCGCGCTGTAACTCGAGGAGCGGCTGGTCATCACGCTGTAAGGCTCCAGCCCGGATTCGCGCATCGCCTGCTCGTAACCTTGCTGTTTGATAATCGTACGTTCGTCCTGACGCGCGCCGAAATACACCACATGCCGATGGCCGCGGGCGATAATTTGCTGGGTCATTTGGCGGGCGGCCTCAAAGTTGTTGAACCCGACCGCCAGATCGACGCACGGCGATACGCAGTCCATCATTTCCACCACCGGAATACCGGCCACTTCAATCATCTTCAGCGTACGCGCCGTGTGATGGCGTTCGGACAAAATCAGCCCGTCGATATTGTAGGAAAGCAGCGAGGTCAGACGCTGTTCTTCGCGCTCCTGGCTGTAGCCGTAGTGCGCCAGCATAGTTTGATAGCCGTGGATATCGGTCACGCTTTCGATACCGCGCAGCACTTCGGCGAATACCTGGTTGGTCAGCGACGGCAGCAGCACACCGATGGCGCGGCTTTTCGCATTGGAAAGAATATCCGGTGCGCGATTGGGGATGTAACCCAGCTCATCGAGCGCCGCAGAAATCTTTTCCTGCAACGCACCGGAAACCTGTTCAGGATTGCGCAAATAACGGCTGACCGTCATTTTGGTGACGCCCACCTTGTCGGCAACATCCTGGAGTACGGGTCTTTTTTTCTTGATATTCATCAATGAGATGGTGCCGCTGAAAAGGTTAAGGGATCAGAGTGTGATGTTAGCAAACAATCGCGCAGGCGGATATCCGTTGCTGCGCGACATGAGAGGTTTGTCAGGATGGCAGGGAAAGCTGACCGCGAACCGGTGCGCGGAGGTTTGCGGAAAACTGTCCGGTCAGTAACGCCATCGCACGTTGTGCCAGTGTTTCCAGCGGATAGGCAATTGCCGGAACGGCAGAAACACCCGGCGGCAGCGTGCTGTCGAGGCTGAATACCATCACATTTTCAGGCACGGCACGCCCGTGCTGTGCAAGCTGACGGAGTGCGTCCTGCGCGGTGGCATCGTCCGGCACCAGCAGCGCGTTGAACGGCACGTTCTGTGCCAGCAGTTGCGACAATGCCTGTCCGCCGCTGTGTACCAGCCGCCGGTCATAAGGCAGCAGGAATTTCTCCAGCGCGAGATGATATCCCTGCAAGATTTGCCCGGCAGTTTCATGACTCTCCGTATTGATCAGCGCAATCTGTCTGCGCCCTTGTTTGAGCACATACTGGCAGGCGGTTTCGGCCGCAAAGCTGCGGTCAAAATGAATACTGCGCGCTGAATCTGCATCCAGACAATCAATGGTGATGACGTTTTCAGGCAATGCCGGCAACGCAAATCGCGCGCCAATCACAATCATCGCATCGCACAGACCGCGCCCGATTTCATCCACGGAATGCGTGAGGCTTGCTGCGTCGGTGGCAAAGCGCAACAGCAAATATTTCTGATTCAGCCGCAGCTCTTTTTCCAGCGCGTGCAGATAACCGGTGGACTGGTTAATGTTTTCCGTCGCACAAATCACGCCGATACAGCCGGTAGACTGAGTCGACAGCGACTGCGCAATCACGCTCGGTTTGTATTGCAGTGTTTCCACCGCCTGCATTACGGCCAGGCGGCTTTCCTCTTTCACACCGCGGCTGCCACTCAAAACACGGGACACCGTCGCTTTCGACACCTTCGCCAGCCGCGAAACGTCGTTAATGTTTGCCATGTCTTTCCTTGTGTTAATCGAAACCGTTGTTTTTAGACACCGCCGCGAACCATTCGCCGCTTTTCTTCACTGTGCGTTTTTGGGTTTCCAGATCCAGCTGGATGAAACCATACCGGTTTTTATAGGCATTCATCCATGACCAGCAGTCAATAAATGTCCACATATGGTAGCCGAGACAGCCGCTGCCTTCCTGCAATGCCCGGTGCAACCATTTCAGATGCCCGCTGACGAACTCAATGCGGTAATCATCGTCAATCCGGCCATCCTTTTCGAAGCGCAGTTCATGCTCTACGCCCATGCCGTTTTCAGAAATGAAACAGCGCGGATTGCCGTAGTTTTCGCGCAAATTGGTGAGGATATCGTAAATGCCCTGCTCGTAGATTTCCCAGCCACGGTGCGGGTTCATTTTACGGCCCGGCATCACGTAGTTATCGAAAAACCATTCCGGCATAAACGGACTTTCCGGATTGACCATACTGTCGCGGCACTGAATACGGCGCGGCTGGTAATAGTTAATGCCGAGTAAATCCACCACGCCCTGTTGCAGCAGTTCTTTATCGCCCTGCTGACAGACCGGCAGCTGATCGTATTTTTTCAGCAATTCCACCAGCTCCTGCGGATATTCACCGCGCAGCGCCGGATCGAGGAAACTGCGGTTAAACATCAGATCCGCAATATTGGCGGCTTTCACATCTGCCGGATTTTGCGAGCGCGGATAAGACGGCGTGAGGTTAAGAATGATGCCGATTTCACCACCGGTATTGCGGGCACGATAGGCTTTCACCGCCAGAGAATGCGCCAGCATGGTGTGATACGCCACCGTGGCGGCACGTTTGAAATCCACCACATTCGGGTAATGGAAGTCATACAGATAGCCGCCTTCCACCGGCACCACCGGTTCGTTGAAGGTGAACCAGTGCTTCACGCGGTCACCGAACAACTCAAAACAGGTATCGGCATATTTTGCGTAAGCCTGCACGACGTCGCGGTTTTCCCAGCCGCCGATTTCCTGCATCGCCATCGGCATATCAAAGTGGAACAGATTGATAAACGGCTGCACGCCCTGCACCAGCATTTCGTCGATCACCTGATTATAAAACGTGACCGCTTCCTGATTCACTTCGCCGCGTCCGTTGGGGATCAAACGCGCCCAGGAAATCGACGTGCGAAACGTGTTGTGGTTCAGCTGTTTCAGCAGCGCAATGTCTTCGCGCCAGTTTTTATAAAACGTCGAGGTATCCTGCGGACCCACGTCGTTGTGGAAACGTGTCGGCTGCTGTGAATACCAGTGATCCCACACCGTCGCGCTTTTGCCGTGGCTCAGGGTTTCACCTTCCGTCTGCGGCGCGGAACTGGCACTGCCCCACCAGAATTCTTTTGGAAATGCGTATTTCATTGTCATCCTCGCTGTCCGTTAGCTTAACGTTTTTAACTGAATTATTTGACTGTTTAGCTGTTTGCCGGTACGGCATTGTCCGCCGTTTGTGCCGTGGCTTTTTCCGCTTCCTGTTTCAGCAACGTACGTTCATAGGCTTTCAGGAACGGGTAGTACATTACGGCTGATAACACCATACAGAACAGGCACATAATTACCGGACTGAATGCCCAGTTTGCGGCCCATGACGCACCAATTGGCGCGGGCGTTGTCCAGGGCGTGAGCGAGACCACTTGCGCGACCCAGCCCAGTTTGGTGGCGGTATACGCAAAAATTGCGTTCAGCATCGGTACCAGTGTGAACGGCAGGAAGAACACCGGATTCATGATAATCGGCGTACCAAACAGGATCGGTTCGTTGATGTTGAAGAAGCTCGGCACCACGCCCATCTTGCCTATGGTGCGCAGATGCACGGCCTTACTGCACAGCAGCAGGATCGCCAGCGGCAGGGTCGAGCCGACGCCGCCAATCAGCAGATAGTGATCCCAGAATCCTTGCAGATAGATATGTGGCAGCGGCTCGCCGTTCTGTAACGCCGTCTGGTTCAGCGCCAGATTGGTCATCCAGAACGGGTTCATGATGCCGGTCACAATCAGCGCACCGTGAATGCCTGCAAACCACAGCACCTGACAGATAAACACCGAAATCAAAATTGCCGGCAAAGAATCGGATGCGGAAACCAGCGGTGCCAGCAAGTGCATGATGGCTTCAGGAATAATCATGCCAGTGGTGGACTGAATAAACAGGTTCAGCGGATGCAGCGTGGCGACAATCACCACCACCGGGATCAGAATTTCAAACGAACGCGCCACGCCGGTCGGCACTTCTTTCGGCAGACGAATGGTGATGTTGCGGCGTTTGAGCAGCGCATACACTTCGGCGGCATAAATCGCCGTCAGGATCGCAGTGAAAATGCCTTCGCCGGAGAAATATTGCGTCGAGATTTGTTTGTCATGATACGGCGCCGCCACCAGCAGGAATGCCATAAACGCCAGCAAGCCGGTCATGATCGGGTCGAGTTTATAGTGTTTACCGAGACTTGCGCCGATGCCCACCGAGATGAAAAATGTCATCACGCCCATGCTCAGATACCACGGCAGCATCAGCTGCTCGCGGTACTTCAGCGACAAATCCAGCCAGCCGCGCGCGAAACCCCAGGTGGTGTCCGGCGAGAAAGGCGGGAAGATAAACACCAGCATGAATGAGCCGATAATCATGAAAGGCAACGCCGCGATAAACCCGTCACGAATGGCGATCACATGCCGTTGCTGACCGACGCTGCCCGCCAGTGGCGTGATGTGTTTTTCGATGACGTTAACCATCGCCTGATAAAGGCCACTCATACGCGGCTTCCTTCCTGTGCGATCAGGCCGTAAGCGAAGTCGAGCACGTTGTCGCCGCGCTGCATGCCGTAATCCATCATGTTGATGGTTTCTACCGGAATATTGAATTCTGCGGCTCTTTTGGATAAATCAGCCTGCATATAACGCACCTGCGGCCCGAGCAGCACGACCTGATAGTCGCGGAATTTTTCGTCAAACTCGCTGGCTCCGAACGCGTCGATCTGCACTTCTTCGCCGCGCTCTGCCGCCACTTCTTTCATTTTGCGTACTAATAAACTGGTCGACATTCCCGCCGAACAACAAAGCATGATTCTTTTCATTTTGCTTCACTCCCAGATGATTTATGTTCTGCCCGTTTCTGCTTGCTGAGGGTATTTGAGGCGTTATGGAAACCGGTTTCCATGGTTTCCGGGAAAATGTGCGAGCCTGTTCATAAAATTTCACGGAGATTGTCCGGCGATGTGAAATGTTTCACATTTTGAGCAAATGTCATTCGCGCAGGAAAAAAGTGTCGCTACAGAGAAAACGAATAACAATTATCACTACAGCATGAAATGACATATCAATAAAATATTTTACGGTGTCATAAATAAAAACTAAATCCGATTAATATCATTGCCTGCGTTCTGTTAAAAATTGATATCGAATGATTTTATCGTTTGAGGATTATTGAATACATTGTCCGGCATTCATCACCTGTTTTCTTTGAGGAATGCCCGATGCCGGCGTTTAAATACAGTCAAATAACCCGATTTATCCTGCTGGCGTGCTGTCTGCAAAATATAGCTATCATGAGTGCCAGTGCGGCAAATTACTCTTTGCCGCTATTACTCACGAACAATCAAACGCTGACCTTATCCACAAAGGATAACGAAAATATTGTCGCGGATAACCCGTTGATAAAATATGGAATAATGGTGAACAATGGCGCAGAACTGACTGTACTCGCCAACCAGTTTAACGCAACGGGCAGTCAGCTTAGTTCCTCCCTCATTGCTCAAAATGGCGGGATAATTAATATCGGAAAAGATTCCGTCATTAATCACAACAGCACGTCATCCGGTATTTCTCACGCCATCACTGTTCAGGACACAGGAAGTGTATTAAATATCAACGAGGCAACGATTAATTCAAATAGTGCCGCACTGGTGATTAATGAGAATGCCACGGCAAATATGCTTAACACCACAATTAATGCCAATAATGCGGATAATGCCGTTGAAGTCAATACGGGCGCAACGCTGAATGCCACGGGATTGACCGTTAATCATCTTGGGGGAATGTCCAGCAGTTCTGCAATAGCTATCAACAATGCCGATGCCACATTACTGAATACGTCAATTTTGTCTCAGGTTCGTGAGGGGATAAGTATCGACGGGTCTGCTGACCGTTTTTCAAATGTTACTTATGATCGCGGAACCATCGTGACGGACAGTGATCAGAGTAATGCAGTGGCAGTGACGTTCGGTAATTTGCAAATGAAGAACGTTGATATCCACACATTAGGGCAGTACAGCAACGGTCTGATGGTGCAAAACGACAGCGTGGTGCAAGTCAGCGGCGGTTCCATTACCACACAAGCGGCTGCAACAAATGGCGTAACAATTAATGGTGCCAACGATCTGACACTGGCAGACGGACTGCTTATTTCCACCCCTGGAAACGCCTCTGTCGGCCTGGCGCTGAATGCCGACCCCATGACAGCCGATCAGGTGCAAAAAGTGCGCATTGATAATGCGACCATCAACAGTGGCAATGTCGGGATCAGTAAGATTTACGACGGTGCTGCCCAGGTGATCATCGACAATGCTTCCCTCGTTTTAGGGATTAATGCAGCGATGACTTTTGCCGATAACGGCGCCAGCACGGTGAATGTCAGCGGCAAAAGCCAGATTATCGGCAATATTATCAATGGGACCACGGCGAAAACCGATGTCACGCTGGATGGCTCCGTGCTGACCGGCGCGGTGCAAAATCTCTCCTCACTGACGCTGAATAACCAGTCGGTGTGGAATCTGACCGGCGATTCAGTACTCACTAATTTATCTATGGATAACAGTCTGCTGAACTTCACTCAACCGCAGCAGGGGCAATTCCACACTCTTAACGCCAGCACGCTTTCCGGCAACGGTTCGCTGAATTTCAACACGCAACTGGGCAGCGATAATTCCCCCACCGATTTACTGCATGTTCAGGGTAACGCGAGCGGACAATTTGGCGTGCTGGTGCGCAATGTCGGGGGCAGCGGCGCGCTGACAACAGGCGATGGGATCCGTCTGGTGCAGGTGGATGGGGCTGACACCTCATCACTGAAATTGCTGAGAAAAGTCAGTGCCGGGGCCTACGATTATTATCTCTATAAAGGTGGCAGCAGTTCGTCAAAAGACTGGTATTTGCGCACTTATCTGGAGCCAGTGCCGCCGCCGGAACCGGTGCCTGATCCTGATCCGGCACCAGAACCTACACCGCAACCGACACCGATACCTAAACCAGTGATCGCCTACCGGACGGATGTCGTGGGTTACATTGCCGCGCCCTTCCTTAACCGGCAGTACGGTTTTAGCTCAATGGGGTCTTATCACGAACGTACCGGCGACAGCGTCAAACGCGCTCAGGATGGCACATGGGCCCGCATCGGCGGGGCGCATGATAATTACGATATCGGACGCTTCAGTTTTGACAGCGACATCCGTTATATCCAGATCGGCAAGGATTTGTATCAGGATGAGACACCGCGCGGGAATAATGTGCATGCCGGGATAATGATTTCGCTGGGGGATCAGAAAACCAACAGCTCGGACAGCGCCCGCGGGCTGGTGGGTGAATCCACCGATACCGGAGATGTGTCTACCGATGCTTACGGCATTGGCGGTTATTACACCGTGAAGACCGACAGCGGCGCGTATCTGGATTTCGTCGGGCAAGTCACCGATTACCACACCGAATTCCAGAGTGAAACGCAGGCTAAACAGGACGGCTACGGGGTGGCGTTGTCTGCCGAAGGCGGCATTCCGTTTGCGATAACCCAAAGCTGGCGACTCGAACCTCAGACGCAGGTGATTTATCAGTATCTGCACATGAAAGGCTTCAACGACGGGATAGCCTCGGTAGAAAAAACCACTGACAACAGCGTGCAGGCACGGGCCGGTGTGCGACTTTCCCATCTGCCGCAGGTGGATCAGCCGAACATTACGCCGTACCTGAACCTTGATGCGGTATCGACATTCAGCGATGCCCCCGCGGTCACTATCGCCAGTACCCGTATTTCGCCTGACTTCACGCAAAGTACCTGGAAAGCGGGCGGCGGGATCACTGCGACGCTGAGCAAAAATGCAGCCTTGTATGCCAGCGCCAATTATCTGCGGGGTTTTGACGGTAAACAGGAAGGTTATCAGGGCAATATCGGCATTAACGTCAGCTTTAAATAACGAAATCAGGACGCAAAAAAGGCGATGCCATTGCATCGCCTTACGCTTTTGACTTGCCTGTTATCAGACCGGCGGCAGGTCAAACAGCAGGATTTCACTGTCTTCGTCTGCGTGAACCGACAGCGCCGTTTCATCCCAGATCGCCAGCGCATCGCTCGCCCCGGCTTTCTGGCCGTTAACGGAAACCGTGCCTTTCACCACCTGGATCCACACGCGGCGTTCAGCCTGAATCTGATAAACAGACTGTTCGTCTTTTTTCAGCGCCCAGCGGGACAATTCCATATCCTGGAAGACTTTCAGCGAACCTTCACGGGCATCCGGAGAAAGCACCAGCTGGCGACCCTGCGGCGCATCGAACATGCGTTGTTCGTAACGCGGTTCCAGCCCTTTCTGATTTGGAATAATCCAGATCTGATACAGGTGCAGTTTACGGTCGCTGTTACCGTTGTATTCGGAATGCGTCACACCGGTACCGGCGCTCATTATCTGGAACTCACCGGCCTGGATTTGTTCTTTATTGCCCATGCTGTCCTGGTGTTCCACGGTGCCGTCGAGCACGTAGGTCAGAATTTCCATGTCTTTATGCGGATGCTTACCAAAACCCTGCCCCGCATCGATGAAATCTTCATTGATTACCCGCAGCGCGGAGAATCCCATAAAGTTCGCATCGTAATAATCGGCAAAAGAGAAGGTATGCCAGCTTTCCAGCCAGCCGTGACTTGCGTGACCGCGTTCTTGTGCTTTGCGTAAGTAAATCATGTTCAACTCTCCTCAATGTTTTCTCTAGTCTAGTCAACGGCTGAGAATAAGAAAGCGTAAAAACTTCACTCCTCTGTTCAAAAAACATGAACAATTGCAGGCAACGGATTCCAAAGGATTTGAAGAAAATTAAGGCAAATTGTTCTCCCGTAAGTTGCTTAATGACTCATCAGTACAATACTCAAATATTGAACATATTCAGGAACGCTAATGTGACGTCTGTTTTCCGGGAATGATCATGATTAACCGCCGCGAGTTGATCGCGGGAATAACCGGTGGGGTCGTCTCGGCCGGATTATTTAAATCCGTTGAAATTAATTCGGATAATATAATTAGCGTGAGCAACATTATGGCGTTAAGAAACTTCTCTGCGCCTGCTGACCGGACCTGCGCCGTGGTGTTGGGATATCACTTTGCCGGGGATGGCGCACCAAAACTGGTGTACTGGGATGCCGGTAGCGAGAAAACAGCCAATCAGGGCACCGTCATTTCTTAGCTTAAATCTGCTAAAGGCCGCTGGCTGCAATTACATAACGGCGTCATGGACTTTCGTCAGTTCGGCATATTTAACGGACAGAACGCGGCAGATGCGGCACTGAATGCGATGGTCAATGATCCGCTTATTCACCGGATTGAAGCCCATACCTCGCTGAACTTCATGTCACGCCACCGCTTTAATCGCTCGAATATCACCCTTGATATTAATAACCACACAGTGACAGCGTCGGGGCTGGAAATACTGGCTGACCCCAAAAATAATTATCTTGCCGCTATTTTTTCTTTCACAGGTCTGGCTGAAGAGCAAACCACTGTATCCGTTCTCCGGGAGCCTTTGCCTTTATTATCAGAAATCTATCCGGTAGAGGACAGCGACTTATATCCTGTCGGCCAGTGGTATTGCCTGGAATCGGCCAGGCTAACCGGCCACTGGGAGCGCAAAATACAACGACTGGTGCAGGTGACAGAACAGATTGATGAAACACATATCCGGCTCAATTACAGAAGCGGCTGGGTGCTGAAAGAACAAAGTCATCTGCACTGGCGAAAGTCACGCCGGTTGAAAATGTCTGTATCCGGAATATGCAATATGTCGAAGAGGGGCAGCTGGCTAATAACAGTTCCCAGCCCGTCGCTCTGGTATATGCCATTTATTGCGATGTCATTAACGTTCACGCGCAGGGCACCTTCTGGTCGGTTATTTTCCGCCGCTGGAATACCTTCTTTCGCACAGAACACTGTTCGCTGACCAACCCGCCTTCGGTTTCCTGGGGCGGCGCAGGGTATCTGACCCAACAAATTTACTGCCAGTATGGCGTGATTAGCGACTGTACAACGTCTAATGCCCGACATCTTAACGATCTGACCGCCAGCTCTTCCTGCGTGGTAAAGAACTGTCACAGCAACGGTGACAGTTCCGGTGCTTTCGTGACACACGGCCAGTATGAGCATGATCTGCACTTCACAGCCAACTCCGGCATCCTGACGCTGGCCAATTCCGGCAAAGCCTGGGGTCAGTCGGCAGCACGGATTGTCATCAACCAACACCGCTGTTCCATGCTGACCGCAGACACGCATGTCACGGATCTGACCTTAACGGATGTGTGCATTTACCGGAATGGGGAACAGGATAATCTCGGTATATTGCGCCTCAACTGTGACGGCCTGACGGTGCAAAACTGCAGTGTCAGCGGAGAGCTGACATTACTGCAAAACAGCCGCCGCAGTATCAAAATGAACGTGTTTGAAAACTGCGGATTTGTGCTGGATCCGCGTCATGATTCCACGATCAGTAATCTGGCACCGGACGATCCGTTTATTGTTTCTCATCCGGCGGCTGAAGCCCGAAATTCCATTAACGGTCGTTCATTGGTCTATTTTTCCCATTGCCAGTTCAAAGGAACGGACAAAGATGTTTCGCTGTTAATTAAAAATAAAGAAATTAACTTTAACGCCTGCCGTATTGAAAATGTGTCCCTTATTTTAACCGCAGATGGACCGCAGAAAATCGTGATTAATGGCGATTCCACGCTGGCCGGCGATCACATGTCCCGGCCTTTACTTTCGCGCACCGGCGACCATCCCGTGACCTGGCGGTTAGGGCCATTGCAAACTGAAGTGACAGGTGACGATCAGCTTCATATTCAGATTGCCGCAGGTATTAATCATTATCAGGCACATCACGTGACATTCACGCACGGCAGACGGTTATTTTCAGATAAGGCATTCTCCCGCCCCTCTTATTTTATCGAACAGAATAACATCCTGATAAATACCACCTCTATTGTGCCAGCCAGTACAGGGCCGCATATTGTGGTTGAAAACACGGAGGTATAACAAAATAAAGTGGCTCACCCCTGAGCCTCATAAGGAATCTTCCATGAAAACGTTCAATTCTGTATCCGCGCTGAAGAATCATAAAATACGTCTGGATCATAATGTCTTCGTTAATGGTTATTTTCAGGCCGGTGACGGCGGCGGCGGTCATTATCACTGGGACAAAAACTGCGTTCTGCCCGCCAATAACGGCACAGTGATCAGTTCTGACCATTCGGCCAATGGCCGCTGGTGTCTGATCCATCAGGGCGTGGGCGATTTCCGCACTTTCGGCATTCTTAATGCTGATCAACCCGCTGACGATGCGCTGGATGCGTTAGTGAATGATCCGCAAATCAGCCAGATTCTGGCGTTCACGGATTTGCTCTTTCAGCGCCGCCATCATTTCACACGTTCTGACATCACCCTGGATTTCCAGAACAACCGCGTTTTCACCACCGGCATTGCCAGCGCACCGGTCAATGACCCGTTTGCCGCCGTGCTGTTTTTCCAGGGCACTGTCACCGGCACGCCTGTCACCTTCACGCTGACAGAAACGTTGCAGGAACAGACCGATATCTTCCCTGTTGCCGATTCATCACTGTTCAGCGTGGGCGACTGGTACGCGGTGGAGGTTACGCCGGTGAAAGGCGCGGCGGAACGCGAGCTGCAAAAGCTGGTGGAAATCATCGCTATTCCTGACAGCACACATATCCAGATTGGCTATTACAACGGCTGGGAACTGCTGGCTGGCAGGGTGATCAGCTGGCAAAAAGTCGAGCCAGTTGAATTCGTTACTGTTAAAAATATGCAGTTCTCCGGGGCGGGAGATGATCAGATCACCGGCAGTCATCCGGTGGCGTTTGAATACGCGGTATATGCCAACGTGAAGGGGATCCACTCAACGGGTTCTTTCTGGCCGGTGGTGATGCGCCGCTGGAATACCCATTATCTGACGCAGCAATGCTCTCTCACCAATCCGCCGAATACGGCCTTTGGCGGTGCCGGATATCTGACACAGCAAATCTATTGTCTGTACGGCCATGTCAGTGATTGCAGCGTGGCAAATGCACGGCATTTAAATGATTTCACGGCGTCGGCGTATTGCCTGGTCGAGAATTGTCATGCCAGCGGACAAAGCGCGGAAAAAGGCCCGTTCGTCACCCACGGTCAGTACGAACACGATCTCACTTATACCGGTAATTCCGGCCTGATGACCTTTGCCAATTCCGGCGTCACCTGGGGAGGCAGCGCCAAACGTATCAATGTACGTAAGCACGTCTGCCCGTGGTTTGTCGCCCGCTCCGGCGTGAGTGAACTGACGCTGGAAGATCTGGTGGTGATCACCAACGAGGCCATCCCGCAGTCCGGGATGTTGTGGGTCAATGCCGACGGTTTGCAGATGACCGGCTGCACCGCCGATGGCACGCTGATTATCAGTCAGGCCTCGCAACGCGCTGCGCGCCCGAACGTCATTCGTCAGTGCCAGTTTTCATTTCTGGAAGACGGTGCGCCGGTGGTGCGAAACAACGTGACGGCTGCTATTACCTTTACCGATATGGTGTTCAACGCTATTAGCGGACACGCATTCGACAGCACCGCGCCTGTAAATTTTGTGCGCTGTACGTTTAACGCCGCCACACAGTCTGCGCCGGTGATCCTGAAATCTTCCACGCTGTCGGTTCAGGCTTCGCAATTTAATCAGGTCGGCTTCACGCTTTCCGGCACTGCGCCAAAGCAAATCGATATTCTTTCCTCAACCCTGACGCAGGCAACGTTCGATTTCACCGACGTCACTGCACAACCGGCCAGCTCACTGATGTTCCTCAATAACCGCTTATCCGGCAGCACCGTCATCGCCCAACCACCCGCCGGAGATCGGGTGATATGGCAGCAGAATATGATCCTTGCCTGACGCGGGATTTTTCTAATTAACGTGTTTTTAGAAATAGTTTGAGTTGTGGGCAGGCGGCCAGCGAGCGAATCCGTAATATGAAAGGAAATTTTTTCCAAAATAATTCGGGTTGTGAGCAGGCGGCAAGCGAGCGAATCCCCGGGAGCATAGATTACTATGTGACCGGAGTGAGCAAGCGCAGCCAACGCATCCACAGCTCAAAATATGAAAGGACATTTTTCGAAATAGTTTGAGTTGTGGGCAGGCGGCCAGCAAGTGAATCCCCGGGAGCATACACAAGTATGTGACCGGGGTGAGCGAGCGCAGCCAACGAACCCACGGCTCAAAATATGAAGAAAAAAAAGCCAGCGCTTAAGGCTGGCTAAGTAATACTGGAAGCAATGTGAGCAATGTCGTGCATTCATGGGGACCCGTTTGACCTTGGTGTGAGGCCATCCCCGGAACGCATGGCAATAATAATCATTATCATTCGCACTTGTAAAGCATTTTTTTTCACCAAACATTCAATTGACAGTTTTCCTATT
The DNA here is from genome assembly GCF_003610915.1 of Rahnella variigena. Classification (NCBI taxonomy): domain Bacteria; kingdom Pseudomonadati; phylum Pseudomonadota; class Gammaproteobacteria; order Enterobacterales; family Yersiniaceae; genus Rahnella; species Rahnella variigena. Next base: position 486,800 of record NZ_NSDJ01000001.1, read on the forward strand.
CCTGATAAATGTAGAGGATATTCAAACAGTAACCACAAAAAGAGGAGTGTCGCCATGAGCGAAATAGTCATTCGTCACGCTGAAGCCGCAGATGCAGAGGCGCTTCAGCACCTATACGCTCAGGTTCCTGTTTACAGCGACACACTACAACTACCTTATCCGCCCGCCACGCTCTGGGAAGACCGGCTTGCTAACGCCGCGCCCGGCCGGTTCGCGCTGGTGGCGTGCATCGACGGTAAACTGGTCGGCAATCTGACCTTAATGGTCGAGCAGCCGTGGCGACGCCGCCATGTGGCAACGTTCGGGATTGGTGTGGATACGCAATTTCAGGGGCGAGGCGTCGGCAGCAAGCTTATCGAAGCTGCCCTTGAGTTATGCGACAAATGGCTGCACGTGACCCGCGTTGAACTGACGGTCTATGCCGATAACGAGGCTGCTATCGGGCTGTACAAAAAGTTCGGTTTCAGCGTTGAAGGCCTCAGCCCGTGCTACGCCCTGCGTGACGGCGAGCTGGTGGATACGCTGCATATGGGGCGCATCCGTGGCCTCCGGCAGGCGGTTTAATCGGCACTGACAGAGGCGCTGGTTTCCGGCGAGGGCTGACGTAACAGCAACCGCAGACCCAGCGCCATCGCGATAAACACCAGCAAGGCCGAGCCGGGATAGATCGCATCAATCCCGGCCTGCGCCATCAGCACACCGGCCAGCGGGCCGGTAATTCCCAGAGATAGATCCAGAAACGCCGAATAGGTCGCCAGCGCGCTGCCCTGATTTTCCTGCGGCAATTTCTTCACCGCCACCACGCCCAGCGCCGGATACACCAGCGAGAATCCCACGCCGGTAATAAACGCACCGGCCATCGCTGCCCATGCGGTCGGGGCGAAAAACACCATCATCAGCCCGGCGATTTCCACCACAAAACAGGCCAACGCCACCTGCAATCCGCCAAAACGAGTAATGCTGTTGGGCAGTAGCAACCGCATGCCGACAAATGCCACGCTGAAGAAAGTCAGCGAGAACGCCGCGCCGGACCAGCCTTTGGCGGCATAAAACAGGGTGATGAAGGTGGCGATCACACCAAAGCCGGTGGACGCCAGCGCCAGCATCATGCCGTACGGCAGAATTTTGCCCAGCACCTGACGGAACGGAATTTGCGCAGACGCAGTGCCGGTTACGGGCGGTTTGCGCCATGCGGTAATTAACGCCGCCAGTGCCACCAGAATGATGCAGGCCGACAGCAGCGTCAGGCCGCCGAGACTAAAAATCAGCACGCCGAGCGGTGCGCCAATCGCCATCGCGCCATACGTCACCACGCCGCTCCACGAAATCACTTTGCCGATATGCAGCGAACCTACCACGCTGATGCCCCACAGCGTTGAGCCGGTTCCGGCAAAACTTTGCCCTGCGCCCAGTAATATCCTTCCGGCACACAACAGCGCCAGGCTGACCGCCGGTGACGCATCAAATCCCAGCGCCAGCAGATAAAACACGCCGCTGAGCAGACAACCGCTCAGCCCGAACATCACCACCCTCTTCGGCCCGATTTTATCGGCATAACGCCCGGCATACGGACGGCTCAGCAGCGTGGCGAAATATTGCAGGCTGATCACCAACCCGGCCCAGAACGCGCTGTAACCAAGATGTTCGTGGACGTAACCCGGCAAAATCGCCAGCGGCAGGCCGATGGTCAGATAGTTGGCAAAGTTGAACACCAGAATGGAGAGAATTCGCAGCGTGGTCTTAGACGGGCTGACCGCAGCAAGGTCGGGCGAAGCAGGTTCAGGCATGGAAATTCGTGTCTCACGAAGAAGGTTCAGGCATGTTGCGAAGCCGTAAATGAGTCTTTGACTTTATTAGCAATTGATGACTTTCGCAACAAATTGAACCGCTGTTTTATTCACGCTTCCCCGTACTGCCATCAAAGTGACACATCACTGTCATGCGCCCTGATTATGGTCGGGAGACTTCAACCGGAGGACATCCTATGTTCAGCATGGATACCCTGTTTCAGGATCTCGACCCGCAGCACAAAACCCCTTCCTGGCAACGCCGTCTGTTAAAAATCTTATTCCGCGAAAAAGAATTTCACCGCTTTGCCGGTCAGTATCAGCACCTGAAAGGGATTGATATGGCCGAGCAGGTGCTGGAGCATTTTACTATTCGCTGTGAACTGACGGAACGTGACCGCGAGCAAATCCCCAGTTACGGCCCGGTGGTGATTGTCGCCAACCATCCGATTGGTACGCTGGACGGTCTGGCGCTGCTGCACGCGGTGGCGTCGGTGCGTCCGGATGTCAAAGTGGTGGCGAATCAGCTGTTGTCGCTGGTGTCCTCGCTCGGCAGCCTGATGATCCCGGTGGACAATATGGGCAACCGCACGCGGCGAAATCAGGTGACACAGATGCAGGAACATCTGGAAAATCAGGGCGTGCTGATTGTGTTCCCGGCGGGTGAAGTCTCACGTATGAGTTCCAAAGGCGTGCGCGACGGCAAATGGCACACCGGTTTTATCCGTCTGGCCGCCAAAGCCCGTGCGCCGGTGGTGCCGGTACATATCAGCGGCAGCAACAGCGCGCTGTTTTATCTCACGTCGATGATTTACCGCCCGCTCAGTACGCTGTTGCTGGTGCATGAAATGTTCGGCCAGCGCGGCAACAGTCTGACGCTGAAAATCGGCGCACGCATTCCGTATTCCAGCTGGCACGACGGACAAATGCAGGCAGGCGATCTGGCGGCGCGTTTTCGTAAACATCTTTACCGCCTCGGCGCAGGTAAGCCGGGGCTGTTCCACACTGAAACCTCGATTGCGCGTGCGGAAGATCGCGCCGTACTGAAACACGCGCTGGAAGCCAGCGAAGTGCTGGGCAAAACGCCGGACGGCAAAATGATTTATCTCTATCGTCGTCACGGCGAGGATTACGTCCCTGTTCTGCGTGAGCTGGGGCGTCTGCGGGAAATTGCATTCCGCGCCGTCGGGGAAGGCAGCGGTCGCCGCCGTGATCTCGATGGCTACGACGACGACTATTATCATCTGGTCTTATGGGATCCGCAGGCGCTGGAAATCGTCGGCGCTTACCGGTTTATCCCGACCGCCGATCAGGTCGCCAGCAAAGGACTGAACGGAATTTACAGTCAGAGTCTGTTCCAGTACGGCCATCAGATGGACCCGATTCTGGCGCAGGGCATCGAACTCGGACGCAGCTTTATTCAGCCCGCTTACTGGGGCAAACGCGGGCTGGATTACCTGTGGCTGGGCATTGGCGCGTATCTGGCGAAATATCCGCAGACGCGTTATCTGTTTGGTCCGGTGTCGATTTCCGGCGGAATGCCGCTGCCTGCACGCGATTTGCTGGTGGCATTTTATCGTTTGTATTTCGCACCGGCGTTACCGCTGGCGACCTCGCGCCGCCCGTATCCGGCTTCGCTGCCCGATGTGCTGGCACAGTTTTGCGGCGACGATTATCAGGAAGATTTACTACGTCTGAAGCGCTTACTGACCAATCTCGGATGCAGTATTCCGGCGCTGTATAAGCAGTATTCAGAACTATGTGAAAGCGGCGGCGTGCAGTTCATTGATTTCGGCAGTGATCCGGAATTCAACAACTGTATTGATGGTCTGGTGCTGGTGGATCTCAGCCAGCTAAAACCGGCGAAGTACGAACGGTATATTGCTGTGCATCACTGATTCAGCTAGCTGAACACCAGCAACGGGGCCTGCGGGTCCCGTTGCTTAAAGAACGAAAATTTTATTTAGACTGATTCACATCAACCACGGAAATGGTGTAAATCACGACGTTATTCAGCGGCGATTCACCCCTGGCGTCTTTGGTTTTTTCCAGCGTCGCCGGTGGGATCACCACGGTAATCTGTCCCCCTTTGCGGATCAGTTTCACACTGTCGCGCAGCACCGGCGGCATAGTGGCCACGCGGAAAACCTCGTAGGCATTATCGATTTTCGGCGCGTCCACTACCGTGCCATCGACCAGCACCCCTTTGTAGTTCACCTGTAAGGTATCGGTGTCTTTCAGCGCAGCGCCTTCCCCTTTATTGTCAATGAAATACAGCAGACCCTGCCTGGTCTTTTTGACGCCTTCACGTTTGGCAAACGCATCAACGTAGGCCTTATCTTCCGCCTGTTTCTTCTCGTTTTGCGCCTGCGTCAGCACTTTAACCTGCTCATCAAACGCGGACATGGTCGCCCGGATATCTTCGTCGGTCATTTTCCCCTGATGGGCGAACGTATCGGCGATACCCGCCAGCAGGATATTTTTGTTCAGCGTGATATGCAGGCTTTTCTGGTTAGCGAGCTGCTCTTCGATAAAGTGCGCCAGCATGACACCGCTGGCATACGCACGCTTCTGCTCTTCACTGTCGGGCATCTGCGCCGGTGCAGGGGCTATTCCGGCGGCGTTAATGCTTTCAGCGGTGACCTCTTCCGGGATGACATTTTTTGCCGGTTCCGGTGCCGGAGGCGTGGTGTCTGCCGGAGTGGTTGGCAACGTTGTTTCAGCAGCCGGTGCTTTGGTGGTTACTGGCTCAGGCGTCTGTTCTGGTGCGGGAACAGGTGCTGATGCAGGATCTACGGCGGGTGTGGGTGCCGGAGCAGGAGCCACAACCGGTGCCGTCGCTGATGGCGTCACTGATGGCGTCACTGGCGCCGCGGCCGGTTCAGTTGCGCTGGCAGATAGCGTCATTCCTGACATCATCAGGGCACTGAACAGGTAAATTCCTTTTTTGCGGGAGAGGGACATAAGGTTCCTTGAAAGAGTTAAGTTTTACAAAACGGATAATATTGCATAACACTTGTCATACAATAATCTTCAGGATCTGATATTTTAAAATTACGTGGCGGTATTCTATATTTAACATTGAAAATAAAAAGTATTTAATATGTAAATCTTAATATAAAAATAAACCAACGCAATGATTTATCTGCGTTAAACATTATTAACCGTCAGGATCTCATTTCTATTTATAGGAATTTTCCCGCCCTGCGCATTTTTCACGATAATCATTAGCCATCGCCATTTTCAGCAGCAGATCATGACCCATGTAATTACGCCCGTTGAAAGGATTTTGTAAAACGACGACCGCGTTTTTATGTTTCTTGCCGAAGCTGAAATGGCGCAGTAATGAAAAAAAACTGCAGCACTCAGGCTGCAGTTTTTCAGAAGGCGGGAAGGAAGATTAACGCTCCCTGAGCGCTTCGTTCATTTTGTTGAGCGGCTTCAGCAGATAATCAAGAATGCTTTTGTTGCCGGTTTTGATATCTACCGTCGCGATCATGCCGGGGAAAATATAAAACTTCTCGTGGTGTTTATTTTCCAGATAATTAGCGCTGGTTTTGATATTCACCCGGTAATAGTAAACATCACGGCGGACTTCATCCTGGATCGTGTCCGGAGAAATGGTGGTCACTTCGCCGTCGAAACTGCCGTAGATAGAATAGTCATAGGCGGTAATCTTCACTTTGGCTTTTTGCCCCGGATGAATAAATGCCACATCGCGCGGGGAAATCTGCGCTTCCACCAGCATCTGATCGTCGATCGGAACCAGCGTCATCAGCTTGCCATTCGGCGGGATCACGCCGCCGACGGTATTGACGTCGATATTCTTCACAATCCCTTTGACCGGCGAGAAGAATTCCAGACGATTCAGTGAGTCTTTACGCCCTAAAATCACCGAGCGCTGCGCTTCAATCTCAGCGTTGGCCTTGGCCAGCTCTTCACCGGCGCGCACGTGATACTGCGTTTCGAGATCGGTCGCCTTACTTTCCATTTCATTAATCTGGCGTTGCAGACGCAGCACTTCCACGTCACTGGCCGCGCCCTGTTTGACCAGCGGCACGGTCATCGACAGCTCACGACGGATCAGCGTCACGCCCTGTTTCAGGCCAGTTAACTGCTTTTCCAGACTGTTGCGGCTGGAGTTGTACAGTTCGGTTTCTGATTTCACCAGCTCCGGCTCGTCATCCAGCTCTTGCGGGAACACCAGCGGCGTGTTGTTGATCTGCGCCGTCAAACGCGCCGCCGTCGCCAGCGCGGCATGTAAACGCGCCACGCTTTCCTGGACGCCGGATTCGGTTTTGGTCCGGTCGAGCTGCGCCAGACGCTGCCCGCGTTCCACCACTTCGCCTTCCTGCACGTCGATGCTGTGAACAATCCCGCCTTCCAGCGACTGCACGATCTGCTCGTGAGAAGAAGGAATGACTTTACCGGTGCCGGTGGTGACTTCATCCAGGGTGTAGAAATTCGCCCACAGGAAAAAACACAGCAGCATCAGCGATAAGGCCCACACCAGAAGGGTGGAGCGTGGCAGCGCTTTTTCTGCCTGCTGGCGCTGGAATGATGTGCGTCCGTTCATCATGATGCCTCCTGTTTAACCGGCGGTTTCACGGGCTGTTGCGCCGCTGCCGGTGCCTGTCCTTTTTGCCTGAAATGCTTGTTGAGGATTTCGTCTTTGTTGCCGTCGAGAGAAATGCGCCCGTTATCCATGACGATGATGCGATCCACCAGCTGTAAAAGCGCCAGACGGTGCGTGGCGACGACCAGCGTTTTGTCTTTTGCCCAGCCGGAGAGCTGATTGATCAGATTCCATTCAGAAATCTCATCCAGCCATGCGGTCGGTTCATCGAGCAACAGAACCTGCGGCTGGGTGATGATATTACGCGCCAGCAACAGTGCCTGACGCTGACCGCCCGAAAGTCCGACACCGCCTTCATGAATGAGGAAATTCAGGCCGTTCTCTTTTTGCTGCACAAACGTCAGCGCACCGCTGATAACCAGCGCCTGATGAATTTCTTCGTCAGTGGCCTGCGGGCGTCCCATAGTGATGTTGTCGCGCACCGACCCGAAGAACAGGCTGGCATTCTGGTTATGCAGCGCGACGTCACGGCGTAAATCCGCCGGATCAATCTGTTTAATATTGACGTTATCGAGCACCACCTGCCCTTGCTGAACCTGCTGCATACCCGCCAGCACCTGCAACAGCGTCGATTTGCCCGCCCCGTTTTTGCCCAGCACGGCGATTTTCTCACCCGGTTTGATGTGCAGTTTTGCAATGGTCAGATTGGCGACTTTTTCTTCCTCATCGTAATAAAACACCGCGTCATGCAGCGCGTAGTCGCCGGTGATTTGCGCCTTGTGGACCATCTTCTGACCGTCTTCCTGATCAATCGGGCGCTGCATCAGTTCATCCAGCCCTTTACGCGCGACTTTCGCCTGCTGCCAGCGGGAAAGCACACCGGAAATCTGCGCCAGCGGCGCAATGGTACGCGAAGCCAGAATTGTGGTGCCGACCAGCGCACCGGTAGTCATATCGCCGCTCATCACCAGATAACAACCGACCAGCAGCACCACGGCGTAGACGATGGACTGCACTTCCTGCGTCCAGGTCATCAGCATGCTGGTCAGAAAACGCTGACGCATACTGATATCCGCCGACACTTCATTGCAGTGATTCCACTGGTTCTGAAAACGTTGTTCGGCGCGCATGAGTTTGATGTCTTCCAGAGATTCCACCGCTTCCACCAGCGACGCATTACGCACCGCCGATTCGCGCATCCCTTCACTGGCCAGTTTCGCCAGCGGTTTCTGGATCAGTAATCCGGGGATCAGCAACAGCGGCAGTGCCAGTAACACGACAAACACCAGCGGGCCGCCAATCATCCACAAAATCACCGTGAACAGCAGGAAGAACGGCAGGTCGGCCATCACGCTGATGGTGGTCGAGGTGATCAGTTCACGTACCGATTCCAGCTCGCGGATTTGCGAAATAAAGGAGCCGGTGGATTTGGAACGGGCACCGTTTTTAATGCGCAGCGCGCGGCCAAAAACGCGGTCGGAAATACGCAAATCGGCGCGCTTACCCACCACGTCCGAGATATGGACACGCACCATGCGCATCACGAATTCAAAGGTGATCGCCAGCATCACACCGGCAAATAACACCCACAGTGTCGGGATAGATTGCGACGGCACCACGCGGTCATACACCTGCATGGAAAACAGCATGCCCGCCAGCGCCAGCACGTTGGCAATCATCGACGCCAGCATGATGTCGCTGTAACGACGCCAGTCTTTCAGTGCCAGATCCCAGAACCAGTTTTTCTTGTACGGTTTGATGTAGTTATCAACGCGCGCATCAGGAATGGTATGCAGCGGTCGCAGCAGCGTGATGCTCTGCGCCCGCTCAGAAAGTTGTTCAGACGTCAGGGTGGTTTCCAGCCCGTTATCTTCAGTAAATTGCACGGCGCACTGGCCGCTGGCGTCCAGATGTGTCACCACACCCAGCCGGCCGTTATCGAGCGTGACCACAAACGGCACACTGACCGGATCCAAATCACGCGGATGCAAATCACGGGTCACGCGTCCCAGCCCGAGCTTTTTTGCCATTTCATCAAGCACGACGTCAGCCGGTGAACCCATTTCCCACGCGATAGTGGCTTTAACGTGTTCTTCTGAATAATCCAGACGGTAGTGTTTCGCGATATCGAGCATGGCTTTCAGCCAGGCGGTGTAGCCTTTATCTAACATGGTCTCTTTTTTCATCTTCATTCTTCCCTAATTCATTCTTCCTTCACGCTCATTCCGGAACATGAACAGGCCATCCGCAGAAGCGGAACAGGGTCTTTCCCCTGCTCCGCTCTGCGACTGATTAACCGACAATCAGCTGATGGTTCGCCAGCAACGTCGCCAGATCGGTATGCACGTTATTCAGCGTGGCGATGGTAGTCATCGACTGCGCTGAACCACTGCCATCCATATCCACCTTGATGACGGTATTGTTGCCTTCTGTGGTCACCGACAGGTAATCGGTGATGTTGCCCGCCGAGGCATCGAGCGTCGCCACGCCATTGACGTAGCTGGCCGAGCCCGTGCCGGTGTAACCGCCGGACTGCAACAGTTCGCTCAGATCCAGACGGTCTGAGTTCGCCGTGCCTTCCCATGTGCCGACCGTAAAGCCGTTGATGGTATCCGAGCCGTTACCGCCGGTGGCGTCGGCGCTGTCCAGCAACTTGTACAGCAGCGTGTCGTGCCCGCCGTTGCCTAAGTTGAAGGTATCGTTGCCGCCGCGCCCTTCGAACACGTTATCGCCCGCACTGCCGGTGAACACATCGTCATAGTTCGATCCGGCAATTCCCTCGATATCCCTGAAGGTTGACGTGTTGAACCCGGTGTTCTGCGCGTTACTGCTGCTCAGATCCACCGTGACGCCGCTGGTGGCATTGCGGAAATCGACGATGTCCTGACCGCCGGTGGCGCTCCATATCGCATGGTCTGACGTGGTGCTCCAGCCGCCGGAGCCGTTGTACACATAGGTGCCGCTTTCCGCGATAAACGTGTCGTTGTAGCCGGTACCGGTGATCGTCCCGCTGTTACCGCCGGTTGCCGCATCTGCGGTTAACGAGTAGCTGCTGGTACCATCGCCTGCGGTCAGGTCATTCCAGGTCGCATTGGATGACACGCCATTGATGTTACGTACCAGCACTGCCGAATAGGTTTCATTCGGATCCAGCCCGTAGAAATTCACCAGCGCCGAGGCATCGTTGATACCGATACCTGACTGGGCGTTGATGATCTGCGAGGCCACCAGTTCACCGGCAGAGTTATAAAGCTGCACGGTGTTGCCGTAGAACACGTTCATCCCTTCGCCGTCGAGAATGCGCAGGTGGATCGCCGTGCCGTCTGCAATGGTGCTGTTGTTAGCGATGTACACCACTTTGCCGTTGGCCTGCGATACCAGCAGATCCTGCGTCCCGTTCCAGTCGTAATCGAGGGTCGCAATCCCCGTTACGTTGACCAGCGATGACGCCAGCGCGCTGTTTGTCCAGCCTTTGCCGGTGCCGTCGTTCAGATACAACGTGGCGGTCTGGCTGCCGGAATAGGTGCTGAACTTGATGATGTCCATATCACCGTCACCGTCCCAGTCCACAGCGGCTGACAGATAACCGGCTGACGCTGCGTTCGTGGTCGATGTTTCCACCGCCGTTGGCGTAGTCAGCAACGTTCCCTGCCCGCTGTTGTAGTAAATCGCGCCACCATAGTTGTACGTTCCGTTCGGATTCAGGCCGGAGGAAATGTACAAGTCCATCAGGCCGTCGCCGTTGAAATCCGCCCAGGTCATAGACACGGCCGTGGTGGTGTTTGCGGCATTTGGCACAAACACGTTGGCAATGCTCTGCGTTTCCGACAATGTGCCGGTCCCGTTATTGTTCACCACCGTCAGGGCGTACACGCCGTTGCGGTTGGTGTGCTGAACGATGTCCACGGTACCGTCGTTATTGATATCCACACCGGAGATTTCACGATAAGAAACTCCGGCAAGGCCCGCCGCACCGTTGGTGCCGTCTGGGGTCACCACGCCATTGTTGTTGACCAGATAAGTACGGGAGTCACCACCGGCATCGCCGTAAGCCAGATCAACCCAGCCGTCACCGGTTTTGTCGTAAGCAATCACGCCGCCGTACCAGATCAGCGTGCCGATCGCCTGCTGCCCGTAGGTATAAGTGCCATCCGTATTCGCCGTCCATTTGCCCTGAATATAGCCACCGTAGTTGGTTTCCGTTGCATAAATGTCTGACGTGCCGTTACGGTCGGTATCGGCCAGCGTGTAGCTCACCACGATATTGCCGCGTGAGTTGGTCAGCGTGGTGCCGGTATAACTGTTCAGGCCAGAACTGGTGTAATCGGAAATACCGGTGACAATGTTCCACAAACCGCCGCTGTTCAGGCTGAAAGCCATGGCATTGGTCGATGTGGCACCCGCAGTGGTTGCCCAGCTGGTGTCCACCGCCGTTTCTGCATAAATCACTATCGCGCTGGTGCTGATGCCGGCATCGTTACCGTTACCTGCGCTGCTTCTGACCTGCGCGGTCACGTCATAACTTGCCAGTCCGAGCGCGCCCGGCACCTGCAGATACCAGGTGTTGTTCAGCGGATCGACCACCACGGCGCCGCCGGTTTCCGACGTGTAGGTCACGCCGTTCACCACCACCTGAACATACATCCCTTCGCCCAGCGCTTCGGACAAGGTACCGCTGATGATCGGCGTCGTATCCTGCGTGGATTCCGCCGTCACGGTGGCAATCGTGGTCGGAATCGACGTATCTACCGTCAGGGTGAAATCAGTGGACGACGTGGTGTTTCCGGCCAGATCCTGCGATTTCGCCACATAGATATACGTGCCGTCCGCCAGCGCTGAATCGGAGAAGGTCCACGCCAGACCGACCACCGTGGCAACACCGACATACACGCCGTTACGGTAGATTTTCAGCACTTCGCCATCGGCCAGCGCCTTGCTCAGCGTGCCGCTCAGCGTCGGTGCGGTTTCATCGGTGTACGTGCCGGAACCGAACGAACCCGTGCGATCGCCTTCGTCATCGGAATACTGAACGATGGTCGCCACGGCCTCAGGGTTCAGCGTGTCGATAACCACGGTCTGGCTGCCGATAGTGCCGATGTTGCCCGCCTGATCGATAACCCGAACCTGCACGTTGTAATTGCCGTCCGCCAGCACGGTGCCGGTTGCGTCATAGCTCCAGCCCAGACCGTTCACCACCACGTCAGACCAGGTTTTACCGCCGTCGAGGCTGATTTGCGCCCTTTCATCGGTGGCGAGTGCCGCGCTCAGTGAACCGGTCATCGTCAGCGTATTGTCGCTGGTGATGAAGTCACTGGCGGAATCGCCGGTATCATTGCTGATCGCTTCAATGGTGATGACTTGCGTCGGCGCGGTGGTGTCAATCGTCACCACCTGCTGCGCGGTCTGACCGACGTTCCCGGCCTGATCCACCACGCGAACCTGATACAGCGTCTGCCCGTCAGTCAGCGTGCGGCCATCAACGTAAGTCCAGGTGCTGCCCTGAAGCGTTACGGTGGTCCAGGTTGCGCCGTTATCGATGCTGATCTGCACCACTTCACCCGGACTCAGTTCCGCGCCAATTGACCCTTTGACCGTCAGCGAGGTATCGCTGGTGACAAAATCGCTGGCAGAAGAACCGGTGTCCGTCGTGATGCTGTCGATGGTCACGGTTTTGCTGCTGTCCGGCGCAGTGGTATCGACGGTAACCACTTTCGAGGTCACGTCGCCGACGTTACCCGCCGCATCGACCACGCGGACGTTGTAGGTGTAATCACCGTCAGTCAGCGTGCGGCCATCGGTAAATGTCCAGCCGGTGCCGATCGTCGTCGCGTTCGCCCACGTCAGACCGCCGTCGACACTCACCTGCACCACTTCATCGGCAGCCAGCGTTGCGCCAAGCGAACCGGTGACGGTCAGCGAGGTGTCGCTGGTCACGAAGTCAGTGCTGCTCAGGCCGGTATCCGTGCTGATGGCATCAACGCTGACCGTTTTGCTGCTGTCCGGTGCGGTAGTATCAATCGTGACCACCTGACTGGCGGTCGCGCCGACGTTACCGGCCAGATCCACCACCCGCATCTGGTAGTTGTAATCCCCGTCGGTCAGCGTGCGCCCGTCGATGTACGTCCAGGTCAGGCCGCTGATACTGACGTCATTCCAGGTCGTGCCACCGTCGAGGCTGATTTGTGCGTACTCATCCGCCCCCAGCGCCGCACCGAGCGTGCCGCGCAGATTGATGGTGGTGTCGCTGGTGATAAAGTCGCTGCTGCTCAGGCCGGTATCCTGCGAAATTGCATCGATACTGATGGTCTGGCTGGCGTCCGGTGCCACGGTGTCAATCACCACCGTCTGCGACGCCGTTGATCCGACGTTACCCGCCGCGTCAATCACCCGCACGTTATAGGTGTAACTGCCATCCGACAGCGCGCTTCCCTGCGCGTAGCTCCAGGTGGTTCCGGTCACGGTCAGCGTGGTCCAGGTCACCCCGCCATCCAGGCTGATTTGCGCGGACTCGTTGTTACCCAGAGCCGCAGACAACGCGCCTTTGAGCGTGATGGTGTTATCGCTGGTCACGAAATCGCTGGTGCTGCGACCGGTGTCATCGCTGACCGAATCAATGCTGATGGTCATTGATGGCGCGGTGGTATCCACCGCAATGTCGTGGCTGGCCGAACCGCTGTTACCGATGCTGTTGGTGACCGATGCGGTGATGCTGTAATTCTCACCATCCGCCAGCGCATTCACGGCATTGGCGCTCAGGTTCAGCGTCCAGCTCTGATCGTTTGCCACCTGCGTGGTGTACGTCACGCCGTTCAGGGTCACGGTCACGGTCGAACCGGCCGCTGCGGTTGAGGTACCGGTGATCACCAGCGGACCACTGTGTTCCGCCGCGCTGACCACATCGTCCTGCGCGAAGGTGTTGATGGTGATTTCAGGTACGGCACCGCTGAGGCTGACAGAAGAATCTGTCGCCGCCGGATTACCCGCCACATCTTTCACGGATGCAGTGACGGTATAACTGCCGTCTGCCGCGCCGTTGAAATCCGCCGCAGGCACATTCACGCTCCACGTGCCGCCGGTAGTGACGGTGGCGTGGTATTCGCGATTGTTAAAGGTCACGGTGACAATCTGTCCCGCTTCCGCCGACGTGGTGCCGCTGATGGTCTGACCCGCCAGCTGCTCGGTTGTGTTGATGATGTCATCACCGGCGATGGTGCTGATGGTCAGCGTTGGCGCAACCGTATCGACAATCACCGAGGTATTGGCAGATGCCGGATTACCCGCCACATCGGTAGTGCTGGCGGTAACCGTCAGCGTGCCGTCTTTCAGGGCTGCCACGTCGTCCGCCGGAACATTCACCGACCAGGTGCCGTTGGTATTCACGGTGGTGGTGTAGGTTTCATTGTTGAGCGTCACGCTGACCGTCTGACCCGCCTGCGCGGTAGACGTGCCGCTGAGCGTCAGCGGCTGGCCCAGTTCGGCGGCATTCAGCATGCCATCGGCGGTGACCGGATTGATCAGCAGCGCAGGCGCGGTAGCATCAACCACCACGTTGTGCGTCGTGCTGGCCGTATTGCCCGCCGCATCGCTGGCACTGGCGCTCACGGTGTAATTACCGTCCGCAATCGCCGCCAGATCGGTTGACGGAACGCTCAGCGTCCATGCGCCGTTCGCGCCGACTTCTGCGGTATAACTTTTTCCGTTCAGCACCACGGTCACTTCGGTACCCGTCGCCAGCATGTCGCTGCCGCCAGAAATCGTCAGGCTGGCGCCTTTTTCCGCCGCGTTGATGATGTCGTCCTGCGCAATCGTGTCGATGCTCAGGCTGACCGCACTGGCATTCACGGTGATCAGGTGATCGCTGCTGCCGGTGTTCCCCGCACTGTCGGTGATGCTGACAGAAATCGTGTTCTCGCCGGAGGCCAGCCCCTTAATCACACTTGCCGGAACGCCGACACTCCAGTTACCGCTGGCATCCACCACCGTGGAATAGGTGACTCCGCCAATCACCAGCGTGACCAGATTGCCCGGCTGGGTGCCGGTGCTGCCGCCGGTAATCACCTGTGCCTGCGAGTGTTCCGCCGCGTTGATCACATCGTCGCCCGCCACCGTATTCACGCTGACGATCGGCGCAGTGATATCCACCAGAATGGAACCGCTGACAGAAGAGCTGTTGCCCGCCACGTCTTTTACCGTCGCGTTCACAGAATAGGTGCCGTCAGTCAGCGCCGAGGCGTCCGCCGCCGGAACTGAAGTGCTCCAGCTGCCGTCGGTGCCGACGGTCGCGGTGTACTCGTTGCCGTTCAGGGTGATGGTTACCACCTGACCGGCTTCGGCGGTAGACGTGCCGCTCAGCACCACATCTGCGCCTGCTTCCGCGCTGTTCAGCACGTTGTCACCGGCGATGGTGTTGATGGTGATGGTCGGTGCCGACGCATCCACTTCCGCCGTATTCGCTGCGCTGGCGCTATTGCCCGCTACGTTGGTAACGCTGGCGGTTGCGGTGACGTCGCCGTCTTTCAGGCTGGTCATATCGCCTGCCGGAACTTTCACGCTCCAGCTGCCGTCGGTGCCGACGGTCGCGGTATAGGTGTGACCCGCAAAATTCACGGTCACGGTCTGACCGGCTTCGACATTTTGCGTCGACCCCGTCAGCGTCAGGTCTGCCGCTTTTTCAGCCGCATTGATCATGTCGTCCACCGCGATGGTATCGACGGTGATTGCCACGCTGCTCAGATCCACGGTGACGTTGTTCGAGATGGTTACGCTGTTGCCGGACACGTCGGTGCCGGTCACGCTGATATTCAACGCACCCGCTGGCCAGTTCGCCACGTCCGCTGCCGGAACCGCCGCAGACCACACGCCGTTCGCGCCAACGGTCGCCTGATAATCGACGCCGTTGATGGTCACGGTGACTGAACTGCCAACCGCGATATCGGTGCTGGTACCGCTGACGATCTGGTTCTGCTGGATCTCGATGCTGTTGACGACATCGTCACCCGCAACCGTATCAATACGCAGACCCGGCAGACCGGCGTCGATGTTGATCTCGCGATCTGCACTGCCTGTGTTGCCATGCTGATTGGTCACGGATGCACTGATGGTCAGGTCGCCGTCGCCAAATCCTTTCAGATCGGCAGAAGGTACGCTGACGCTCCAGCTCAGATCGTCCTGAACGATCGTGGTGTAAGTCTTCCCGCCCAGCGTAAGGGTGACGGTATCGCCCGCTGCCGCGTTGGTAACCTTGCCGCTGATGGTCTGATCGGCGTTGATTTCAGTGGCGTTAACAATGTTGTCTGTCGCCACCGGGCTGATGCTGACGGACGGCAGCGAACTGTCGACCAGAACATCGTGCGTTGCGCTGCCGGTGTTGCCCGCCGCGTCGGTGCTGCTGGCGGTCAGGGTGTAATCCGCTTCGCCGAGTTTCGCGACGTCGGACGCCGGAACGTTCAGCGTCCACGCGCCGTTAGTAACCGTTGCGGTGTAGTTCTGGCCGTTGAGGTTCAGCGTAATCACGCTGCCGTCGGTACCATTGCTGGTACCGCTGACGGTCAGCGCTTCGCCTTTTTCGATAGCGTTAATGACGTCGTCCGCTGCAACGGTATTGATAGTCAGAACCGGCGCAACGGTATCAACAGTGACGTCGTGCGTGACGGAACCGTCGTTGCCTGCGGCATCTTTGACGCTTGCGCTGACGGTGTAGGAACCGTCGGTCAGCGTGCTGACCACGTTCGCAGGTACGCCAACGCTCCAGTTGCCATTGGCATCAACGGCTGCCGTGTAGCTGTGGCCGTCGATGTCAACGGTGACTAATCCGCCCGCCGGAACGCCCGTGGAACCACCGGAGATCATCAGGTTCTGCTGATGCTCCTGCGCGTTGATCACGTCGTCGGTGGAAACGGTGTTAATAGTCAAAGCTGGTGGGGTGACATCCACCAGAACTGAACCGCTGACAGAAGAGCTGTTGCCCGCCACGTCTTTCACCGTCGCGTTCACAGAGTACGTGCCGTCGGTCAGCGCCGAGGCGTCCGCCGCCGGAACCGCCGTGCTCCAGGTGCCGTCGGTGCCAACGGTCGCGGTGTAATCTTTGCCGTTCAGGGTGATGGTTACCACCTGACCGGCTTCGGCGGTAGATGTCCCGCTCAGCACCACATCTGCACCGGCTTCCGCGCTGTTGAGCACGTTGTCACCGGCGATGGTGTTGATGGTGATAGCCGGAGCAACGGTATCAACCGTCACATCCTGAGCTGCGCTGGCGCTGTTACCGGCAGTGTTGGTTACCGACACCTGAATTGAGGCATCGCCATCTTTCAGCAGGGTCATATCCGCAGCCGGAACGGTCAGGCTCCATGTCCCACCGGTTTGCACCTGAGTGGTGTAGCTGTGACCCGCAAAAATAACGGTCACCGTCTGACCAGCTTCAACGTTTAACGTAGTACCGCTCAGGGTTAAATCTGCCGCTTTCTCTGCGGCATTCAGCATGTTGTCAGTGGAAACCGTATCGATGGCGATACTGACGCTGCTGAGATCAACGGTGATGTCATTGCTGATGGTGACGCTGTTACCCGCAGCACTGGTGCCGCTCACAGACACCGTTAACGCACCGGCAGGCCAGTTCGCCACGTCAGCCGCAGGAACTGCCGCTGACCACTTGCCGCCTGCGCCGACGGTCGCCGCATAATCGACGCCGTTGATGGTCACGGTCACGCTGCTGCCCGCGGCCAGACCGGTGCTGGTACCGCTGACAATCTGGTTCTGATTAATTTCGATGCTGTTGACGATATCGTCGCCGGCAATGGTGTCGATGCGCAGACCCGGGATTGCCGCATCAATGACGATATCGCGTTCACCGGAACCGCTGTTGCCGCTGGTGTTGGTCACGCTGGCGGAAATGTTCAGGCTGCCGTCGCCCATGGCGGCCAGATCGGCTGCCGGAACGGTCAGGCTCCAGGAGAGATCGTTCTGCACCTCTGCGGTGTAGGTTTTACCGCCCACGGTCACGGTGACGGTTTGTCCCGCTTCCGCGTGTGTAACGGTGCCGCTGATCACCTGATCCTGCGTGATTTCAGTGGCGTTGATCACGTCATCACCGGCGACCGTATTAATGGTCACTGCCGGGCTGTCGGACGAGGTTTGCAGCGTTTTAGCCGAAGACCCGCTGTTGCCATAAACGTCGGTGCCGCTGACGCTGACCTGATAAAGCGCCTGCCCCAGATTCGCCAGATCGCTGGCCGGAATATCTGCACTCCAGACGCCGCCGTTGACGGTGCCCTGATAGTTCAGGCCGTTAAGCGTCACAATAACCGTCGCGCCATCAGCCAGCCCTGTCACGGTACCGGTGACGGTGAGCGTGGTCAGTGCTTCGGTGGCGTTAAGAATGTTATCGCCACCCGCCATGTCATTGATAACAAATACCGGCGCAGTGGTTTCCACCGTCACGTCACGACTGGCAGAACCGGTATTTCCGGCAGTGTCGGTGACCTTCGCGGTGATGGTGTAGCTGCCGTCATTCAGGCCGCTGACCACATTCGCCGGAACCCCGACGCTCCAGTTACCCGAGCCATCACTGACCGCACGGTAATCGACGTTGTTGATGGTCACCGTGACCACAGAACCCGCGGCCACCCCGCTTACGGTGCCGCTGATCACCTGCGCCTGTCCGTGTTCGGTACTGTTGATGACGTTATCGCCCGCCACGGTATTAATCGTGACTTCCGGCGCGGTCAGATCAACCTGCGCGGTGCCGGTGGCGGTCGCCGGATTACCTGCGATATCGCTGACGCTGGCGGTCAGGGTATAAGCACCGTCGCCCAGACCGGAGAACACGCTGTTCGGCACGCCGGTTGTCCAGGTGCCGTCTGCGGCTACCGTCGCGGTGTAAGTTTCACTGCCCAGCGTGATGGTGACGGTCTGCCCGGCCTGCGCCGTACTGGTGCCGCTGAGTGTGACCTCGGTACCCGCATTGATGGCGGTCAGCACATCACTGGCGCTGATGGTTTGAATGGTTACGGTCGGTGCCGATGCATCCACTTCCGCCGTATTCGCCGCGCTGGCGCTGTTGCCCGCCACGTTGGTGACGCTGGCGGTTGCGGTGACGTCGCCGTCTTTCAGGCTGGTCATATCGCCTGCCGGAACCTTCACGCTCCAGCTGCCGTTGTCCTGCACAGTCGCGGTGTACGTATGACCCGCAAAGTTTACGGTCACGGTCTGACCGGCTTCGACGTTTTGGGTCGAACCGCTCAGCGTCAGGTCTGCCGCTTTTTCGGCGGCATTGATCATGTCGTCCACCGCGATGGTATCTACGGTGATCGCCACGCTGCTCAGATCCACGGTGACATTATTCGAGATGGTTACGCTGTTGCCCGAAGCATCGGTGCCGGTCACGCTAATCGCAAGCTGACCCGCTGGCCAGTTCGCCACGTCCGCTGCCGGAACCGCCGCAGACCACGCGCCGTTCGCGCCAACGGTCGCCTGATAATCGACGCCGTTGATGGTCACGGTAACACTGCTGCCCGCTGCGATGTCGGTGCTGGTACCGCTGACGATCTGGTTCTGCTGGATCTCGATGCTGTTGACCACATCGTCGCCAGCCACGGTGTTGATACGCAGACCCGGCAGACCGGCGTCGATGTTGATCTCGCGATCGGCGCTGCCGGTGTTGCCGTGCTGATTGGTCACGCTGGCGGAAATCGTCAGGTCGCCGTCGCCAAATCCTTTCAGATCCGCAGAAGGTACGCTGACGCTCCAGCTCAGGTCACTTTGTACTTCAGCCGTGTAGGTTTTACCGCCCAAAGTAATGGTGACGGTATCGCCCGCCGCCGCGTTGGTGACCTTGCCGCTGATCAGCTGATCGGCGTTGATTTCCGTCGCGTTAACGATGTTGTCTGTCGCCACCGGGCTGATGCTCACGGACGGCAGCGAACTGTCGACCAGAATGTCGTGCGTTGCGCTGCCGGTATTACCCGCCGCGTCGGTGCTGCTGGCGGTCAGGGTGTAATCCGCTTCGCCGAGTTTCGCGACGTCGGAAGCCGGAACGTTCAGCGTCCACGCGCCGTTGCTGACGGTCGCAGTGTAGTTCTGGCCGTTGAGGTTCAGCGTCACGGTGCTGCCTTCCGCGCCATTGCTGGTGCCGCTGACGGTCAGGGCTTCGCCTTTCTCGATGGCGTTAATCACGTCGTCGGCCGCAACGGTATTGATGGTCAGAACCGGCGCAACGGTGTCGACAGTGACGTCGTGTGTGACAGAACCGTCGTTACCTGCGGCATCTTTGACGCTTGCGCTGATGGTGTAGGAACCGTCGGTCAGCGTGCTGACCACGTTCGCCGGTACGCCGACGCTCCAGTTGCCATTGGCATCAACGGCTGCCGTGTAGCTGTGGCCGTCGATGTCAACGGTCACCAGACCGCCTGCCGGAACGCCCGTGCTGCCACCGGAGATCATCAGGTTCTGCTGATGCTCCTGCGCGTTGATCACGTCGTCGGCGGAAACGGTGTTAATAGTCAGAGCTGGTGGGGTGATATCCACCAGAACTGAACCGCTGACAGAAGAGCTGTTGCCCGCCACGTCTTTCACCGTCGCGTTCACAGAATAGGTGCCGTCAGTCAGCGCCGAGGCGTCTGCCGCCGGAACCGACGTGCTCCAGCTGCCGTCGGTGCCGACGGTCGCGGTGTACTCATTGCCGTTCAAAGTGATGGTCACCACCTGACCGGCTTCTGCCGTCGACGTGCCGCTCAGCACCACATCTGCGCCTGCTTCCGCGCTGTTCAGCACGTTGTCACCGGCGATGGTGTTGATGGTGATGGTCGGTGCCGACGCATCCACTTCCGCCGTATTCGCCGCGCTGGCGCTGTTGCCCGCCACGTTGGTGACGCTGGCGGTTGCGGTCACGTCGCCGTCTTTCAGGCTGGTCATATCGCCTGCCGGAACCTTCACGCTCCAGCTGCCGTTGTCCTGCACAGTCGCGGTGTACGTATGACCCGCAAAGTTTACGGTCACGGTCTGACCGGCTTCGACATTTTGCGTCGACCCCGTCAGCGTCAGGTCTGCCGCTTTTTCAGCCGCATTGATCATGTCGTCCACCGCGATGGTATCTACGGTGATCGCCACGCTGCTCAGATCCACGGTGACGTTGTTCGAGATGGTTACGCTGTTGCCGGACACGTCGGTGCCCGTCACGCTGATATTCAACGCACCCGCTGGCCAGTTCGCCACGTCCGCTGCCGGAACCGCCGCAGACCATGCGCCGTTCGCGCCAACGGTCGCCTGATAATCGACGCCGTTGATGGTCACGGTGACCGAACTTCCCGCTGCGATGTCAGTGCTGGTGCCGCTGATAATCTGGTTCTGATTAATCTCGATGCTGTTGACGATATCGTCGCCAGCTACGGTGTTGATACGCAGACCCGGCAGACCGGCGTCGATGTTGATCTCGCGATCGTTGGTGCCGGTGTTGCCGTGCTGATTAGTAACGCTGGCGGAAATCGTCAGGTCGCCGTCGCCAAATCCTTTCAGATCGGCAGAAGGTACGCTGACGCTCCAGCTCAGGTCTTCCTGAACGGTCGTGGTGTAAGTCTTCCCGCCCAGCGTAAGGGTGACGGTATCGCCCGCTGCCGCGTTGGTAACCTTGCCGCTGATCAGCTGATCGGCGTTGATTTCAGTGGCGTTAACGATGTTGTCTGTCGCCACCGGGCTGATGCTCACGGACGGCAGCGAACTGTCGACTAAAACATCGTGCGTCGCGCTGCCGGTGTTACCTGCCGCGTCGGTGCTGCTGGCGGTCAGGGTGTAATCCGCTTCGCCGAGTTTCGCGACGTCGGAAGCCGGAACGTTCAGCGTCCACGTGCCGTTGCTGACGGTCGCAGTGTAGTTCTGGCCGTTGAGGTTCAGCGTGACGGTGCTGCCGTCCGCGCCGTTGCTGGTACCGCTGACGGTCAGGGCTTCGCCTTTCTCGATGGCGTTGATCACGTCATCAGCAGCCACGGTATTGATAGTCAGAACCGGCGCAACGGTGTCGACAGTGACGTCGCGGGTCACGGAACCGTCGTTGCCTGCGGCATCTTTCACAGAAGCCGTTACGGTATAGCTTCCGTCGGTCAGGGTGCTGACCACGTTAGCAGGAACCCCGACGCTCCAGTTGCCATTGGCATCCACGGCGGCAGTATAACTGTGGCCGTCGATTTCAACGGTGACTAATCCGCCCGCCGGAACGCCCGTGGAACCACCGGAGATCATCAGGTTCTGCTGATGCTCCTGCGCGTTGATCACGTCATCGGCTGACACGGTGTTGATGGTCAGGGCTGGCGCAGTGATATCCACCAGAACCGAACCGCTGACGCTGCTGCTGTTACCGGCGACATCTTTCACCGTCGCGTTCACAGAATAGGTGCCGTCAGTCAGCGCCGAGACGTCCGCCGCCGGAACTGAAGTGCTCCAGCTGCCGTCGGTGCCGACGGTCGCGGTGTACTCGTTGCCGTTCAGGGTGATGGTTACCACCTGACCGGCTTCGGCGGTAGACGTGCCGCTCAGCACCACATCTGCGCCTGCTTCCGCGCTGTTCAGCACGTTGTCACCGGCGATGGTGTTGATGGTGATGGCCGGTGCCGACGCATCCACTTCCGCCGTATTCGCTGCGCTGGCGCTATTGCCCGCTACGTTGGTGACGCTGGCGGTTGCGGTGACGTCGCCGTCTTTCAGGCTGGTCATATCGCCTGCCGGAACTTTAACGCTCCAGCTGCCGTCGGTGCCGACGGTCGCGGTATAGGTGTGGCCCGCGAAGTTCACGGTCACGGTCTGACCGGCTTCGACGTTTTGGGTCGAACCGCTCAGCGTCAGGTCTGCCGCTTTTTCGGCGGCATTGATCATGTCGTCCACCGCGATGGTATCTACGGTGATCGCCACGCTGCTCAGATCCACGGTGACATTATTCGAGATGGTTACGCTGTTGCCCGAAGCATCGGTGCCGGTCACGCTAATCGCAAGCTGACCCGCTGGCCAGTTCGCCACGTCCGCTGCCGGAACCGCCGCAGACCACGCGCCGTTCGCGCCAACGGTCGCCTGATAATCGACGCCGTTGATGGTCACGGTGACTGAACTGCCAACCGCGATATCGGTGCTGGTACCGCTGACGATCTGGTTCTGCTGGATCTCGATGCTGTTGACGATATCGTCGCCAGCTACGGTGTTGATACGCAGACCCGGCAGACCGGCGTCGATGTTGATCTCGCGATCTGCACTGCCTGTGTTGCCATGCTGATTGGTCACGGATGCACTGATGGTCAGGTCGCCGTCGCCAAATCCTTTCAGATCGGCAGAAGGTACGCTGACGCTCCAGCTCAGATCGTCCTGAACTTCAGCCGTGTAGGTTTTACCGCCCAGCGTAAGGGTGACGGTATCGCCCGCCGCCGCGTTGGTGACCTTGCCGCTGATCAGCTGATCGGCGTTGATTTCAGTGGCGTTAACGATGTTGTCAGTAGCGACCGGGCTGATGCTGACGGACGGCAGAGAACTGTCGACCAGAACATCGTGCGTGGTGCTGCCGGTATTACCCGCCGCGTCGGTGCTGCTGGCGGTCAGGGTGTAATCCGCTTCGCCCAGTTTCGCGACGTCGGAAGCCGGAACGTTCAGCGTCCACGTGCCGTTAGTAACCGTTGCGGTGTAGTTCTGGCCGTTGAGGTTCAGCGTAATCACGCTGCCGTCGGTACCATTGCTGGTACCGCTGACGGTCAGCGCTTCGCCTTTTTCGATGGCGTTAATGACGTCGTCGGCTGCAACGGTATTGATAGTCAGAACCGGCGCAACGGTATCAACAGTGACGTCGTGTGTGACAGAACCGTCGTTGCCTGCGGCATCTTTGACGCTTGCGCTGACGGTGTAAGAACCGTCGGTCAGCGTGCTGACCACGTTTGCCGGTACACCAATGCTCCAGTTGCCATTGGCATCCACGGCTGCGGTGTAGCTGTGGCCGTCGATTTCAACGGTGACTAATCCGCCCGCCGGAACGCCCGTGCTGCCACCGGAGATCATCAGGTTCTGCTGATGCTCCTGAGCGTTGATCACGTCGTCGGTGGAAACGGTATTGATAGTCAGAGCTGGCGCGGTGATATCCACCAGCATCGAACCGCTGACAGAAGAGCTGTTGCCCGCGACATCTTTCACCGTCGCGTTCACAGAATAGGTGCCGTCGGTCAGCGCCGAGGCGTCCGCCGCCGGAACCGCCGTGCTCCAGGTGCCGTCGGTGCCGACGGTCGCGGTGTATTCGTTGCCGTTCAGGGTGACAGTGACGATCTGACCGGCTTCGGCGGTAGATGTCCCGCTCAGCAACACATCTGCACCCGCTTCCGCGCTGTTGAGCACGTTGTCACCGGCGATGGTGTTGATGGTGATGGCTGGCGCCGAGGTGTCCACTTCCGCCGTATTCGCTGCGCTGGCGCTGTTGCCCGCTACGTTGGTGACGCTGGCGGTTGCGGTGACGTCGCCGTCTTTCAGGCTGGTCATGTCGCCTGCCGGAACCTTCACGCTCCAGCTGCCGTTGTCCTGCACAGTCGCGGTGTACGTATGACCCGCAAAGTTTACGGTCACGGTCTGACCGGCTTCGACATTTTGGGTCGAACCGCTCAGCGTCAGGTCTGCCGCTTTTTCTGCTGCGTTAATGATGTCGTCTGCAGCAATCGTATCAATCGCAATGGCGAGGCTGCTCAGATCAACGGTGACGTTACTGGAGATGGTCACAGAGTTGCCGGAGACATCAGAGCCGCTGACGCTTATGGCGAGCTGACCCGCTGGCCAGTTCGCCACGTCCGCTGCCGGAACCGCCGCAGACCACGCGCCATTCGCGCCCACGGTCGCCTGATAATCGACGCCGTTGATGGTCACGGTGACCGAACTTCCTGCCGCGATGTCAGTGCTGGTGCCGCTGACGATCTGGTTCTGCTGGATCTCGATGCTGTTGACCACATCGTCACCAGCAACGGTGTTGATACGCAGCCCTGGCAGACCGGCGTCGATGTTGATCTCGCGATCGTTGGTGCCGGTGTTGCCGTGCTGATTGGTCACGGATGCACTGATGGTCAGGTCGCCGTCGCCAAATCCTTTCAGGTCTGCGGACGGCACGCTGACGCTCCAGCTCAGATCGTCCTGAACTTCAGCCGTGTAGGTTTTACCGCCCAAAGTAATGGTGACGGTATCGCCTGCTGCGGCGTTGGTGACTTTGCCGCTTATAGTCTGATCGGCGTTGATTTCAGTGGCGTTAACGATGTTGTCTGTCGCCACCGGGCTGATGCTCACGGACGGCAGCGAACTGTCGACCAGAATGTCGTGCGTGGTGCTGCCGGTGTTACCCGCTGCGTCGGTGCTGCTGGCGGTCAGGGTGTAATCCGCTTCGCCCAGTTTCGCGACGTCGGAAGCCGGAACGTTCAGCGTCCACGTGCCGTTAGTAACCGTTGCGGTGTAGTTCTGGCCGTTGAGGTTCAGCGTAATCACGCTGCCGTCGGTACCATTGCTGGTACCGCTGACGGTCAGCGCTTCGCCTTTTTCGATGGCGTTAATGACGTCGTCGGCTGCAACGGTATTGATAGTCAGAACCGGCGCAACGGTATCAACAGTGACGTCGTGTGTGACAGAACCGTCGTTGCCTGCGGCATCTTTCACAGAAGCCGTTACGGTATAGCTTCCGTCGGTCAGCGTGCTGACCACGTTCGCAGGTACGCCAACGCTCCAGTTGCCATTGGCATCAACGGCTGCCGTGTAGCTGTGGCCGTCGATGTCAACGGTGACTAATCCGCCCGCCGGAACGCCCGTGGAACCACCGGAGATCATCAGGTTCTGCTGATGCTCCTGCGCGTTGATCACGTCGTCGGTGGAAACGGTATTGATAGTCAGAGCTGGTGGGGTGATATCCACCAGCACCGAACCGCTGACAGAAGAGCTGTTGCCCGCGACATCTTTCACCGTCGCGTTCACAGAATAGGTGCCGTCGGTCAGCGCCGAGGCGTCCGCCGCCGGAACCGCCGTGCTCCAGGTGCCGTCGGTGCCGACGGTCGCGGTGTATTCGTTGCCGTTCAGGGTGACAGTGACGATCTGACCGGCTTCGGCGGTAGATGTCCCGCTCAGCACCACATCTGCACCGGCTTCCGCGCTGTTCAGCACGTTGTCACCGGCGATGGTGTTGATGGTGATAGCCGGAGCAACGGTATCAACCGTCACATCCTGAGCTGCGCCCACGCTGTTGCCCGCCGCATTGGTCACACTGACGCTGACTGTCGCGTCACCGTCTTTCAGAGTGCGCATATCCGCTGCAGGAACAGTTACGCTCCAGCTGCCGTCTGTGCCAACGGTCGCGGTATAGGTGTGACCCGCGAAATTCACAGTCACGATCTGACCGGCTTCGACGTTTTGGGTTGAACCGCTCAGCGTCAGGTCTGCCGCTTTTTCTGCTGCGTTTATGATGTCGTCTGCAGCAATCGTATCAATCGCAATGGCGAGGCTGCTCAGATCAACGGTTACGTTACTGGAGATGGTCACAGAGTTGCCGGAGACATCAGAGCCGCTGACGCTTATGGCAAGCTGACCCGCTGGCCAGTTCGCCACGTCCGCTGCCGGAACCGCCGCAGACCACGCGCCATTCGCGCCCACGGTCGCCTGATAATCGACGCCGTTGATGGTCACGGTGACCGAACTGCCTGCCGCGATGTCAGTGCTGGTGCCGCTGACGATCTGGTTCTGCTGGATCTCGATGCTGTTGACGATATCGTCGCCAGCAACGGTATCAATACGCAGCCCCGGCAGACCGGCGTCGATGTTGATCTCGCGATCGTTGGTGCCGGTGTTGCCGTGCTGATTGGTTACAGAGGCACTGATGGTCAGGTCGCCGTCGCCAAATCCTTTCAGGTCTGCGGACGGCACGCTGACGCTCCAGCTCAGGTCGTTCTGCACTGTCGCGTTATAGACATTGCCACCTACGGTGACAGTAACGACATCGCCCGCCGCCGCATTGGTGACTTTGCCGCTGATGGTCTGATCGGCGTCGATTTCAGTGGCATTAATAATGTCGTCGCCTGCCGTGACTGCAATGGTGACATTCGGCAGAACGGAGTCGACAACTACGTTGTGTGTGGCTGACCCGCTGTTACCCTCAGCGTCAGTGATGCGGGCGGACAGGGTATAGGTTGCTTCGCCGAGTTTTGAAACATCGGTGGCCGGAACGGTGACCGTCCAGTTGCCGCCGGATACGGTTCCGGTGTAGGTAATGCCGTTCAGCGTCAGGGTAACCGGCGTGCCATCGGCACTGTTGCTGGTCCCGCTGATTTCCAGCGCTTCGCCCTTTTCAATGGCATTAATGACGTCGTCGGTGGCAACGGTATTAATTGCCAGTTCCGGCACTTCTGAAGCAACCAGTACTGATGTTGACTGCGAGCCCGTGTTGCCCGCTTTATCAGTGATGCTGACGTTGACTTCGTAACTGCCATCCGCCAGTGAACTGAATACGGACGCCGGTAAACCGACACTCCATGAGCCATCAGCCGCCAGCGTGGTAGTGTAAGTCTGACCATTGATGACCAGCGTCACGGTGTCGCCAGCTTCTCCACCGGTACTGGTGCCGCTGACGATTTGCGCCTGAGTTTGCTCTGCGCTGTTGAGGATATTGTCACCGGCGATGGTATTGATGGTGACGACCGGAACCGTCGTATCGACCAGTACATCGTGCGTGGTGGAGGTGCTGTTCCCCGCCGCATCGCTGACCGAGGCGCTGACAGTGACATTTCCGTCTTTGAGTACACCCGCATGGGCAGCAGGAACATCCACCGACCATTGACCATTGGCATCCACGGTTGCGGTGTAGGCGATGCCGTTAAGCAGCAGCGTCACAACCTGCCCGGCTCCGGCATCCGACGTCCCGCTGAGCGTCAGTGGCTGACCTGATTCTGCGGCATTGAGAATATCGTCTCCCGCAACAGTGTTAATCACCAGCGCAGGAGGATGGGTATCAACCGTTAAGGTCGAGCTGGAGGTAATGGTATTGCCCGCGCGATCCACGCCGCTGACCTGAACGGTATACACGCCGTCGGCAAGGGCCTGCGCATCCGCAGCCGGGACATTGACCGACCAGCTGCCGTCCGCCGCCACGGTGGTCTGCCAGCTTGAACCATTGAGGGAAACCGTCACGGTGGTTCCCGCGGCAAGATTCGCGCTTTGGCCAGACAGGGAAACATCTGCGCCCGCTTCTGCGGCATTCAGCACGTTATCTCCGGCCAGCGTATCGACACTCAGTGACGCTTTTTCGGTCACGATGTTGAGCGTAATGGAACCCGCGCTGGTGCTGGAACCATTGCTTTCCTGAACCACAATGTAGGTATGTGATCCCGCAGACTGAGGCGCGAGCTGTGCCGTCCACTGTCCGCTGGCATCGACCAGCGTCGTCGCGATAATTTTTCCGCTGGCATCCACAATAGAAATTTCAGCCCCCGGATTACCGGTGCCGGTGAAAGTAGGACGCACGTCATCGGTCACAGCCTGATTGGCAAGAATGCCCTGGCTGTCACCCTGCGTATCCGTCACCAGGAAAGTTGGACGGGCGACTTCGACATCTTTCGTGTTATCAATGACTTTTGTTTTTTCGTCACTGCCGCCGCTGTGGCCCAGCAAAGCACCCACGGCACCTGCACCCAGCACGCCAGCCAGTAAATATGGCCATTCAACACTGACTTCCGTGGTGCTGAGCAGTAAAGGTTCGAGGCCTGCGAGGGGCGTTTCAACCGCATGAACCGTAAAGGCAGCCGTATCATGCGCCGCTGTCGCATCGGTGAAATCAATTTCGGTCAGTTGCTGATTTTCATCCTGGAAAACCAGTTTATTTTCATTATCCTGACCGATATTCTCAAAATATCCTACACAACGGATGACCGAGCCATCCTGCATATGAATAATCAGGTCATTACCGCTTCGTTCATAGCTGGCGACATTTTTCACCGAGTCATGAATAACCACGATGCCCGATTCGTTCATTGCGAGTGCCGTATTTCCCTGGGCAGTGAATTCGTTCTTCAGCGACGTTTTGCGAGAGATAATATCTATGCTTCTGCTCATGATATTGTCCTTAATCCTTGTCTGTAATGTGAGGTGTTGTTTCAATGCTAAAAAACATTTTTGTTGTTGATTTAACTGCAGGTTATTTCAGATCGGGTAACGACTGTTTCTCACCCTGACTAATTCCAAGCTGAGGCAATAAGTTATTTACCGCCGTCGTGTAATTAATCAGTGAATACCAGCTGTCGTATTTGGCGCTGACTTGTGAAAACTCAGCCTGGAAGACGTCCTGCTCTACGCTGAGTAAATCATTCAGCGTGCGCTGGTTAAGTTTATATTCGCTTTTGTACACATCGCGCGAGCGGATGGAATCCTGCAACTGTGCTGCGCTGGCCTGCACCTGCCCTTCGGCACCCGCCCAGTTGGCATAAGCTACTGACGCTTTTTGCAAGATATCCAGCTTGGCCTGATCAACGAGCGTCGCAGCAATATTTTTGCGTCCTTCTGCCTGACTCACGCGTGCAGAAACGGCCCCGCCCTGATAGAGCGGCGCATCCACATGTAACTGGATTTGATTATTCCAGTACGGATTATTATTCGTTTCGTAACGCGTCCGGCTGGCCTGTAAACTCAGCGTCGGTAAATAATCCGATTTGGCTTTACTGACTTCATAAGAGGCAGATTCTTGCTGTGTCTGTGCAAATAAAACGGTAGGAATTTTCGAATAATCGATATTCTCCGGCACAACCGGATTATCAAAATCATTGGCGGCAAACGGCTGATAATATTTAGCTTTCACGCCGGTCAGCGATTCTAATTGCGCTTTGGCCGCCGATAAACTCGCCTGATATTGTTTCAGCGTTGAACGCATCCCTGAAATACGCGATTGCGCCTGCAATACATCAGAACGGGTGCTTAATCCCGCGTCCGCACGTAATGAAGACATTCTTCTGACGTCTTCCAGGGCACGGATATTTTCCTCAACCGTGCGGGTGAGGTCCTGATATTTTAATACGTCCAGATACGCGGTCGCGGTTTGTTCGGCCACGTCAGACATTGTCGCCAGTAATTTATAGCGATAGCTTTCCTGCGTTGATTTCTGCTGGCTGACATTGGCATTCGTTTTGCCAAAATCATAAACCAGCTGAGAAAGCGTCAGACCATAGGCAGCCGCATTATTCAGGCTGTTAGAAAAATCCTGCTGGGTTGAGTTGCCAGTATTCGCCGTCAGCCCCACCTGCGGATACCACGCACTTTGCGCTTCCCGGATCTGCGCCTGGCCGATACCCAACTGATAGGCTTGCTGCGTAACCGAAGGACTGCGAGAAAATGCCTGCAAGATGGTTGATTTCAGATCAACAGAATCGAGCCCTCTCATCGCAGGTGCGTTAGCCCACGCGTTGACATTTTCTGAAACATTTGCAAAGACCACGCCAGGGAATGTCAGTAACACCCCCAAAATGCTTAACGGTATGGCAATAATCTTAGACCATTTGTTCATCTGACACTCCTGTCATTATCCTTAGGGAGAACGTCCTCGTGCAGCCATTGCACAGTCCTCCAGCCCCCTGTTTCCTGTGACTCTGGTCTCATTATTACAATCTTCGCGCTGCAGAAAAAGTGGTCAAAAATTACGTAAGTAAGCAGAAATACATTCACGAAGGTGGAAAAATCCTAATGTTCACATTCATTAGGTGAATGTGATTAATGTTATAAATCAGTATGTTGTTTTTAATAAAAAAGGGAAAAATCTGATCGTCTGAAAGGCGGATTTACAGTGAAAATTGGCATCATTTTGATTGATAGCTTTACAAAACTCAGTCATATCTTAGGATAATTTGCAAAATCCTTACAAATAAATCCCTGTTATTTCCCCTTTAACAGGCATTCATGACCGTGATCCGATGAAAAAGGAGAGAATAAAAACAAATTTTCACTCACAGATTAAAAGCAACATTTTGTTAACAATGATTTAAAGACAATGTAAAAACATCTTGCCGTCGCCCGCAATAATGATTAAACATCATCTGACAATCCTCCTTAAGTATTAGCCACCCGCTTATCGTCATTGCGAGATAAAATGGACAACCTTTGCAGAGATTTCATCCGATATTCTTTCGAAAGTTTCGTGAAACGAAAATTCATGGCCTTATCTGAAGGGATTTTTTCTTATGGGGGGAATCTTCAAAACAACAATTTCCACGTCTGTTAAATCATTTAAATTACAAGGGGAGCAGGTAACGTGGGGTTTCTTTTCTGGTGTCTAAGAGTGTCAGTTTTTGTACATTAACTTAAGAATGTTTAAGCATTAAACGAAGAAATTAAAAATATTCCTAGACACGTAATTTATTTTGTCAGCAATAGAAAAAATACCATCTATTATCAGGCAGTTGCACTGTGGGTTTCACAAATTTTATTTACTTGATAATAAGATGATCATATTTGGTTACGTTGACGACTGCATTCTTACCCGATAGTATACCTGAAAGCTTATTTGGTAATAATAACGGAGATGTATTATCAGGTATACGCAATGATCTCTACGGAAGCCGATGCATTTAAAGGAATGGATTAATGATGCGCATTGCACTTATTGACTCATGCACATTGACATATGTAGGGTTAAAAAACCTCTTTTCTTTAATCCGCACAACTTCAGGCATTACGTTCAATCATATCAGTGCGGAAGATGCGCTGGATAAACATGCTGAAAACTTCGACGTTTATATCCTGGAACCAGGAGAGATCAGCTTCGAGTTTAATATTGATAAATTCATCTATAATTTAAAATCGAAAACACAGCAGGAAAGCAAAGTCATCATCTTCAGTGATAACATCATTGTTAACAGCAAGTTAGCTGACTTTTGCGTATGTAAAGAGAACTCATTCTCGAAAGTATATTTCTTCTTTGACAGCTTATTGAAAGGGAAATACGACTCAATCAAACCTTTTCTTGAGGACTATTTGCTCAGTAAAAACGAAGTCATTCTGCTCCGCTGCCTGTCAAAGAACCAGCGAATGAAAAGCATTGAGAAAATCACGGCAATTCCAATTTCTAACCTTTATTACTACAAATACAGCGCGATGAGAAAGCTCGGTCTTAAAAGTACCAAAGAGCTGTTTCACTACCTTAATCGTGTGCTCAATCATTCTGTATGACAGCCAGGCCTCGGTATTTCATCTATAAAAAAAGCTATCGTTTATCGATAGCTTTTTTGCCTTATAAAGACGACTTTTCAGGGTATCCGGGCAAGAAAATCTGTGCACTGATCACTGCATAAGATACTTGTACAAATCTATCGAATTTTTAAGCCCCAATTTTTTCATGGCATTTCGCTTGTGGGTACTGATCGTCTTACTGCTCTTCCCCATTTTTTGCGCTACACCCGAATTGGTCTTCATGCTTTTAATCTCACATAACACTTCGCGTTCCATTGAGGTCAGACACATTCTCGCCGGATGAAATACTTCATTTTTCTTTCTGTTTAAATAGGGGCTGATTGTCATCTGATAATTAAGGTCAACAACACCGGTAATGAGCATCTTTCTCAGCACCGTTAACTCTTCCTGTTCAGAGATGAGCATATCAATGTTCTCTTCAACCAGGCGTGTCAGTCTGTCGTATTGTTCTATTTTAGTGATTACAATGACGCGCGGTGGCTTGTATAAAAAATCCATTCTCCGGATGAACTTAATCACAGAGTTAAAGTTTTCTACGTTATTATTTATCTCAATAATAATGCAGTCTACGCTCATGCCGATTCCAGATTCGTAGAACTCATTCAATGAAGTAAATAAGTTAACTTTTGAATTAACATGATTAAGGATAGACGAGAGCGTCAGCATCTCATAATAGCCAGAGTGGATAACAACTGTTTGTTTCATTTATCATTCCATTGGTAGTACTTTCCGTTGTAATTCTTTTCTGAGGAAAAATCCTAATCCTCCTGAACACGGGCTAATCTTAGTGAGGCTGTTTTGACATGTCGATAGCGGGGAGGTCGGGCGGGCGGACTTAGGAATTTTCTAAACATATTAGATAAATCTGTAAATAACCAAAAAACAAGAAATTAATCACCAGCCATTAACATTCAAGCAGCATAAAACACTAATCATAAATAATAAATAGTCGCATTCTCTGTTTATATTTGCTTTCAACTATTTTTCCAGTCTGATTGACATGTATAACAACGTTATAATTTGGATGGAGAAAATGGCAAATAATCACCAATACTCAATGATCACTAAACATATCGCTCTTTTTACTCACTTTGCTTAGGAATTTTCTAGTTTCTTAAGTGAAAAAAATCAGAAGGCAGGATTGATTAATTTTGAGCACAAAATAACAAATCTATTACCTCATCCAGGCGGTTCTGCCGTGCCGGTCATAGCAGGTCAGGTATAGTGGGATCTGTGGCGGGGTGTTTCACTGATCAGACAGAATGCAAAGGACGCAGTAAAGTGCCCTTCGCATTCGAATGCATTCACCAAATCAATGATAAGGACTTCTTTTATACACTTTGGATATTTTGGTTATCCTTTTGAAATAATTTTATTCCACTTTCAATGACTAAATCCTTTCCCTTCCAGTAATTCTTGCATTAGCCTTAACTCGTCCTTGTAGATATACCGCAACTGATTTCCATCAGAATAAATATCCTGGGCTCCCATGAAAACCAGACACGGGAATGACTCTGGCGCAGATTCAGAAAGGGCGATGTCCAATTCTTCATCAGTGAGAATCGAGGGATTCATAGGGTTATGGTTAATATTCAAATAATCTTCTACAAACCATTTTTCAAATGTCGGTTTATCAGTCAGGACTTTCATCACACCTTCTTTTCATTAGCACGGCAACAGGTGTTATTAAGCATTCCCCTGAGATAAGACACAATAGAGGTTTTTCGAAGTCGTGCTTTGAATTTTTTATATCACCTGAACTAAGTACTTGATCAAAGAAAGAATAACTGAAAATGAACAATAAATTTGACTACAATCTCATCAAAACGCTGGTGCTGGTGTATGAAACCAGAAGCATGAGTAAATCTGCACAAGCATTAGGAATATCGTCACCCACGCTGACCTATGCATTAAATAAACTCCGTGATTATTACAATGACCCCTTATTCATCAAATCCGTCAAAGGACTAAAAGCCACACCGCTTGCTAACCAGCTTTATCCCTCGTTTAAAAATGTTGACGAAGAAATATCCCATTCCTTAATGGTGAGTACTGATGATCCCCCTGAAATTTCCAATGTTATTATCAGAACAAATACGATGATTGAATATTATTTGGTTGATAAGTTATTAAAAAATAAAAAATTTCCCCAGGAGTTAAATTTTACCTTTAACAACCGCATCATGCTGGAAGACCAGCGGAGCACCGCGCTGGTATCAAGAGAAGTCGACATTGATATTGGCTCAGCCATCAGACATAACCACTCGTTCATTTCAACAAAGATTGCCCAGTCACGGATCGTGGGTTTGTGCCGGAAAGGACATCCCCGTATAAAAAACCAATTGAGCGACGAGCAGTGGATGGCAGAGGAACATATCGTTCTCAGCTCCGCCGAAACCAGCGCTTACCTTCCTGAGAAGCTGTATGGATTGTCTCATCAGAGGAATATCCGTTACAGATCTAACTCGCTGATTAATATGCTTTACTGTATTGAAAAAAGTGATGCTGTGATGTTCTTTCCGGCATTCCTGCTCAAGCACATCCCCGTACACTTAAACGTGCGCAGTGTCGAAATCCCCTGGATGGAGGAAGATACTATTGATATTTATGCTTATATTCACAGTAAGGCGAAAAATGACGAGAGACTGGAATGGATTATCCAATTGCTGAAGAATTAGAAAATAAATAATGACGGCGCATTGTGTGAAATACATAACCAATGCAGTTCACATGTAAAAATTAATGTTACATATTCCGGCTAATAACCAATAATTAAGTTTCCTAAACACAATTGTAATTTAACTAAATGCATTTAGGAACACAGCTTTGATATTATATATCAGTTACCATAATAAAATCAGCTATTCACTTCCGATAAGGTGAATTCCAGCCCCACATAATTTATTAGAAGAATAATATGATTACTATTGAAAGAAGCATTCTCAGAAAAGGCCACATCGGTTTTAAAGTTGCTGCATACCAGCAGCTTGATCATATGCGTACGCTGCACTCATCCTTTCCGAGGGAGGCTGACTGGGCCGGATTTTACGTGGCCAAAACTAAAAATGTGGCGGCGGGATATCGTGTTGATTACCAGCATCCCTACGGGCATACGGTCACGCTTATCCATGATATGAAAGTGCTTATATGTAAAGGACCGGAACTGGAGAACTCAAGTATTACCGGTTTTGCTAAAGCCAGAATGATTATAGATGCCCTGCCAGAGGACATGAAAACATCTGTCATTAAACTAAAAAGCCCCTTAATTCCCGCGCTGGGGAGGCTGGGATTTTGTTATCAGGGCCCTCATGATGATGAGGGTGGAATTGAAATCATCATCCCTAACAGGCTGATTGCGTTTGTGGCAATGCATGAGAAAATTGATTTTGGCGTTAACAAATACTTTTAATAAGACGAAAAAATGATGAGCAGCTGGGAAACCTCTCCGACTGCTCAGATATCCATTTAGGGCTGATTCACGGCGAACGACCGCGCCACCAAATCTTGCGCACACGCCCACGCCGAACTCCAGGCCCACTGGAAGTTATACCCGCCGAGCCAGCCGGTCACATCCACCACTTCGCCGATGAAATACAAACCGGGGACTTTCGCCGCCGCCATCGTTTTAGAAGACAACTCTTTGGTATCGACACCGCCGAGTGTCACTTCTGCCGTGCGGTAACCTTCGGTGCCATTCGGCTGCACCTGCCAGTTTTGCAGCTGTTCCACCAGTGCGGCCTGTTGCGGCACGTTTAGCTGTTTGAGCGTCACATCCGGAAGCTGTCCCAGCGTTTGCAAACATTCCACCAGACGCTTCGGCAGTTGCATCGCCAGCGTATTCTTCAGGCTCTGATTAGGATGCTCCTGACGCTGCGTATTCAGAAACGCCGCCAGATCGACATCAGGGAGTAAGTTAACACTTACAAACTCTCCAGGCTGCCAGTAGCTTGAAAGTTGTAAAACAGCCGGACCGGAAAGACCACGGTGAGTAAACAGAATGCTTTCCCGGAACACCGTACCGTCTTCGGCGGTCAGCACCGCAGGAACGGAAACGCCGGAAAGCGTCTGTAAATGTTCAAGCAGCGGTTTGTGCAGGGTAAACGGCACCAGACCGGCACGGGTCGGCAACACTTTCAGGCCAAACTGTTCCGCCAGACGGTAACCAAAAGGCGAAGCGCCGAGTCCCGGCATCGAAAGCCCACCGCTGGCAACAACAAGTGAGTGAGTACTCACAGCTGAGCCGTTCACGTTGATAACAAAGCCTTCTTCCGTTTTCTGAACGTCGGTGATTTCACTTCTCAGACGCACATCAACGTTACCCGTTTCGCACTCTTTATCGAGCATCGCCACAATCTGCTGCGCGGAGTCATCACAGAAAAGCTGGCCGAGGGTTTTCTCATGCCAGGCGATATTGTAACGGTTGACCATATCGATGAAATCCCACTGGGTGTAACGCGCCAGTGCAGATTTACAGAAATGCGGATTTTCAGAAAGATAAGCCGCCGGCTCGGCGTAGAGATTCGTGAAGTTGCAGCGTCCGCCCCCCGACATCAGGATTTTACGTCCGGTTTTTTTGCCATTATCCAGCAGCAGAACCCGGCAGCCACCCTGTCCGGCCTGTGCCGCACAGAACATACCTGCAGCACCTGCACCAATGACGACCACATCAACCTGTTCCACTTTCGGCCTCTCTTTATGAATATTCGACTACGTTTTAGATAGGGTTTCCCCTTCTGAGCGGGCGTGCTGCCCCCTGAGTGGCGCGAATTGTAAGGGACAGACGCGTCTTAAACCAGTCAGACAGCTTGCTTTCTGAACGTCGTAAGGAAATGTTTCAGCTGGCAAAGGAGGAATAAGATTTTGATAAATAAAAATTTAATTGAAACAAACGTGATTTTTGAACTGTTTTTAGTCAAAAAAATGTCATATTTTCCTTTTCCCCTCACCCTGTTCTCGCAGATAATGCGCGGCGTTCATGACCACTAACTGGCGTAACAATTATGCTGCATCTATTTGCCGGGTTGGATATTCATACCGGTTCGTTATTGATTCTCGCGTTACTGTTTGTTCTGTTCTACGAAGCGATTAACGGCTTCCATGATACGGCCAACGCAGTAGCAACCGTCATCTATACCCGGGCAATGCGTTCGCAATTAGCGGTCGTGATGGCAGGGGTATTTAACTTCTTTGGCGTCCTGCTCGGTGGTTTGAGCGTGGCCTATGCCATCGTCCATTTACTCCCAACCGATCTGCTGCTCAATGTAGGTTCCGCACATGGCCTTGCCATGGTGTTCTCTATGTTACTGGCGGCGATCATCTGGAATCTCGGCACCTGGTATTTTGGTTTGCCGGCGTCCAGTTCCCATACCCTTATCGGCGCCATCATTGGCGTAGGGCTGACCAATGCATTAATGACTCACACTTCCGTGGTCGATGCGTTAAACATCCCTAAAATGATTGGTATTTTTGCTTCGCTGATTATCTCTCCGCTGGTCGGGATGATTATCGCGGGTACCATGATTTTCCTGCTGCGCCGTTACTGGAGTGGCAATAAGAAACATGCCCGTATCCACCTGACACCGGCGGAACGTGAGAAGAAAGACGGCAAGAAAAAGCCGCCATTCTGGACACGTACCGGCCTGATTCTGTCGGCTATCGGCGTGAGTTTCTCTCACGGCGCTAACGATGGTCAGAAGGGTATCGGTCTGATCATGCTGGTGCTGATTGGCGTGGCGCCAGCGGGTTTTGTGGTGAATATGAACGCGACCGGTTACGACATTACCCGTACCCGCGACGCCGTGACTCACCTCGGCCAGTATTATCAGCAACATGTTGATGCCGTGCCGCACGTGGTTGCACAGACGCCAATGGTGCCTGCACCGGACGTCAATATCGCACCGACTGATGAGCCTAAAGTGTTCCACTGCGACAGCAGCCACGCACTTGACGCTATCGGCCGCGCGCAAACACTGCTGACCAATCTTCAGTCTTACAGCGACCTGGCACCGGAAGAACGCAGCCATATGCGCCGTCTGCTGATGTGTGTTTCTGATACTGCGGATAAAGTGGCCAAGCTGCCGGAAACCTCTCCTGCGGATAAACGCTTCCTCGGCGAGCTGAAAACAGACATTCTGCAAACCGTTGAATACGCACCAATCTGGATCATCATTGCTGTCGCTCTGGCGCTGGCACTGGGTACCATGATTGGCTGGAAACGCGTGGCGACCACCATCGGTGAGAAGATTGGTAAGAAAGGCATGACGTACGCACAAGGCTTGTCTGCACAGCTGACCGCGGCCGTTTCTATCGGCGTTGCCAGCTATACGGGTATGCCGGTTTCCACCACACACGTGCTGTCTTCTGCGGTTGCAGGGACCATGATTGTGGATGGCGGCGGTGTGCAGTCGAAGACCGTGAAGAACATTGCAATGGCGTGGATCTTAACCCTGCCAGTGTCGATTGTCCTTTCCGGCGTGCTGTACTGGCTTGCGCTGAAGCTGATCTGATAGCTTTCTGAACGGCATTAAAAAGGCGACCCTGCTCAGCAGCGGTCGCCTTTTTTTTTCCTTTTTCACACATCCTCCCTAATTCATAACCAAAGTAATTGGAGTTGCAGCAAGGCAGCAAGCGAGAGAATCCCGATGTGCTGACACAGGTCAGTGATTCGGGTGAACGAGAGCCGCTAACGCCGCTGCAGCTTCAAGTACGAAGGGTATGCTAGTACCAGATCAGCATCGCTAACATACTGATTAAAATTAATCCGACCAGTGCAGTTGTCAGCATAAACTGACCGCGGACCCGTTCACAGCGGCGGATAAACTCAGGATCGTGATGTTCAACATAGCGCTGAGCATAAATGTAACGCACCAGTCTTATTTGTTTGCTCGGCTGACCGTGCGACGTGAAGAATCCCCCGCCATCAACGTATTGATACAGCAGCGGATCGCACCCCCGCAGTACCACCAGCAATGCGCGCAAAGAAGAGTAATAGCGCAGCATATTCACGACACACACAAAACATAAAGCCCAAAACAGCGCAACGGGACTGATCATGATTCCCCCTCAAGGCGAACTGACACCGCGCAATGCACCGGTAAAATAGCGGCGCATACCCGACGTTTCGCCCTGCCTTTCCGCAATTTCACACCCCCGGGCAAACTGCGCCCGCCCTCTTTTCGTACCACAGAAGATTGCCAAAGCAGGAGAAGCCTGCATTATTGAGTGTAGGAAACGAATCCCGAACTGTTCATATTATTTCTATCTATAGATGCCCGGATTTGGAAATGGGATCTGTATGCTTGATTTCTCTGACCATTTTGGCGCTATACTGAAGTCATGACATTCGCATGATGCTGATATTGCTATTAACCGACTTATGGAAGGAGTTTTCTTATGGCTTACAAACACATATTGATTGCTGTTGACCTCTCACCTGAGAGCAAAGTTTTAGTCGAGAAAGCGGTTTCCATGGCGCGTCCGTATAACGCCAAGGTGTCCCTGATCCACGTTGATGTGAACTATTCAGACCTGTACACCGGTCTTATCGACGTCAATCTGGGCGACATGCAGAAACGCATTTCCGAAGAGACGCACCACGCACTGAACGAACTGTCGCAAAACGCCGGTTACCCGATTTCAGAAACCCTGAGCGGCAGCGGTGATTTAGCGCAGGTGCTGGTGGATGCCATTAATAAATATGGCGTGGATTTAGTGCTGTGCGGCCATCACCAGGATTTCTGGAGCAAACTGATGTCGTCCGCGCGTCAGCTGATCAACACCGTTCACATCGACATGCTGATCGTGCCTTTGCGCGATGAGGAAGAAGAAGCGTAAGACGTATTATTGCGTTAACGCTGACATAAAAATGCCCGCAGGTGAAAACCGGCGGGCATTTTTTTATGAGATTTTAACGTGGAATTCTGGTCAATCCCTGAGCAAAAGCGTATTTTGTATATACAGAAAATTTTCATATCTGCATAAAATCAATATCTATCTGTTTATTAGACATAATAAATTAAAATGTTAGGTATATACGGATGAAGTTTTTCATACAGGATGTATCATGAAAATCCAGTTTTCAGCGGCAGTGAAAGAGAAATTGTTCGTAAAACACAGTGTTGTGGAGAAAGAGGTCTTCGAATGTTTTGCCAACCGTGAGGGTAATTACCTTAAGGATACCCGAGAGAAGCACCTGACGACGCCGCCCACCTTGTGGTTTATTGCTGAAACGAACAGAGGCCGGACACTTAAAATTTGCTTTGTGCCACCCTATAACGGGCTCCCGGCTCAGCTAAAATCAGCTTTCGAGCCTAACGAAATTGAAAGGCGAATTTACGCCAGTAAAGGTGCTCTTTGAAAATCGGCAGTCACGCTCCAAATTTAGAGGAAGACATTATGAAAACCCGCCAGGATGCTCAGGATAATGCAGAAATGTGGGATAACCGCGAACTAGGTGCATCCGAAGAACACGCAGAAGCGGTTTCCCCGTCTGAGGCCGCTGAGTACGATGACATGATGGAACTTCAGGCAATTTCAATCAGGCTGCAAAAGTCGCTGCTCAATAACCTGAAAACTATCGCGGCACATCACCAGATTGGTTACCAGCCGATGGTCAGGGATTTGCTCACGCGCTTTGCAGAAGCTGAAATGAAAAAAATCCTTATTGAGCAGTTAAACAAGATCGACGAGGCACAACGGGATCGCGAAAAAACCGTACCAGTCACTGAGTTTATTGAGGATTTGCGTAATCAGGCATGAAAATAAGAAACCAGAACGTATGCGCAGTGCTTTCTGGTTTCTTTTTCATCTCGTTGAGATACAACAAAGGCTTTCTATAACGGCGTATAAATATCAAACCGGTGACTCTTGGTCACAACTGCGGCCTGTGCGGCGATATCAGCCATTGGCGGCGCATAGTCCGGACGTTTTACCACGATACGTTTAGTCGCTAAGCGGCGCGCCGGTTCCAGCAGGCCGTCGGCATCTTCATCCGGGCCGACTAAACCCTGAAACACCCGCATCTCTTTCTTCACCAGCGCACTTTTCTGTTTGTGCGGATACATCGGGTCGAGATACACCACTTCCGGCTTTGGTGAAAGCTCAGAAAGCGCCGTCAGACTTGAAGCATGCAGCAGCGTCATGCGCTCACGCAACCACGGGCCGATTTCTGCATCACGATAGCCACGCGTCAGCCCGTCATCGAGCAATGCCGCGACGACCGGATTGCGCTCCAGCATCCGCACTTTGCAGCCCAGAGAGGCCAGCACAAACGCATCGCGGCCCAGTCCTGCGGTCGCATCGACCACATCCGGCAGATAACTGCCTTTGATACCGACGGCTTTCGCTACCGCTTCGCCACGTCCGCCACCGAATTTGCGACGATGCGCCATCGTGCCGCCGACGAAATCGACAAAAATCGCGCCGAGTTTGGGCTCGTCGCGTTTGCGTAATTCCAGACGTTCAGGCGTCAGCACCAGCGCCATCACGGCATCCGGGTCAGACGTCAGATTCCAGCGCTGCGCCAGAACAGATAAGGCGCCTTCATCGGCGCCTTCTTCACACAGTAAACACACACTCACAGGCAGAGGTTATCCTTTGATTCCGTAGTGGCGCAGCATAGCATCCAGCTGCGGCTCACGCCCGCGGAAGCGTTTGAACAGCTCCATTGGCTCTTCGGAACCGCCGCGCGACAGAATGTTATCCAGGAACGACTGACCGGTTTCGCGGTTGAAAATTCCTTCTTCTTCAAAGCGGGAATAGGCATCGGCCGACAGCACTTCCGCCCACAGATAGCTGTAATAACCCGCCGCATAACCGCCTGCAAAGATGTGGCTGAAGGCGTGCGGGAAGCGTCCCCATGACGGTGACGGCACCACGGCAACCTGTTTCTTGATTTCTGCCAGCGTTTGCAGGATTTGCGCGCCTTTGGCCGGGTCATATTCCGCATGCATACGGAAATCAAACAGACCGAACTCCAGCTGACGCAGGATAAACAGCGCCGCCTGATAGTTCTTCGCCGCCAGCATTTTATCCAGCATCTCTTTCGGCAACGGTTCGCCGGTTTCGAAATGACCAGAGATAAATGCCAGTGCGTCCGGCTCCCAGCACCAGTTTTCCATAAACTGACTTGGCAGCTCGACAGCATCCCACGGTACACCGGAAATACCGGCCACTCCCGGGGTGTCGATGCGGGTCAGCATATGATGCAGGCCGTGACCGAACTCATGGAACAGCGTGGTGACTTCGTTGTGCGTGAACAGCGCCGGTTTGTTGCCCACCGGACCGTTAAAGTTACAGGTGAGATACGCGACCGGTTTTTGCAGTTCGCCGTCCGCTTTACGCATGCTGCCGACGCAGTCATTCATCCATGCGCCACCGCGTTTGTGCTCGCGGGCATACAGGTCGAGATAGAAACTGCCGCGCAAGTCGCCGGTTTCATCGAACAGATCGAAGAAACGCACGTCTTTGTGCCAGGTTTCTACGTCTTTACGTTCTTTGGCGGTGATGCCGTAAATGCGTTTCACCACTTCGAACAGCCCTTCCAGCGCACGCTGTTCAGGGAAGTACGGGCGTAACTGCTCGTCGTTGATAGAGAACAGATGCTGTTTCTGTTTTTCACCGTAGAACGGCAAATCCCAGGCTTCCATTTCATCCACGCCGAAATGTTCTTTGGCGAAAGCTCGCAGCTGCGCTAGTTCCTGCTCGCCCTGCGGACGCGCACGTTTTGCCAGACCGCTCAGGAAGTCGATCACCTGTTTCGGGCTTTCGGCCATTTTGGTGGCGAGCGACATATCCGCGAAGGAATCAAAACCTAACAGCTGAGCCAGTTCGTGACGCAGCGCCAGTTCTTCAGCCATCACTTCGCTGTTGTCCCACTTACCGGCATTCGGGCCCTGATCGGACGCCCGGGTCGCGAACGCTCGATACATTTCTTCGCGCAGTTCACGGTTTTCGCAGTACGTGATCACCGGCAGATAGCTTGGGATATCCAGCGTTAACAACCAGCCTTCCTGCTCTTTCGATTCCGCCAGCGCCTTCGCCGCGGCCAGTGCGCTTTCCGGCAGACCTTTCAGGTCATTCTCATCCGTGATGAGTTTGCTCCAGCCCATAGTGGCATCGAGCACGTTGTTGCTGTAGGTCGAACCCAGCTCAGACAGACGCGCGGAAATTTCGCCATAGCGTTTTTGTTTTTCCATCGGCAAACCAATGCCGGATAACTCGAAATCACGCAGCGCGTTATCAATGGCTTTTTTCTGCGCCAGAGAAAGCGTGCTGAAATGTTCGCTGTCTTTTAAATCGCGGTATGCCTGATACAAACCGGCATGCTGCCCGGTCCAGGTGCTGAATTCAGACAGAATGGGCAGGCATTGCTCGTAAGCTTCTCGCAGTTCCGGGCTGTTTTTCACTGCATTGAGATGCCCGATCGGCGACCAGATACGGCTCAGGCGATCGTCACTTTCGGCCAGCGGCTGACACAGGTTTTCCCACGTATAAGGCGCACCCTGCGCGACGACGCGTTCAATCGTCTGGCGGCTTTCTTCGATAGCGGATTTCATCGCAGGGACAATATGTTCAGGCTTGATCGCAGAGAAAGGTGGCAGGGCGAACGGTTTTAAGAGCGGATTCGACGCGTTTTGCTGTTCAGTCATAGGGCCAGTCCTTCGTAATAGCGTTTGGGGCTGATGCGTCTGTGGC
The DNA here is from genome assembly GCF_003610915.1 of Rahnella variigena. Lineage (NCBI taxonomy): Bacteria > Pseudomonadati > Pseudomonadota > Gammaproteobacteria > Enterobacterales > Yersiniaceae > Rahnella > Rahnella variigena. The sequence continues at coordinate 530,054 of NZ_NSDJ01000001.1, forward strand.
GCACCACGCCGTGAATTCGGGTCGTCTTAAAGATGACGTAACTTCTAACATGCGGTCAAGTTATGGGGAAATCAATGGGGGGCGGCGATTTCGCCCGGCGGCCATAGATATTCATGTTATCAATCACTCCCGTTCGGCTTATCAGGTTGCAGCAAGACCTGCCTCGCAATTTTCATCTTTGTCTGTCTCCTGCCGCTAAACCCTATTTACAACGAGGTTATTCCTGTTAGCTTTCCGTTATCTGGCGTATGCCAGTACAGTTTTTCCACAGCACAGGGAGTCAGCGGGGAATGAAAACACTCAAAATTGTCACACTGGGCGGCGGCTCAGGTTACACACCGGAACTGATCGACGGATTTATCCGGCGCTACGACGAATTGCCGGTTTCGCAGTTCTGGCTGGTGGATATCGCAGCCGGTGAGGAAAAGCTGAAAATCGTCGGTGCGCTGGCACAACGGATGGTCAAAAAAGCCGGGCTCCCGATGACCGTGCATCTGACCACCGACCGCGAAGCCGCGTTGCGTAACGCGGACTTCGTTACGACTCAGCTGCGCGTCGGCCAGCAGGAAGCCCGTATTCACGATGAGGCGATCCCGCTGAAATACGGCGTTCTCGGCCAGGAAACCACCGGTGCAGGCGGCTTTATGAAGGCACAGCGCACCATTCCCGTGCTGTTAGATTTGTGCCGCGATATGGAAAGGTTGTGCCCGGATGCGTGGCTGATCAATTTCACCAATCCGGCAGGAATTGTTACTGAGGCCATTGAAAAATATTCGAGCATCAAAACGCTGGGCATTTGCAGCGGTGCGAACAGCATGATGATGGATATCGCGAAGGTGTATGACGTCCGTCGTGAAGACGTATATGCCCGCGTGATGGGGCTGAATCACCTGATATTTGCCGATCAGATCGCCGTCAAAGGCCACGACGTCACCGCAGAATTTATTGAGAAACTGGCGCAGGGCAATGGCCAGAATCAGCTGCAAAACATTCCCGATACCGGATTGCCACCGGCCTTTATCCGCGCGCTCGGACTTTATCCCCTTTCCTACCTGAAGTATTTCTATCTGCACCGTGAAATGGTGGCGCACAGCGTAAAAGACAGCCAGACGCACGGCACACGCGGAGAACAAACGCGTGAAATAGAACGCCAGCTTTTTGAACTCTATAAAAACCCGCAGCTTGAGAGCAAACCGAAAGAACTGGAAAGCCGGGGCGGTGCGTATTACTCGGATACTGCCTGTTCGATCATCAGCGCGATTTATAACAACCGGCAGGAGATCCACGTCGTCAATACGCTCAATCGCGGAGCAACGCCCGATCTCGACGAAAACAGTGTGGTAGAAACGAACGCAATGATAGATCGTCAGGGTGCGCATCCTCTGGCTTACGGGCGTTTGCCGGTGAAAATCCGTGGCCTGATCCAGAGCGTCAAAGCCTTTGAGGAACTCACCATCGAAGCCGCCGTCACTGGCGATTATTCCACCGCATTAATGGCGCTTTCGGTGCATCCGCTAATGCCGTCAGTGGATATTGCCGAAAAAATTCTCGACGAATACCTCGTCGTAAACCGGCCTTTCCTGCCGCAATATCCACAATAATCACGGGCATATCACATCATGATGAAATTCATAGAATCACGACTGGTGCCGTGTCTGGTGAAAGTCGGTGATAACGTTATTCTGGTCGCGGTGCGCAACGGCATTACGCTGACGCTGCCGTTTATTATTTCCGGCAGTATCTTTTTAATTATTGCCAATCTGCCGATCCCCGGATGGACAGAATATTTAGGTCAGTTTGGCACCGCGCTGAATGCACCGGTTCTGGTCACGTTCGGGATCATCGGTTTAATTTCGGCGATGGGCATCAGTTATAACCTGGCGAAACATTATAAGCTTGACGGACTGACCTGCTGCGCCATTACTGTCGCCGTATTCCTGATGGCGCAGTTAAATGATGACTACACGCTTAACGTCGATAATCTCGGCGCCGCGGGGTTATTCTCCGCCATTATTCTTTCGATCCTCACCGTCTATATCATTCGCTTTTTCATCGAACATAAAATCTACATCCGGCTGCCGGATAATGTGCCGCCGGCCGTGCTGCAATCTTTTGTCAGCGTGATCCCGGCGATTGTCTGTCTGGCGCTGGTGTGGTTTGTGCGGGTGATCCTGCATTTTGATATCAACGCATTCTTCACGCTGATCCTCAGCCCGCTGGTCATCGGACTTGGCACACTGCCGGGCATGTTAATTTTGGTGTTTCTTATCTCGCTGCTGTGGTGTTGCGGGATCCACGGCACCAACGTGCTCTCCGGCATTACCGCGCCGATATTTCTTAAGTTTATTGTCGAAAATACTCAGGCTTATCTCAGCCACCAGCCGATACCGCATATTTTCGCTGAAGGATTTTATAACTTCTTTATTTGCACCGGCGGTTCAGGCGCGACGATGGGGCTGGTTCTGGCGATGATGATGTCGAAAAGTCGTTATTATAAATCGCTGGGTCGCATGTCTTTTGCACCCTCGCTGTTTTGTATTAATGAGCCGGTCATTTTCGGCGTGCCGATGGTGTTTAATCCGCTGATGATGCTGCCGTTAATTATCACGCCGATGCTGTTATGCACCCTGTCGTATTTTCTGATGACGTTTAACATTATTGGCCGCCCGGTATTACAAATTCCCTGGACGATGCCGCCTTTGCTGAATGGATATTTCGCCACCGGCGGCAATATTCCGGCGGCTTTGTGGTCAGGCGTCATGATTATTATTTCGACAATCATTTATTATCCCTTCTTCCGGCTGATGGAAAAGAAACAGCTGGCACTGGAAGAAGCGGGTATTCCAGTTAATGCAGCGCAGGTCAGTGCATAAACGCCAATTACAACGGAAGGAAACGTCATGAAGATAAACTGCGCATTTGCAGGATTTGGGAAAAGCGCGACACGTTACCACTTGCCTTACGTTTTACAGCGACGCGACACGTTTCAGGTTAAAACCATTTTCGATATCACCCGCCGCCCGGACATTGAAAAAGAGGAGGCGTATCAGGGCATCCGTTTCACCTCTGATCTGAACGATATTCTGCACGACGAAAGTATTACGCTGGTGACGCTGTGTACGCCGCCGCAAACCCATTATGACCTGGCAAAACGGTGCCTTGAGCACGGGAAAAATGTCATCGTCGAAAAACCGTTTACCCGGACGCTGGCAGAAGCGCAGTCGCTATTTGCGCTCGCCGCCGAAAAGGGGCTGACCGTGACGCCATATCAAAACCGGCGCTTCGACAGCTGTTTTTTAGCCGTTAAAAAAGTCATCGACAGCGGCGTGCTCGGTAAAATCGTCGAGTTCGAAAGTCATTTCGATTACTTCCGTCCTGACGCCCCCGATGCACCGGCAGACTATACCCACGGTGCTTTTTACGGGCTGGGCGTGCATCTTGTCGATCAGGTGGTCAGCCTGTTCGGACGACCAGATTTAGTGCATTACGATATCCGTTCGGTGAGAAATAAAAACAATCCTGACGATACTTTTGAACTGCAACTTTATTACGGCGAAACCAAAGCCATGGTGAAATGCAGCCATCTGGTGATGCAGCCATACCCGAAATTTATTCTTCACGGGGAAAAAGGCTCCTTTATTAAACTGAATATCGATCAGCAGGAAACCTGGCTGAAAGCCGGGAATTTACCGGGCACTCCGGATTTTGGTCAGGAAACGGAATATGGCGTGCTGAAATACATTGATGACAGCGGCCAAACCATTACCGAACATGTCGATGCGGGCAACGGCGATTATGGCCGCGTTTATGATGCTGTATATGCCACGATATGTCAGGGACATGCGCCGTATGTGCCAGCCGCTGATGTGATGACCACCATGGAAATTCTGCACCGTGCCTTTGAACAACCTGCGCCTGTATTGATCAGGCTCCGCTGAAACATCCCGGACCGGGGCGAACGCTTCCGGTCCGCGAGGCATGTGTCTATACTGCTCAAAAATAACTCTGACATGAAGAAGTTACGCTAATGACCGCCCGTTATATTGATATCAAAAACAGCCTGAAACAGGCCATCCTGAACAAAGAATATCGTGTCGGCGATAAAATCCCTTCCGAGCGGGAACTGGCGGTTCGCTTTGAAGTGACACGCGTGACGCTGCAAAAAGCCATGCATATGCTGGAGCAGGAAGGCTTTATCGAACGCATTCATGGCAAAGGGATGTTCGTTACCAAAGTTATTGAAGACAATGTTTATCTGCTCAATAACGGCACCAGCGATTCTATTCTCGGTTTTTCGCGCGAATTTAAAGATAACGTTAAAGTCTCCAGCCGCTTAATCAGCCTGAAAACGCGTAAAGCCGGTGAATATATCGCCAGTCAGCTGGATATTGATGAAAAAGACGACGTGCATTATATCCGCCGCGTCCGGCTGGTGGACAATATTCCGGTCCTGATCGAAGACTCCTATATTCCCTGTGCGATGATCGACATTATTCCTGAGTCGGTTTTACAGAACGGGTCTTTATATGAATATATCGAGAATAAAACCGGCCGGAAAATTAAATTCTATAACTCAGTGATCGAAGCTTCGCTGTTCGACGACACCCTTTCTGCGCTGCTGGAAAGCGAAACCGGTCTGCCGATGCTGAAAGTCTCTGGCATCACCAAACTGGAAGACGGAAAAACCTTCAACTACTCAATCAGTTATAACCGTGCGGACAAATTCAAAATCAAGAACAGCTGGGTTGGGAAGTAAGATCGCCCCTGCAACGTGAAGTATGAAGGGTGTAAACAGTTTATACTGTCGGCAATACGCCACTCCGGAACAATAAAGTTATGTTGAGTTACCGCCACAGTTTTCACGCAGGCAACCATGCCGACGTACTGAAACACACCGTTCAGAGCCTGATCATTGAATCTCTGAAAGAAAAAGAAAAGCCCTTCCTTTATCTCGACACCCACGCGGGTGCCGGGCGCTATCAGCTGAGCGGCGAACACGCCGAACGCACCGGCGAATATCTGGAAGGCATCGCGCGCATCTGGCAGCGGGACGATATTCCTGAAGAACTGGCGGCGTACATGTCTGTCGTCAATCACTTCAACCGCAATGAAAATCTGCGTTATTACCCGGGTTCGCCGCTGATTGCCCGTCAGCTGTTGCGCGAAGACGACAAACTGCATCTGACCGAACTGCACCCGAGCGATTTCCCGCTGCTGCGCAGTGAATTCCAGAAAGATGACCGTACCCGCGTTGCGCGTGCCGACGGTTATCAGCAGCTGAAAGCCCAGCTGCCACCGCCTTCCCGCCGTGGCCTGATCCTGATGGATCCGCCGTACGAAATGAAAACCGATTATCAGGACGTGGTAAAAGGCATTCAGGAAGGCTACAAGCGTTTTGCCACCGGCACTTACGCGCTGTGGTATCCGGTGGTGATGCGTCAGCAAATCAAGAAAATGCTGCGTGATCTCGAAGCGACCGGCATCCGCCGTATTCTGCAAATCGAGCTGGGCGTGCGCCCGGACAGCGATCAGCGCGGTATGACCGCTTCCGGCATGATCGTGATTAACCCGCCGTGGAAACTCGAGCAGCAGATGAACAACGTTCTGCCGTGGCTGCTCAAAGTGCTGGTGCCTTCCGGTACCGGTCATACTACGGTTAACTGGGTTGTGCCTGAGTAAGTAAAGCTTTTCCCCTCGCTGAGGCCTTTTTCTAAGGTCTCAGCTATCAAACCTATTACAATCATTGATCCAATCTTTCCCACAACACGTTAAACTCTTAGGCAAATTTTGAGATTAATGACGCTGAATCAGTGTCTCCATTTTTCACAACTTACGGATAAAACGATGACCAAACATTATGACTATCTGGCAATTGGCGGCGGCAGCGGCGGTATCGCATCAATCAACCGTGCAGCCATGTATGGGAAAAAATGCGCGCTGATCGAAGCTAAAGAGCTGGGCGGCACATGCGTCAACGTGGGTTGTGTCCCGAAAAAAGTGATGTGGCACGCCGCGCAAATCGCTGAAGCGATCCGCAACTACGGCCCGGATTACGGCTTTGATACCACCGTGAACAGCTTCAACTGGAAAACGCTGGTCGCCAACCGTACCGCTTACATCGACCGTATCCACACCTCGTACGACAACGTGCTGGGCAAAAATAAAGTGGACGTGATCAAAGGCTTCGCGCGCTTTGTCGACGATCACACCGTTGAAGTCAACGGCGAGAAGATCACCGCGGATCACATCCTGATCGCCACCGGTGGCCGTCCGAGCCATCCGGATATTCCGGGTGCAGAATACGGTATCGATTCAGACGGTTTCTTCGATCTGAGCGAAATGCCAAAACGTGTTGCAGTAGTTGGCGCAGGTTACATCGCGGTAGAAATCGCCGGTGTGATGAACGCGCTGGGTGCCGAAACCCATCTGTTCGTGCGTAAACACGCCCCGCTGCGTACTTTCGATCCGCTGATCGTTGAAACGCTGGTTGAAGTAATGGAAACCGAAGGCCCTGCGCTGCATAAAGAGTCCATTCCGAAAGAAGTGGTGAAAAATGCAGACGGCAGCCTGACGCTGAAACTGGAAAACGGACAAGAATTTGAAGTCGACAGCCTGGTCTGGGCGATTGGCCGCGAACCTGAAACTGACAACTTCAACCTGAAAGCGACTGGCGTGAAAACCAACGATAAAGGTTACATCGTCGTCGATAAGTTCCAGAATACCAGCGTTAAAGGCATTTACGCCGTGGGCGATAATACCGGTGCGGTAGAACTGACTCCGGTTGCCGTTGCTGCGGGTCGTCGTTTGTCTGAGCGTCTGTTTAACAACAAACCTGACGAACATCTGGATTACAGCAACATCGCGACCGTCGTGTTCAGTCACCCGCCAATCGGTACAGTCGGCCTGACTGAACCACAGGCGAAAGAGCAGTTCGGCGAAGACAACGTGAAAGTGTACAAATCCGCCTTCACCGCGATGTACACCGCCGTCACACAACACCGTCAGCCGTGCCGCATGAAGCTGGTGTGCGTCGGTGCTGAAGAAAAAATCGTCGGCATCCACGGTATCGGCTACGGCATGGACGAAATGTTGCAGGGCTTCGCGGTCGCACTGAAAATGGGCGCCACCAAGAAAGACTTCGACAACACCGTCGCCATCCACCCGACCGGTGCGGAAGAGTTTGTTACCATGCGTTAATTCGCGGGCATTGCGCTGTATTGCAATGAACAGAATGGCTGCCGATTGGCAGCCTTTTTTATTGCCGTCAGTCCAGCAAAATCACTTTCGAACTGTCCGTCTCGAATAGCGGCCTGCAGAGGATTTTATAACTGTCGCGGTCAAAGTGCGGGACGGCGATATCAAAGGCTTTCGCGGCCGCCAGCGTTTTTACTGTGCCCAGATAGAACCAGTGATTGATGACGTGATAATCCGTCTGACCATTAGCTTCTTCGACGATAGCGATCCGTCCCGGATACGGCCAGCTGCGGATTTTCAGGGTGCTTAGCGCGCTTCTGAGACGCGTCTGATGGGCTTCCGGCGTTTCTTTTCCGCAACAGACTCCGGCACATTTACCCAATGAAAAGCGGAAACAGGCGCGATTTTTTGACAGTTTTTCCAGCCCCAGCGCGCCATAACACAACTTTTCCTGATCGGCGATATCCCGGATTTTTTCGACTGCCGACATTTTAGTTTTAAACAGGCCAAATAAATCTTCGCTGTGGGAAAAATCCACATCATCGCTGAACACAATGCTGGCCGTCAGCCCCTGAAGCCGGATGGAACACAGCTTGCGGGCGGTGCGCAGACGCTTATTAAACAGCGGACGACGGGTTTTAATCAGGTCAGATTCCAGCAATAACGCGCCGACTTCACCGATCGTTTCAATGTGTTCAATATCCCGGGTCATATGCAGAAGTTTGGCTTCGGCAGGATTGCGAAAGTGCGACATCACGCGGCTGCGGATATTCACGCTTTTGCCGATATACAGCGGAAAAGCCTTATCGTCACCGTAAAAAATATAGACGCCGCTGCTGCCGGGTAAATTTTCTAAGGTATGGCGAAGATGTTCAGGGTACTGATAGAGCTCAGTAAAAAGCTCTTTTTCGGGATTCCACAAAATAGCTGACCTGCTTTGACCGGATAAACGTTGTATAGAAAACAAACGGATAATACTGGCAATGCATACAGTCATCAACCTCTGGTTAACTATTTGTTGCGTTATCCCTCTAAACAATACGAAATGGGGAAGCCATAACTACCGGAAATGTTTTCCGGTATTCAACTCTTTTTAGTGGGAAAAAGAATGCGATTAAGCCTTGAAGCCCTGCTGATCCTCGACGCGTTAGACCGTCACGGTACGTTTGCCGCGGCGGGTGCCCGACTGTTTAAAACCGCATCGGCACTGAGTTATACCGTGCAGAAAATGGAAAGTGATCTGAACATTAAACTGCTGGATCGGTCCGGCCATCGCGCCACTTTTACCCCTACAGGTCGTCTGATGCTGGACAAAGGCCGCGTGCTGCTGCGCGCTGTCAGCGAACTGGAGCAACAGGCGCAGTACGTTGAAAGCGGCTGGGAAAGCAAACTGACCATCAGCCTTGATGCCTCCGTGCCCTTTGCACTACTGACACCGCTGATCGACCGTTTTTGCGCAGAGCATCAGCATACCCAATTATTATTCCGCCACGACGTGCTCGGCGGTTGCTGGGAAGCGCTGAGTTATGGCGAAGCTGACATCGTATTTGGTGCCGTGCAGGAACCTCTCACACGCAGCGGCATTGAATATCGCCCGATCGGCTGGCTGGAATATGTGTTTGCCGTTGCGCCGCTTCATCCGTTGGCCTCGATGCCGGAACCGCTGGTGCGCGAGCAAATCCGCCAGTATCGCGCCGTGGTCGTTCACGATACATCCCGCCACAGCACCGGCGCTGATTTGCGTGTGCTGGACGAGCAGAAAATGCTGAGCGTTCATGACTTTAATGCCAAAGTTCATGCACAAATCGCCGGGCTGGGTTGCGGCTATCTGCCACGTTATCTGGCTGCGCCCCATCTGGAAAGCGGCGCGCTGGTTGAACGTCGCCTCGATTCAGAAACCCGCCGCGATCAGGCCTTTATGGCCTGGAACGAAAATGCCACCGGTAACGCTGCCATGTGGTGGCGGGAGAATTTGCAGGATTTCGACGGACTGAGCACCGTTTATAGCCCGGAATAACCGGGCTATGCATTCAGGCATTAACCCTGACGCTGTGGCGCTTTGTGCACCATGGTGTAGGCATAATCGACGCCCATGCCGTACGCACCGCTGTGTTCACGCACCAGATCCATGACTGCGTCGTAAGTCTCTTTGCGTGACCAGTCGCGCTGGTATTCGAGCAGAACCTGCTGCCAGGTGACCGGCACCGCACCGGCCTGCACCATACGGTCGATGGAACGTTCGTGAGCATCCACGCTGGTGCCGCCGGAGGTGTCGGTCACCACATACACTTCATAGCCTTCTTTCAGCGCCATCAGCGCCGGGAACGTCAGACACACTTCCGTCCACAATGCAGAGATAATCAGTTTTTTACGCCCCGTGGCTTCCACTGCTTTCACGAACGCTGCATCTTCCCAGGAATTCATCGAGGTACGCTCAATCGGCTTCACATCAGGGTGAACCGCCAGCAGTTCCGGCCAGATGTAGCCGCTGAAACTTTCCGTTTCGACTGAGGTGTAAATCACCGGCACGTTAAAAACTTTGCCCGCTTTAGCCAGAGCGACCGTATTATTTTTAAGCTGCTGGCGATCGATATTGGCGACGCCGAATGACATTTGTGGCTGATGGTCGATGAAAATCAGGGTGGAATTCTGTGGGTCCAGCAGATCGAATTTAGACATTTTCATTTCCTCTCAGAGTGCATTGTTGGGTTGTGTTCTTTTATTTAACGTTGTGTTGTTGTGCTGCTGGAATTAACAATAGGACAGGACTTCAAAAGCGGATAGCGGAAAGAATTTGGCAACTTGTTCAGATTTTTTTGACAGGTGTCAGCCTATATCAAAAGTCGTCAATACAGCTTTTTTTCAGTCTGACAGGAACAACAACACCTTTTTTGAAATCAGCAAAATCAACGCTGAAGAAACAAAAAAGGCAGGTGATTTGATAATCACCTGCCTTTTTTTATCCGACCACTTTTAGTTGTCTTTAACGCCTAATATTTTGATCTTCATGATGGAAAGCGAATTCGGCGGAATTTTTCCCGGAATGCCTTCTTTGCCATACGCCAGTTCAGGCGGAATGTAGATTGTGGCTTCACCTTGTAAGCCAAGCTTAAGTACAACTTCCTGAAGAACTGCCGGAATTTCCGTCACAGCGGCGCTGATCACATTGTTGTCTTTTTCACTGGCAATGACTTTACCGTCACCCAACGTCTCAACAATCTGCAGACGAATACTCTTATCCATCGTGACTTTTGGCTGTGAGCCCGGCTTGCTGATGAGGTAAATGAAGCCTGATTTTGCTTTAACTGCACCTTTGACTTTGCCCGCTTTATTCAGGATTTTTTGGTTATTCTCTTCATTCGAGGATTTTTGCTTTTCCTGACGTGAGCGAATATCAGTATCCAGACTGTTCAGCGACTCTCTCATGTCGTTTGTTGACATGCTGGACAGCTCATTCATCCGGTCAACAAAGCCTTTGATAATCACATTGCGATCAATTTTCTCACCGGCAGAAACCACCTGTTCGATTTTTGAATTCGCGGCTTGCCCCAGCAAATACCCGACAGAATAAGAGCGTCCGGTTTTCTTACTTTCTTTCGCCTGCAGTGTTTTTAGTTCTGCGTCACTGAGCAGTTCTCCGCCAGATTGCGTAACGGCCGCGATGCTGTGTGAGGCGAGATCTTTTTTGGTTTTTTCCAGTTCAGCTGTCAGCTTACTTTTTTCTTCGGCAGCGTTATTCGCAGCCTGCTGACTTTCAGTGAGCTGGCTGGTCAGGCGTTTAACTTCCTCAGAAGATTTTGAGAGTGCCGCCTGAGATATCTGATAATCGCTCTGCGATTTTTTGTTCGTGACCTCAGAAGCCGCCAGTTTTTCACTCTGGTCAGCACTTTGTTTCTGCAAGTCGGCCAACTGAGTTTTCAACTGCGCTGCGTCATCCGCGGCTTGTTTGAGGGTTTTCTGCAAGGCCAGGTAGTCAGCCTGTGACTTTTTATTGGCAGCTTCTGACGCTGACAATTTGTCATTCTGCTCAGCGCTTTGTTTTTTCAGGTCAGTCAGCTGGGTTTTAAGCTGGGCATTCTCATCAGCAGTTTGATTGACGCTTTTCTGCAAGGCCAGATAATCAGCCTGTGATTTTTTGATGACCGCTTCAGACACAGACAGTTTGTCATTCTGCGAAGCGTCCTGTTTTTGCCTGTCCGCCAGCTGGTTTTTCAGCTGAACATTCTCATCAGCGGCCTTTTTAAGGGTTTGCTGTAAAGCCGCATAGTCAGCCTGAGATTTTTTAGCAGCAGCATCTGACACAGACAGTTTGTCATTCTGCGCAGCGCCCTGTTTTTGCCTGTCCGCCAGTTGGTTTTTCAGCTGAACATTCTCATCAGCGGCCTTTTTAAGGGTTTGCTGTAAAGCCGCATAGTCAGCCTGAGATTTTTTAGCAGCTGCATCTGACACAGACAGTTTGTCATTCTGCGCAGCGGCTTGTTTTTGCACTGCTGCCAGCTGGATTTTCAGCTGAGCATTTTCTTCAACAGCCTGTTTGAGGGTTTTCTGCAAAGCCATAGAGTCAGCCTGAGATTTCTTATTAACCGCGTCTGACGCTGACAATTTGTCATTCCGCGCAGCGCCCTGTTTTTGCAAGTCTGCAAGCTGCGATTTCAACTGCGCATTCTCGTCTGCAGCCTTTTTAAGGTTTGTTTGCAGAGTCTGATTTTCATTCAGTGATTTGCTATTTGCAGCCACGGCAAACGCAATTTTTTCGTTCTGGCTGGCACCCTGTTTCTCCAGGGTGGACAGTTGAGTTTTCAGTTGCGCATTTTCAGCGGCAGCTTGTTTTGCGGTCATTTGCAGTTCAACCACATTGGCTTGCGATTTGTTGCCTGTACTCTCTAAAGCGTGCAATTTTTCGGCTTCTGCCTTGGATTGCTTTTGCAGCGTCTCGAACTGCGTTTTGAGCTTATGATTTTCTTCTGTCGCCTGCTGTAATGTCGCATTCAGCACCGCGAATTCCGCCAGTGATTTACCGTTGGCGTGTCCAGAGGAGACCAGTTGTTCGATGCGTGCTGAGGATTGCTTTTTCACGGTATCAAGTTGCGTTTTAATCTGCGCATTCTCAGTGCTTAATTTCTTAAAACTCGCCTCGAGGGTAGCAATTTCCTTCTGGGCTTTTTTGGTCGCCAGCTGAGAGGTGGCCACTTGCTCGGAGGCTTTTTTCGCTGAGCCGTCCTGACTGGTTTTAAACGCCGTTAACTGGGCTTTCAATGCGGCATTTTCACTCATTGTCTTTTTCAAAGACTGCTGAATATCAGCCATTTCGTCTTGTGATTTTTTTGTCACCGTCTGTGCAACGGATAATTTTTCGCTCAGGCTTTCGGCTTGTTTCTGGCTACCCTGAAGCTTCTGCAACTTAGATGCCATCTGCTGGTTTTCTTGTTGTGTGTTTTTCAGCAAATTTTGCAGTTGTTTCAGTTCATCCTGCGCTTTCTTCTGCGCAAGCTTTTGGTCTGCAGATGGCGAGACAACGGCAGGTTTGGTTTTTAATGCCTCGATCTGAACTTGTAGTTGTTGGTTTTCTTTTTGCGTATCCGCGAAGGATTTCTGCAAGGCGGCATATTGATCACGGGATTTTTCTGCTGTGGATTTTGCCATCTCGAGGGATTTTTTTAGCTGCCCGTTAGCCTTGGTATCGGCCTTGCTCTTCATCTCGCTGACATCTGCTGTGGCAGAGGGAACACGCACAGGCTGAGGTGTTTTAGGGGCCTTTTTTACCGGAGCCGGAGAAGGTTTAGGCCGCGACTGCGACGGCGGCGCGACGGCTTTTTCAACAGGTGTTTTTGGGACGACAATATCTTTTGGAGGCTGAATCAGCGGAGTGGAAGTCTTATTTTTTTCCGCAAAAACAGACGATTCCGGAGCAGAAATTAAATTTTCACTCTGCAACTGATCTAAAAGGCTCAGATTAGCATCAACGGAATCTTCAGCATGTGCCCCCTGTATGTTGATCAGTAACAGAATCAGGAAGAAAGACTTCACTCGCGCCATCATATTTTATTCACTTCCTGAGAGCGCTCGTCCATGCTCTTAAAGGTCGCACCTTTAACTCTTGCGCAGATAAGTTTCAATTTTGAGTCCAGTTCGATGTTCAGAATTTCCTGCGCATCTTTGTTTATCAGACCCTTATTCGTTTTGTAAACATCATAAGATTTTGTCAGCTGATTAAATTGTTGCTGATAAATATCAAAATCATGAGGAGAAAGACGCTGTAATGCTTTGAATTCGTTAACGCAGGTATTATTCGTACCTTTATTAACTGACGTCTCTTTTATTGTAGCCACATTATTTTTTGTGCTACATGCACTCAACGCGATTAACGCAATGAGAGTCAAAGACATTGAGCAAGGCTTATTCATGTAGATTATCCTGTAGGGTTTTACTGCTAGAACAAATTATTTTCCCAGCAAAAGACCCTGTGGAACACCCACTTTCACTGAAATGATTATTTAGCAAAACCACTACTAGACAAAAAACCATTACAATCAATACATTGCAATAATAAAAGGCAAATCAGACTTCTTTTTTATGCTAAAGAAAAGAAGAAATTGTCGATTTAACGATGCCTCAGACCATGAAAAAGGAGGCAAAAACTGACATATATCATCATTCATTTTCAGAAAACTCAGGGAATAGGTAAATACTGATTCGCATTTTCGGATAAAGCGGAATGCCCCTCAATCGCGATTAGGATGATTAGTACACATCATTATATCACGTGCAGAGGGAACAGACTGAGTATCGGATCTGTGGTTTTCAGGGTCAAAAACCAGCTGTGTGTTATAGCATCTATCTGGACAGCAAAGACTGCCCCGCAGCGGTGGATTTAAACTCTCTGGGAGGGAGGCCAAATTCGCGCCGGAAGCAGGTAGCAAAATAGGAGTGGTCATCAAAGCCGATGTCCTGCGCAATCGAGGTAATGGGTTTGTTCGAATACAGCAGCGGGTAGAGGGAATGAAACAAGCGTAATTTGGTGAGATAACGCTGGGGTGAGAAGCCGATATCCTTATCCAGGTAACGGTGCATCGTTCTGACGTTGATGGAAAACTGATCGGCCAGTTGGTTCCAGTCAATTTTCTCGTGAAAGTTCGCGTGCAGCCAGCGGATTAGCCGTAAGATCCTTCTTTCATTGGTGTTATTCTCATCATAGAAGTAACTACAGTAGCGCAAATCGACCAGCAGCCGCAGGAACAGGCTTTCCTGTTCAATACTGCCTTTATGCTGGCTGGCAATGAGTTTATCCAGGGAGCCCCGTATCAGCAAAGCGCTTTTTTTATCTAAGAAACGGTGGATGTGGAAGGAGGCAAATTGCTTAGGAATAAGGGATTCAAAGCCTTTTATCAGAAAGAAATGCTCCGAAGGTTGATAATAAATATTAATTAAGCTCAGGTCTTGCGCATGTTCATAAATGTGTAAATCAGTGGCCTGAGTAAAAAACAACATCCGTGGATAAATTGAATAGGGTTTACCATTAATAATATGCAGACCAATCCCACCGGTAATCAATGTTATTTTACTGTAATTAAACTGAGTTTTGGGTGAATAATCTTGTGGCAGACGGGAAGTAATAATCACATTTTGCTGATCAGAAACAAAATAATCCTGAAAGATAGGTTTGTTCATAGTCAAGACGTCTTGATAAGTGTTTTTTTAGATTAACGGACGGAAGTCATAAAATCTATATATTACAATAACCGGGCACTTCTAAATCGGGAAAAAATCAGTAAAGGCCGGCAATGCTCATTCAGGCCTTTACTGATGTAAAGAGGCACAGACCGTGCTATTCCTCCCCGAAGCCGGCATTGAATAACGCCTTTATCTCGAGAAATACCGCTTCTTCATCGGTTCCTTCACAAATTACCTCAACCTTTGCACCGCCTGTAATTCCGGCAGTCATTAAACCTATGACGCTTTTCCCCTTAATCACTTTATCACGGGAGATAAATTCCACTTTCGACTGACACTTCCCCACTATTTTAGCAATCGCACTGGCCGGGCGCGCATGGAGACCAGTTTTATTATTGAGCGTCAACGTTTCTTTGATCATAACGGTTCCCCGGATGAATAATGAAAATTCCGATAAATTCCCTGTACGTTTACTGAATGATCAACATATCGCTGTGACCCGTTTTAAAATAATCATTCAGAACCGTTTTGAGCAGATAAGGCGCTTTAGGAATGGCATCTATCGTGTCACCTGCAATATGTGGGGTCAGGGTCACATTATCCAGCTGGAGTAAAGGATCATCGGGACTGATAGGCTCATCCCAGCTCACATCCAGCGCAGCACCGGCTATGCGCCTGTTTTTTAACGCATCAATAAGGTCAGCTTTATGCACCATCCCGGCCCTTGCGGTATTAATAATATAGCTTCCGGCCTTCATTTTATTGAAGACGTCTTTATTGATGATATTTTCCGTTTCAGGTGTCAGTCGCATATGCAAAGAAAGGATATCTGATTGCGAAATGACAGAATCCATATCCAGTAATTCAACCCTCAGCCCTTCCTTTATGATGAGCGACTTATCGATAAAGGGGTCATGGGCAATCACTCTGACGCCCAATGCGTTAAGCCTTTTCGCCACCAGCTTGCCGATATAACCCAGGCCAATCAGTCCCACGGTATGATTGGCCAGTACCGTCTTATGCTCATCATTCGAAAAGCTTTTTCGCCATTTGCCATTTTTAATTTCATGATGCGCCCGGGCAATATTTCGGGTCTCCGCGTACATCAGGCTTAAGGTGAAATCGGCGACCGGTTCAGCATTACGGATGACATGGATAAGCGTGATGTTTTTTTCCTTCACACTGTTTAATGCAATATGCTCCAGCCCGCCCCGGCATGTTCCGATAAGTTTAAGTTTTGACGCCGATTCCAGCATACTTTTCGACACAGGGGCAATATGCACCAGCAGGTAATCCGCGTCTTTCAGTGCTTCGGTCACGCCAGCGGGAATTTCCACCGCCTCCGGGCCGTTCTTTTCAATCAGCAGAATTTTTTCCTGAAACTTTTCCTTTTCTAAATCGGAATACCATTCGTAAGAAACGACATCCAGTTCGCTTTCATCTCTGCCCGGAAAATCAATATCTTTCGCGGCATCCCTTAATGTCGCACTACTGACCAGCGCATCACCAATAATAACGAGTTTCATATTGTGTCATCCTCTATTGAGTCAGTTGATTGGGCTCACTGCCGGTACCAGCTTGTCTTTCGAGATAAGCATGTATCGACTCTTTTTTAATGCGGACGAAAAGGTAGAACACGATATATACCGCGACGCTGAGGGCGATATAGACAGGGTTTTGGGTGAGAAAAATCAGGAATAATCCGCCCATAAGATGATTGGTCATCACAGCAAAACTACAAATCAACATGGCACCCACCGGCAGAACCACACCGACATCTTTAGCGACATCGGTAAATACAGGTGCCACGGCGGTGATCATATATAAACCACCCACACACCAGATGGTCCCTGAAATTAATGATTTAAAAATATTACCGGCAGATATCGCAATGATCAGTTCGATCATGTAAGGAATAGCAATAAGGTCTACCATCGGTAACGTTTCATTGCCCGGTAATATAATCGCCAGAATAAATATAATCGGAATCAACAACATTCCGGTTAACAGTGTTGCTGATTCGCCATAACCTGCCGCATCATTAATGGCCAGGAACCAGACCCGGTCTTTGCCACTCGATTTTGCGGCTTTACGTGACGCATCGGTAATGGTAGTGAATGCAGAGGCAAACACCCCGGCGATTTTTGGGAAGATACACATGACAGCTGATGTGGCGATCCCGACTTTACAGATTTCTCCCCAGGCTTCAATGCTGCCCAGACGGGTATAATTTCCGGAAATGCCGATTAAACACCCGAGTACCAGGCCCAGTGTAATCGGCTCCCCCATGAAACCTAATTTGTCCTGTAAGGTCTGCGGATTCCATTTTATTTTGTCCGCGCCCAGCTTATTTAATATCCAGTCCACCCCTATCGCCAGCGGTACAGAGCACACATGATGAGGAGCGGTCATGGTGCATCCGGGATAGCCGTAATAAACAGACCATCGTTTAGCCACTATTTCGGAGCAAACCAGAGAATAAAGATTGGATAACAGCATCAATCCAATTGCCAGATAGATATTTCCTGTCGCGATATAGAGCATCGACCCCCACAACATAAAGGAAAAGTTATTCCACATATCTGAGGGCATAAAAATATTGGTAAAACGTGTGACAAATAAAATTGTCTGAAACAGCAATCCGAGGCCTAAAAAAATCATCCCGACATTGGTTGAATAGGCAACAACGCTTGTTGCCTGCCAGCCGGTATCCAGGATACGCAGTGAAATACCGGACGTCTCCACCATACGATTAATCACCGGCGTGACGACAGGCGTGTAGGCACCAATGAGCATCCCAAATCCGGTCAGACCAATACCGGCATTAAGCCCGGCTTTAAAGGCTTTTTTGGGGGTTACTTTCATGATGATAGCAATAATATAAATGACAAAAGGCACAACAATCGCCGCACCAAATGAATTCATAATTTTCGAAAGAATGTCTAACATGCTCAAGACTCCTTACTCTGTAGATAAGGTTTCATTATCATATTACGAACAATAAGTAGGTTCTCCACAAACCAACGTTTGTGGAGTCAGACCCTCTATATTTTCAGGCTCTCAACTTCATGCAGTAATTCTTCTATAAATCCATCTTCATCGGTACCGATTAACAACCCGACTGCATTGATGGTCGGAATATCATACTTATCCCTCAGCGGACTGGTATGAACAATAATATCCCACTTACCTGAACTTAATTGCCCTTCTACCCCGCCGGGACTGACTTCAACGGTTTTTGCCTTATATCCGTTGACTTCAAGAATATCTTTTACTTTTTCTGCCACCATGGAACTGGTGACGGTTCCTGATCCGCAGACGGAAATAACATTAATATTTTTCATAGTTACTCTTATTTGTCATTCAGCAGAAATTATAAAATGCCATCCCGTGGGGTAACATTAAAGGCATCAGCAAGGGCGCGCAGTTCCGCGCTGGTGATCGACTGTTTAATTCCGACAGCAGCGGAACGCAGATAAATATCGGCAGCTTTATCCACCGTTTCAACCAACCCGAAAGCATCATCAAAATTGCTACCTGCTCCCATAATTCCGTGATGCGCCCAGATCACAATGCGGCAATACTCCATTTTGGCAGCGGAAGCCAGACCCAGATCAATGGTGCCTGCCACCATCCACGGCACAATCCCCACGCCTTCCGGGAATACCACCAGGCATTCAGTAATTTGTTGCCACAGCGTTTTTGAAAATTTCTTTTCATCCAGATCGTGGGCAAATGTCATCGCAATCGTGGCATTCGCATGGGTGTGTAAAATAACGCGATGTTCAGGGTCATGTTTTAATCGTGTCGCATGGCATTTTAAATGTGAGGCCAGTTCGCTGGTCGGGCAACCGCCGTTTACCAGCCCCCAGAGCTGCTGATAATGTTTTCCGTCTTCAGATATTTTTAAAATAATCAGCGTATCGGCCGGATTCTTAATGACATTGCGGAAGTATTTCCCGGAACCTGAAACCATAAATATTTTATTTTTCAATTCAGGGAAAGGCATCGGCAGTGCGACTTCTGATATCACCTTTTGTGTATCAAGGTAAGGTGCCACTTCCTCTTCCCTCAGGAGATAACTGATATTACCGCCATTTCTTTCAGCCCAGCCTTTTTCCCACAGCTTGAGCGTAATATCACACATTTCTTTAATAAAGGGAGCTTCATTAATATTATAGATAATCATAACGTCACCTTTTACAATGAATGGAAAAATTCACAAATTCCTTCACGGGAATCAAGCCCGACTAACTGGCTAATCTTGTTTTCATCAGAAAATACGGACATTAATGTCTGCAATAAGACGATCTGATTTTCATCCCGGGTCACGCCAAGAGAGAAAATCCAGTCTACGTCTACTTTTTCATCCGTACTGCCCATAAGCAAAAATGTCAGCGGTTTTGTGAGTTGGGTAATCGCCACGAAAGGCTTTTTTATATACAGCGGGTCAGTATGAGGTATGGCAATATTCAGGCAGGATGTTATTAATCCTGTCGGATAATGCGCTTCCCTGACAAGAATATTTTCATGATAGGTCGCCTCAACAAATCCTTGTTTATAAAGTTTCTGATATGAATCCGAAAAAAACGCATCCTGAGTGGTATAACTGCAATTTAAATAAACCAATTCGGGTGATATAAATCCGGCCAGCGAATTTTTAGTAGTCTCCATATTTTTCCCTCCTTATTTACGGCTCAGATGTTCTGATGCTTCCGGTCGAATTTTCTTAGAAAATCAGCGTTTCCAGACTCTCTTACCTTTTCGCGTGTCATTATCCTAAGAGTCCGAACCGGCAAATTCATTAGATCCCTGGACTCATTACTTATAAACCTGTCTGTCTGATTAAAGTCGGGGTGATGAGGGTCACAACTTGCCAATGTTTCCTGGATACCGGATACGCAGAAATGAAAAAGGCACCCCCGCAAAGGAATGCCTTTTTCTTTTAAGAAGGTCTGTTGAGAACGTCTTTTACTTAAACAGCGTCAGACCTCGGGCGTTTATCCAGCATCACCTGACTGTTTTCGCCAAGCCGTTCGATAAGAAAATCAATCACGCTGCGTAGCTTAGCGGAGGGGCGACTGTCCTGATGATAAATCAGGTACAACGGCGTCTGTTTATACGACCACTGCGGCAGTACAGGCACCAGACGGCCTTGTGCAATATCGTCCATCAACACGTAATCAGGTTGCAGAACAATGCCGCAGCCGCTGAGTGCCGCAATCCTGAGCGCGTTGCCCTGATTAGACATAAAGCGCCCGTTGATAAAGGCCTTAAACGTCTCGCCGTCTGGCCCGGTCAGGTCCCAGCGGTCCTGATGCAGCCAGTAAGACATCCCCAGACAGCTGTAATTGCCCAACTGGTCAGGATGTTCCGGCATGCCGTGCTGTCGGATATAGTCTGGCGAAGCGGCCAGTATCCGGCGATACGGACGTAAAGGACGCGCGACCACACCCGGTTCGCATACCTCGCCGATCTGAATACCCAGCTCGTAATTTCCCTCCGTCAGATTGGGCACCCGGTTATCCAGATTCAGCATGACATTTACGTCGGGATTGCGGGCCATATAAAGGCTCAGTTCAGGCACCAGACGCTGACCGCCGAAGCTCACGGGGGCAACCATACGCACCAGTCCTTTAGGCGCGGACTGTAATTCCATCGCACTATTCTCAGCGAGCGCGACTTCCGATAATACCCGGCGGCAGCGTTCAAAATAGAGTTGCCCGACTTCCGTCAGTTGCTGTCGCCGGGTCGTGCGATGCAATAAACGAGCGCCCAGCCGCTGCTCAATCTCCCGGATTTGCTTACCCACCATCGTGGGCGAGACATCGCTGGCTATCGCCGCTGCCGTGAAACTGCCGCATTCCACCACTCTGACAAACATCTCCATCCCGGACAATTTGCTCATGATTAACAACCCACAGGTTTCAATTCATTCAACTTAACACATATTTATTCTTCTCAATCCTTACGTAGAATAGGTTTTGCCCCGCCGTGAGGGGCCTAATCAATAAGGATTTACTATGCCGATGATCCGTTTAGAAATGCTGCCAGGCCGTACCGCTGAACAAAAACGCGACTTTGCCCGCGAAGTGACCCGCGTCGCGGTGGAAACCCTTAAATGTAAGCCTGAAAGTGTCGATGTGGTGATCACTGAAATTCCTAAATCACATTGGGCAAAAGGGGGAGAACTGATGGGGGATTAATTTCCCCGGTATGAAACGTCAGTCGGCAGTTGTTTATTTTTGATGTGCTGACTGACGAAATAATCGCGTTGTGCCAGACGTATTTCCGCCTTAATTCGTATCAGCCTCCCGCTTTAATAAAATCAGAACGTAACTCAACCGGAACATAAAGAAATGAAAAATTCTTATTCTGCGGGCGTTTTCTGCTGCCTGATCGCCACCCTTTCATGGGGCGCGACTTTCCCGATGATGACCAGTGCGCTGAGGCACCTCGATCCTTATACTTTTACCACGTTGCGTTATGGGTTCGCCGCTATCGCGTTAGTGACTGCACTGAGATTACGTGAAGGAAAAGAGGGGCTGAATCTGAAAGGTGAACGCGCCGGTCTGGCGTGGTTATTAGGTTCAGCAGCCTTTGTCGGCTTTGGCTTTTTTGTCTTTCTGGGCCAGCAAATGGCCGGGGAAAATGGCGCGCTAACCACGTCAATTATGATGGCCACCATGCCGATGCTGGGTATTCTGGTCAATGGCGTATTACGCAAAATCGTCCCGCCCGCCGTCTCTATCGGTCTGATTATGATGTCTTTCTTCGGGGTCATGACCGTGATCACCAAAGGGCACTATGCCAGCCTGTTTGATTCCCCTTCCAGCTACAAAGCCAACGCCCTGATTATTTTCGGCGCACTTTGCTGGGTTTTTTACACCGTAGGCGCGTCGTTTTTCCCGACCTGGTCACCGCTTAAATACACCGCCCTGACGAGCGTTCTCGGGATGTCCAGCGTGCTGGTATTAAACGCGCTGCTGTATATCACTGGCCTCGTGGAAGTACCCGCCGTTAGCGACTTCGAGTATGTGATCCCACATGTCTTTTACACCGCTTTTGTCGCCAGTTTTATCGGCATCCTGTGCTGGAATATTGGCAATAAAATCCTGACGCCACTCAACGGGGTGTTGTTTATGGATGTTGTCCCGATCACGGCTTTCTCTATTTCAGCCCTGACCGGCATCAAGCCCGGCACACCTGAAATTGCCGGTGCCTGCATCACCGGTTTTGCCCTGATCCTCAACAATCTCTATCTGCGTTACCGCACACCTAAACGGGTAGTTGTCCGCACTCAATAAAGCCACACATTGCGATGTCATCCCGATGAAGTCCCGGAAACAAAAAAACCAGAACAGAGGTTCTGGTTTTTAATGTGTACTTTTACTGTGTACTTGCTGTCAATGTTGGCAATTACGGGTTCAGGGATTTCGTCCGCTGCGCAAAACTCTTACGCAGTTTTTGTAATTTCGGCGGGATCACCGCCATGCAATAGCGGTTCTGCTGTCCGGCGCCGTCCCAGTAATTCTGGTGATAACCTTCAGCTACGTACACTTCACCGAGCGGTTCGATGCTGGTGACAATCGGATCACTGTGATCGTGCTGCGCGCGCAGGATTGCCGCTTCGGCCTCTGCTTTTTGCTGCTCATTCGCCGGGAAAATCGCCGAACGGTATTGCGTGCCGACGTCGTTACCCTGGCGGTTAAGCTGGGTTGGATCGTGCGTCACAAAGTGGATATCCAGCAAATCACCGTAGGTCAGTTTTTCAGGGTCAAACCCCACACGGATGGCTTCCGCATGACCGGTCGTACCGGTACAAACCTGCTCGTAATTCGGGTTCGGACGACGCCCGCCGGTATAAACGCTTTCCACCGACTCCACGCCGATGACGTCTTTAAATACCGCTTCTGTACACCAGAAACAGCCGCCACCGAAAATAGCGTATTCGATTGTCATACTGACTCCTTCACTCAGGGTATAGAGGAAATATGGGGACGGATAATGCTGAGATAAAGGTATGGCATTAAAAAAACAGAATGTGAAATGCTTATCGCCGGAAAATTATATTATTTTGCTACCGCTTATTTCCCTGTAAATAGTGTTGATATTGTGTCTGATTGATCTGCCTTTTTTTTCGTGGCAGACTCACTGGCATTGAAATACATGGAATTCCCCTATGAAAGACGTAATTGAAGGTTTCCTCAGATTCCAGAAAGAGGCGTTTCCGCAACGCTCTAAGTTATTCAAAGAACTCGCATTAAACCAAAATCCTAAGACCCTGTTTATCTCCTGTTCTGACAGCCGGTTAGTGCCGGAATTAGTCACGCAGCGTGAACCGGGCGAACTGTTTGTTATCCGTAATGCCGGTAATATTGTGCCGCCATTCGGTCCGGAACCGGGCGGCGTTTCCGCTACGGTTGAGTACGCGGTTAAAGCGCTGGGCGTGAAAGATATCGTCATCTGCGGGCACTCAAACTGCGGCGCAATGAGCGCCATCGCTAACTGCACCTGTCTCGATCACATGCCTGCGGTTGCGCACTGGCTGCGTTATTCTGATGCCGCGAAAGCCATCAATGAATCCGTCGAACACGAAAACCCTGAAGCACGCGTCAGCGGTATGGTGCATCAGAACGTGGTGGCTCAGCTGAGTAACCTGCGCACGCATCCTTGTGTCGCGGTCGCGCTGGCAAAAGGGGAAATCACCCTGCACGGCTGGGTGTATGATATTGAATCGGGTTGCATCGAAGCCTTTGATGCGAAAAGCGCATCCTTTATTTCGCTGTCAGATAACCCGGAAGTCCGCGCCAGTTAATTGCCCGTTAAATAAAACATCCGGAACATTTTTAAATAATGTTCCGGATGATAAATCAGCGACTTAAGTCTTATTATATTGTTACCTTAACCTCTGCCGTAATATCCCCCTGCCTGAACGACAGTTAACCGATTTCTCTTTTACGCCACAGCGAGAATAATTGATGCCTGTTATCACGTTAGACCGTCTCGCCGATTGTCCTGCTGCTCAGTGGGATGCGCTGGTGCCTGCGCAACAGCCGTTCCTCAGCTATGCATTTTTATCGGCGCTGGAAGACAGCGGCAGCCTGGGCCCAAATTCAGGCTGGCGTACGCAGCACCTGACCTGGCAGGAAAACGGCAACATCCTCGCCGCCATTCCCGGCTACCGCAAACGTCATTCTTATGGCGAATACGTGTTTGATCAGGGCTGGGCAGATGCCTGCCAGCGTTCCGGGATTGCTTATTACCCGAAATGGCTCGGCGCGGTGCCTTTCAGCCCGGTGACCGGCGCACGATTGCTGGGCGATGAACCGGCAGCAGTCAGTCTGTTGCAGGCGATACCAGATTATCTTGAAGAGAACGGCCTGACCGGCGCACACATCAATTTTACCGATGAACGCGCCAACCGGCTGATCGCAGCAGAACCCGTCTGGCAGCACCGGCAAGGGTTGCAGTATCACTGGCAAAACCGTGATTATCGCGATTTTCAGGATTACCTCGACGCGCTCACGTCGCGCAAGCGTAAACAGTTTCGCAAAGAGCGCGAACAGGTGGCGGCGCAGGGCATTGATTTTGTCTGGCTGGGAGGCGCGCAGGTCACTGAAGCGCAATGGGATTTCGTCTACGCCTGCTACAGCAATACCTATCACATCCGCGGTCAGTCGCCGTATCTGACCCGCGCATTTTTCAGCCTGCTGGCGGAAAGAATGCCTGAGGCGATCCGCGTGGTATTCGCGCAACAAAACGGGCGTGACTTAGCGATGGCGTTCAGCTTAATCAGCGGCGATACCTTCTACGGGCGTTACTGGGGCTGTCTGGCAGAATTCGACCGGCTGCATTTTGAAACCTGTTTCTATCAGGGGATGGAATACGCGATTGCCAGCGGCCTGAAACGGTTTGATGCGGGCGCACAGGGCGAACACAAACTGCTGCGTGGCTTTGAGCCGGTGATCACCGACTCGTGGCACTATTTACGTCATCCGGGTTTACGCGATGCCGTGGAAGATTTTTTAGTGGAAGAACGTGCCGGCGTGCAGCGCTGGGCCGACGAAGCCCGTGAAGTGCTGCCCTACCGGCACGACGTCTGTTAAGTTCGGGCCTTAATCCATACCGACAAATCCGCCGGTCTGATGTTGCCACAGGCGCGCATAAAGCCCGCCGTGCGCCAGCAGTTCGGCGTGATTGCCCATCTCGACAATCTGCCCTTTTTCCAGCACCACCAGCCGGTCCATTTTGGCAATTGTTGATAAACGGTGCGCAATGGCAATCACCGTTTTGCCGCCCATCAGCGTCTCCAGACTTTCCTGAATCGCCGCTTCCACTTCGGAATCCAGCGCTGACGTGGCTTCGTCCATGATCAGGATCGGCGCGTTTTTCAGCAATACGCGGGCAATCGCAATACGCTGACGCTGGCCGCCGGAGAGTTTGACGCCGCGCTCACCGACATGGGCATCAAGCCCGGTTCTGCCCAGCGAATCATATAGCTGCGGAATGAATTCATCGGCACGCGCCTGACGGATTGCCAGCTGCAACTCTTCTTCCGTCGCTCCCGGCCTGCCGTAGAGCAGGTTATCGCGTATAGAACGGTGCAGCAGCGAGGTGTCCTGCGTGATCATGCCGATTTGCGCGCGCAGGCTTTCCTGCGTGACCTCAGCGATATTCTGCTGGTCAATCATAATGCGGCCACCGTCGATGTCATACAAACGCAGCAACAGGTTCACCAGCGTGGATTTCCCCGCGCCGGAAGGGCCGATCAGGCCGATCTTCTCGCCGGGGCGGATCGCCAGATCCAGATTGGGGATCACCCTTCCGCCTTTGCCGGAATTCTCTTTGCCATAATTAAACTGAATGTGATCAAAGTGGATCGCACCCGGATCGACTTTCAGCGCTTTCGCCTGCGGTTGATCGGTGACGGTCAGCGGTTTTGCAATCGTGTGCAGGCCATCCTGAACCATGCCGATATTTTCGAAAATACCGTTCACCACCCACATGATCCAGCCGGACATATTCACGATACGGATCACCAGACCGGTCGCCAGCGCGATGGCTCCGACGCTTATCAGCGACTGCGTCCACAACCACAGCGCCAGACCCGTGGTGCTGACAATCAGCAAGCCATTCAGCGTGGTAATCGACACGTCCATGCCGGTGACCAGACGCCCCGCCAGCTGAGTTTTCTCAGTCTGTTCGGTAATCGCTTCGCGGGCGTATTTCTGCTCCAGATCGGTATGCGCGAACAGTTTCAGCGTGGTGATATTGGTGTAACCGTCAACAATGCAGCCCATCAGTTTCGAGCGCGCTTCCGACGACTGCACTGAACGTTGTTTCACGCGCGGCACGAAATAACGCAGACAAACACCGTAACCGAATATCCAGATAATCAGCGGGATCATCAGCCGCCAGTCCGCTTCAGCAAACAGGAACAGCGCACTGGCGGCGTAAATCACCACGTGCCAGATGGCATCCACCGCCTGCACCGCAGAATCGCGCAGCGAGTTACCGGTCTGCATAATGCGCTGGGCAATGCGTCCGGCGAAATCACTCTGGAAAAAGTTCAGGCTTTGTTTGAGGACATACTTATGATTCTGCCAGCGGATCATGCTGGTCATACCGGGGCTGATAGTCTGGTGAACCAGCAAATCATGCAGCCCGATAAATACCGGCCGCAGGATCATCGCCACCGCCGCCATCCACAACAGCTCGCCCATATGGTCGGTGAAAAAACTGCCCGGCGGAGTGTCTTTGGTCAGATCGATAATCTGACTGAGATAGCTGAACAGCGAGACTTCAATCAGCGCACAGACCAGCCCCACCACCAGCAAAATCGCAAAACTCGGCCAGACCTGGCGCAGGTAATAAAGATAGAAAGGCAGAACCTGATCCGGCGGCTCAGCAGCCGGTGCCTCACGGAAGATGTCGATCATTCGCTCGAAACGGCGAAACAGCATAGCGATCCCCTTTATGATTTCCCTGTCGGCGTTGCTGGTTTCCATGCCATTTCAACGCCGTAAAGGGGAAAGCTTAGTGCAAATCACGGAGATTACAGCCGGTTATTTCTTCAGCACCGCATCTTTTTGCAGCAGTGACAGGACAAACGCCAGCACCATGACGCAGGCCGCAATCAGATATACCGAGTGCAGCGCCGAGCCAAACGCCTGTAAATAATCATCGCGTATGGCGGTCGGTAATTCTTGTACTGCCTGCGCGCTGAGTGAGCGCGGAAGCACCGTACCTTCGGGGATCAGCGCCACCAGTTGATCACGCAGAACGTGGGTGAAAATCGCGCCAAACATCGCCACGCCGATAGAACCCCCAATCGAGCGGAACAGCGTCACACCGGAGGTCGCCACGCCCATTTGTTTCATCGAAACCGAGTTCTGCACCGCCAGCACCAGCACCTGCATCACCATCCCCAGTCCGAAACCGAGCACGCCGATATAGAGATACAGCATATGTACCGGCGTACTGACTTTCAGAAAGCCCAGCAGCACCATGCCGGCGAAACTCAGTAACGTACCGATAATCGGGAAAATACGATAACGGCCAATACGGCTGATCAGACGCCCGCTGACTATCGAACTGAACAGCAATGCGCCCATCAGCGGCAACAGCTGCATCCCCGCTCCCGACGGCGATGACCCTTTCACCACCTGCAGATACAGCGGCAGGAAAGTCATCGAACCCATCAGCGACATGCCGATAATAAAGCTGATTGCGCAGCTCAGCAGGAAGGTGCGGTCGCGGAACAGACCCAGCGGAATGATTGGCTCTGCCGCCAGCGTCTCTTCGTAAATAAAGCCGCCAAGCGTCACGATACCGAACGCCAGAATGCACCACAGCTGCGGATCCGACCACTGATACACCGTGCCGCCTTCGCTGGTGAACAAAATGATGCAGGTCAGCGCCGCCGCGAGATAACCCGCGCCGAGAAAATCGATTTCATGGCGGATGCGCGCGCTTTGCGATTTCAGCGCCACGCCAATCACCAGCAGGGCAAAAATCCCCAGCGGCAGGTTGATGTAGAAAATCCAGCGCCACGAAATATGCTCCACCAGAAAACCACCGATCAGCGGCCCGATCACCGTCGCCAGACCAAATACGCCGCCGAACAGCCCCTGATATTTTCCGCGCTCTGACGGCGGAATGACATCACCGACCGCCGCCATACTGACCACCATCAGCCCGCCACCGCCCAGCCCTTGCAGGGCGCGCATCAGGATCAGCTGCGTCATGTTTTGCGCCAGCCCGCACAATACCGAACCGAGCAGGAACACAATAATCGCCGTTTGCAGCACGATTTTGCGTCCGAGCAGATCACCAAACTTACCGTATAGCGGCACCACAATCGTGGAAGCCAGCAGATAAGAGGTCACCACCCACGAGAGCTGATCCAGCCCGCCGAGCTCGCTGACGATAGTCGGCAACGCGGTAGACACAATCGTCTGGTCGAGTGCGGCCAGCAGCATCACCAGCATCAGCGCGGAGAACAGCAGCTTTATTGAAGGCTTCTCCTTCGCGACTTCGCTCTGTGCCGAATTTATTGTCGTCATGAATGACATCCTGACTTGTAATTAATTAACTGTATAATTAATATTGAAGCATCAAATTAATCTGGTCAATGGATCAACCCCCTTATGGCAGACAGAAAAATCTCAGAAACGGCGAGATCCGCACAAAAGGATCAAAAACCAGAGACGACAACCGCGCGTCGTCCGGGCCGTCCGCGCAGTGCAAAATCCGGAGCAGATAAGCGTGAACTGCTGCTGGACGCGGCTCTGAAACTGTTTGCCCAATACGGCATCGCTGAAACGCCGCTGAGCATGATCGCCAAAGAAGCGGGCGTCACTACCGCCATGCTCCATTACTATTTCAGGACCCGCGAACAGCTTCTGGACGTGATGATCGACGAACGTTTTCAGCCGGTGCGTGCCGGATTTACCGACATTTTTGAAACACACGCCGACGACCCGCTGATGGCGATCACCCACATGGCGCAGTGCATGATTGATGCGGCAGAAAAATATCCGTGGGTGGCGCCGCTGTGGGTGCGCGAAGTCATCAGCGAAAGCGGCATGCTGAAAAAACGCATGGAAGAACGCAACGGCGACAAGAACCGCAAAATCGTGCATGAATGCATCACCCGCTGGCAGGCCGAAGGAAAACTGAACCCGGATCTGAACCCGGCATTGCTGTTTATTTCACTGTTCGGCCTGACGCTGTTCCCGATGGCCTCAATGAAAATGCGTCAGGAAGGCGCGTCGCCTATTTCCCTCGATATGCTGCGCAAACATGTCGCCCTTTTGCTGTTCCACGGCGTGGCACCGCAGAAGCCGTAAGGGAAATTCCGGCAAGCGCGGGGATAGCCGCGCAACTCTCTTAAATCCCTCTTTTTTGTAATGAAAAATACTGCGCAGACTCCTTTATGATGTAACGAAAATGTTGCTGTTACTCAGGGAATGCCGTTTAACATGAAGGGAATGCCGCCGTTAATTCTCGCGCTGTTAGCCAGTTCGTTAGTACTCACTATCGGACGAGGCGTCACACTGCCGTTTATCACGATTTATCTGACTGAGCACTATCATCTGTTGCCGAAAAGCGTCGGGATTATTCTCGGAGCCAGCCTGGCGATCGGCATTCTCAGCAGTCTGTACGGCGGTTATCTGGTGGATAAATTCAATCACCGGACGCTGATTACTGTCTCCGTCAATCTGTTTGGTCTGAGCTTCTTACTGCTGCCGTTTCTGCCCAATGTGACCGGCGTTCTGCTGGTTCTGGCGCTGCTGAATGCGTCTTACGCCCTGCTCAGCATCACGCTCAAAGCCTGTATCGCCAGCTGGTTGCCGGTGGAAAAACGGGTGAAAGCCTTTTCGATGAACTATACGCTGGTGAACGTCGGCTGGGCGGTGGGATCATCGCTGGGCGTCTGGCTGGCGGGTTTCAGCCCGATGCTGCCGTTCGTGATTTCCGGCGTGCTGGCACTGGGCACCGTGACTTCCCTGACCTGGGGATTGCGCAATATTCCGCATAAACCGCCGCAGACCACGCCTGAACAAAAACCGCTGCCCAAACCGAACCTTCGCCAGACATTGAGCATTCTCGCGCACGACCGCCGCCTGATTTACTTCACGCTGGGCAGTACGCTGGGGTCGATAGTGTTCGGGCAGTTCGCCGGTTATCTGTCGCAGTATCTGATCCTGGTGTCGGACGCGACCTTTGCCTACAAGATTATCGGCGCAGTGATGATCACCAACGCCGTGATTGTTATCGCTTTCCAGTACGTATTAAGCAGCCGGATGAAGCAAAATACGCTGCTGAAATGGCTGCTGCTCGGCACAATTTTCTTCATCATCGGCCTGATTGGCTTTATGACTGCCGGACAATCCATACTGTTCTGGGTGATCGCCATGGCGATTTTCAGCTTCGGCGAGCTGATCGTTATTCCGGTGGAATACATGTTTATCGACTTTATCGCGCCAGAAAACATGAAAGGCAGTTATTACGGGATGCAGAATCTGAGCAATCTCGGCGGCGCGATAAACCCGGTGATGTGCGGTTTTCTGCTCAGTTACGCCGCCCCGCCGGTGATGTTTATCGCGCTGATCGCCGCCTCGGTGGGCGGCCTGGTATTCTTCTGGATGGGACACCGGCTGGCGGCTAATACAGCGCGCGCGCCTGTTGTTTAAGGGTTTCCATCAGTCCGATATAAGGATAAGGGCCGTAGCTCAACCGACTGATACCCGCCGCAGTGAGTTCAGCCAGCGGCGGCGTCAGGCTGCTGGCCATAATATTCACCGGCAATGCTGAGACATCGCAAAGTTCGGCAATCAATCCAACGTCACTCAGACCTGGAACAAAAAACCCGCTGGCACCCGCATTCTGATAAGCAGTCAGCCGCTTTTTGACTTCGGCCATCAGCGCCGAATGTTGCGTGGCGTCAGGCTGCTGCAAAAAGACATCGGTTCGGGCATTGATAAATAGCGTAATTCCCTGAGACTCCGCCTCCTGACGAAGAGAGTTTAAAATCTCGCATTGTTCTCGTACTCCGTTCAGCGCGGATAATCCCAGTTGCTGATCCTCAACATTAATCCCCACCACACCGGCCTGCAAAAGCGCGCTCAGGTTGTCGCGGCGGGCTGCACCATAACCGGTTTCGAAATCCACCGTCAGCGGCAAACTAATAACTGAGGCAATACGTTGCACCGTGTGTAACAGGCTGGAAAAAGGCATGGCTTCGCCATCCTGATATCCCTGCGCCGCCGCACACGACCAGCTTCCGGTGGCGATGGCTTTTGCCCCCGCCTGCGCCACGGCCAGCGCGCTGCCCGCATCCCAGATGTTGTATAAAACGACCGGATTATATTTCTGGTGAAGCTCTGAAAATGCCACTGCCTGACTTTGCTGACTCATACCCTGCTCCTCGTTTAGCGGCTTAGCGCCATTCTTCGTTCGTGTTCAATCAGCCATCGCTTGCGCCATAATCCGCCGCCGTAACCGGTCAGCGAACCGTCGGCACCGATTACGCGATGACAAGGGATCAGAATTGAAATCTGGTTAGCACCGTTGGCACGTGCTACCGCGCGGGACGCCGTTGCCTGCCCGATATCTGCCGCCAGCGCGGAATAACTGCGCAGCTCACCTGCAGGAATGTCTCTGAGCGCATCCCAGACTTTACGGGTAAATAACGAGCCGAACTCTGCCAGCGGCGTGGCGAATGTGTGTGTTTCACCCGCGAAATAGGCCGTCAGCTCCTGTTCAACCTGATCAACCAGTGGCGTTCGTCCAAAAATAATTTCAGAGGATGTGAGCTGCTTCAGCCGCTCAATTTCATTCGGCAATGCCGGACGGTCAATAAACTCCAGCAGATACAGCGCCTCGCGACTGGCAATTGCCAGCATTGAACCGATGGGCGTATCCAGCCAGTCTGCTTTCAGAAACTGATGCTTTCTCGCCTGACTGGGGTTACTGCCGATTTGCCGGGTGATCGCTGCACGAAATCCGCTACCGGATCCAAAGCTGGCGTCCAGTTGCGCCTCAATCACGGCCTCACCGTGAGTAAGCGCATCGACACCTTTACCTACCCGCCGCAAACGCGCCATTTCCAGAAAGGTGATGCCAAACTGCCGTTTAAAGGCGCGGCGGACAGTGGAAGGATCGACATTCATCGCCTGCACATCGCCCTCGCTCCATTTTCTGTACGGCTCATTTTCCAGCGCGGCCAGTAATTTCAGCACCAGCGGGTCTTTTTCGCCGCCCTGCATGAGCGGCCGGCAGCGTTTACACGGCCGGAATCCGGCTTCCATCGCGCTGACCATCGATGGATAAAATACGGAATTTTCACGTTTGGGTTTACGCGCGGGACAGGTCAGCCGGCAGAAAATACCGGTGCTTTTCACGCCGACAAAGGCAAAGCCATCGTAAGCAGGATCACGGGCAATCAGCGCAGCATAAAGAACATCATCGTCAGGCAAATCGAACAACATGATTTCACTCGCAGACCGGAGACATGGGGAAAAGCATAGGGGAATTTGAGCAGGGGTAGCGACGTTTTTCGGGCGTTGATTTTACCTTTTTCCGTTCACTACTTACGACAAGATAATACGTGCCCGGCGTGATACCGGGCACGGCTGCTTTTACTCTTCCAGACCGCGGTTTTTCAGCATCGGCTCAATCGATGGCGCTTTGCCACGCCAGGTTTCGTAGAGCTTTTCGAGGTCTTCGCTGTTACCACGTGAGAGGATCTGGTCGCGGAATTTCTGACCATTCTCCCGCGTCAGCCCGCCCTGTTCAGTGATACCGGCAAAGGCATCGTCGGCCAGCATTTCGGTCCACAGATAGGCGTAATATCCGGCCGCATAGCCATTACCCCAAATGTGCTGGAAATAGCTGGAACGGTAACGCGGCGGCACATACGCCAGATTCACTTTGTCTTTCGCCAGTGACTCCGCTTCGAACTTATCAACGTCATGCTGCGGTGCGTCTGCGCTCAGACTGTGCCAGTGCATATCCAGCAGCGCCGCGGCCAGCAGCTCGGTCATGTCATACCCTTTGTTGAACTTACTGGCCTTTTCGATTTTGTCCTGCAAGGCCTGCGGCATCACTTCGCCGGTCTGATAATGTTTAGCGAAGTGAGTAAACACTTTCGGGTCGCTCGCCCAGTGCTCGTTAAACTGCGACGGGAACTCGACAAAATCACGCGGTGTCGCGGTGCCGGAAAGGCTCGGGTATTCCTGATCGGCAAACAAACCGTGCAGCGTATGACCAAACTCGTGGAACAGGGTGATGACATCGTCCCACGACAGCAATGCCGGTTGCCCTGCCGCCGGTTTCTGGAAGTTCGCCACGTTATAAATCACCGGCTTATTACCCAGTAATTTCGACTGATCGACGTAATTGCTCATCCACGCGCCGCCGCCTTTATTATCACGCTGATAATAATCGGCATAGAAAAGCGCCATCGATTTACCGTCTTTATCGAACACCTCGAAAACCCTCACGTCCGGGTTATATACCGGCAGGTCTTTGCGCTCTTTAAACGTGATGCCATACAACAGGTTAGCGGCATAAAACACGCCATTCTCCAGCACGTTGTTCAGCTCGAAATACGGTTTGATCTGCGCGTCGTCCAGATCATATTTCTCTTTGCGCACCTGCTGCGCATAGTGCTGCCAGTCCCAGGCAGCCACTTTAAAGCCACCCTTCTGTTTATCGATTTCGGCCTGAATATCCTGCGCCTCACGCTGCGCGCGGGCGGTCGCGGCTGGCACAATTTTGTGCATGAAATCCAGTGCGGCTTGCGGCGTTTTCGCCATCTGATCTTCCAGCTTCCACGCGGCATAGCTCGGGAAACCCAGCACCTGAGCCTGCTCCGCGCGGACTTTTGCCAGCTTCGCAATCAGCGTACGGGTGTCGTTGGCATCGCCTTTTTCAGCGCGATTAATGGAAGCTTCATACAGCGCCTGCCGTGTGTCACGGTCATCGAGCGACTGTAATAACGGCTGCTGCGTGGTGTTTTGCAGCACCAGCAGCCAGGCGTTATCCAGCTTGCGGTCTTTGGCGGCCTGCGCGGCAGCCGATAACTCAGCATCACTTAGCCCGGAAAGCTGCGCTTTATCTTTCACCGTCAGGCCGCCCGCTTTGGTCGCGGCCAGCAATTTGTTAGTGAACTGCGTGCTGAGCGTCGCGGCCTGCTGGTTCAGCGCCTTGAGTTTGTCTTTATCGGCATCAGAAAGATTGGCACCTGCCAGCTCGAAATCTTTAAACGTCACGTCGATCAGGCGCTGTGATTCGGGGGAAATTTTCAGGCTGCTACGCTGGTCATACACCGCTTTCAGCCGCGCAAACAGTTTGCTGTTGAGATGGATACTGTCATCCATCGCTGCCAGTTCAGGCGACGTGTCTTCGTCGATTTTTTGCAGCGTGTCGTTGGTATTTGCGCCGGTCATCGCGCCAAAAACATTTTGTACGCGCTGCAGCATAACGCCGGATTTTTCCAGCGCCACATAAGTATTTTCAAAAGTAGGCGGCGCTGTGTCGTTAGCAATTTTATCGACTTCAGCCAGTTTCTGGCGAATGCCTTCGAGAATCGCCGGCTCGTAATCGCTGTCTTTATAGAGATTAAATTGTGGCGCCTGATATTCCAGCGGGCTGGGTTTCAGAAATGGGTTATCTGCGTTGATGGCGTGATTCATAACGTGCTCCTGCATTGGTGCCGGTGCAGATGTGGATTGTGCAGCGGCTGCATATTGGCTGCATGCCAGAGTTAAAGAGAGAAAAAGAGGAGAGAGACGCATTTTTGGATTTTCCTTTGCCTGAGTTCCTTTAAGTCTTTGAGCATAGTAACAGGCAGGGAATTGGGCAAAATTGACAGGGTAGAATTTGCCCACAAACCGATTCGTTCTTAATCAAGGTCGACTACTTTTCACACCGCAGGCTGTCAGTCTTCTGCCTCTGAGCTGTCTGAACCTGAGCCGAAGAAATCGCTACCATAAGCGCCTTCATCACTGTCACTTGAGCTGGAACTGCTCATCCGTGGCTTGTAATGCTCCATATGGATTGCATATTCATCAGATTTTATGCCAACCATTTTCGGAACACGGATCTCCGGCCGGAAAAAACTGTTCACTACGTTAGACAGTTGTGCGTTATTTCTGGCAGACAGGATTATTTTCTGATCTGCGGGCGGTAAACTCCGGCTATCTAAAATAATAGAATACGTCAGTCCTAAAATGGAGAGCATCTTCCCGTTAAAAATTATCGACAGACGGTTAAACGCCCTCTTTTCTAATATATTAACCGCCTCCCGGCTCAGTTCTGGAATATGACATCTCGGCATCACTAAAGCGACCTGATCCGTTAGCACCAGCGATGAATTTCGAAAAACAGGATGAGAATAGGCTATTTTATAAAATATACTGCCAAAGCGACTTGAGGATTTCAGTAATGGTGAACCCACTTCTAAAGAAAAAAATACATAACCGTCATTTCCCAACATCGAAATATCTATAGGCTGAGTGTTACCTGCATTAAACCGGACCCCCTTACTGATTAATTTCTTCCTCGAATATAAAATCAGATCGTTGTTCTTATTGACCACGTCAAGTGAATCTGTACAGTGAACAGCATAGAAAGGTGCCTGAGACAGGGTATTAAAAAAACTCTGCTCCTGAATCGTCAATTTACCCAGTGCTATTCGTAATGCGTGATAGTTATGCACAGAATAATCATCTATCGTTTTCTTGCCGGGCTGCCACAGAATACCATTACGAATCATGCTCTCACTGGTTTGTGAGGACCATCTGTTGCGGGTATTGTGTAAGATCTTCTCGCCTGCTGTCTTTTTGGTGAGAAATTTTTTATCCGGTGCAAGCATATATTAATGCTCCATATTCAAAAATAAATAATGAAGAGATTAAAATAAAAACACCTTCATAGCCACTTACTTAGTAATTAATCAGATTGAAAATATTATAAAGTAAAGCAAGCTACTGATAATATAAAATCATTAACGTGACATGGAACTTCTGATAACCTATTTATAACTGAAATAAAAAAATTAACAGGATTGAGGATGTTCACCAATCAAGTATTCACTGACCAGCGTTTTAGCGTGAAGCAATTCACCGGCGAGACACTGGAGAACTGCCGCTTCTACCGCTGCCGGTTCGACAGCACCGATCTGTCAGAAACCGCATTTGTCGATTGTCTTTTTTACGATGATGAAGAACAAAAAGGCTGCTCTTTCCAGCATGCAAAATTGCAGGATGCCAGCTTTAAGCGCTGTGACCTGACGATGGCAGATTTCAAAAACATTCAGGCGCTGGGCTGTGAAATCCGTGAATGCAAAGCCACCGGCGCAGATTTCAGCGGTGCCAGTTTTATGAACATGATCACCTCACGCACCTGGTTTTGCAGCGCCTTCATGACTAAAAATAACTTCAGCTACGCCAACTTCAGCAAAGTCATTCTGGAGAAATGCGAGTTATGGGAAAACCGCTGGACCGGCGCAAACGTGCAGGGCGCAAACTTAAGCGGCTCCGACCTTTCCGGTGGAGAATTCACCGAGTTCGACTGGAATAACGTCAACATCACCCATTGCGACCTGACGAATTCAGATCTGGGCGAACTGAACATCCGTAAAGTCGATCTCGATGGCGTGAAAATCGACGACTGGCAGCAAAGTCACTTGCTGGAAAAATTGGGGATGATTGTGATCCATTCGAAATGACGGGATTTGAAAGAGCAGTTAACGTTTTTTCTGTGCGAGAGCGCAAAGCGCCTCAATATTACTTTTTTCGCCTTCGGCCTCTTTCAACTTGCGACGCTGTTCAGCGAATTTCTCATGTTGATGGCAAGCTTTTTCATCCGCTTCTTTTTTGCTGGTTTTACCGCTGCCCTGCAAAAATATCTTTGATACGAAGATAAATACGGCGTTCGCTGGCACGTATATCCCGGATGCGCTCCAACATTTCGTCGAAATAATCCGGCACAACTGACTGACCCACTGGCGGATTTTTCAGTCGTGGATCGTCCATTACAAACCCTTTAATGACATATTCTTGCAGGGTTTGGGTCGCGCACTGACGGAATTGCGTACCACGGGCAGAGCGGACGCGATATCCGACCGCAAGGATGGCATCAAGATTGTAATAATCAATATGCCGGGAAACCTCCCGCGTCCCTTCCTGACGAACTATCCGGAATTTCCGGATGGTTGCAACTCGCTCAAGCTCGCCGTCGTTATAGATATTCATCAAATGTTAGTGGCGTTTGGGTTGCCTGATCCCGCTTATTATTAAAGCGTGAAACTGGGTTGATTTAGCGCTAACTGAATCTCCCAACAAAATAACCGCTCTCTGAAGCGGTTT
This sequence comes from Rahnella variigena, assembly GCF_003610915.1. NCBI lineage: Bacteria > Pseudomonadati > Pseudomonadota > Gammaproteobacteria > Enterobacterales > Yersiniaceae > Rahnella > Rahnella variigena. Next base: position 567,301 of record NZ_NSDJ01000001.1, read on the forward strand.
TTTTGTACCTGAAATTCCGCTGTCAAAATCGAAAAGTGCGCTTCTCCCCCGCCCCTTCATCAGGATCACATCGCAATATGCTATAACAGGCATTCGCATTAGCCACGAAATTAACCTCATGAAAGATAATAGTATTTACTCCCCGCAGGGGTCTGTGCCGGAAAAATCACGGGTGCTGGGTTGGCCTGATTTATTCTCGTTGTGGTTCTCACTCGGTATGGGCCTGATGGTGTTGCAGGCCGGAGCGATTCTGGCACCGGGACTCGGGCTGGCGGGTTCTCTGGCGGCGATTGCGCTGGGATCAGCCGTCGGGGTTGCGCTGCTGGCGCTGGTCGGCGTGGCCGGCGGGCAAACAGGTTTGTCTTCAATGGCGTCGCTAAAGCTGAGCCTCGGAAAACGTGGCGTGGCGTTGCCGGTCTTGTTCAATCTGATCCAGCTGGTCGGCTGGGGCGCGTTTGAAATTGTTGTGATGCGCGATGCCGCCAGTCTGCTGGCAAAACGGGCCTGGGGCGACGGCAGTTTTTGGGCGGATCCGACCCTCTGGACGTTTATTTTCGGCATCGTCGCCACCTTGCTGGCGGCCAGCGGGCCACTGGCGTTTATCCGCGTGGTGCTGCGCCGCTGGGGTATCTGGTTGCTGCTGGCGAGCTGCGCATGGCTGACCGGTTATCTGTTTCTGCACGCGGATTTATCGACGCTGTGGCATAAAGCCGGAGACGGTTCGATGCCGTTCGCGCTGGCCTGCGATATCGTGGTGTCGATGGCGTTTTCATGGCTGCCGCTGGTGTCGGATTACACCCGTTTCGGCAAATCTGCGCGACAAAATTTCTGGGGCACCGCCTGCGGATATTTCCTCGGCAGCGTGTGGATGATGTCACTCGGCGTCGCTTATACGCTGGCGTTTGTCAGCACATCAGCCGATGCCAATGCGCTGCTGCTGGCGCTTTCCGGCGTTGCGCTGGGTATTCCGCTGTTGCTGATTCTGGTGGATGAACATGAAAATGCCTTTGCGGATATTCACTCTGCGGCGGTATCGGCGGGCACTTCTCTGCCGGTCAGTGTCGGTAAACTGACGCTGGGTATCGGCCTGCTGTGTACCCTGATTGCCTGGTCAGTGCCGCTGACGCAATACGAAAACTTCCTGCTGCTGATTGGTTCGGTATTTGCGCCGCTGTTCGGTGTGGTACTGACGCATCATTTTGTTCTGCGCCGGCAGACACAAAAGGACCTGAACATTTGCTCTGTCGCGGCCTGGTTTATCGGTATCGCGGTCTATCATCTGATGGCAAATCTGCTGCCTGACGTCGGCGCGACGATCCCGTCGCTGCTGGTGGCGGGACTGGTGTGCTGGGGATTAGGGCGTAAAGACTGAACTAAGAAAACCGCCCCAAAGGGCGGTTCCTTAATGACTACAAACCAGACCCTATGTTGACGTTAATATTGATATGAGAAACGTTTACGTTCCATCCATCATTTTCCGACGTCATCAAAGAACCCAGCACAACGATCAGTGCATAAATACACTTTTTCATTGTTGCGGCCTTTTACAACCGCGTTTCACCAATAAGCACCGGGACCGACTGGAGAAGAACAAGCAGCATCTGGGCTGATTGTCCCCGCGGTACTCAAGTGCTAATTTCAAGCCCGGTGACCCGCCGCTAAACGGGCAAACTAGCCCCGCGCAGATGCTACCATCATGCCTATGATATTTGTAAGGTTATTGATCATAATTTAAGCTTGCGGGGAATTCTTCACTTAGGTATATTTATCCGGTCTGGGCTGATTGTCCCGCTTATTTAAGCAAATGAAAATTGAGAAAGCTTAGCGCTAACTGAACTTCCTCAACAAAAAAACCGCTCTCTGAAGCGGTTTTTTTGTACCTGAAATCAGGAGATTACAAAGCAATATCCGCAGGCTGTTTTGGCTCTTGTTTGGCCTGAACGTCGAGCGGTCGCAGCTGAACCACGTCGGCGACCGGCGTGGTGATCATCGACGGCGTTTCCAGTTGCAGAATGCGGCTGGTTTCCAGCAGCTCTTTCTCGGTCGCTTCGATATTGCCATTCAGTTTAGTGCCATAGGACGGGATGATTTCCCGGAATTTGGCCTGCCATTCTGCACTGGCGGCTTTTTCTTTAAAGACCGTTTCCAGCAGTTTCATCATGATAGGCGCTGCGGTGGATGCACCCGGTGAAGCCCCCAGCAAGGCGGCGATACTGCCGTCCTTCGCGCTGACCACTTCGGTGCCGAGACGCAATACGCCGCCGTGTTTGCCATCTTTTTTAATGACCTGCACGCGTTGTCCGGCCACCCAGCGTTTCCAGTCTTTTTGCTCGGCCTGTGGGAAGAACTCCTTCAGCGCGGCATGACGGTCTTCATCACTGAGCATCACCTGCCCGACCAGATATTTCACCAGATCGAAGTTGCCCATGCCAACGCGGGTCATCGGCAGCAGGTTAGAACTGTTCACACTGCCGAACAAATCCCACAGGGAACCGTTTTTCAGGAATTTGCTGGAGAAGGTGGCGAACGGCCCGAACAGCAGAACCTGTTTGCCATCAATAATGCGGGTGTCGAGATGCGGGACAGACATCGGCGGCGCGCCCACGGCAGCTTTGCCATAAACTTTCGCCAGATGACGTTTCACTACATCCTGATTTTCGGTCACCAGGAATTCACCACCGACCGGGAAACCGCCGTATTCACGCGCTTCCGGAATGCCGGATTTTTGCAGCAGCGTCAGTGACGCCCCGCCCGCGCCGATGAACACGAATTTCGCATTCACCACATGGTGTTTGTGGCTGTGTTTGAGATCGGTAATTGTCACGCGCCAGCTTTTATCCGGATTGCGCTGGATATCACGCACTTCCTGACCGTTTGCCAGCGTGAAATTGGATTTTTTCTGCAATGCTTCGACCAGCTGGCGGGTGACTTCGCCGAAGTTCACGTCGGTGCCTGCGGTGGTGCGGGTTGCGGCGACTTTTTGCGCCGGATCACGGCCTTCCATCACTGCCGGGATCCACTGTCTGATTTGTTCCGGGTCTTCTGAATATTCCATCCCGCGGAACAGGGTGCTTTCCTGCAACGCAGCAAAACGTTTGCGCAGGAAATCGATGTTGTCATCGCCCCAGACAAAGCTCATGTGCGGCACGCTGTTGATAAAGGAGCGCGGGTTATTCAGCACGCCTTTCTGCACCTGATACGCCATAAACTGACGGGAAACCTGGAAGGCTTCGTTGATCGCCACCGCTTTAGTGATATCGACAGAACCGTCGGGCATCAGCGGGGTATAGTTCATTTCTGCCAGTGCGGAATGGCCGGTACCGGCGTTATTCCAGCCGTTGGAGCTTTCCTGCGCCACGCCGTCCATGCGTTCAATCATATGGACTGACCAGTCCGGCTCGAGTTCCTGGAGGTAGGTCCCCAGGGTTGCACTCATAATTCCGCCGCCGACCAGCAATACATCAACGGATTTTTCGTCTTCTGCGGCCGCAGGCTCGCTGGCACCCAGTGAGTCACGGTTGAGAAGCATACCAAGTATCTTTCTCATGACGTCTGTTTCTCTAAATGTTCAGTTCTGTTCTTGGCGATTCGGTTAAGAATATTGTTATGGCTGTCGAACAAGAAATTAGCAAAAAAACACGCGGGATCGTTACTGAAACTTCATTATTTAAAATACTGGCTACGAATATAACATTATCACTACATAATTTAAAAAAGGATTTAACGTTTCAAAAAAACAGGCAAACGGGATACCGGACAGCGCTTCAGGCCGCGTCACCGCTGGATTTGAAGGATTCTGCAAAGGAGTTTTGGAGGGCTTTGGGGCGGTCAAAGAACGAGCTATTCGTGCTAAATCGGGTTTTGAGGCGAAAATGAGATGTTAAAAAGGCGCAGTTGCCCGCGCCTTTGCGATCACTTTTTACGGAATCAGATTACAACGCGACGTCTGCAACCTGCTTCTGCTCTTCACCCTTTTTAGGGGCTGAAGAATTGTCCGCTGCGGGTGCCGGTTCCGCCGCTTTTGGCTGCGGGTTGTCGAGCATCAGAACGCGGCTGGTGTCGCCCAGTTCTTTCTCGGTCGCCGCCACATTGCCGTTCAGTTCAGTGCCGTAAGAAGGGATGATGTCCTTCAGTTTGGCCTGCCATTCTGGCGTTGCGACTTTGTCTTTAAACACTTTTTCCATCAGGTGCAGCATGATCGGTGCCGCAGTGGATGCGCCCGGAGAAGCGCCCAGCAGCGCTGTAATGCTGCCATCTTTAGAGCTGACCACTTCGGTGCCGAGACGCAGAACGCCGCCTTCTTTCTCATCTTTTTTGATGATCTGCACACGCTGGCCCGCTTCCCACAGACGCCAGTCTTCTTTCTTCGCATCCGGGAAGTATTCACGTAACGCATCGAAACGATCGTCGTCGGACAACATCACCTGGCTGACCAGATATTTCACCAGATCGAAGTTGTCGATACCCACGTGGGTCATCGGCATGATGTTGGAGAAATTCACGCTGCCGAACAGATCCCACAGGGAACCGTTTTTCAGGAATTTGCTGGAGAAGGTCGCGAACGGCCCGAACAGCAGAACCTGTTTGCCATCCAGAATACGGGTGTCGAGGTGCGGTACGGACATCGGCGGTGAGCCGACAGACGCTTTACCGTACACTTTTGCCAGATGGCGTTTCACCACGTCCGGGTTCTCGGTCACCAGGAATTCGCCGCCGACCGGGAAGCCGCCGTAGTTATCTGCTTCCGGAATACCGGATTTTTGCAGCAACGTCAGTGACGCGCCGCCTGCGCCGATAAACACGAATTTCGCTTTGATGACGCTTTCTTTGTCGCCGTTTTTCAGGTCGGCAACGGTCACGTTCCAGGTGTTATCCGGGTTACGTTTGATGTCGCGCACTTCATGGCCGAGGCTCAGCGAGAAGTTAGGTTTCTTCTGCAATGAGGCCACCAGCTGACGGGTGATTTCACCAAAGTTCACGTCGGTACCAATCGGAATGCGGGTCGCGGCCACTTTCTGCGCCGGGTCACGCCCTTCCATCACCAGCGGGATCCACTGTTTAATTTGCGCCGGGTCTTCTGAATATTCCATGCCGCGGAACAGCGTGCTTTGCTGCAGCGCCGCAAAACGTTTACGCAGGAAATTGATGTTGTCGTCACCCCACACAAAACTCATGTGCGGCGTGCTGTTGATGAAAGAGCGCGGATTGTGCAGTACGCCGTTCTCAACCTGATAGGTCCAGAACTGACGGGAAATCTGGAAGGATTCGTTGATTTCGACCGCTTTGGAGATATCGATACTGCCGTCGGCTTTTTCCGGCGTGTAGTTCATTTCCGCCAGCGCAGAGTGACCGGTGCCGGCGTTGTTCCAGCCGTTGGAGCTTTCCAGCGCCACGCCGTCGAGACGCTCAACCATGTCGATTGACCAGTCTGGTTCTAATTCCTGAAGGTATGTCCCCAGCGTCGCGCTCATAATGCCGCCGCCGATCAGTAACACATCAACGGGTTTTTCATCTTCTGCCAACGCTGACTGGCTGAAAGCAACCACGTTAAGGCAGAGGATCATGGCGAGTATCTTTCTCATGACGTCTGTTTCTCTGAATGTTTAGTTTTAGTTTTGCAGGTGAAAGCTATCCAGATTTCCCCTGGATAAACGAAATCAACAACCCGGTGCGGTGGGAATTAAGCGATTATTTCCACAGAGTATGAAAGGACAATAATGGGGAGTAACGAAAACCGCGGCGAAGAACGACAAATCAACCACACAAATGTTACCGAATACTCATATTATCGAGATTTCGTAAATAATTTAACATTGCCGTTACGTGCATTAAAAATAGTTTAATACTTTAAATAATTACATAAGTTAGTGACGTGACGAAATTACTCAGGCCAGATTCGCCTGCAAAGCCGCTGCATGCGCAGCCAGAGCCGGTGCCGGACTGTGGCCAATCAGCATGAAATTGTAACCGGCGTTGCGCCAGTAAACCACGTTCATTCCGCGACGGATTTCACTCTGCTGCGCCGTCGTGTCACGGTGTTCGCTGCGCGTAATACACAGCGCCATCGGGCCGTAGCGCACATCCAGATAGGTGATTTGCGCGATGTCATAGTCGTCATAATGCAACATGCGGGCATCTTTCAGATCTGCCCCCTGCACCTCCAGCGCCGCCGGCCTCAGTGCGATACCTAAGGTATTTTGCACCCGCGCCAGCTGGATTTTTTGTTGCCCCGCAGAGTCATACACATCCGCCAGCGTCTGCGCGGTATACAGCGACATGTAATCCGCCACGCGCACGCGCCAGTTATCCTCCGATTCAATAAGCGTGGAATAACGCCCTGCCAGCAGTCCGACGGCCAGAAAGCTTACCGACGCGGCGAGCAGTGCGCGACGACTAAAGCGGCGCGAACCGGCAGCCGGAACATCGGGAATGGCATCCAGCGCGGCCTGTAATTTACCGACCGGCGCTTGCTGTAACATCGCACCGAACGCGTCGTGGAAGGGCAAATTGCTGCGCGACATCTGTGCCAGCCGCTGCGCCAGCACGTTATCCTGCGCCAGTTGTGCTTCAAATTTTGCGCGCTGCGGTTCGCTTAACTGGTTATCGAGATAAGCGACCAGAGTTTCATCGGAATAAGGCGCAGACGGGACTTCACGGGTCATTTTTTCACTCCCTGCTGCGGTTGTGTGGCGGCACCGGCATCTTTTGCCAGCGTCAGCCGTGCGGCCGCCAGACGGCTCATGATGGTGCCGGCGGGCACACTCAGTGTCATTGCCGCCTCCTGATAGGTAAAACCTTCGACGTACACCAGAAACACCGCGTTGCGCTGGGCTTCCGGCAGCCGGTTCACCCGCTGCATCACCTGCGTATGCCAGTGACGTTCTTCAAAAGACAGCGTGTCGGCGGGCGCCTCCGTTTCATCCACATCCGCAAATCCCTGCCCCTGACGAACGTGCTGCGCCCTGAGTTCGTTAACCCATATAGAGTGCAGAATAGAAAAGAGCCAGCGATCCACGCCGGTGCTGTCGGCGACCTGCGCGCAGCGTTCCAGCGCCCGCACGCAGGTGGATTGCACCAGATCGTCTGCCACGTCGTGCTTGCGCGATAACACCATCGCGTAGCGCCACAAACGTGACAGGCACTGGCTCAGTTCAGAACGTAAGTCTGCCGGTGAGATTTATCGTTTCTCCGTGATCAGGATTCGGGATGGCCGTCGATGGCGGCGCTCAGGTCGCGGTATTCTTCGCAGCCGGTACCGCATAAGCCTTTGATGGTCGCCAGCTGGGCTTTGGCGAGATCAGGACGCCCTTTAATCATATAAGCCTCGCCGAGATATTCCCGGACTTTGGCGTAATTCGCGTCAATGGCAATCGACTTCTGATAATAGCTGATGCCTTCGTCGGTGCGACCCAGTTTACGGGTGGCGTAGCCGCGATAATTCCAGGCTTCTTTGGTGTTCTGATCTTTGAGCGTATTCAGCACGGTCAGCGCTTCCTGATAACGCCCGGTTTTCGCCAGATGATAGGCGTACTGCGTTTTATCCTGATCGGAAATCATGCTGCCTTTATCCACCATGCAGCTTTTAGTTTTGCTGTCATAGATTTGTCCTTTCGGGCAGTCCGGCGTTTTCTTCGCGTCGGAATCGTCGCCCATCGCATTCGCTGCTGCGCTGAAAAACAGCAGATTGCCAGCCAGACAAGCAACCGACAGCGCCTGTATTACCGTTTTTGTCTTCATAATGATGTCCTGTAAGGGAGTAACGGATGACTTACGGGCGGCCTGCGCTGCCCGGTAACATGCGGCGCAGAATGCCGTCGCGGAGAACGTAATGGTGGAACAGTGCCGCCAGCGCATGCACGCCAGCAATGATGATCAGCGCCCAGGCAACGTTGTTGTGCAGCGAGCCAAAAGTTTTCGTCATCACGCTGTCGAAATTGAATACGTCAGGAATGGGGAATAAACCGAAGAAATAGAACGGCTCAGCCTGCGACCAGCGGAATAAAAATCCCAAAATGATTTGCGCGACCAGCAATAAATAGAGCGCCAGATGCGTCAGGTGCGCGGCGGCTTTCATCAGCGTCGGCATGGCGACCGGTTGCTGTTTGCTGCGACCGGTGCTGACGGTAAACAGGCGCCACAAAAGACGCCCGGTGATAATCGCCGCCAGCAATATCCCGACCGAGATATGCACCGATTGCAGCCCTTTTCGCAGCGGCGTGCCACGCTCGAGGACTTCCCAGATATGCGCGCTGGCAAACAGGAAGATGACGGCCAGCGCCGTCAGCCAGTGCAGTAAAATAGTCAGCCCGTCATAGCGGCTGCGAAGAACCGGAGATGGCGTTGAAGTTGAGGTTAATCGTTGCATAGAAACAGTGCCCGTCAGTGTTCGATATAAAGGTAAACACCTGAGGACCGGTTTCTATTCGGTATGAGAGAAAATAATTCTCGTCCGATATGTTTTAAATGATAAAAAACGCAGGAGAAAAGATACGTCAGAACGCCCAAAGATAGCCTATATATAAATCAGGGACGCGCAAACAGCGCCCTGCGGCGCACAATTTCCCTTTGGGCCGGTCACAAACCACGTTATTACGCGATAAAGTTTTGTTCTGAGTGGCCGATAATCCGTATTGGGCGCCTTACACGTCAACGGCTGCGCCATAATTTTGCATTTATTTCTTATGAGGTGCGGCAGGTGAGCGAAGTATCTAAAGAGTCGTTTGCGAAGCGGAACACGCTGGCAATCTTGTCCGTTTTGCGTGACTTAAAGAAGAACCAGACGCTGGTTATGGTCAGCCATTCCCGCGGGCAATTTATCAGCAAAATTCTGGACGTCGACGCTGACCACCACCAGTTTTTATTCGATCTCGGCAGCTCAGATTATGAAAATGGTCTGGCAATGGACGCCGATACGCTGAATTTTGTGGCAGAACCGGCAGGCGCAAAGGTCGAATTTTCATGCAATAAAGTTCGTCAGGTGGCATACGAAGGTTTACCCACTTTCACCTGTGATATCCCGCCCGTGTTGTATTCCATTCAGCGTCGTGAGTATTTCCGCGTGAATGTGCCGTGGCTGCCGGATTACCGTTGCAGCGGAAAACTGCCGGATACCTCAGACTTTGCCTATCGCGTGAGGGATATTTCTCTTGGCGGGCTGGGGCTGGAGATTGACGGCATGACGCCGCCGGAAATCAGTTCAGGCGCAGTGCTGAAAGATTCCCTGATCGAACTGGCTGAGCTTGGGAAATTCAAAGTGGATTTGCAGTACATCGGCGCGATGGCGCGTAAATCGGTGAGCAATAAAGGTGAAACTGTCAGCAAACAGCGGCTGAGTTTTAAGTTTCCGAATTTATCGCCCGCGCAGGAACGCGACCTGCAACGGGCAATTTTCGAACTGGAAAAACAGCAACATATGAAAGCAAAACGTTTCCAGCACGATTAAGGTTTAGATAAACATACCGCCTGAAGCCTCGACGCGCTGGGCGGTCATCCAGCCAGCTTCATCGCTCAGCATCATCGCCACCATCCCGCCAATATCATCCGGCAAACCGGCGCGTCCCAGTGCGGTATTGGCTGAGACAATTTTGTTCACTTCCGGATTATCGCGCACCATACCGCCGCTGAAATCCGTTTCGATCGCGCCAGGTGCCAGCACGTTAGCGGTAATGCCACGGGCGCCCAGTTCTTTGGCCTGATAGCGGGTCAGCACTTCAATCGCACCTTTCATGATGGCGTAAGCCGAAGAGCCCGGCAGAGCGAAACGAGCCAGTCCGCTGGAAACATTCAGAATGCGGCCACCGTCTGCCATCAGCGGCAGCAGTTTCTGCGTCAGGAAAAATGGCCCTTTCAGGTGGACGTTCATCATCAGGTCAAACTGTTCTTCAGTGGTATCAGCAAAAGACTCATGCAAACCCACACCGGCATTGTTCACCAGAAAATCAAAAGTGTCGCGCTGCCAGATTTGTAGCAGCTGAGTTTTTACCTGCGCCACAAAAGTGTCAAAGCTGCCGGACGCGCCGGTATCCAGCTTTAACGCCACCGCTTTTCCGCCCTGTGCTTCAACTGATTGCACCACCGCCTGCGCCGCATCCGCCTGGCTGTGGTAAGTCAGAATGATATCAACATTGTTTTTTGCCAGCTTTTCAATGGCATTCTTGCCTAATCCACGGCTTCCGCCGGTCACAATAGCGATTTTACGGTTCATTTTGGGCCTCTTTGGATTTTTGTCACTGATACATCGGTTGAAACATAGCCTATTGGATTACCTGAGTGCGATAAATGGTTCATAATGAGTTTCACTGTCTCAATACCAACAACAATCGGGCAAGATGTGGATAAAATTCAATCAATGCAGGTCTTCGTTCGCGTGGCGGAGCTGAGTAATTTTACCCGTGCAGCAGAAAGTCTCGGTTTGCCAAAAGGCAGTGTCTCGCGCCTCGTCCAGCAACTTGAAACGCGGATGTCGGCACGCCTGCTGCACCGTTCCACGCGCCGCGTGCAGCTGACGCAGGACGGGCAGGTGTTTTATCAGCGCTGTAAAGAGCTGCTCGCCAACATGGAGGAACTGGAGTCGATGTTTCAGTCGAATCCGGCCAGCGTCAGCGGGCGTTTACGGGTTGATATGACCACCGGCATGGCGACCAATCTGGTGCTGCCGCGCCTGGCAGAATTCCTCAACCGTTATCCTGCGCTGGAAATTGAGCTGAGCTGTACCGATCATCGCGTGGACGTGGTGCGAGAAGGGTTCGATTGCGTGATCCGCACCGGCACGCTGAAGGATTCCGGCCTGATTGCCCGCCCGCTCGGGCAGCTCAGCGTGGTGAACTGCGCCAGCCCCGGCTACCTGCGCCGCTACGGTACGCCGGATCATCCTGACCAGCTGGCGCAGCACGCGATGGTACATTACGAACAAATTCTCGGCAGCCATACGTCCGCCTTTGAATATCTCGACGGTAAGCAGGTGAAAACCGTTAAAAGCGGCGGCGCAGTGACGGTCAACAGCACTGAAACTTACGTCTCTGCCTGTCTGGCCGGATTGGGCATTATTCAGGCGCCGTTGCTGGGCGTGCGTGACGCGCTGGCAAGCGGTCAGCTGGTGAGTATTTTGCCGCAGTTCCGTGCCCCGCCAATGCCGGTGACGCTGGTTTATCCGCACCGCCTGAACCTTTCCCGCCGCGTGAAAGTGTTTATGGACTGGCTGACCGACATTACTCAAACGTTCATTGCCTGACCGCTTAAACCGCCGCGACTTAGTCCCGGCGGCTCAGGCGTCTATACTTAAAGCCGGATGCACTTTTAAGGACAACATGGATCAATGCCCATCATTTCTAAACAAGAACCTGATACACAGGAAAAACCCGAGCCGCTGATTAATATCAAAACCGGTAATTCTACGGTGGATAAAAACATCGGCAGATTTTCACGACTGGTAGAACACGTTCAGTCATGGGGCTGGGTCGCCCACCTGCTGCGCGCTACCGAGCGCTTTAATGACCGTCTTGGCAGCCAGTTTGGCGCGGCTATTACCTATTTTTCGTTTCTGTCGCTGATCCCGATCCTGATGGTGTCCTTCGCCGCCGTCGGTTTTGTGCTGGCCTCAAATCCCGATTTGCTGGCGGAACTGATCAATAAAATCGTCAACAGCATCAGCGACCCGAATCTGGCGAACACCCTGAAAAGTACGGTGAATACCGCCATCCAGCAGCGTACCGCCGTGGGGTTATCCGGTTTGCTGATTGCGCTCTATTCCGGTATCAGCTGGATGGGGAATTTGCGCGAGGCGATCCGCGCACAATCGCGCGATGTCTGGGAACGTAATCCGCAGGATCAGGAAAAGATTTACCGCCGCTACATCCGCGACTTTATTTCACTGACCGGGCTGGTGCTGGCGCTGATTATCACGCTGTCGCTGACGTCGATTGCCGGTGCCGCGCAAAAAACCATCGTCGATGCGCTGGGTCTTGGCGGCATTGACTGGCTGCGTCCGGTGATGACCAGCATCACGCTGGTGATTTCCATTGCCGCCAACTATCTGCTGTTCCTGTGGATTTTCTGGATGCTGCCGCGCCACAAGCCACGTAAAAAAGCGCTGCTGCGCGGGACGTTGCTGGCGGCGGTGGGCTTTGAGGTGATCAAATTCGTGATGACCATGACGCTGCCGAAACTGGCGACGTCGCCTTCTGGCGCGGCGTTCGGTTCGGTGATCGGGCTGATGGCTTTCTTCTATTTCTTCGCCCGTCTGACGTTATTTGTGGCGGCGTGGATAGCGACTGCAAAATACAAAGATGATCCGAAAATGCCGGATCACCGTCAGAATGCAGGCAAAAATGAGAAAAACGCCACGGAAAACGACAGTGAATACACGCCGGACAATCTCATCGTGCCAGATGAAATGCATATATCAGCAATTAATTCTGATAATGAGATTAAAAAGCAGTGAATAATGCCAAATCAGGCATTGCACTGCGCTGAAAACCAGAATAACTGACTGAGAGCCGTACTTTTATTTCGCGGTTTTGCAGTCAGTTACTCTGCCTTTTAACCATTCGCCAAACTTATGAATGGTGAAATCTCGCCCTGATAAAACATTCCCCCGATCCGGCTTTAAACGCCTTTTTTCAGCGCCTCCGCTGCGTTGAAATACCGCCCTGCTCTGCATAAGATGCCTTTTCGATATACATTTATTTACATTAGATCCCTCCCACTCATTACAAATAAGAAACACTTATGCAAGCCACTATCACTCCAGAATTAGAAGCTGACGCCAACCTGGTGAGTCAGAACTCCCGCGGCAAAGTTATCGTGGCATCGCTAATCGGTACGGCCATTGAATTCTTCGACTTTTATATCTACGCCACTGCCGCGGTAATTGTATTCCCGCACATTTTCTTCCCGCAGGGTGATCCGACAGCGGCCACACTTCAGTCGCTCGCCACCTTCGCCATCGCCTTTATTGCACGTCCGATTGGCTCGGCACTGTTCGGTCACTTCGGCGACCGCGTCGGGCGTAAAGTCACCCTTGTGGCATCTTTGCTGACCATGGGCGTGTCCACCGTGGTGATCGGCCTGCTGCCGACCTACGCGACAATTGGCGTCTTCGCACCGTTGCTGCTGGCGCTGGCGCGCTTTGGTCAGGGTCTGGGACTGGGCGGTGAATGGGGCGGCGCAGCGCTGCTGGCCACCGAGAATGCGCCCGCGAAGAAACGTGCCCTGTACGGTTCTTTCCCGCAGCTTGGCGCGCCGATCGGCTTCTTCTTCGCCAACGGCATGTTCCTGCTGCTGTCGTGGCTGCTGACCGATGAACAGTTCATTTCCTGGGGCTGGCGTGTGCCGTTCCTGCTGTCTGCGGTGCTGGTGATTGTCGGCCTGTATGTGCGTGTTTCCCTGCACGAAACGCCGGTGTTCGCCAAAATCGCCAAAGCCGGTAAACAGGTGAAAGTGCCCATCGGTACGCTGTTCACCAAATACAAAAAAGCGACGCTGCTCGGCACGTTCATCATGGTCGCGACTTACACGCTGTTCTACATCATGACCGTGTATTCACTGGGTTACGGCACGGCGGCAAAGCCGGTCGGACTGGGCATTCCGCGCAATGAATTTCTGCTGATGCTAATGATTGGCGTGATCGGCTTCGGCGTGATGGTGCCGGTTGCCGGTCAGCTGGCGGATAAGTTTGGCCGTCGCAAAACCATGATTTGCATTACGCTGCTGATGATCGTCTTCGCCCTGTGCTTCCCGACCATTCTGGGTGCCGGTTCACAGGCGCTGGTGATGGTATTCCTGCTGTGCGGATTTATGGTGATGGGACTGACCTTCGGTCCGATGGGCGCACTGCTGCCGGAACTTTTCCCGACAGAAGTTCGTTATACCGGCGCATCCTTCTCCTATAATGTGTCTTCGATACTGGGTGCGTCCGTCGCGCCGTATATCGCCACCTGGCTGGCAACTCATTACGGGTTGTTCTACGTGGGCGTGTATCTGGCCTCGATGGCAACGCTGACACTGATCGCGCTGCTGTTGTCCAAAGAAACCGCCCATCAGTCACTGTAACTGACCCGACACCGTGCCCGGTATGCGCCCGGCACGGTGCCTTCAGCGAAGGTTCCTTATGCGCTTACGACGTTTTATCCTGCCTGTTCTGATCTTGCTTATCGTTATTGCTGCGGCCTTTTGGTATTTCTGGCCTCATACCTCCAATCCCAACGCCCTGTGGAACATCATCAGTAAGAAATGCGTGCCGAATCAGCAAAGCACAGGCAAACCTGAGCCCTGCGCACAGGTCGATGAACCACAAGGTTTTGTGGTGCTGAAAGATCTGAACGGCCCGCTGCAATATCTGCTGATGCCCACCGCGCGGATCACCGGTATGGAAAGCCCGGCTTTACTTGAACCAGCAACGCCGAACTTTTTCAGTCAGGCATGGAATGCGCGGCATTTTATGGCGGATAAATACGGTAAACCGATCGATGACAGCAATGTCTCGCTGGCGATTAACTCGCAGTATGGCCGATCGCAGAATCAGCTGCATATCCACATTTCCTGCCTTCTGCCACAGGTGAAAACCACGCTGAGCAAAGATGGCGCGCAGATGGGATATAACTGGCAAGAGCTGCCGGATAAGCTGCTCGGACATACCTATCTGGCGCGCAAAGTGACACAGGCTGAACTGAATGAAAAAGGTGCTTTCCGGCTTCTGGCCGAAGGCGTGCCGGAAGCGGATAAAAAGATGGGGCATTTCGGCATGGCAATGGTCAGTCTGCCGGGCGGCGATTTCCTGCTGCTCGCCAGTGAGCGTGACTTACTGAAACTCAATAACGCCTCGACCGAGGAGATCCAGGACCACAAATGTGCGGTACTGGATCCGGTGCCTCAGTGATGCAGATGCCGGAAGGCGCGCATGGTTAACTCCTTCACCTTTTCACAAGGGGGAGGAGTTAATCCAACACGATTACTTCTCTTTCATCTGCTGCAATATCGGGCCGCACTGATTTTCTTCATTATCGCTTGGAGAAATCAGGGCGAGTAATGCCGCGGCGGGAGCCACCACTGCACCGAGCGCGACGGCGGCGGCACCACGGGCAATCAGCGGACCCGGTTTCACGCCGGCATCCGGATTTTTGTAAGTACCGCGAACGTACAACGGTGAACGTAAGGTCAGGATACGCACGCCCTTACTTTCAGGGTTGATCGACAAGTCCAGACGCTCAGTCGCCATATTGGTGTTACCGGTGATGTTGATGACCGCGTTCTCGGTATCAAACACAAACAGCCGTGGCGTTACCAGCCCGCTCTTCACGTTGACGTTGGCGGCCGCACAGTTGATGGCCACTTCGTCATCGCCAAACAGTTTGCTGACCACGTAGTTACCGACATTTAGCCCAGCCAGTTCCATCAGACCACGGCTAATCACGCCGTCGTTGATGAGGATTTTCATGTCGCCGTTGCTGGTGCCCAGAAGCGCCGCAACCGAATTGCCTGTACCGGTCAGCGTGGCGTCACCGTTCAGGTCGCCCAGGCTGCGCTCCATCGACTGCACGCTTGGCAGCAGCTGTTTCAGTTTCAGCTTACGCGCATGAATATCTGCACGCGCCTGCATTGGCGATTTATCCCCTTCGAGGCGGATAGTGGAATTCAGGTTCCCGCCCGCGACGCCGAAGCGCAGCGGATCCAGCAAGATTTCACCGTCCGTCAGTTTCAGATGTGTGCTCAAATCACTCAGCGGCAGAGATTTGCCGTGCTCGATGCGTTTGGCGCTGAACTTCACATCAGCATCCATTACGCGCCAGCTCTTGGTATCAAATTTCTCCACCGGCAGCACTTTATCGGCAGGCTGGCGGGTAGTTTCCCCACGTTTGGCCTTATCTTTGTTGGAATCCGCACCAATCAGCGGCGCCAGATCGGCAAAGCGCAGTTGTTTAGACACCACATCACCGGTCAGTTTTGGCCGTGGTTTGCTGGCCTGATAGGTCAGGGAACCGTGAATGTCGCTGTCGCCAATTTCACCATTAAAGTTCTGATAACGGTAAATCGCGCCATTTTTGCCATGCAACGTCGCCGATAAATGCCCGTCAGTGGAATAAGGTGGCGTTTGCGGCAACAACACGCCGGTCAGACCGTACAAATCAGACAGCGTCTGGCCGGAGAATTTCAGGCGTAAATCCAGACCGCCGAGGTTCATCGCATCCTGCAAGGTCCCGGCCACCGCTACCCGCGTGTTACCTGAACGTACATCGGCCTGTAACGGGAACAGCGCATCGGGGTCTTTCAGCGCCAGCATGCCACCGATTTTACCGCTACCAGAGAGCGATTCGCCGTTGTATTTACCGTCAACTTTCCAGCCGAAAACGTACGGCGGAGTTTTAGATTTCGACGCGTCTTTTTTATCGCCGACCACTTCGGTAAACGGCAGCGGTTTGCCCAGCGGATCAATAATAGCGCGGAAATCGGCTTTCATTTTCGCGTCTTTATAATCGATTTGTCCGCGGTCAAACACGATGTCATTGAGGGTAAATGACCAGGCGGAAGGCGGCTGAGCCGGGTCTTTGGTGTCGCTGTTGGCAAGATTAAACGTCCAGTTATTTTTGCCATTATCGAGACGTACCAGCGACGCATCCGGCTGTTTCAGCCAGATACGCGGAATAAGGACTTCTTTATGCAGCAGCGCGAGTGGCGCAATACTGGCGTCCACGCGGGCGAGTTTCACCATCTGCGCGTCTTTTTCGCCAGTTTGCACATCAGAAGGGTTACCGAGCACGATATCTTCAGCATGAATGTGCGGCCACGGCACCCAAGCACGCCAGCCCGCCTCATCTTTCTGCCGCGACCAGTCCACCCCTAAATTGCCGCGAATGGCAAAAGTACGGTTCAGTTCAGCGCTGACCTTTTGATTAATGGTAGGTTTGAGGCGGTTCCAGTCGAAGGTCGCGATGAAAATCACGACAGCGATCAACAGAATCACAATGATGCCCACAACCCAGGAGATCACTTTACCTGTGCGCGTCATAAAGCTGTTCCTTTCAGACAGTTAACGAATCCCAGTGTTTAACCATAGTTGAATTTGTCGCAATTTGCCGGAACCGGCGTGTGAAAAAGAAGAAAAACGAGGCAGGAGATGTAACTTTAAAAGCATTTAAATCAACAGAATAACAATGAATCACACCACCTCTACGCACCGGGCAATTTGAGACTTCGCCTCAGCGGGTAAGGTGTGATCCATTATCCTTTGAAATGTATTGGCAGGTTATCAAGATTGTCGAACGTCGCAGGACGCGCCAGATAATAGCCCTGAGCGGCGAGCGCATCCGAATTACACACCATCGCCCATTCCGAGGCTGTTTCGACCCCTTCAATGATCACGCCTTTGCTGTAGCGGTTCATCAGCGTCACCAGCGTATAAAACAGGCGCGAGCCTTCTTCGCTCTGTCCCAAAAGAATAAACAAATCGCGGGCGATTTTGATGTATTCGTAATGCCAGGTGGTGAAAGAAGAAAAGTTTGCGATCCCCTGACCAAAATCGTCGAGCCATAAACGGTCAGATTGCTCGATTTGCGACAACGGAATACTCAGTGCATGTTCAGCGCTTTCGACCAGTTCAAAACGTACGTAAGGCATCGCGCTGATTTGCGCGCGCAGCGCGGTGTCAGATTGCAGCATTTCCAGCACCTGACCATCGACGTTGATAGAAGCCAGTAATTCATGGTCGATGAACAGACTTTGCCAGCGCTGTAACAGGTCGAGCTGCTCCTGCACGATTTGCAGACGTTTGCCCACGGCTATCGCAACAAAATATTCTTCAGGTGAAATGAATTTGTGCGGATCCGCCGGGTGGAAAACCCCGGTCAGTAATTCAATCCCCAACAGCTTTCCTGTCGTGCGATAAATAGGCTGAAAACGGTACACTCTCTGACACTGACGCCAGTAAGACTGTGCTTTTACGCGTTCAATCGCGGTAAAAGAAGGCGTAATCAGCCCTAACATCATCTTAGTTATCATATTTTTCTGCCGTCATGAATAAGAATCAGATCATCAGGGGACATGCGGCAACATGTGTTGCGTGACGACAATGGCGTCCATGTGAACAGACCGGACTTCAGCGAAGCACGTCGTTTCATGGCGGCAAAGTAGCCCGGTTTCCTGGCTTTCATTAGTAGAGTTATCTATCGGCGTAGCGCGGGGAAACTTTAATCACTCCGCATTTCTCTGCATGATTTGCGCATAAAAAACCCGAAAACCGGGCTGGAAGTTCCTTTCAGCAGGCTCTACATTGGGATGGATGAAACATTTCACTAACGTCTTATTCACAATCCGGAGAGAGCAATGCCTTACGTCAATATCAAAATCACCCGTGAGGGCGCGACGGCAGAACAGAAGAAAGCCCTGATTGCCGGTGTGACGCAGTTGCTGGTGGATACGCTGGGTAAAAACCCGGCCAGCACTTTCGTCATTATTGATGAGGTCGACACAGATAACTGGGGTCTGGGTGGCCGTCCGGTGACTGAATTGCGCAACGAAAGTCAGTAACGCCCGCAGGTGGAAGTGCCGCTGCTTCCACTTTTTCTCAGATTTTCCTGCGTTTTTTTACCTCCTGCAGAAAAAAATAAAACCTCGTTTTAATTTATTTGACTGACCGCATTCTTATGAAGAGACTAGAGCGCAATAATGACGATCTTTTCTTTCCTTTCGTTTTAATGCTTCAGACATAGGCCAGGTACAATGACCCGCAAAAACATTGCCGTAATCGGCGAATGCATGATCGAATTATCTCAGAAAGGCGATGCCCTCCACCGCGGTTTTGGTGGCGACACGCTGAATACGTCTGTTTATATTTCCCGTCAGGTTTCCCCTGATGCGCTGAACGTGCATTACGTGACCGCGCTCGGCACCGACAGTTTCAGCAATGAGATGTTGCAGGCGTGGCAGCAGGAAGGCGTGAACACAGATCTGACTCAGCGTCTGGAAAACAAACTGCCTGGCTTGTATGTGATTGAAACCGACGACACCGGCGAGCGCACGTTCTATTACTGGCGCAATGATGCCGCCGCGCGCTACTGGCTCGACAGCCCGCAATCCGAAGAGATTTGTCAGAAGCTGGCAGAATTCGATTATCTGTACCTGAGCGGCATCAGTCTGGCGATCCTTAACGATGAAAGCCGTGACCGTCTGATGACCCTGCTGAAAGCCTGCCGTTCACGCGGTGGCAAAGTCATTTTCGACAACAACTATCGTCCGCGCCTGTGGGCCAGCAAAGAACAGACGCAGGCCGCGTATAACGCAATGCTTTCCTGCACGGATATCGCTTTCCTGACGCTCGACGATGAAGACATGTTGTGGGGTCAGAAGCCGTATGAGGAAGTGATCGCACGCACCCACGCGCTGGGTGTCAGCGAAGTGGTGGTAAAACGCGGAGCCGAAAGCTGCATCGTGTCCAGCGCCGAAGGCGAGCAGCACGATGTGCCTGCAGTGAAATTGCCGAAAGAGAAAGTGATCGATACGACCGCCGCAGGGGATTCCTTCAGCGCCGGGTATTTAGCAGTGAGGCTCACCGGTGGAAGCGCGGTGGAAGCGGCAGTGCGCGGGCATGAGACAGCGAGCACCGTGATTCAGCATCGCGGGGCGATCATCCCGATGGAGTTTATGCCGGGGCGGGTATAACGGTTTTCTTTACTCCGGGCGGGCCGAATTGGGCTTTGGTTTTTACTCCTCCCCCTGCGAAGGGGGAGGCTGGGAGGGGGTTTTAATGACTAACTCTTTGCTAAAGCACACTTAAATTTTTTGATGTAGACCTTAATACCCCACCCCAACCCTCCCCTTCGCAGGGGAGGGAGCCGATCGAGATCTTTATTGCGTCGCCGCCGATGCCGCCGGCACATCACCCGCTGCCGGAGCGCTCTCCACCGGTGCCATCACTTTGTCATACACCGCCCGCAGTTCAGCTGCATTCAGTTCAGACTCGCCTTTCGGTTGTGCAATCAGCATGGCGGGTTCGCGGGAAAGCTGCTGTTTCAGCTCCTGATTCAGCACCGGCAACGTCAGCGTGGTAAGGAACTGCTGACGCAATTGCTGGTACTGTTCCGGTGCGATATCCACGACGCCGTTCTGCTGCGAACGCAAACGCTGGCTCATCAGCACATCGGTGTCGGTACGGGCGTAGGTGGCGAAAAGCTTGCTCAGCTGATCGTTCTTTTGCGCAATCAGCGCATCAAATTCAGACTGCGAAATACCTTTATCACGCACCACCAGCAACTCTTCGGACAAACGCTTAAACAGCTCGGCAAGCTTCGCCTGTGAGGCGTCGATACGGATGGCACATTGGGCGCGCTGATACTGCACGTTGCAGTCAAAGCCCAGGGACGGGCCCGGTGTGGTGGCATCTTTCTTATTTTCGAAAGCAGTTTTCAGGGCTTCCTGCAAATGCCAGAACAGCGCCTCACGGGCTAAATCACTGCGCCAGTACGCGGAAAGCGCCTGTGAATCCTGAATCGGCTGCCAGGCGTTATCCCACATTAATGAGAGACGATCCTGAGTCAGATTTTCATCCATCACGCTCATCGATTTGGTCGTGACTTCAGAGAGTGTCGGCAAGGTTTGTGGTGTCTGACGGCTGCCTTTCAGAACAGAGAAAGTCCGGTTGATTTGTTCGCTAAGACCACGACTATCCACATTCCCAACCACAAACAACGTCATCGCATCAGGGGTATACCACTGATGATAAAATCGGGTTAAGGCTTCGATATTGATGGGTTTTGTCGGCAACTGATCAGGACTGTGCCCGACCAGGGTCGAACCGGCCATACGCGCGCGCCACCAGGCGTCCTGCGTATTTTGTGGTAAAGAGCCCACCGGATCCTGAGATTCCTGACGCGCGGCACTCACCAGCTCAGGCGTCACAGAGATTTTACCGGCGGTATTCGCCAGCCAGTTCAGCGCATCCTTCATCAGATCAGGACGGTTATTTGGCAGACTCAGATTATACACAGTGAAGTCATAAGAACTGACAGCCGGCGGCAGCGGGCGCTGCGGATTGATACCTTGCTGCCATAAAGACTGTAACTGAGACGTGCTGAATCCTTCGCTGTGCATCAGTGCCAGACGCGGAAGGAAATGGGCATAGCCCGATTGCTGGGCAGATTCTGCCAGCGAGCCGGTGCGAACCACCAGGCGTAATTCGATACGATCACTCGGGCGTTGCGGCGTCGTCAGCAACTGCCAGGTAAATCCATTGTCCAGCTTCCCCTGCTGCCAGGCAGGATCAGGTTGTAATGCTTCAGCTTGCACATGACTTGCGGCTGCTGCCAGCAACAATCCACCAATGAGTAAACGGATTTTGGTGCCCTGCATGTGAACCCCTACGTAATGACAATCTAATTTTAAATTTGCTGTCCTGCCGGTGTCAGTTGACTCGCCCACAGGAACTGAATGCGTAAGTTTAAGGACGAAAAATACAGTCCTTCGTTAGACCGCGCTTTTCCTGCAAAGTCGCGCAGCCGCCAAAAATATTCTGGGAATAATAGCCGGAGGTGGCGTTCTGGAGACATATTATGAAGATAATCCACCGGTTACATCAAGCAACCGGTGGATATTAGGGGAATTTGAGGCTAAATAAATGCGTTTTTATAAACGTTTAACGCTATTTTCTTCCATCATCAGGCCATCATTCAAAAACCTGAAGCAGACTTCTCAGCCTCTGTCAGACCTTTCTGGCCATTCAATGTCGCTTTCAATTGCCCTTCATCGAGCTGATCACACCATTTTGCCACCACGATAGTCGCTACGCCGTTACCCACCAGATTGGTGAGCGCACGCGCTTCAGACATAAAGCGGTCAATGCCCAGAATCAGCGCCAGCCCTGCCACCGGTAAGTGCCCTACCGCCGACAATGTTGCCGCCAGTACGATGAAGCCACTGCCGGTCACGCCCGCCGCGCCTTTTGAAGACAACAGCAGTACCACAATCAGGGTGATCTGATGCCAGATATCCATATGGGTATTGGTGGCCTGAGCGATAAAGACCGCCGCCATGGTCAGATAAATCGAGGTGCCGTCCAGATTGAAGGAATAACCCGTCGGGATAACCAGGCCGACCACGGACTTTTTGCAGCCCAGACGCTCCATTTTATCCAGCATACGCGGAAGTGCGGATTCAGAAGACGAGGTGCCGAGAACGATCAGCAATTCTTCTTTAATGTAATTCACAAATTTGAAGATGCTGAAACCGGTGAAGCGTGCGATAAGCCCGAGCACCACCACCACGAACAGAATACAGGTCAGGTAGAAGCACAGGATCAGCTGACCGAGCTGGACCAGAGAACCGACACCGTATTTACCGATAGTGAACGCCATCGCCCCGAAAGCACCTAAAGGTGCCAGGCGCATGATCATGTTAATGATGCCGAAAATGACCCCTGAGAAGCTTTCAATCACATTGAAAATCAGCTGACCTTTGTGACCCATGCGATGCAGCGCAAATCCAAACAGCACTGCAAACAGCAGCACCTGCAGAATATTACCGCTGGCGAACGCACCAATCACGCTTGAAGGGATCACATCGAGCAGGAAAGGAATGATGCCCTGACTTTGTGCCTGCTCGGCGTAAACCGCGACGGCTTTGGCGTCCAGCGCTGCCGGATCGACGTTCATCCCGGCACCCGGTTGTACGATGTTGACGATCACCAGCCCGATGATCAGTGCCAGAGTACTCACAATTTCAAAATAGAGCAGCGCGATGGCGCCTGTGCGCCCCACCGCTTTCATGCTTTCCATGCCTGCGATGCCGGTAACGACGGTACAGAAGATAACAGGCGCAATGATCATTTTGATTAACTTAACAAAACCATCACCTAACGGTTTCATTTGCGCGCCGATGTCCGGATAGAAATGCCCCAGCAGCACGCCCACAGTAATTGCTAAAAGAACCTGAAAATACAGACTCTTGAAGAGTGATTTTTTCATGAATACCCATCCTGAAGTGAGTGCATCGCCCTTGGTTTTTTAAGATCAAAGATAATGAGGCGAGTGCATTGAAGTAACATCAACACAACATGATGGAAATATTTCGTTTCTCTGCGCAATGACGACTCATGAAAAACCAGAGCGGAAACCATTCAGCTCAGATTTAAGTAAGTAAAGAAATCAAAGAGAGTCAGAAAAAGTGCCGGCAGGAAGGGGTTTCCTGCCCTTCAGAGCGTTCAGGAAGGCTGGCAGAATTTGCGTTCAAATTCTTTTTTGGAAAGCGGCGGGGAGAATAAATACCCCTGTCCGAGGTGAATATTCTCGTTCAGCAACCACAAACGCTGCTCCTCGGTTTCAACCCCTTCGGCGACCAGCTGGATATTCATTGCACGTCCAATGGACGCCACAATGTTCACCATCACTTCGTCCTCAGGCAACACGCTGACAAAGCTGCGGTCGATTTTGATGACATCAATCGGCAGCGAACGCAGGCGGTTGAGATATTCAAGACCTGAATAGCCCAGGCCAAAATCATCCAGTTCAATCGATACGCCTGCTGCGCGTAATTCACTCAGCAGCACCAGTGCGCGATCTAAATCTTCAATCCGCGCCGTTTCCGTAATTTCCAGAACCAGTTGCCCCGGATTGATTTTGTAACGGCTCAGGAGGCTGCGCAGTTCCGGCAGGAAATTACGCTGCTGCACCTGCACGCCGGAAAGGTTGACCGACAAGGGCAATGTAATGCCGCGCTGCTGCCAGTCCGCCAGGATCTGGCAACCGAGTTCGAGAATCTTGTAACCCAGCAGGCTCATCACACCAATTTCTTCGGCCAGCACGATGAAATCACTTTCCAGCCCGTAACTGCCGTCGGGCATTTTACGCCGCAGCAAGGCTTCCGCGCCGACCACTGCACCGGTTTTCATATTCATCTGCGGCTGGATAAACAGCGTGAAATCGCTTTGCTCCATGGCGTGCAGAATATCGTTTTCCTGCAATAAGCGTTTCTGAATCTTTTCGGTCAGCTCAGGCTCGAAGAACAGGATCTGATTCTTACCCTGCTGATAAGCGGACAATCTGGCGGCACGCGCGTTAGACATCATCTGCTGCGCCGTCACCGGGAATTCGCCTGTGTGCTGGACGATACCGATACTGCCCGTCGGATGCAGCGACATATTGCCGGCATCACTTTCCTGTGGCGCATTGATGCGCTCCATGATTTGTCGTGCCAGACGCATCGCCATAAAGGGACGCGCAATGTCTCCCGCCAGCAGGGCAAATTCGTTGTAACTCAGACGCGCCATCAGACAGTTTTCCGGCAGCACATCCATAATGGAAGATATCAGCGGGCAATCGACATGGCCGTCATCACGCAGGCTTTCGATGCCGATCAGCAGCAGGTGGAAACCTTTCTCAGGCTCCGCTGAACTGAGCCGCTGTTGCAGGCGCTGAATGAATTGTTCTTCATTATTCAGGCTGCTTCCGGAACACAGCGACACGTCATCACTCTTTTGCGGTAACTTTTCCCGTTGTTGCTGATTGCGGTTGTAGCTGCGCACCAGCATGCCGATTTCGTCGTCTTCATGGCGCTGCGGCAGCGTCAGCTGGTGAGAAGGCACTTCGCTTTCCGGCAGGGATTCCAGCTCGCGGGCAATCGTACGCAGCGGTTTAACGATCAGGCGGTTGACAATCCAGCTCACGGAAATTGTCAGGATCAGCGCCAGCAGCAGATAAGTGGTCAGCATGGTCGACAGCGCGCTGATAATGAACTGATACATACGGTAGGAATCAGCCTGGAGCACCAGAAATGCCAGCGGCTTGGGCGATTTTGGGCTGGCAGCAGCAGAATAGAGAGGAACTGAAATGGTCACCGGTAAATTAAAACCGCGGGTAACCCATTGCGGCACCGGGCGGCCAGGTGGGAAATGCGTATGCAGCGCCGCGATTTGGTTCGGCATCACCACATCGGCACGGCTCAGAATGCCCACCGGTTGCAGCGTGTTAAGGATATCCTGCGTTTCTGACAGATCGACATCCAGTACTGCCTGCGACAGGGGCTCACGGACAGAATGTGCAATATTTTCAAGTTGCTGGGCGTAATCATCCCTCCGCTGCTGTACAAAGTGAAACAGCTGGATGACGATAAAGATACAGATAGTGAACGCAGCGATGCCTGAAACCGCTGCCATCTGTTTGATCGTTAATGAACGCCTGACCCGCAACTTTATTCTCCATTAACCGCAGACACGTTTTGACCCGCTCACCTTAACAGGAACGGTACTTCTGCGCAGTATACCTTATAACGCGTTTTTACGAGGTCTGAGTCAATATTTTGGCTATAAAAAACAACATGTTTGCCAAAAAATTTCTAAACTAATTATCCGTTAAGATAATTAACTTACGAAAAACATACATTACGAAGCATAACCGGATACCCCCGCAGCCAGAACATCCAGGGTTCAGCAACACTGATGAAGTTTATGCGCTATACATCACAATAAAGATAAGCTTTTCAACTAACTTAAGACAAACAAGCAGTAAAATAACACCAAAAACCTTTTCGAGACAGCCAGTTATGTCACCCTCGTTTTTATGCGGGAAATTCCTATTTTTTGTAAAAACTGCTCTATGCTGTAAAAGAACTGATATATTAAGACGAGTCTCATTCCCACTAAAAACTTTAAAAAAATTAAACTTTTCACACTCTTTGTTAACGACCATTCACGGTCGTTTTGACGTCCAGAAAACACCGATATATATAATCCTACCGGGCGGGATTTATGAATAAATATGACGATATTAAACGTTTTATGGATAAGACGAAGTTGGAAAAGCTTGATTATAAAGAGCTTAATGAAAAATCAACGGGTGAATCCATTACCGGTTCAATGAATCAGTGGACGTTAATTAAACAAGTTTCCGCCAGTGAAGATCCTGCCGGTCCTCTCGATAATGGCCGTTCGACGCAACCCACCCCTCAGTCTATTTCTGCGGATGAATTTTCGCTATCTGCCGCCCGGCCTGTGAATGAACACCAGGATAACCGCCAGATAACGCAACCCCCCGTTGCACACGCGCCAATGTCTTCTGAAGTGGCTCCTCCGGCTGCCGGATTTGGCTTGCTGGATGCGCTGCGTGAAACGCTGCCTCCTGCTGCTGCAACACCTGTGCCAGCAGCGGTTCAGTCCGCACAGCATCAGCCTGTTCATCCGGCACCAACATTGCACGCACAGTCTGTTATTCCTGACAGCGGGTCGGGTTTGCTTGATTCGCTGCGTAAAGCCATGCCTGAAGCGCCAAAACAACCCGCACCGAATCCGGTTCAACCCGCGCAGGTGCTTCAGCCAGTACAACAACCCGCCGCGACGCTTTATCACCAGCCGCCGGTACAACCTTCAGCGCCCGCTTACAGCCCTGCGCCTGTGCGCAGCACAGCGCCAGTGGTCTCCGCGCCCCCGGCGTCAGCTGATGCTAACCAGCGCTTTAAACAGATGTTTAAACAGCGGGCTCCGCAGCCTGCCAGCGCTTATTTACATCGCGACACCCCGCTTCAACCCTTGTTAGAGATGATTGCCTCATGCCGTTAGTTTGCGTTTGTTCACCGAAAGGTGGGGTAGGAAAAACCACGGTGGCCTCCAACCTGGCCTATTCGCTCGCCCGCAGTGGCAGCAAAGTGCTGGTTATTGATTTTGATGTGCAGAACGCCCTTCGCCTTCATTTCGGTGTGCCTATTTCCGATACCCGCGGCTTTGTGGCAGGTTCGGGTAACGAATCCGACTGGAGCCAGTTTATTCTCAAGGCGGGTTCAAATACGTTTGTATTACCTTATGGCGAAGTCAACGAAGACCAGCGTCTTGAATTTGAGCACCAGCTGGCCACCGATCCGCATTTTTTACAGCGCGGATTAAATACCGTCCTGAATTATCCGGGTTTAATTATTATTGCTGATTTCCCTCCGGGTCCAAGTCCGGCATTAAAAGCGGTTCAGGCTATTGCGGATTTACATATTGTGGTCATGCTTGCCGATACCGCGTCATTATCTTTATTGCCGTTAATGGAAAAGAATAAATTAATTGGCACCCCGCTTAATAATAAGAAGGGTGAATATTATGTCGTCAATCAAAGTGACACCCGTCGTACATTAAGTCGCGATGTCACACAATTTTTCGAACAGCGTTTAAATGAAAGATTATTGGGCACAATCCACAGGGATGAATGCGTGCCAGAGGCGAATGCCTCGCAGCGCTCTATTATTGATTTTAGTCCGGTATCCGCTTCGGCATTTGATATTGAACTGATCAGCAAAAAAGTCGCCGCCATCTTAGGGATTAAAGTCGGTGATGGTGAATTACACGCCGCGCCTAAATCTGGCAGTTATTAACTATCACCGATAACAGCGACCCCAAAGCGATGAATAAATTCCTGTTTTCCCTGCTTGTTCTTCTGCTGCTGCCGGTGGCAGCAGTCATCATCATCACGCCGATGGGCAGCCAGAAGCAGTACATTTTTGGCCTGATCAGCATCGGGCTATTATTCCTGCTCGGCATCAGTAAAAGCCGCCGCATTAGTGTGGTCATGGTGATCATGTCTATCATCATGTCGACGCGTTATATTTACTGGCGCGCCACAGAAACACTGCATTTTAATTCCACAATTGAAGCTATTTTAGGGATCGGTTTATTCCTTGCCGAACTGTATGTCTGGCTGATTTTATTGCTGGGTTATCTGCAAACCACCTGGCCATTAAAACGCACCATCGAACCTTTACCGGATGACATCAGTTTATGGCCAACCGTCGACGTGTATATTCCTTCCTATAACGAAAGCCTCGACGTGGTTCGCGATACCGTTCTGGCGGCGCAGTGCATCGATTATCCGAAAGATAAAATCAAAATTTACGTGCTGGATGACGGTAAGCGCGACGAATTTGCGGTGTTCTCAGCGGACGCCGGCGTGGGATATATCACCCGTAATGATAACTCCCACGCCAAAGCCGGTAACCTTAACCATGCGATGAAACTCACTAAGGGCGAGTTGATTTGCGTGTTCGACTGCGACCACGTGGCGACCCGCGCCTTTTTACAGGCCACCGTCGGCAGCTTCCTGAAAGATCCGCGTCTGGCGCTGATCCAGACGCCTCACTATTTCTATTCGCCCGACCCGTTCGAACGAAATCTTTCTGCTGGCCGCACCATGCCCAACGAAGGTGCGCTGTTCTACGGTCCGGTTCAGCAGGGGAATGACAACTGGAACGCGACGTTCTTCTGTGGCTCCTGTGCGGTTATCCGCCGCGTGGCGCTGGAAGAAGTCGGCGGCTTTGCCGTTGAAACCGTCACCGAAGATGCCCACTCCGCGCTGAAAATGCAGCGTCGTGGCTGGAATACCGCGTTTCTGGATATCCCGCTGGCCGCCGGTCTGGCGACAGAGCGTCTTGGCCTGCACGTTATTCAGCGTACACGCTGGGCGCGCGGCATGACGCAGATTTTCCGCGTCGATAATCCGCTGCTTGGCCGTGGTCTGAAATGGCAGCAACGTCTGTGCTACCTGAACGCCATGCTGCACTTCCAGTTTGGCCTGCCACGCGTGGTCTTCCTGACCGCTCCGCTGGCGTTCCTGCTGTTTAATCTGAACATTATTTCCTCGTCCGCCAGCCTGATTTTCGCTTACGCGCTGCCGCACCTGGTGATGTCGCTGTACATCAACTCCCGCATGAATGGCCGTTTCCGTTACACCTTCTGGGGGGAAATTTATGAAACCGTCATGGCGTTCCACCTGATCCTGCCAACGATTGTGACCCTGCTCGCGCCAAAACGCGGCAAGTTCAACGTGACGGACAAAGGCGGTTTGCTCGACGTCGGCTTCTTTGACTTCAACATTGTGAAGCCGCATCTGATTGTCGCGATCCTGATGTTTATCGGTATCGGTTACGGAATAGTGCGCGCCATCTTCCACGATTACTTTGCCATTGATCCCAGCGTTATCGCGCTTAATGTGGCGTGGGGCAGCTTTAGCGTGCTGATCCTGCTGGCGGCAATTGCAGTGGCGAAAGAGACGCGTCAGGTGCGTAAAACCATCCGTGTTGATGTGGCGATCCCGGCGATTATTCATTACGCCAACGGGATTTCACTGCGCACCACTACGATCGATATGTCGATGGGTGGCGTGCAGCTGGTGACGCCGGATGTGCGTTATCTCGAAGAAGAAATTGAAGAAGTGGAAATCCAGCTGTCATCCGGCGCCGAGAGCTTCCCGGTCAGCCAGGTCAGCGGCAACAAAGAGCGCATTCGTCTGCAATTTGAAAACCTGCCGCTCTCAAAACGCCGTGAACTGGTACGCGTGGTGTTATGCAGAGCCGACGCCTGGATTGGGGAAGAATACCCGCAGGATAACCCGTTCAAATCACTGCTCAGCATCATCCGTTGCGTGTTCGAATTGTTCTACAACACGTGGAAAGAACGCCGTGCTAAAGATAAACCCGCTGACGCCGCCAGCAAGAGTGAAGCAGCATGAACCGACTACCTGAACCGACCGTAAAGCGCCGTTTCTCTGCTGTGCCGGGGGCGTCCCTGCTCAGGAAAATCACTACCGGCCTGTTGCTGACGTTCAGCAGCCTGCCGTTCACGCAGGCGGAAGAAACGCCAGCTCCGGCGGTGGATCCTGCCACCAGTTTGCCCGCTGCGCCATCGTGGCTGCCGCCGGTCACACCGATGCCGGAAGACAACACAACGCCCGCCAGCAATGCGGCACCGGCAGATTCTGCTCCGGCTGCTGACGCCCCGCAGGCCGATACCACGCCGGTGAATAACAGCAGCTCACTGTCTGCGCCTGTGACTCCGGTTACCGATCCGGCCGCCGCGCCGGCACCGGTGATCCCGCTGGTTCAGCCGGTCACCAGTAATATTACCGTGGCGGAAATGGGACAGCCAAACGGGCTGACGCTCAGCGGCGGCCAGTTACAGTCGGGCATTCTCTTCACCCTGCCGGCGGACGAAGTGGTGACCAACGCGCATCTTTCGCTGGCGCTGAAAATTTCTCCGGCGCTGATTGCCCGCGATACCACGCTCGAGCTGATGCTCAACGGTCAGCCGCTGGGTAATCTGCCACTGAATCAAAGCAGTAACGGCGGCGATGTTTACGATCTGGATATCCCGTCTGCGATGGTGGTGTCCAGCAATAACCTGAGCTTCCGCGTGCATGACAGCAACACCATGACCTGCGAGAAAGATCAGTCGGATAAATACTGGGTCACGATTTTGCCGACCACCAGCATTGGTCTGGAAGGTCAGCAGCTCAATATCGGCCGCAATCTGGGTAACTTCCCGCGTCCGTTCTTTGATGGCCTGCAAATGCAGGAGTCCAAAATCACCATGGGCTTCACGTCGTCGATGAAACCCGGAGATGTCAGCGCAGCGGCGATGGTCTCTTCTTATCTCGGCATGTTGTCCGATTATCGCAGCGTCGATTTCCCGGTCATCCTGAACGATTTGCCGGATCAGAACGGCATACTGTTCGGCAAGCCGGGGGATAAAATCGGTTCGCTGACCTTGCCGGCGAGCAACGGCGCATCGATTCAGATCATCGATAACCCGATTAATCCGGTCTACAAACTGCTGCTGGTGCTGGGCAATGACGACAACGAACTGCGTCAGGCCGCGTATCGCCTGATCAGCGGCGGTATGCCGAATAGCGTCGATCATCTGGATGTCGCGCAGCAAACCATTCCTGCGAGCAAACCGTATGACGCGCCGCGCTGGATTGATACCTCACGGCCGGTCACGCTGGGTGAACTGGCGGGTAAAGATCAGGATTCACTGATTTCTAACGGGATTTATCACGACGGTATTCAGGTGGCATTCCGCGCTGCGCCGGACTTGTTCATGTGGGATGGTCACAATATTCCGGTGCGCATTGATTACCGCTTCCCGACCGAAAACTGGATTGATGAAGACAGCTCGAGGCTGAATGTCTCCATCAACAGCAATTATCTGCGCAGCCTGACAGTGAACAAAGTCGGACTGATCGAGAACCTCTGGCGTCGTCTGGGCGGTGACAGCCGTCAGGAACGCTACACCATCCAGCTCGCGCCGTACCTGATTTACGGCGATAACCAGCTGCAATTTTATTTCGACATCAAGCCGAAAAAAGATGCGCCGTGCAGCATTCTGACCAGCGATAACATCAAGAGCCGTATCGACCCGAAATCCTTCATCGATCTGAGCGGAAGCTATCACTTCGCCCAGTTGCCGAACCTGTCGTATTTCGTAGGCGCCTCTTATCCGTATTCCAAACTGGCTGATTTCTCCGACACACTGATGCTGTTGCCGCAAACGCCGACGGCGGATGAAATCCATACCCTGCTGAACCTGGCCTCACGCGCCGGTAAAGCCACCGGTGTGCCGGTGAACCACGTTCAGGTGGCCTTTGGTCTGAAGGGCGACGAACAGAATAACCCGCTGTTTGACCGCGATATTCTGGCCGTCACTACGCTTGGCGATACGCCGTTCAATCAGCAGTTGCTGGCTGACTCGCCGTTTAGCATCAATGCCGGTGCGATGGGCGTAAAAACGCCCACCGAAGTCCAGCGTCTCGTGGCCTGGCTGACCGGTGACTGGTACCGCCAGCCGGTGGATGCCGACCGGTATCTGTCCTCGACCGGCGCATGGCGCGGCTTCGTCAGTTACCGCTCGCGCTGGTCTAACGATCACGTGGTGGTGGTCGCGACCGGTACAGACGATCAGCAGTTACTGAAAATCCATAACGATCTGAAATCGCCAAAAATTAACGCCAACGTGCGCGGTGATCTGGCGATCATTACCGATGAAAATGGCATCCGCAGTTTCTCCGTTGGCCAGCAATTCCCGACCGGACAAATGCCGTGGTACATGATGGTGCTCTGGTACGCCAGCACACATATCGTGATCCTGTCGCTGATCGCTACCCTGGTTTCGCTGGTGATTGGCCTGAGCCTGTTCGTGGTCCTGCGTCGTCATGCGGCTAAACGTCTGGGTCAGAAATGAAAAGCATCGGCTGTATAACAAAAACAATCAAAGTCGCCTGTGTTTCAGGCGACCCTCTGGCGATTACCGGAGCTGGAAAATGAAAAAACATAAACTGTCCCTGGCGGTGATCAGGGCTATTTATCTGGTAGGGATGGCCGGAGTCGCGAGTTTTAGCGCCGCTACATTTGCAGCGGACACCACCAATCCGGCCATGAAAGCCCTGTTTGATCAGGCCGCTTACTGGCACGAGCGCGCGCATGATGATCTGGCTAAAGACGCCTTGCAGAAAGTGCTGCTGGTGGAGCCGGACAATGCGCAGGCGATGTATTTGATGTCGCTGTATTCCATGCAAAGTGGCGATAAAACGTCGGCTAATCAGTGGCGTGAAAAACTGTCTGCCGTCTCGCCTGACGATCCACGTCTGGCGTCGCTAAACAGCGCCAAAGCGATGCAGTCGATTCCCCCCGCTCAGCTGGCTTCTGCCCGTCAGATGGCGGCACAAGGGAACGTCAGCGGCGCATTATCGGCGTACCGCACCATTTTTAACGGTAACCAGCCGCTCGACAGTCTGGCAACCGAATATTATCTGACCATGGCAGGCGATAAATCGCTCCAGCCGCAGGCCATTGCCGGATTACAACAGCGCATCGCCTCCCGTCCGGACGATACGCAGGCACGTCTCGGTCTGGGCAAAGTGCTGACTTATCAGGAATCCACCCGTCGCGACGGCATTAAACTGCTGAGCACCATGGCCGGTTCCAGCACCGAAGCGGACCGCTCATTACGTCAGGCGCTGCTGTGGATGGCACCGCAGGAAGGTGACCGTGATTTGTATCAGGGTTATCAGGCGCGTCATCCCAATGACACCGGCGTGATGGCCTATTTCCAGAAAAACATTGGCGGCGCAGCGAAAGGTCAGGGCTTTACTGCGCTGAACAGCGGCGACGTCACCAGCGCTAAATCCAAATTCGAAAGCGTACTGGCCGATAACCCGAACGACGCCGATGCACTGGCCGGTCTGGGGTATATCGCCCAGCGCAGCGGCAATTTTGAAGAAGCGTCGCAATATCTGAGCAAAGCCGCCGCGCAGGGCGGTCCGAACAGCGCGCAACTGAGCAATCAGGCGCAGGATTCGGCGTTTTATGCGCAATTAGCTAAAGCCAAAGACGCTGCGGGTTCCGGCAGTTACGACGCTGCGCTGGCGGCGGTCACTCCGCTGACGCAGGTGGGTGGCGAGAAAGGCCAGTCTGCCAGTTTGTTACGTGCGGATATTCTGCGCCGCAAAGGGGATCTTCCCGGCGCTGAGCAGCAATACAGCGCGCTGGGCGATAACGCCGATGCCCGCGCCGGATTGTATTATGTGCTGCGTCAGCAAAACAAAACCGCCGAAGCTAATCAGGTTCTGAAAACTCTGCCAGCCGGACTACAGGCCAAGATGAACCCGCCGGCCGTGGCGGATGTCATCGAACCATTGCGTCGTCAGGCCGCGCAGGCGGTGGCGAACAACGATCCGCAGCGCGCACTGAATATTCTGCAGCAGGCGCAGGAACGTCAGCCGTCGAACGTGTGGGTAAAACTGGATATGGCACGCATCCTGCAATCGCAAGGCCAGACCGCGCAGGCGCAGGCCATTATGGCGCCGTCTTCACGTCCGGGCGCGTCTTCCGCTGATTTGTACGCCGCGGCACTTTTTGCTTCCGAAACCAAAAACTGGTCCACCGCCAACGCTCTGCTCTCGCGCATTCCGCGCAGCAGTCAGAATCAGGGTATGCGTGAACTGGCGCAGCGCGCCAACTACAATGCGCAGATGGCGGATGCCGAAAATTATCTGCAACAGGGCAATACTGCGGCAGCCTCGAATACGCTGCGCGCACTGGCACAAAATCCACCGAGCGCACCGGCGGATGTCGGTTCGCTGGCGAAAAATCTGGCGGCAGCGGGACAGCTTCCGCTGGCGGTGCAGCTGGTGCGCCAGAATATGCGTCAGGGTGTTAAGGGTAATGCCGGTGATTATGCCGATCAGGTGACCGTGCTCAATCAGGCTGGTCTGAGCAATGAGGCGCAAGCCTTCCTGCAAAATCCGCAGATTCAGTCCGGCACGTCACCGACTGCGCTGGCAAATCTGCGTAACGGCTTTGTCATCAATCAGGCTGACCAGCTGCGCGAGCAAGGTCAGTATGCGGCGGCTTACGACAAACTGGTCGTCGCGCTGCAGGCCGATCCGCAAAACCGCGACCTGATGCTGGCGATGGCACGTCTGTATCAGTCAGGCAAACTCAATAAACAGGCGGGTCAGGTTTATAACTATCTGATGAGCAACGACACGCCGACGCAGGATGCGCGCGTGGGTGCGATTAACGTGGCGCTGGGCGAAGGCGATAACCAGCGGGCGAAAACCCTGACGGAAGGCCTGACCGGGCCGCGTACGCCAGATCGTCTGCTGTTAGAAGCACGCGTTGCCGAAGCACAGGGCGATCATCAGCAGGCCATGGCGTTACTGCGTTCCGCCAAAGGCAAGATGATCGGACTGGAAGGTGCAGACAGTCCGGCACAGGTCGCCGGATTGCAGATCAGCGACAACCCGTTCATCAACCGCTCAACGCGCACGTCGGCCTCACGTCCGGCAACGCAATCCTCTTACGGCACCGTGTTGCCGTGGCAGGTGTCTGATCAGATTTCCACGCCGGGCAATATTCCG
Source organism: Rahnella variigena (assembly GCF_003610915.1). Classification (NCBI taxonomy): domain Bacteria; kingdom Pseudomonadati; phylum Pseudomonadota; class Gammaproteobacteria; order Enterobacterales; family Yersiniaceae; genus Rahnella; species Rahnella variigena. The sequence goes on from NZ_NSDJ01000001.1 coordinate 601,941, forward strand.
GCAGCCACCGCACAACCGACGGCAGTGGCGCAACGTAATGCAACCGAAAAACAGATCGACGACATGCTCGACGATTTGCAGGGCAAAACCGCGACCTGGGCGCAGGGCGACATGTCGATTCGTGGTCGTGACGGCGAAAGCGGTCTCAGCCAGCTGACCGAAGCCAAAGCGCCGATGACCTTTGCCTTCGTGCCGTTTGATACGTCACGTCTGAGTATCGGCGTCACACCGGTTTCTCTCAGCGCAGGCAGCCCTTCCGGCACCGGCAACGCACGTTTCGGTCAGGGCGCACTGGCAGCAGCGCAGTCGGCGCAGAAAGATGTGGCCGCCGCAGCCGCAGCGGCCGGTCTGGATATCGCCAACTACAGCACCTTTGCCAAATTGCAGGCGGCCGCTGCGGCGAACTCCAGCACCAACTGTACTTCCGCCAATGCCACGTCCGATCAGTGCGTCGCGTACAACACCATTACCGGCACGGATCCGACGACGTATGCCGCGCCATCCGCCGGAAATCAGAGTGCAACTGGCGTGGAAGTGAACGCCGCACTGACCGGTGACAGCTACAAAGCCGATATCGGCAGCACGCCGCTCGGGCAGGATCTGAACTCGCTGGTCGGTGGTGTGCAATGGGCACCGAAACTGACCGACTTCACCACCCTGCGCGTGACTGCTGAACGTCGTGCCGTCACCGACAGTATTCTGTCTTACGTCGGGACCAAAGATAATTACAGCGGCAAGGAATGGGGTCAGGTCACCAAAAACGGCGGCAGCATTAATCTGTCCTACGACGATGGCGACGCCGGTTTCTATGCCGAAGGCGGTTACTACAGTTATCTGGGTAATAACGTGAAGAGCAACACATCGGTGAACGCCAATGCCGGTTTGTATGTCCGCCCTTACCGTTATGACGATCGCGAGCTGAAAACCGGTATCAACGTCGGTTACATGAACTTCGACAAAAACCTCAGCTACTACTCTTATGGTCAGGGTGGTTACTTCAGCCCGCAAAACTATGTCAGCGTCTCCTTCCCGGTGGAATACACCCAGAAGTATGACGACTGGGATCTGAAACTGTCCGGTGCTGTGGGTTATCAGTCTTACTCTCAGGATAAGAGCGCTTACTTCCCGAATAATCCGGAACTGCAGAAACAGCTGGAAGATCTGGTGGCAGAAGGTTACGGCACCGAAGCCTATTATGGCGGTAAAACGCAGAACGGCATCGGCTGGAATGCAGGCGTGGGCGGCAATTATCATCTGAACAAAAGCATGCAGATTGGCGGACAGGTTGGCTACGATACTTTCGGTGACTACAACGAAAGCACAGCGCAGGTCTACTTCCGTTACCTGATGGGTCAAAATTAATCGCGGTGAAATAAAACCATGCAAGAAAATAACTATACTCAGGTCGCGCAGGAATATTACCGCCAGCGCCATACCACACCGGGCTGGCAAAGCCTGGTGCAGGTGCTATTTTCAGGTATTCTGGCCTCCGCCGATGATGAGGATGGCCGTCGTTTTCTTACGCTGATAGGCAATAATCTGGCGCGTCAGCATCCGCTTCCCGCCTCTGCGACACTGGGCGAGCTGGAAGACAATATCAATCATATTCTCAGCCGGTTCGACTGGGGCGTGGTGAAACTGGAAGCCACTCAGCAACAGCTGGCGCTGGTCCACATTGCCTGGCCGGTTTCACCGCAGGGTCAGGATGACGAGCTTTGGCGCATCGCGCTGATCTCGCTGTTTGAAGGTCTTTATGCGGAGTGGTTGTTGTCACAGGGCGGACAGCCTTATGTTCCGCTGCGCTGGCAGGAAAGCACACCGGAAGGCGCATTCGTTTTCCGTTATCAAAATGGTTTGTAAGGGATCCCTATGTTGTTATTTCGACGCTACAGTCTTGTGCTGTGGTTCGGCGTTATTTTCGCGTTTTTCAGCTCTGCCGTAATGGCTCAGGACTCTGGCTGGTCAGCGTATAAAAGCCGCTTTCTGATGCCGGACGGGCGCATCATTGATACCGCCAATAAAAACGTCAGTCACACCGAAGGCCAGGGATTCAGCATGTTGCTGGCGGTCTTCAATGACGATCAGGCGACGTTCGATAAACTCTGGCAGTGGGCGAACACCACGCTTTATCGCAAAGATATCGGCCTGTACTCATGGCGTTATGACCCGAACAGCACCCCGCATGTGGCGGATACTAACAATGCCTCTGATGGCGATACGCTGATGGCCTGGGCACTGCTGCTGGCGGGCGATAAGTGGAACGACAGCCGTTACACCAAAGCCTCGGAGAAATTGCAGACGGCGCTGATCAAATACAATGTGATTGATTATGCCGGGTACAAAGTGATGCTGCCGGGCGTGAAAGGTTTCAATCAGACCAGCAACGTAACCGTCAATCCGTCCTATTTCATCTTCCCGGCCTGGCAGGCGTTTTACGCTCACAGCCATTTGAAAGTCTGGAAAGATCTGGATGAAAGCAGTACAGCGATGCTCAGTAAAATGGCGTTTGGTGAATTCCGTCTGCCGACCGACTGGGTGGATATGCAGGCCGATGGCACCCTGAAACCGGCCAGCCGCTGGCCGACGCGTTTCAGTTACGATGCGGTACGTATCCCGCTGTATCTCGGCTGGGCACATCCGGGCAGCCCGCAGATGGCACCGTTCATTCTGTGGTGGCAGAAATCCCCACGCGATGCGACACCGGCCTGGATTGACGTGATGACCGGCACCAAAGCGGGCTACAACATGTCGCCGGGCCTGTTAGCCATTCGCGATTTCACCATGGCCAACGCCGGCGCCATCAGCCCGAATCTGGCACCGAAAGACGATTACTATTCTTCCACCCTGCAACTGCTGAGCTGGTGGGCGAGTCATAAAGGGTAAGCCATACTCTGGAATAAAAAGGCCAGTCAGGGGGATGCTGACTGGCCTTTTTTGTTGTGATCGATTGTATATATACAATCGATTAATTCTAAAATGATTTCATATATACAATTGATTTATCCAAATTTGATTGTATATTCAATATTGAAAATCAATAAATCTATTGTAAATATGCAATTAAAAGGTTTCTCTATGTGGGATAAAGAATTAAAAATCAAACAGGTAGACAACCTTCTCAATGAAATGAAACCTCGACGCAAAGCCAAGCGTCCAAAAAAAGGATGGATACAACTTCTCAGAAGCGCGCTGGGCATGAGCACCCGCTCGCTTGCCGAACGATGTGGTTTAAGTCAGTCGCGCATTTCGCTGATAGAAAAAGGTGAAATTGAGGGGTCGCTAACGCTGAATACACTGGAAAAAATCGCTGAGGGCCTGGATTGTGAGCTTGTATACTTTTTGCAGCCAAAGCAAGGGCGAACGTTGCAAGAACTAAGAGAGCAGCAGGCCGAGAAAAAAGCGAGATTCCTTAATCAGTACACTGAAATTCATATGTCGCTGGAACAGCAACCCACATCATCAGCTTTCCAAAAATCGACACAAGACAAGCTTAAAAGCGACCTATTACAAAAATGGCCTCGGGATTTCTGGGATGAAAAATGAGCGAAACCATCAATAATGGCCTTCCTGAAGGGGCAACGGAACTTAGCCCTGACGATCTGGCCGGTTTAATTCCCGACTACATCTTTACCCGGGAAGACCTGAATCAATTTGAAAAAACGAACATACAGCAGGCATTAGCGCATCTCAGCCGTCAGAAGCTGAGTTACATACAGATCTTAACTGTCGATTTCTGTCTTCGATTACACCGCAACATGTTCAATAAAACGTGGGAATGGGCGGGTCAACTCAGACGCAGAGAAGTAAACATCGGGAATACGCCACCTTATATGATCTCAATGCGTGTCAGAGATACTCTCGATAATGCAGTTTTCTGGATTGAAAACGAAACTTACCCACCCGATGAAATCTGCCTGAGACTTCACAGAGACATTGTATGGATCCACCCTTTTCCCAATGGGAATGGAAGGCATTCCCGGATATTTTGCGATGTGCTTCGTCGCGCGCTTGGAAGGGGGTTCTTTCCCTGGGGGATATCAGCAGGCGAACTCGTTTCACCAGATGCACATCGCGCTGAATACATTCTCGCTTTGAGAGAAGCCGACAATGGCGATTATAGGCACCTTATCAGATTTGCTTCTGACTAAGTATTGCCCACAAAAAAGCCCGCTTTTTGGACTGCACCCCAAAAGTTGGACACCCAACTGAGTAAGGTGCAGTTTTTTATGGCGAAGCCAAAATATACCCTCGAAACCAGAATGGCTGTGGTCAGCCATTACCTCTACGGCAATGACGGGACACAACGGACCGCAGAACGTTTTGGTGTCGAAAGAACATCCGTTCGTCGCTGGGTCAGAGCCTGGCAATTACACGGTATTGATGGCATTACCTGGAAAAATGACCGCCATTCTCCGGCATTCCGGATTGCTGTTGTCCGGACTGTTCTCGGTGAAGAACTTTCAATGCGCGAAGCTGCCGCACGGTTTAATATCTCAAACGAGACCGTCGTCCGGCACTGGGTTAATGTCTACAAAGACGCTGGTGAGAATGGACTTCTGAGCATAAAACCCGGCCGGAGCAAAGGCATGACAAAACCCAAAAAAGCATCCCCACTTACCGATGAGGCGCTGGAAAAGTTATCTCCCGAAGAGCTGCGGGCTGAGCTCCGTTACCTGCGTGCAGAGAATGCCTACCTAAAAAAGCTAAAGGCCTTAGTTCAAAGCGAGAAAAACGGCAAAAAGCCGCAATAATCAGTGAGCTAAGGCGTAATTATGCGCTTAGTGACCTTCTGCGTGCAGCGGGGATGTCCCGCAGTACGTGGTATCACAATATGAACGCGCTGAAGCGAGTGGACAGGCATGCCGGACTGAAAGACAAAATCAGAGAGATATACCACCATCATAAAGGGCGTTATGGTTACCGCAGGATCACGCTCTCACTGAGAAAGCAGGGGCTACTGGTGAACCATAAAACAGTACAGCGGCTGATGGCAGAGGTGTCGCTCCGGTCGCTTATCAGGGTGAAGAAATATCGCGCCTGGAAAGGGGAAGCGGGCAAGGCAGCCTCCAACATCCTGAGTCGGGACTTCAGTGCATCAAAAGCCAACGAAAAGTGGGTTACGGATGTTACAGAGTTCTCGATACAGGGTAAAAAGTTGTACCTGTCACCGGTTCTCGATCTTTTTAACCGGGAAATCATCTCATACAGCCTGTCGGAAAGACCGGTGATGGAAATGGTGAATACTATGCTGCGTGATGCGTTCGCAAAGCTCAGTCCAGAAGATGCCCCGTTGTTGCACTCGGATCAGGGTTGGCAGTATCGAATGGCAGCCTATCAGGCAAAATTAAAGGCAGAGGGCATAACGCAAAGTATGTCGCGTAAAGGAAACTGCCTGGATAATGCTGTAATGGAGAACTTCTTCGGTACGCTGAAATCGGAGTGTTTTTACCTGAGCCAGTTCGGGAGTCTCAGGGAACTGAGGGAGGCGATAGAGGGGTATATCCATTACTACAACAACGAAAGAATAAGCCTGAAATTAAAAGGCCTGAGTCCGGTAGAATACCGAACCCAGGCCCTGAAAGCCGCTTAACATGAACTGTCCAACTTTATGGGGTCAGTCCATTTCGCGGGCTTTTTCATTTCAGCTGTTCAGGCTGTTTTAGGCAACGGTCTGCGTGGTGCCGGTTTCATCCTGATCGACGGCAAAGCAGGCGACGAGCTGATCGCCGTACTGTTTCAGCTGAGGCTGGAACTGTTTGCAGGTGCCGAACGCACGGCGGCAGCGGGCGTTGAAGGCGCAACCGGCAGGCGGATTCAGCGGGCTTGGCAGTTCGCCGGTCAGCTTGATACGTTCACGGCGTTCGTCCGGATTCAGACGCGGCGTCGCGGACAGCAATGCCTGCGTGTACGGATGGCGCGGATTGCTGAAAACAGCCTCTTTCGGCCCCTTCTCCACGCAACGCCCCAGATACATCACCATCACTTCATCAGCGATATGTTCCACCACTGACAAATCATGCGAGATGAAGACGTATGACAGCCCTAAATCCTGCTGCAAATCCATCATCAGATTCAGTACCTGCGCACGCACGGAAACGTCGAGCGCGGACACCGGTTCATCGGCGATCACCACGTCCGGATCCAGCATCAGACCACGGGCGATAGCAATACGCTGACGCTGGCCGCCGGAGAACATGTGCGGATAGCGGTCGTAGTGCTCGGTTTTCAGGCCGACTTTCGCCATCATCGCCAGCGCTTTCTCGCGACGTTCTTCGCGGGTCAGTTTGGTGTTGATCAGTAGCGGTTCTTCGAGGATCTGGCCGACTTTCTTGCGCGGGTTCAGCGATCCGTAAGGATTCTGGAACACGATTTGGATCTTCTGACGACGCAGCTTTTCAGCGGTCGCATCAGGTTTCAGCAAATCCTGACCGCGGTAATACAGTTCACCGCCGGTCGGCACTTCAATCATGGTCAGCAGGCGGCCCAGCGTGGATTTACCACAACCAGATTCGCCCACCACCGCCAGCGTTTTACCGCGTTCGAGCGTAAACGACACGCCGTCGAGCGCTTTCACCGTGCGTTCCTGGCCGAAGATGCCCTTCTTCACCGGGTAATGTTTTTTCAGATCAATCGCGTGCAACAGCGGCTGCGATGAGGTGTTATCAGGACTCATAAGTAGGTCTCCCGGCATCATCCAGCGGATAATGGCACTTCGACTGACGCCCGTTCGCGAGGTCACGCAGCGCAGGTTCTTCTTTACGGCAACGGTCAGTTGCATACGGGCAGCGCGGATTAAGCAGACAGCCGTTCGGACGGTCATATTTGCCCGGCACTACGCCCGGCAATGACTGTAAACGCGCTTTGTCAGCGGCGAATTCCGGCAGTGAGCGCAGCAGTGCCTGAGTATACGGATGACGCGGCGCACGGAAGATTTCCGTGGCTTTCGCCGATTCCACCACCTGACCGGCGTACATCACGATGATGTGATGCGCGGCTTCCGCCACCAGCGCCAGGTCATGGGTGATCAGCATCAGCGCCATGTTTTCTTTCTGTTGCAGCTCAAGCAACAGTTCGATGATCTGCGCCTGGATGGTCACGTCGAGCGCGGTGGTCGGCTCATCGGCAATCAGCAATTTCGGGCGACAGGCGATCGCCATGGCGATCATCACGCGCTGGCTCATCCCGCCGGAAAGCTGGTGCGGATACACGTCGAGACGCGAAGCCGGATCAGGAATACCCACCAGATTGAGCAAATCGATGGTGCGCTGACGACGGGTCTTTTTGTTACCGCCCTGATGCACCTTGATAGCTTCCATAATCTGGAAACCCACGGTGTAACACGGGTTCAGGCTGGTCATCGGATCCTGGAAAATCATCGCGACTTCGGCACCGACAATCTGGCGGCGCTCTTTTTCGCTGATGCCCTGCAGGTTACGGCCACCAAACTCCAGTTTTTCCGCCATCACTTTGCCGGGGAAGTCGATCAGTCCCATCAGTGCCAGTGAACTGACCGATTTACCGGAGCCGGACTCGCCGACAATCCCAACCACTTCGCCCTGTTTCACGCTGTAACTGATACGGTCTACCGCGCGGAATGGCGTCCCTTCGTCACCAAAGTGAACGGAGAGCTTATCCACGGTCAGCAACGTTTTGCCGACCTGAACTTCATTCGTTAATGTTGTTTCCATCTCCAACCCCTTACTGCTTAAGTTTAGGGTCGAGGGCATCACGCAGGCCATCACCCATCAGGTTAAATGCCAGCACCGTCAGCAGAATGATCACGCCAGGAAAGGTCACGACCCACCAGGCACTTTGAGCAAACTGTAAGACGTCCGACAGCATGGTGCCCCACTCCGGCGTTGGCGGCTGTGCGCCCATACCGAGGAAGCCCAACGCTGCCATATCGAGGATGGCGTTGGAGAAGCCGAGCGATGCCTGAACAATCAGCGGCGCTAAGCAGTTAGGTAAAATGTTGATGAACATCTGACGGGCAGAACCGGCACCGGCGACGCGCGACGCGGTCACATAGTCGCGGTTCACTTCCACCAGCACCGCCGCACGGGTTAAACGGACATAGTGCGGTAACGCTACGAAGGTCAGCGCCAGCGAGGCGTTAACAATCGACGGGCCGAAAATGGCGACCAGCACCAGCGCCAGCAACAGGCTTGGCAGGGCCAGCATGATATCGACCACACGCATGATAATGGCGTCAACCACACCGCCGTAGTAACCGGCAAACAGACCGAACACCACGCCGAGGATCAGCGACAGTACGACCACCAGACAACCGACCAGCAGCGATAAACGCGCGCCGTACATCAGACGCGACAGAATATCGCGGCCCACGTCGTCGGTGCCCAGCAGGAATTTCCAGCTACCGCCTTCCATCCACACCGGCGGGCGCAGCAGCGCGTCACGGAACTGTTCAGCAGGCAAATGCGGTGCAATCACGTTCGCGCCAATCGCAATGACCAGCATGATAATGATGTAAGCCAGGCCGACAACGGCCCCTTTGTTACGCTTGAAGTAATGCCAGAATTCGCGCAAAGGCGGCATCGGCACTGGCGCAGCCGTCACTAACTCGTTAGCGACCGGCTCAGTGGTTTGAGACATTGTGCGCCCCTTATTTCTTGTGGCGAATACGCGGGTTGACCACGCCGTAGAGCACATCTACCAGCAGGTTAACCACGATGATCAGAGTAGCGACCAGCAACACCCCGCCCTGCACGACCGGATAGTCGCGGCGCTGGAGTGCGTCGATCAGCCACCGGCCGAGTCCCGGCCAGGAGAAGATGGTTTCCGTCAGGATGGCACCGCCGAGCAGCGTACCGACCTGCAAACCAATGATGGTCACCACCGGCAGCAGCGCATTGCGCAGTGCGTGGATGACGATCACCCGCATACGGCTGACGCCTTTGGCGCGCGCGGTACGGATGTAGTCTTCGCCCAGCACTTCCAGCATGGAAGAACGGGTCATACGCACAATCACCGCCAGCGGAATGGTGCCCAGCACGATAGCCGGTAAAATCATGTGCATCACAGCATCCACGAAATCACCCGGTTCGCCCCAGAAAAGCGTGTCGATCAGCATAAAACCGGTCAGCGGCAGGCTGTCATCCAGGAACACGGTATCGCTTATTCGCCCCGATACGGGCGTCAGATTAAGCTGCACCGAGACCAGCATCACCAGCATGATCCCCCACCAGAATATAGGCATCGAATAACCGGTCAGTGATATCCCCACGGCCGTGTGGTCAAATATCGATCCCCGTTTTACCGCCGCCAGCACACCCACCGGAATGCCGACAATGATCGCGAAAATCATCGCGCAGATGCCCAGTTCCAGAGTGGCTTTAAAGCGCGGTACAAATTCCTGCCAGACAGGGGTGCGGCTTTTTAAGGACGTGCCCAGGTCGCCATGCAGCACACCGTTCACGTAGTGGAAATATTGCTGGTAAAGAGGCTTGTCGAGCCCCATATCTGCCATCAGCTGGGCGTGACGTTCGGGGGAAACCCCGCGCTCGCCTGCCATGATGGTGACCGGGTCGCCTGGTATCATGTGTACGAAGGCAAAAGTCAGCAAAGTAATGCCGATAAACGTTGGGATAACTAACCCCAGACGTCGGAGTATGAACTGCAACATATCCCGTACTCTCTGTATAAAATGCCCGGAGAACCGTAGCTCGCCGGGCTTATTGTGGCTCACATTTCTTTCTTGAGAATCAAGGCTGTACTGAATGGCCCGCGAGCAAGGCGGAGGAGCACAGCAATCAAGACATACCTTCAGGTAGGCGAAGATTGCGAGCACCGCACAACGCAGCTCCCGGGTTATTCAGTAAGCGATCACTCCATTGAGACGTTTTCGAAGTGGTGTTTGCCGAGCGGGTCTACGACATACCCTTTAACTTCTTTACGAACAGGTTCGTACACGGTGGAGTGAGCAATGATCAGCGCCGGAGCCTGGTCATGCATCACCACCTGAGCCTGCTGGTACAGCGCAGCACGTTTGGCGTGATCAGATTCAGCACGGGCTGGCTGGATCAAATCTTCAAACGGCTTGTAGCACCAGCGGGAGTAGTTGGAACCGTCTTTGGCTGCCGCACAGCTGAACAGGGTGGCGAAGAAGTTATCCGGATCCCCATTGTCGCCGGTCCAGCCCATCATCACAGACTGGTGCTCGCCGTTTTTCGCACGCTTGAGGTATTCGCCCCACTCGTAAGTCACGATGTTGGCTTTCACGCCAATTTTCGCCCAGTCAGCCTGGATCATTTCAGCCATACGGCGTGCGTTCGGGTTGTACGGACGCTGTACCGGCATCGCCCACAGATCGATAGTGAAACCGTCTGCATGACCTGCTTCTTTCAGCAGCTCTTTGGCTTTCTCAGGATTGTATTCGTAATCCACGACGTCTTTGTTGTAGCCCCACATTGTTGGTGGGATCAGGTTTTTAGCCGGCTGGCCAGCACCCTGATAAACCGCATCGATGATGGCTTTTTTGTTCACAGCCATGGTCAGTGCCTGACGCACTTTCACTTCATCCAGCGGTTTCTTCTCAACGTTGAAGGACAGATAACCCACGTTCAGACCTGGCTGTTGCATCAGGTTGATGGTTTTATCTTTTTTCATTGCTGCGATGTCAGCCGGGTTTGGATACGGCATGACCTGGCATTCGTTTTTCTGCAGTTTCGCGTAACGCACGGAAGCGTCAGGCGTGATGGAGAAGACTAAACGGTCGATCTGCGGCTTGGTGCCCCAGTAGCCCGGGAATGCTTTGTAGAGGATGCGTGAATCTTTCTGGTATTGCAGAAGCTGGAACGGACCGGTACCGATGGGATCCAGGTCAACCTTCTCAGGGGTTTTCGCTTTCAGCATGTTGTCAGCGTATTCCGCAGACAGGATGGAAGCGAAGTCCATCGCCAGGTCAGCCAGGAACGGAGACTCCGGGCGGTTCAGGACGAACTGCACAGTGTTGTCGTCCACTTTCACGATCTTGTTGATCAGATCGCCCATGCCCATACCTTCGAAGTATTCGTAGCTGCCGCCAGAAACACCGTGGTATGCGTTATTTTTGTCCAGCTGACGCTCGAAGGAGAACACAACGTCGTCCGCGTTGAAATCACGGGTCGGTTTGAATTCCTTGTTGTCCTGCCATTTCACGCCTTTGCGCAGATGGAAGGTGTAGGTTTTGCCATCAGCAGACACGTCCCACTTTTCAGCCAGGCCAGGCTGGATTTCGGTGGTGCCGATTTTGAACTCAACCAGACGGTTGTAGATAGGCACGGAGCTTGCGTCATACGTGGTGCCTGAGGTGAACAACTGAGGGTTAAAGCCTTCAGGTGAACCTTCAGAACAAAACACTAACGTTTTTGCCTGGACACTGGCCGCAACGGTCAGCGCAATCAGGCCCATACTGAATTTCAGTAGCCCCGACTTACCTAAAGAGATTGTCATCGCTTCTGCTCCATTGATTAATGGTGATGTGGATGTGTGTGTTGTGTATACAGCTCACGTCACCCTTTATTTTTATTTGCGGGTGACTGTGTTTGCTCGTGCGCTGCAATAAGTCCAACCAGAGCATGGTGAACTGCCATTTTTTTCCTGCGATCTGTAAAGTTGTCTTTACAAAAGCTTACCGGAAATAATCACTGGTCTTCCTTGGGGCTATCAATTTGGCAACTCCTATCCTTGACGTCAATATAACCATCAGGCATTTACACAGACTGTGAGTTACAACAAACAAACATAAAAAAACATTTCGTTAACCAAATCAGGACGAATGTTCAGTCTGCACAGCAAATAACCACACAATCCCCTTTGTAAAAGAATATTCCTGGGGGTTTCACCCATTTTAAATCCCTAAAAATTTCTTGCTAAACGATGAATATATGAACGGTTATTTTTGAGATAGGGGTGGAAACCAGCGGAAAATGCTGGGAAGTGCAGCAAATGACCGTGCAGGTTCAGAGAACGTGTTTACCCCGGCACCGTCAAAACACCCCAAAATGGCGCAAACGCACAGGGGTGGTGCAGGTCAATATCCGTACCGGTTTAGCCTGTTTTTCCGGCATCAGGGAGGGAGAGGACGGACATTGATTGAAACGAATATGTTAAGGAGTTTTTAAATTGTGGCGCGCTTATTGCTTATTCTTAAGAGCTTATTACCTGCCAGATTTGCGAGAAAGCACCTAACATCGGGTGCAAATAAAATATCCCAACAAACCTTTTTACATGACACCTCGCAGACCTTCAAAGTCCTGCCAAAAATCCCTTTCTTACGTGGGAAGAGCTGCCTATTCTCGGTTCTCAGGCAATGAGGAGATTGATCGAAATTCGCGACAATTTGTTGCGTAAAGCAATGTTATGGCGCACCCTGCTATCGGGTATACAAAACGACCAGAGGTAAACCATGGCAACCAGTATTCGTTTAGACGACGACTTTGTGAGTGATGTGAAAATACATGCGGAAGCCTCCCACCGGAGCATTCCCAAGCAGATTGAACACTGGGCAAAAATCGGCCGGATCGCTGAAGACAATCCTGATCTGACTTACCGGTTCATTGTGGAAACGTTATTAGCCAAAAGCGAGATGGATAACAACAAGGTAACGCGCTATGCCAGAAGGACTGAGCGGTCAAAGGATTGATACGTTTGAATCTCATCGCTTTACCAGAGCCTTTGGACGATTAACTTTGTCACAGCAGATTGCCGTCGATGATGAAATCGAGCGCATACAGGGAAATCCACTGATCGGAGAACTGAAGAAAGGCGATCTCAGCTATTTAAGAGTGCATAAATTTCCGCTCGAAAAACAGCAGGCATTACTGGGATACTGCTGGCGGGAAGAGAAAATAGAACTGTATCTGCTGAGCCTGGATTCGCATGAGAACTTCTATCAGGACCATAAAAATCACCGTAAAGGTGATTTGAAGATGATGAAATAACTTCTCACAAAGCAAAAACCCGCAACCAGAAGGCCGCGGGCTTTTACAGGCGAAAAAAAACCTGCTTTAAAAAGCAGGTTTTTCAAATGTGGTCGGCGAGAGAGGATGACGCGCATCTGCGATGCTTGCCCTGCGGGTCGTTGCTAAAGCAACGTTGTCTCGCTTCGCTCGGCTCAAACCTCCTTCGGAGGTTCTCATCCTCTTTTACTACAGGCGAAAAAAAACCTGCTTTAAAAAGCAGGTTTTTCAAATGTGGTCGGCGAGAGAGGATGACGCGCATCTGCGATGCTTGCCCTGCGGGTCGTTGCTAAAGCAACGTTGTCTCGCTTCGCTCGGCTCAAACCTCCTTCGGAGGTTCTCATCCTCTTTTACTACAGGCGAAAAAAAACCTGCTTTAAAAAGCAGGTTTTTCAAATGTGGTCGGCGAGAGAGGATTCGAACCTCCGACCCACTGGTCCCAAACCAGTTGCGCTACCAAGCTGCGCTACTCGCCGAATGGGGCGCATCTTACTGCGACCCCCTCAGAGCGTCAACGGCTTTTTATAACATCCGCACTGACTGCCCAGATTTTGTCCTATACGGCGCCAAAATAACCTATAGCTTCTGTTCTGCCTGAGGTTTAGCACACCAGTTATTCGCCGGATTAATACCACCGTCTGGCGATGTATAACCCAGACAGCCTAAAATCGAATCGAATAGCTCAACGTGACGTTTCCTCGCACCGACCCGCTGCTGTGCCTGTAGCTGTTCAAACGCCAGCTTGTGTTCTGGCTGCTCCAGGAAGCTGTCAGAAGCCCACACCATCATCGGCACGCGGAACTGCTCCGGCGGGGCCATCTCGCGCGGCGTGCCGTGCAGATGTGAATTCTCATCAATTGATTCACCGTGATCGGAGGCATAAAACACCAGCGCTTTCTTATCACGCAACTGATCAATCACGTTGTCGATAAAGGTATCGGTATACAACACGCTGTTATCAAAGGCGTTGATCAGTTCATCTTTGGTACAGGTATTGCTCTTACACTCCGGCGTATAACGTGCGTAACTGCGCGGATAACGCTGGGAATAGAGGTAATGCGAGCCTTTTGTATGCAGGATCACCAGATGCTTACCTTTCGGGTGCGTTCTCAGGGATTCCTGTAACTCATTGACCAGCAACATGTCATCGACCGGCTTGCCGTCGTTGCGCTTTTCAGAGGCTATGATTTCGCGGAAAGAGAAGTTATTGGTGTCCGCGTTGTTGTAGAACCACAGCTCGCTTTGCATCGCGAACAGCTCAGAGGTGAAGCCCAGCGACTTCATCACCGCGAAAATATTCTGCTCTTTCAACGTACGCTGCGGGTTATCCGCCGTACCGCCTTCGCGCACAAACATACAGCGCAGCGACAGCTTGGTTGCCGTATCACAGGAGGTACCGCGGAACGCCACCAGATTCTTTTCTTTCGACAAGCGCGGCGTGGTATCGCGCTCATAACCCAGAATGCCTAAGTGATCCCAGCGGGTAGTTTCGCCGATGATAAATACGACGTAGGTATCGTCGATATCTGCGGGCGGAACGTAGGTGAATTCCTTCGCCGGATCAAAGTAATTACCGGCATCCCGGCTTTCATCAACCTGCGTATAAGCATACAAACCCAGCGCGGCCAGCCAGTTAGACGGCAGATAGGAGTGCGCGACGACGCCACCATAACTGGGCAAATCGACGTTGGTTTTCTTCTCATTCACACTTTGTTCGTGGTCGAGATATCGCAGCGGCAGCCAGACAAGTAACGCTGTCGCCAGCAAAACGATCAATGGCAACGCACGTTGCCCCGGCGTTTTTATCTGCTCCATCAGCGTCAGACGCAGGTTGTTTTTCCAGATAAGGAATAACGGAACAGCACTGACCAGCGCCATCCAGATAAACAGATGCCACCCGATGATTTCTTTGCTGAGGTCGATATCCGTGGTCATCACCGAAACGACAATGCCGTACCCAATCACCACGTTGAACATCACCATGTAATAACTGGCGGCGACCGAAATCAGCACCAGTAATGTGGCGATGATGCGGAAAAACAGCTTTCCACCCAGCGAAATTAAACGCAGCACGAAGAAGGTAAACAGGACGATGGCACAAACTTCGGTGACTGCCTGAATCAGTTCAGTTGAAGTGAAATGATTGACCAAAGCGGCAAAGCGGCGTTGAAACACGGAGACATTCAGGAAAATGCCAATGTAAATCGCTAACAATAAAGAGATATTTTGCTGCGATAGAGTTTTCACTCTATTCATGTAATGTGGTTTTCCGGAAGTTTTTTGAAAGATTCTGAATCATTGTGACATGTTTATGCCCCTCGAGTTCACGGATTATGCTGAGATTACGTTTATATACATACTGGCCTGAACAGCAGGAAAGAAGCGCCCTGCAGAGGTGACAGAGAGATCATGGCGGGTTTTTCAGACATGAAAAAGGAGGCCGGAGCCTCCCTGGTATTTCATTAAAACGCCCCTGGTGAAGGCGGTATGACTAAAAATTACTTAATATTCAAAGTGACGTCGATGTTGCCGCGGGTCGCATTAGAGTACGGGCAAACCTGATGGGCTTTCGCCACCAGTGCTTCTGCTTCGCTGCGCTCGAAGCCTGGCAGGGTAATATCCAGCTGAACTTCAATACCGTAACCGCCCGGAATTGCGCCGATGCCGACTGCGCCTTCAATTTTGGCGTCCGCAGGGATCTTAATTTTTTCTTGTGCGGCAACGGCTTTCAGTGCGCCGAGGAAGCAGGCGGAATAACCCGCTGCAAACAACTGCTCAGGGTTGGTGCCGCCGCCCATGCCGCCCATTTCTTTTGGTACACCCAGTTTGACGTCAAGAACGCCGTCGTCAGAAGTCGCACGACCATCACGACCACCGGTGGCTGAGGCATGAGCACGATACACAACTTTTTCAATAGACATATTTCGTTCCTTAATCAGTGAGAGTCATAAAATATTAAACGATTTAATCGCACACTACTTATTTGATTCTATCAAACGAGTCTAAGATGCTCCTTCAGACTCGTCTGTTTAACACTCTTCAAAGCGAAGTTTTACGCTTTGTCCTGAAGCTTCGCCCGTAAGACTTCCAGTTGCTGCTTCAGCGCCACAATTTCGCCAACTTCACATTCGGTCGCACACAAAATGGCTTCGGGAATACCCTGCGCTTTTTCGCGTAACGCCCGGCCTTCTGCGGTCAGGGAGATAATCACCTGACGCTCATCGGCTTTCGCCCGCTGACGCATCAGCAAACCGGCGGTTTCCAGACGCTTTAACAGTGGCGTCAAAGTAGCAGAATCGAGAAACAGTTTTTCGCCGATTTCAGATACTGTGACTTCATCACGCTGCCAGAGCACCAGCATCACCAGATATTGCGGGTAAGTCAGATCGAGTTGCCCGAGCAATTTACGGTAAACCTTATGCAGTGCCAGATTCGCGGAGTACAGCGCGAAACACATCTGTTGATCCAGATGCAGCATGCCGTTTTGTGTTGAGTCGGTATCTGTTGTCATGTTCATGTCGCCAATATATATAGCGCGCGATATTATCGCAAGCGCTTTTTTATGTTATCTCAACCCGCCGGTTCAGAAACCTTCAATCCGCTGCAGCATATACGGATAAAACGGGTTGGATGAAACACGCATCAGCTGATCCATACTTACCACCAGCGCACCGCTTTCACCCCGCGCGGCCAGCGTACCGAGCCTGATACCAAATTGCGCAGGGCCTTGCGGATTGCGCCCGTACAGCGAATCATTTGTCGGAAAAGGCAGCGCGACATGCGACAGCGAATAGAATTCTGAAGGATAGTTCAGACCGAGTGGCGTAACTGAAGCGCTGTTTTGCCCTGCTACTGTGATTTTCGCTACCGTGGCCGCATCATCCGGCGAAGCATTGGTAATCACCGTCGTCTGATAGGCGCGCGGCGGCGCAGGCAGCAGGCGCTCAACGGCGGTTTCCGATGACGGACGCAGCAGCGGCCCGACATACGCACTGCGGTTAATATCAAACAGTACCAGCTGGCTGCCGTTTGCCGGGAGCTGATTAAACAACGCCGTCACCACCGCACGGGCGCTGACGGTTGAATCAACCACCGACTGGAACGCCAGCACAGGCGGTAACTTTGAAAGCTTGCCGGACTCCGCGTCTTTACTGATTTGCTGTTGCAAAACATGGGTCAGCAGATAAGACTGACGCGCCGCTTTCACCGGGAATGAATTGTATTTAAACGGATTAAATTCAGGCATCAGATTCAGCCAGGCGGTTTTGGCAAAGGCAGGGAAAATTGCCGGCCAGCCCGCATATCCGGCAAAGCGCGCAAAACTGGTCACGCCAATCATCGGGGAAATCAGCACCACCCGCGAAGGCCGCGCCAGAGCCGGATCATCGAGCGAATCCAGGGTGTATTTCATCGCCAGCGCACCACCGTTGGAGAAACCCACCAGTTGCAGCGGCACATCCGCCCCCGCTGCACGTCGTGCCTCGCGAATTGCCAGCCGCGTTGCCGCCAGCCACTGTTCCCAGTCGACGTTGGTCAGTCCCCCCGGTACGGTGCCGTGTCCGGGCAGACGGATACCGACGGCAACGAATCCACGGCGACGATAATCCTGCGCAATATGCCGCAGACTGTATGGGGAATCGGTCAGACCGTGCAACAGCACCACCGCGCCGACCGGTTTACCGTCGGGCATCAGCTCATAAGAGCGGTTCCAGTCCTGCGCAAAATGCTCGGGATAAATCGGGCTGCGATCGTAATAGCGGTTAAGCGGAATACGATCTTCTCTGTCGAGTTTGTCCGTCACCTGCTGCTTCACTTCAGCAAACGCCTGCTGCTCGGCGCGTAAATACGCCGGCCAGTCGCTCTTATCCAGTTGCTCCGTACTCAGTTCGTCCGGCACCAGTTTGTGCCACGGCTCAAGCGGCGGCCCCTGTAAGGCGTCATAAGTACGCACAGCCAGCAGCGTAATAATCACCAGAATCAGCGCCAGTAACAGCTTTTTCAGGCGTTCAGAGAGATGACGAAGTTGCATTAAATAGGGGTTTCCTCTGGCCAATGCTGAGCGCTATGCACCAGTCTGATGATTTGAATTTCGGTGTCAGTCACGCGATATACCATCCTGAAATGCTTACGAATAATACATTCTCTGGTTCCGGTAACGCGTCCTGCTACATACATGTCGGGACTGAGTAGAATGCGCTCTGCTGCGTCATCAAAATCATCATCCAGTTCAATAGCGGCATGAGGATTCTCACCCGCGACATAACTGAATATATGCTCGCGATCATCCTGCGCATGTGGTTTCCATACCAGCATTTTGATCATTCGTTACTTTTCCTGTTCCTTAAGTAACGCGGCTTTCCGGGCTGCAAACTCAGCCTTCACCTGTTCGTGAGGAATGACGGGGCGCGGATCATCCAGTGATTCCTGAACCCGTTTCCGGAACCACAAATCATAGGTAGCTTCATCCATCGCGGCAGCTTCATGCGCCCTTTTTAGCGCTGCCGACCGGTCGGGGCGAGTTCCTTTACCGCTCCCTACAGGATCATAGTCGGTAATATCCACTTCGAACTGGTTTATGCCCAGGTCTTTTAAATAAGCCGCCAGCGTGTCGAAACGCTTGAAAACCCGCACTTTACCGCTGCGTTGTGCGATAAGGGTCCGCTGATGTTCGCCGTATCTGATCACTATTATCCACCCTCCCTGTTGTGCGACCACGCTGAACTGGCTGACCGCGCCAGCTTCTGCCAGACAAATTAATGTGGAATGGTCGATAGTTTCTTTAGACATAGCCATACCAGCCTTTCTGCAAATAATAATAAATCATCGGTTCATACAACTATATACCGATACCTCTACTGAGCCAGATTTATCTTTTTGATGCGAGGCATCGCGCAAATTTTCGCCCCAATTTTGCCCAATTGCATTCCGTCCGTGGTGCAACAAATATACAGCCCGGTCATACAACAATGACTAAACTCAATAAAATCAATGAATAATGATGTGGCACAAGCTTTGCTTAGATGAATTCAATCTTGTATACCAGATGGGATTCAAAACATGGCTTCAGTTTCAGACACAGTCACATCACCCTTTCGCGGTTTTACCTTGCGGGAATGGCAGCAACATTACCGTAGTGCGCCAGACAGCCTGCGCACCACGCTTTCTCTGGTTATGGGAAGCCTGAGTCAAAACGACAATGCCTGGATTTATCTCGCCAACGCAGAGCAGCTGGAGGCGCAAATCCTCCACCTTGAAGCCCTTCGCCATCAGCATGAAGGCTCGCTGAGTGCCCTGCCGTTGTTTGGTGTGCCCTTCGCCGTTAAAGACAATATGGATATCGCGGGCTGGCCGACCACGGCGGCGTGTCCGGCGTTTGCTTACACCGCAGAAGCAGACGCTACCGTGATTGCCAATCTGAAAGCCAAAGGCGCAATAGTGATTGGCAAAACCAATCTCGATCAGTTCGCCACCGGCCTGGTCGGCACCCGTTCTCCTTACGGCGCAGTCCCTAATACCTTCAATCCTGATTACGTCAGCGGCGGATCCAGTTCTGGTTCGGCTTCCGTTCTGGCACGCGGTCTGGTGGCCTTTTCGCTGGGCACCGACACCGCCGGTTCCGGCCGTGTTCCGGCAGGCTTTAATAATGTCGTCGGGCTGAAACCGACCAAAGGCTGGCTGTCGAATACCGGCGTGGTTCCGGCCTGCCGCCTGAATGATTCCGTCTCGATTTTCGCCCTGACAGTCGCCGATGCCCAGACCGTCGCCCAGGCCGCTGGCGGTTTTGATGCTGCCGATGCCTACTCCCGTAGAAATCCGTTTACCGCGCCGGTCGCCATGTCACCGCATCCGCGCTTTGCCGTGCCGGACAGTCTGGAATTTTTCGGCGACGCGCTGGCGGAATTTGAGTTCGATCAGGCGCTGGAACGTCTGAACAGCAGCGGCATCACCCTCGTTCCCGTCGATTTCACGCCGTTCCGCGAACTGGCAGAGCAACTGTATTACGGCGCATGGGTGGCAGAACGCACCGTAGCGGTCGGCGAAATTTTCGAAGAAAGCCCGGAAGCGATGGATCCGATCGTTCGCGGGATTGTCGCCAATGGCCTGAACTACACCGCGAGCGATGCCTGGCGCGCTGAATATTTACGCGCTGAGCTGTCACGCAAAATCAGTCTGACGCTGGAAGGATTTGATGCACTGGTGGTGCCGACATCACCGACCATCCGCACGCAGCAAGAGCTGGTGCAGGAACCGGTGCTCTACAACTCGCAGTTCGGCATTTACACCAACTTCACCAATCTGGCGGATTTGTCCGCGCTGGCGCTGCCTTCCAGCCTGCGCGCCGACGGTCTGCCCGCCGGTATCACGCTGATTGCTCCAGCCTGGCACGACGATGCACTGGCCAGTTTTGGCCGTCAGTGGCAGCGCAGCCTGAATCTGCCGCTCGGCGCAACCGGGCTGGCGATGAAATCCGAAGAATTCATGGCATCTGCGCCGGTCAGCGCTGCCAGCGTGCGCGTTGCCGTGGTTGGCGCACACCTGACCGGCATGCCGCTGAACTTCCAGCTCACCAGCCGCAACGCGGTACGCGTCGAACAAACCACGACCGCTGCAACCTACAAACTTTACGCCCTCGCCAATACCACACCGCCAAAACCGGGGCTGGTGCGGGCAGAAGGCGGCAGCGCGATTATCGTCGAACTGTGGGATATCCCGCTGGCGCGCTTTGGTGAATTCGTCGCTGAAATCCCGGCACCACTCGGCATGGGTTCGCTCGAACTGGCTGACGGACGCAGGGTGAAAGGCTTTATCTGCGAGCCGTGGGCGCTTGGCGAGGCCACCGATATCACCGCATTTGGCGGCTGGAGAAGTTACATCCAGAGCCTGAATTCACCGGTAAAAAGCTGAGGACGCGCACATGTTTAACACCGTTTTAATTGCTAACCGTGGCGAAATTGCCTGCCGCGCGATCCGTACGCTGAAACGTCTGGGCGTGACCAGCGTGGCCGTTTATTCCGACGCTGACCGCAATGCACCGCACGTCACGCAGGCGGATATCGCCATCGCGCTGGGCGGCGAAAAGGCCAGCGAAAGCTACCTGATGATCGACAAAATTCTGGCCGCCGCGAAAGAAACCGGCGCGCAGGCGATTTATCCGGGATATGGCTTTTTATCGGAAAGCGCAGAATTCGCCGATGCCTGCGAAGCGGCAGGCATTGCGTTTATCGGCCCGACCGCCGGACAAATCCGCGAGTTTGGCCTCAAGCATCGTGCCCGCGAATTGGCCGGTGCCGCAAATGTACCGATGACGCCGGGCACCGGGTTGCTCGCCAGCCTTGATGACGCCGTGAAAGCCGCCGCAGACATCGGTTATCCGGTGATGCTGAAAAGCACCGCAGGCGGCGGAGGCATTGGCCTGACGCGCTGTGACGATGAAGAGGCCCTGCGCGCCGCGTGGGACAGCGTGAAGCGTCTCGGCGAACAGTTTTTCCGCGACGCCGGTGTGTTTCTCGAACGCTTTGTCGATCGCGCCCGTCACGTCGAAGTACAGATTTTTGGCGACGGCAAAGGCCGGGTGATGGCACTCGGCGAACGCGACTGTTCGTTGCAGCGCCGCAATCAGAAAGTGGTGGAAGAAACCCCTGCACCGAATTTGCCGCAGGCCAGCCGCGAAGCGTTACATCGCGCCGCCGTGCATCTCGGCGAATCGGTGAACTACCGCAGCGCCGGTACCGTTGAATTTATCTATGACGCCACGCGCGACGAATTTTATTTTCTCGAAGTGAATACCCGTTTGCAGGTGGAGCATCCGGTCACCGAAATGGTCACCGGTCTGGACTTGATCGAATGCATGCTGAACGTCGCCGCCGGTGAACCGCCCGACTGGCCTGCAATGGAAAAAGCCCCGCAGGGCGCGTCGGTGGAAGTGCGTATTTACGCCGAAGATCCGCTGAAGAATTTCCAGCCGAGTCCGGGCGTGCTGACCGAAGTCTTTTTCCCCGAAGACGTCCGCGTCGATGGCTGGGTTTCAACCGGCAGTGAAGTGTCGGCCTTTTACGACCCGATGATCGCCAAACTGATTGTTCACGGCACCGACCGTCAGGACGCACTGGCGAAAATGTCGTCTGCGCTGGCCGCCACCCGTCTGCACGGCATCGCCACCAATATCGATTATCTGCGTCAGGTGGTTGCCACGCCGGTGTTCCGCGACGGCGAAATGTGGACGCGCATGCTCGACAGTTTTGTTTACTCGCCAAACGCCATCGAGGTGATCGCGCCCGGTACGTACAGCAGCGTGCAGGATTATCCGGGGCGTCTCGGTTACTGGGATATCGGCGTGCCGCCGTCCGGTCCGATGGACGATTTTGCCTTCCGTCTCGCCAACCGCATTGTCGGCAATCATCTGGATGCCGCCGGTCTGGAATTCACGTTACAGGGACCCACCCTGCGCTTTCATTGCGACGCGGTGATCGCGCTGACCGGCGCACGCTGTCCGGCACATCTCGATGGCGAAGCTGTTTCTTACTGGCAGCCGGTGAACGTTAAGGCCGGTCAGACGCTGACTCTTGGCCGCGCTATGCAGGGTTGCCGCACGTATCTTGCCGTGCGTAACGGTTTCGACGTGCCGGTGTATCTCGGCAGCCGTTCGACGTTTGCGCTCGGGCAATTTGGCGGTCACGCCGGTCGCACGCTGCGTGTCGCCGATATGCTGACCGTTTCGCAGCCGGAACTTGCGGCCTGCACCACGCCCGCACCGGTCGGTTTACCGCAGGCGGCGGCGGAAAATATCGTGCCGCCTTACGGCGACATCTGGAATATCGGCGTGCTTTACGGGCCGCACGGCGCACCGGATTTCTTCACCACAGGATCCATCGACACTTTCTTCCAGTCTGAATGGCAGGTGCATTACAACTCCAACCGCCTCGGCGTGCGGCTGGTTGGCCCGAAACCACACTGGGCGCGGCAGGATGGCGGCGAAGCCGGTCTGCATCCGTCAAACGTGCATGACTGCGAGTACGCCATCGGCGCGATTAATTTCACCGGTGACTTTCCTGTCATTCTGACCCGCGACGGGCCAAGCCTCGGCGGTTTCGTCTGTCCGGTGACCATTGCCAAAGCCGAATTGTGGAAAGTCGGTCAGGTAAAACCGGGCGATAAAATCCGTTTTCATCCGATCAGTTTTGAACAGGCACAGGCGCTGGAACTGGCGCAGCAAGGCACGCTGGACTCGCTGATGCCAGTCAACGCGATGGCGCTGCCGGTGCCGTCTCTGCTGCCGGACACCACGGCCTCCGCCACCATTCTCGCGGCGCTTCCGGCGACGGCTGAACGTCCTTCGGTGGAATACCGTCAGGCAGGCGACGGCTACGTGCTGATTGAGTACGGCGATAACGTGCTGGATCTGGCGGTGCGTATGCGCATCTACCTGCTGATGAACGCCATCAAAGCCGCCGGTCAGCAGGGTATTGAAGAACTGTCGCCGGGCGTGCGTTCGCTGCAAATCCGCTACGACAGCCGCGTGCTGCATCAGACGGCGCTGCTTCAGCATTTACTGACGCTCGAACACAACCTGGCGGATGTCAGCCAGCTCAAGATCCCGACCCGCATCGTGCATATGCCGATGGCATTTGAAGATTCCGCCACACTCGGCGCGGTCGAACGCTATCAGCAAACCGTGCGCGCAGACGCGCCGTGGCTGCCAAATAACGTCGATTTCATCCAGCGCACCAACGGGCTGGCGAGCCGCGAAGATGTGAAAAACATCATTTTCGACGCCAGCTATCTGATCCTCGGGCTGGGCGATGTGTATCTCGGCGCGCCGTGCGCGGTGCCGGTCGATCCGCGCCATCGCCTGCTGAGTTCCAAATACAACCCGGCGCGCACCTTTACCGCCGAAGGCACGGTCGGTATCGGCGGCATGTACATGTGCATTTATGGCATGGATTCGCCGGGCGGCTATCAGCTGGTCGGCCGCACGCTGCCGATCTGGAATAAGTTTCTCAAGAATGAGCAGTTTAAAAACGGCGAGCCGTGGCTGCTGCACTTCTTCGATCAGGTGCGGTTCTATGAAGTTACCGAAGCCGAACTGGAAATCCAGCGCGAGGCGTTCCGCGAAGGCCGCGCACAAATCCGCATCGAAGAAACTGAGTTCGATTTCGCGCAGTACACGCAATTTCTTGCCGACAACGCCGCCGATATTGCTGATTTCCGCTCGAAACAAACCGAAGCCTTTACCCGCGAAGTGGCGCACTGGCATGAAGCCGAAAGCGCCGCGGTGGAAGCTGCGGCCAACGCCGTGCAGTTAGTGGAAGACGATGCAGATCAGGACGGGCATTTAGTCAGCGCCGACCTGAACGGCAACGTCTGGAAAATCCTGGTCGAGCCGGGCCAGCAGGTGGAAGAAGGCCAGCCGCTGATCGTCGTCGAAGCCATGAAAATGGAGCTGTCGGTGAATGCGCCTTGCGCCGGAACCGTACTGAAAATCAGTTGCCAGCAGGGGCGTCCGGTCGGACCGGGCGATGCTTTGCTGTGGCTGGACGCAGCCGTTTAACGCTACCGACATACAGGGAATATTGCATGCAACTGACGGGCTCTAAATCTTCACGCAGTAAAAACCGTCCGGAAGGACTGGCGGAACGCATCTATCAGCAGCTGAAAGATGACATTTTCAGCTTCCGCCTGCTGCCCGGTGACCGGTTCAGCGAAAACGACATTGCCGACCGGATGGAGGTCAGCCGCACGCCTGTGCGTCAGGCGCTGTTCTGGCTGGAACACGAAGGCTACGTCGAAGTGTTTTTCCGCAGCGGCTGGCAGGTTCGTCCGTTCGATTTCGATTTTTTCGAGCAACTGTATGACCTGCGCATCGTGCTGGAACTGGAAGCGGTGAAACGTTTGTGCGCGCTGCCGCCTGCCGTTCAGCCGTTGCAACTGGCCGAACTGAAAGCCTTCTGGATTGATCAGCCGCCGCTCGAAGACGGTCAGCTGGTGTCGCGCTATGACGAAGAGTTTCACATGACGCTGGTGGCCGCGGCGGGTAACGCCGAAATGGCGCGCATTCACCGCGAACTGACCGAAAAAATCCGCATCATACGGCGTCTGGATTTCACCAAAGGTGAGCGTGTGAACGCCACCTATAAAGAGCACACGGGCATTCTGCTCGCCATCATTCAACAACAAACAGAGGAGGCGCAGCGCCAGTTACACGACCACATTGCCGTCAGTAAAGCCGAGGTGCGCAAAATTACCCTGCATATGTTGCACCGGGCGCGGGCGGAGAGTGACGCGGGCAACCCGTCATGACTTTTTTAAATGTTTTTTCGACTTTCACCATAACAGCGTTCTCTTAACGTAATTACATCACAGCATTTTTACAGAGGATTCATCTATGCAACGTCGACGTTTTATTAAAGCCTTTGCTCTTTCCGCCACCGTAGTCAGCATGGGTCTAGCCTGGAGCGCACAGGCTGCCGACACCATCAAAGTCGGTATCATGCATTCGCTTTCCGGCACCATGGCCATTTCAGAAACCCCGCTGAAAGACATCGCGCTGATGACCATTGATGACATCAACGCTAAAGGCGGCGTGCTGGGTAAAAAGCTGGAGCCGGTAGTGGTCGATCCGGCCTCTAACTGGCCGCTGTTCGCTGAAAAAGCCCGCCAGTTGCTGACGCAGGATAAAGTCGCGGTAGTGTTCGGCTGCTGGACGTCGGTGTCGCGTAAATCCGTGCTGCCGGTGTTTGAAGAACTGAACGGTCTGCTGTTCTATCCGGTGCAGTACGAAGGTGAAGAGATGTCGCCAAATGTGTTCTACACCGGCGCCGCGCCTAACCAGCAGGCCATTCCGGCGGTGGAATATCTGATGAGTGAAGACGGCGGCGGTGCCAAACGCTTCTTCCTGCTCGGCACCGACTACGTGTATCCGCGCACCACCAACAAAATCCTGCGTGCCTTCCTGCATTCCAAAGGCGTGAAAGACAGCGACATCGAAGAAGTCTATACGCCGTTCGGTTACAGCGATTATCAGACCATCGTTTCCAATATTAAGAAATTCTCCGCAGGCGGCAAAACCGCGGTGATCTCCACCATCAACGGCGATTCCAACGTGCCGTTCTATAAAGAGCTGGCGAACCAGGGGGTGAAAGCCACCGATGTGCCGGTGGTGGCCTTCTCCGTCGGCGAAGAAGAGCTGCGCGGCATCGACACCAAACCGCTGGTCGGCGATCTCGCAGCGTGGAACTACTTCCAGTCGGTGGATAACCCGACCAACAAGAAATTCGTGGCTGAATGGAAGGCTTACGCGAAGGCGCACAAACTGCCGAACGCCGATAACGCCGTGACCAACGACCCGATGGAGGCGACCTATGTCGGCATCCATATGTGGGCGCAGGCGGTGGAAAAAGCCGGGACGACAGACGTGGATAAAGTGCGTACCGCAATGGCCGGACAGACCTTCGCCGCACCTTCCGGCTTCACGCTGACCATGGATAAAACCAACCATCACCTGCACAAACCGGTGATGATCGGTGAAATCGAATCCAACGGTCAGTTCAACGTGGTCTGGCAGACCGATAAACCGATCCGCGCCCAGCCGTGGAGCCCGTACATCGCGGGTAACGATAAAAAGCCAGATACCCCGGTGAAAACAGCCAGTAACTGATTGTTTTAGCTCCTTCTTGCGAAGGGGTTGAAGAGAAAACCGGTCAGCTCCCTCCCCTGCGAAGGGGAGGGCTGGGGTGGGGTATTAATGGCGACTGTGTTGCTTGCAAAACCCCCTCCCCGCCTCCCCCTTCGCAGGGGGAGGAGCAAACCAGCATCAACTTTATGCGGCGAGAACATTATGAGAATCCTCATCCGATCACTGCTTTTCCTGCTTTGTTGCCTTCCGTTGCTGGCAGAGGCAGGTGCGGCGAATGACTTTGCTGCCGCCAGCCGCAGCCAGCAGGCCACGTTATTACAGCAATGGGCGGCGGATCCGCAACCGGAAAGGCTGCCGCTGCTCGAGGCGCTGAAGCAGGAAAACGTCGTCATCGACGAAGCGAAACACGCATTCATCCAGAATGGCGATCGGCTGACGCCGCTGGAAGGCGACGTCAAACCGCAGGGTGACAGTAAAAAAGTCTGGCTGAACAACCGCCTGCGGATTTTGATTGCTAATGCGCTTTCCGCACACCGTCTGGTGAGCACCGACAGCGCCATCCGTTTGCAGGCAGCAAAAGCCTTACAGCGTGAAGCGCAGGCCGATCAGCTGCCGCTGCTGACGCATCGTCTTGAACTGGAAAAAGACAGCACGGTTCACGATGCCCTTTCCATTGCGCTGGCGAATTTACAGCTGGCCGATGCCAGTCCGCAGGTGCGCCTGAAAGCCGTTGAACTGCTCGGCACGTCGGGTGATCCGGATACACAAGGTCGTCTGCAAAGTCTGACGGATCCGAAAGCTGAGGCCGATGCGACAGTGCGTGACGCCGCGCTTGCCAGCCTGAAAGCGGTACAACATCGCCTGATGATCGGCGATCTGCTCGGTCAGGCCTTTACCGGTTTATCGCTCGGCTCGATTTTGCTGCTGGCCGCGCTGGGGCTGGCAATCACTTACGGTTTGCTGGGCGTGATTAACATGGCGCACGGCGAAATGCTCATGCTCGGTTCCTATTCAACCTACATGGTGCAGTCGCTGTTTCAGCACTACGCGCCGGGGCTGCTGGCGCTGTATCCGCTGGTCGCGCTGCCGGTGGCCTTTTTCATTACCGCCGGGATCGGCATGGCGCTGGAGCGCACCGTCATCCGCCATTTATACGGTCGTCCGCTGGAAACCCTGCTGGCGACGTGGGGCATCAGCCTGATCCTGATCCAGGGCGTGCGCGTACTGTTTGGGGCGCAGAACGTTGAAGTGGCCAATCCCGGCTGGCTCTCCGGCGGCATTCAGCTGTTGCCGAATCTGGTGCTGCCGTACAACCGCATCGCGGTAATCATCTTCGTCATGCTGGTACTTGGGCTGACCTGGCTGCTGCTCAATAAAACGCGCCTTGGCATGAACGTGCGTGCCGTGACGCAAAACCGCGCCATGGCGGCCTGCTGCGGCGTGCCGACCGGACGCGTTGATATGCTGGCGTTCGGTCTCGGTTCAGGTATTGCCGGTCTGGGCGGCGTCGCACTGTCGCAGCTGAGTAACGTCGGCCCGGAACTCGGTCAGGGTTACATCATCGATTCCTTCTTAGTCGTGGTGCTCGGCGGTGTCGGGCAACTGGCAGGTACCGTGGTGGCAGCCTTTGGTCTGGGCATTGTGAACAAAATTCTTGAGCCGGAAATCGGCGCGGTACTGGGCAAAATCCTGATCCTCGCACTGATTATCCTGTTTATTCAGAAACGTCCGCA
Source organism: Rahnella variigena (assembly GCF_003610915.1). Classification (NCBI taxonomy): domain Bacteria; kingdom Pseudomonadati; phylum Pseudomonadota; class Gammaproteobacteria; order Enterobacterales; family Yersiniaceae; genus Rahnella; species Rahnella variigena. The sequence goes on from NZ_NSDJ01000001.1 coordinate 630,266, forward strand.
GGGACTCTTCGCCTTCAAAGGCAGGGTGATTGACTGATGAGCCAGCCGCTGACGATTACCGGCGTACAAAAAGCGCCAAAGGTTGCGATTTCGGTGGGCACGCTGGTGCTCATCATCCTGATTTTGATGCCGTTTCTGGCGCTGCTGCCTGCCACGAATCCGCTGGCGATCTCCACCTATACGCTGACGCTGATCGGCAAGATCCTGTGTTATGCGATCGTCGCGATCGCGCTCGATCTGGTGTGGGGCTACGCCGGATTATTGTCGCTGGGTCACGGGCTGTTTTTCGCCCTCGGCGGTTACGCGATGGGCATGTATCTGATGCGACAGGCCGCAGGCAGCGGGCTGCCGGATTTTATGTCGTTCCTCTCATGGACCGAGTTGCCGTGGTTCTGGGCGGGCACGCAGCATTTCGCCTGGGCGCTGTGCCTGATTGTGCTGGTGCCCGGCGCGCTGGCGTTTGTGTTCGGCTACTTTGCTTTCCGTTCAAAAATCAAAGGCGTGTATTTTTCGATCATGACGCAGGCACTGACCTACGCCGGGATGTTGCTGTTTTTCCGCAATGAAACCGGCTTCGGCGGCAATAACGGTTTCACCGGTTTCACCACCCTGCTCGGCTTTCCGGTCACCGCCACCGGCACCCGTGTGGGATTATTTTTAGCCACGGTTCTGGTGCTGGTCGCCAGTCTGGCGCTCGGCTTTGCGCTGGCACGCAGTAAATATGGCCGCGTGCTGACGGCGGTACGCGACGCTGAAAACCGGCTGATTTTCTGCGGCTACGACCCGAAAGGTTTCAAGCTTTTCGTCTGGACGATTTCCGCCATGCTGTGCGGCCTGGCGGGTGCGTTGTACGTTCCGCAGGTCGGCATCATCAACCCGAGCGAAATGTCGCCGACCAACTCCATCGAAGCCGCCATCTGGGTGGCACTCGGCGGGCGCGGCACGCTGATCGGCCCGATTATCGGTGCAGGCATCGTCAACGGCGCGAAAAGCTGGTTCACGGTCGCCATTCCCGAATACTGGCAATTTGTGCTCGGCGGCATGTTTATTCTGGTGACGCTGTTCCTGCCGCAAGGCGTGATTGGCCTGCTGCGTAAAAGGAAATCCTGATGAGCCCGATGACCATGACAGAAGATCTGTTTACCCAGCCGCAACTGGCCGACCGGCATCGCCGGCAGACCGACCCGATTTTGCAGCTGGAAAACATTAACGTCAGCTTTGACGGATTTAAGGCGCTGACCAATTTGTCGCTGAACATCGGCGTAGGCGAATTACGTTGCGTGATCGGCCCGAACGGCGCGGGGAAAACCACGCTGATGGACGTGATCACTGGCAAAACCAAACCGCAAAGCGGCCGCGTTTTTTACGATCAGCGCACCGATCTGACCAAACTGGATCCGGTGCGCATTGCGCAGTCCGGCATTGGCCGTAAATTCCAGAAGCCGACGGTGTTTGAAGCGCTGACGGTGTTCGAAAATCTGGAGATCGCGCAGAAAACCAATAAGTCGGTATGGGCCTGTCTGCGCGCCAAAATGAACAGCGAACAGCGCGACCGCATCGATGACATGCTCGGCACGCTGCGTCTGGCGGCGGAACGTCATCGCCCGGCGGGCTTGCTTTCACACGGTCAGAAACAGTTTCTGGAAATCGGCATGTTACTGGTACAGGAGCCGCATTTATTACTGCTCGATGAACCGGCAGCAGGCATGACCGATGCCGAAACCGAGTATACCGCCGAGCTGTTCAAACAACTGGCGGGCAAGCATTCGCTGATGGTGGTCGAGCACGACATGGGCTTTGTGGAAACCATCGCCGACCACGTGACGGTGCTGCATCAGGGGCAGGTTCTGGCCGAAGGTTCGCTGCGCGATGTGCAGGCCAACGAGCAGGTTATCGACGTGTATTTAGGGCGCTGAGGAGTCGCATTATGTTGCAGGTAAATGAACTGAATCAGTTTTACGGCGGCAGCCACATTTTGCGCGGCTTGTCTTTTGAGGCAAAAATCGGTGAAGTGACCTGCCTGCTCGGTCGAAATGGCGTCGGCAAAACCACGTTGCTGAAATGCCTGATGGGGCTGATCCCGGCGAAGTCCGGCACCATCAGCTGGCAGAGTCAGGTGATCAATTCCCGCAAACCGCACCAGCGCGTGCAGGCGGGCATTGCCTATGTCCCGCAGGGACGTGAAATTTTTCCGCGTCTGACTGTCGAAGAAAATCTGCTGATGGGCTTATCGCGTTTTTCCGGAAGCGATGCAAAACAGGTGCCGGATGAAATCTACCATCTGTTCCCGATCCTGCTGGAAATGAAGCATCGCCGCGGCGGGGATTTGTCCGGCGGCCAGCAGCAACAGCTGGCGATCGGCCGCGCACTGGCCTGCAAACCGAATCTCCTGATCCTCGATGAACCGACCGAAGGCATTCAGCCGTCGGTGATTAAGGAAATCGGCGCCGTGATCAAACAACTCGCCGCCCGGGGAGACATGGCGATACTGCTGGTCGAACAATTCTACGATTTCGCCGCCGAACTGGCCGACAGCTATCTGGTGATGTCCCGCGGCAGCATTATAAAACGCGGGCGCGGAGAAGAAATGGAAGCGGAAGGCGTACGGGGGCTGGTGGCGATTTAGTCCCTCATAAAGTAACGCTCGCTAATTCATCCCTTCAGGTCTACCATAAACCTAACTGCTAGGTTTATGGATAAACTCATGCCCACAATTCTCCGCTTTTCAGGATGGTTGATTATGGTTTACAGCCATGATCACCTGCCGCGCCACGTTCATTTACGGCGCGGCGACCAAAGAATCAAAATGGCTTTTGACAGGGTTTCACTTAACTACGACACAATGGAAATTTATGGTGTCGCCACGTTCGCGGAGATCAAAGCTTTGTTTCGTTACTTAGAAGCAAATATCGTCACGCTCAATGCTGAATGGGAGAAGATCCATGGCACCAATGACACGATTTGATGCGGCGTTAAAACGCGGGGAGCAAACGGCTAATGACCCTTCCCGCCCTGTTTCGGTCGAATACCGTCCTGAACAACATGCCTTTATGATCATGCACGGCAACGGCGTCGGGTATCTTATTAACATTGATTTGATTGAAGAACTTCAGCACGCAACACAGGAACAACTGAACACCGCAGAAGTCGATGGTTTCAGCAAAGCACTGCGTATTCCGGCCTGTGATGTGGATATTTACCTGCCGGGATTACTTGCAAAAATTCTTTTTGATGCCAGCGACTTACAGAAAATTGTTGCCTCAATTAACGGTGCCATGCGCAGCGCGGTTAAAGCCAGTGCCAGCCGGGAAAATGGTAAAAAAGGCGGACGTCCGCGTAAAAGTACAGAGTTAAGTTAATGCCAAAAATCAAAAGTCAGGAAGCTCTGGTGCGTCAGCGCAAGCGCTGGATAATGCTGGCGGTACTGTTGGCGGTGATCGCCGCAGGCCATCAGTGGTGGAAACAAGGGAAACTCGTCTCCGAGCAGTGGAGCCCCAACAAACAATATGTGGTGCGAGAGTATAAAACTTTCGAATTTATTCCGCGCATGACCCTGCCGGGCGACGGCGGGCATTATTCCGGCTATATGCGTGTCTACAACCGCGACGGCAAACAGTTTTACGAAGAGTATTCCGACCTGCTCGACTTTATCGAAGGGCCGTTCTGGGCGAAGGAAGGCGTTTACTGGATGGGAAATGATAATCAGGACATCGTACGGTTGCCGACGTCACCGGTGGAGTAAAATCCTTTTGAGTAAACCTTAGGCAATCTGAGACTATCAGGCGTACAATTCTTCGAACGAATCGCACGAACCATTCGAAGGAAGTAGCATGAAATCACTAAGCGCTAATGAAGTAAAAACTCAATTTGGCGATGTTCTTTTGAGAGTTCAGCGGGAACCCGTTCAGATCAATCGTAACGGCAAACCCGTCGCAGTAATGCTCTCTATCGAAGATTATCAGATGCTTGAAGAAGTGAAGATGCGGCTTCTTAAAGAAAAAGTGTCGCGTGCTGAAGCGGATATTGCCCGCGGAGACGTCATGGATGGCGAAACCTTTTTCGCTCAGCTGATGAGTGGAAAACGAGACTAAAATGAGTCGCTATCAGATTGCCAGGGAGGCACAGGAGGATTTATTTGATATTCAGCGCTATTCCCAAAAACATTGGGGAAAAGCCCAGTCCGATAAATATCTCTCTGAATTATTTGTCCTTTTTTCTATGCTGGCAACTCATCCTGAGATGGGAAGGCCGGTGTCGTTTCGCGAAGATCTTTTCCGTTTTCCACATCAACACCACATGGCGTACTTTTTAACGACACCTGAGGCGATAATCTTTATCGCTATCATGCATCAAAGCCGTTCTCCTGCTGATGTTCTTTCCATGAGATTGCATGAGCCTGAAGCCAGCTATCTGGCTATCTTTCAGGATTAACAGACACAAAAAAGCCGCGACATGCGCGGCTTTTCACATCTCAACCTAAGGTCGAAAGCTTAGCTTCTGACTTTACGGTAGATAAACAGTACGACGATCGCACCAATCACGGCGACAACGAAGCTGCCGAAGTTGAATCCGTCTACGCGACCAAAACCGAAGAAAGTACTGATATAACCACCCACAACGGCACCGACAACACCCAGGACTACGGTCAGAATAAATCCGCCGCCATCTTTGCCAGGCATGATCCATTTCGCCAGAATACCTGCAATCAGACCAAAGATAATCCAGGATAAAATTCCCATTTTCGACTCCTCCGAATAAATTTCCGTTACCGTGAATATTGTTCAACCAAGTTAGCCAAACAAAAGCAGAACGTTTCGCGCTCTGCGAGCAGAACGTGTGTTTTACACGAACGCCCCTCTTCTTGAACTGCAATCAAAGTCTAGCACCGATTCTACAAAACCGCCCAAAATCAGCAGGAAGGGAGAGAAAAGCAGAGAAATCTAAGGCAATTTCAGGCTGTGTCAGCACGAATGTGGTTTCGTCAGCTACCCGCATTCGCACGTAAAACTGCGTAAAAAGTAGACCAAATATTTTGAATGAGATACTCAAATCAATCCGTTTTTCATCGTCAGCTATCCGGCCTATTATGCATCCATCGAAAGGCAAACACCTTTCACTCTCATAAACCTGAATGGATTAAACATCATGAAAAACGTCAAAATTTTTGCTGTAGCTGCTACCCTTTCTCTGATTTCTTTCGGCAGCTTCGCAGCTCAACAGATTACCCAGCCATCCGGCGACATGCAGAAAATCGGCGTAATTTCTGCCGCTAACTCAACGACCCTTAGCGGTCTGGAAGCGAAATTATCTCAGCAGGCTAAAGACGCTGGCGCATCTTCTTACCGCATCATCTCTGTGACCGGTAACAACAAACTGCACGCTGACGCTGAAATTTATAAATAATCTCCCGCGTAAAACTCTCTGAAAAGCCTGTGGAAGCCCGACTTCCACAGGCTTTTTTATTTGCCAGTATTTTTATGCCGAATTTCGTTTAAATTCGCGATTGCAACTATCCCATCCTGTTCACTATTCTGGTTTTTTCGCTCATCAGGAAAAGCCATGACCGTTACCGAATCTCTCCTTTCTTATGCACTTGCTGCCGGAATTTTAACGCTGACACCAGGCCTTGATACCGCATTGGTTCTGCGCACGGCGGCCAGTCAGGGCAGCAAAAAAGCCTTATTGTCAGCATTTGGCATCAGTACCGGCTGTCTTATCTGGGGCGCAATGGTGGCGCTCGGCTTAGGCGCGGTTCTTGCGGCGTCGGAAATGGCATTTACACTGCTTAAGTGGACCGGCGCAGCTTATCTGGCCTGGCTCGGTTTGCAGATGCTGCTCAAACCGCGAAGCGAAATGAACATGGCCGCGCCGGAGGGCAGCCGGAAAGTGTTACGCATCGGCAATTCTCCGTTCATAAGGGGATTATTTGGCAATGTGCTGAACCCGAAAGTCGGCGTGTTTTATGTTTCTTTCCTGCCGCAGTTTGTCGCCACAGGCTATCCGGTCGGGCCGTATATTTTTGGACTCGCCGCTATGCACGCCGTGATCGGCACACTCTGGTCCATCACCATGATTTCCGCCACGCGCCCGTTATCGCGCTGGTTGCGCCGCCCTGCGGTGGTCAGAACACTTGATCGCTTAACCGGCACCGTTTTTCTCGCCTTTGCAGTACGACTCGCTATGACTAAACGCTAACTAAAAGGAATCCTGTCATGAAGACCCGTCTTACCCATGCTCCGACAGAACATGATATTGAGGAGATCAAAACAGCTCTGCGCACTTTCAACCGGAATTTTGTTCCTCAGTCGAAATTTCGCGAGTTAGGTATTTTTGTGGAAGACGAGAACGGCAGCAAACAGGCCGGGATTGTGGCGGAAACGGTCGGTAAATGGATGTATATCCAAATGTTGTGGGTCGATGAGTCGTTACGCGGAAAAGATGTCGGAACGCAACTGATTGCCGAGGCGGAAGCAGAAGCTAAAACGCGGGGATGTCGCTATTCGCTGGTGGATACCTTTAGTTTTCAGGCCCGGCCATTCTATGAGCGAATGGGTTACGAGATGCAGATGGCGCTGGAAGATTATATCCGCGATACCCGCACGCCTGAGGATGCGCCGTCTACCCATACCCGGTATTTCCTGACCAAGACATTAGGCTGAATCGGGGAAGCGCGGCTGAACGGGCCGCGCAATTTTTCGGTTATTTAGCCGACAGCGCCAGCCATTCCAGAACCGCAGGACGTTGCCACTGCGCTTGTGCGTACGCCGCCAGTTTCTCCGGCATCGCATCACCATTTAAACGCAGACGGTTCAGCATCAGCGCCAGATCCACATCCGCAATACTCCATTCACCAAACAGATGTTCTTTGTCGCCCAGCAAACGTTCGGCGGCGGCAAACAACTTTTCCGCAGCCTGCTGCGCTTTAGCAGAAAGCGGCGGACATTTTGCCCCGGCAAACACCACTTCCGTTGAGCGCTCCTCACGGATGGGCATCAGGTCACTGCGCAGCCACGCCTGCACTTCACGCGCTTTGGCACGGTTTTCCGGATCAGCCGGATAGATAGCCGGAAACGTCGGCGCAGGGAAAAGCTCTTCAACGTACTCATCAATCGCCGAAGATTCGGATAAAACAAACGTGCCGTTGGTCAGCGTCGGAACGCGACGGGTCAAGGACAGCGCCGAATACGTTTCTTTCAGGTTCTCCGCATCATCCAGGCTGACCGTTTCCAGTTCAAACGGAATGCCCTTTTCAGTCAGCGCCACAAAAGCAGACATTACGTAAGGACTGAAAAAATTAGCATCGGAATACAAAATCAGCGAAGACTGGCTCATGGAAATCTCCTGAAAAAAATAAAGCAAAAGGAAGAAAAACATAGCGCAGAAAGTGGGGTGTGTCGTTAAAAAAACCGATATTTCAGTTCTCCTGTCCGGTGTAAAACCCCCTCCCAGCCTCCCCCTTCGCAGGGGGAGGAGCAAAAACGCGATCTGCTCCCTCCCCTGCGAAGGGGAGGGTTGGGGTGGGGTATTAATGGCATCTGCGTCGCTATTATTTCAGCCGGAACACCTGAACAATTTCATTCAGGCGACGCGCCTGATCTTCCAGAGAAGCCGAAGCGGCTGAGGCTTCCTGAACCAGCGCGGAGTTCTGTTGCGTGACGCCATCCATTTCATGAACCGCCTGTGTTACCTGACTGATGCCACGTGATTGCTCGTCAGATGCCGAGACGATGTCGCTCATGATATCGCGCACATCCGTAACGGCTTTCATGATTTCTTTCATCGTTTCGCCGGCATTTTTCACCAGCCCGACACCGTGATCCACACGACTTGTCGATTCCTCAATCAGGGCGGAAATCTCTTTCACCGCATCGGCGCTGCGCTGCGCCAGACTGCGCACTTCCGAGGCCACTACCGCAAATCCGCGCCCCTGTTCACCTGCACGCGCGGCTTCTACCGCGGCGTTGAGCGCCAGAATGTTAGTCTGGAACGCAATGCCATTAATCACTGACGTGATTTCAGAAATACGCCGCGAACTGTCGTCAATTTCCCCCATAATGCCGACAACATCCGTCATGATGCTGTCACCTTTACCGGCGATTTTCGTGGCATTGGCGGTCAGCTCTGTCGCCACATGGGCATTATCGGCGTTTTGTTTTACGGTCGCCGTCAGCTGTTCCATGCTGGCCGCCGTTTCTTCCAGCGCTGCCGCCTGTTGTTCCGTTCGCGAGGCCAGATCGATATTGCCCGCCGCAATCTGCGACGCGCCGCTGCCGACGGCATGACTGGTGGAAATGATGTCATTCACCACATGGCGTAACTGCGATTGCATGGTTTGCAGCGCAAAGAAGATGCTCGACTGATCGTTTTTCTGCGTCACAATCGGATGTGTCAGATCGCCATCCGCTACCGTCAGCGCAATTTTTGCCGCATCGGAAGGTTCGCCGCCCACAGGGCGTAACACTTTGCGGGTAAAGATAACGCTCAGCACCGCGAAGACCACGATGATGCTGAGTACCATCAGCGCCAGCGCGTAATAAAGCTGACGGGTGCTTTCTTTCATCACCGCGTTTACAGGCGCCACGATACCCAGCATCCACGGCGTGCCCGTATTACCAATCTGAATCGGCACAAATTCGGAAAACGCCTTTTCTCCCAGCACCGGATCCTGCTGTTCGCGGCTGGTCATCTGTCCGGTCTGAATGCTTTTCAGCAATGACGGGTCATTTTCCAGCTTATGCGTGATCTGGTCTTTTTTCGGCGAAGAAATGTAATTACCTGACTGCGAAAACAGCATCGCATAGCCGGTGCCCTGATAAGGTTTGATGCTATTGACCAGCGTCTGCAGGGTTTGCAGGGAGAAGTCCGCCGTGACAGAACCGAGGAATTTGCCATCCACCATAATCGGCACGGCAATTGACGTCAGCAAGGTATCCACGCCGTTATACGGATAACTGTAAGGCTCGAGGATCACCTCTTTTTGCAGCTTGCGCGGCAGCAGATAATAATCACCGCTGCCCGGCGTTTCGTAATCCGTGAGGTTATGCAAAACGACGTTGCCGCTGGTATCCCGGTCCACATAACGGACGTAGCGGCCATCCGGATCCTGCCCTTCCTTGGCGGCGAGGTCTTCATCTTTGCCATCAAAAGCATCCGGCTCCCAGGCCAGCGACATAGAGAGAAAATCCGGGTGACTTTTCAGGGCATTTTGCAAAAGGGTATCGGCCAGTTTGCGGTCAGCATGTCCGGCTTCACGCAGGCTTATCATGCTCTGACCCAGGTCGCGGGCGGCTTGTAATGCGGTATCGAGTTTCTGACGGGCCAGATAGCCGTCGGTGCTGGCGGTTTGTTGCAGATAACGGCGGGCAATCTCACGCTGCTGATTGGCCGACTGCCAGCTGAGCAATCCGACCGTAATGATGTAACCCAGACTGATAGTGATCAGCCCGACAATCAGCATCAGCGTACGGGTACGCATCGCCTTCTTAGGGGCATTTTTCTTTGTTGCAGCCTCAACTCTGGCCGCCGGTGAAAGCGCCTGCATCTGACTCATAAAATTACCCCGGAACAGAAAAACGTACTGTGAAAACTCACGATGAAATAACGCGGATGATCTGTCCCTGACGCTGGCCCGGCAGAAGCGGGAATTCCGTTATCGTCTGAATTATCGGCAACAGGCGGAGATGCTTTAGCCAAAACGGTAAAAAACCGGCCGGCAAAGATAAACGTTCGCATCCTGCTCACGTCTCCCTATACTGCTGTTATGTCGGCTGATTCAGCACCTTTCCAGGAAACTCCTATGAAGTCATGGCTCTTACCTCTTTTGTTGCTTGCGCCACTGTGTTCGCAGGCGGCTTCCACGCCGAAAGAAATCAAAGCGCGATTCAGCCAGTTTAAGGTCGGGGATAAAACCATTTGCCTCGATGATGTGACGTATGCCAACAACAGCAAAATGAAAGTCATTGAAAACGGCTTTGTCGTGTCTAAGCGGAAAAATGTGCTGATTTATCAGAGCAATACGCTGTTTTTGCTGGGAAATGACATCACGGTGAACATCAAGGCGATTATTGAAAGCCGCGCAGGGAAATACGCCTTCAACAACCAGTTCAAACAGGCCATGATTCAGGTTGAGGGACTGGACGATCCGGCGCGAGCCAATGAGAAAGCGAAAATCATTCAGTCATTCCAGGATGTGATTTCGGACAAGCATAATGAAACGCCTTACAGCTCCGTGGCGCTGACCGACAAGGGCTACATCATCACGCAGGTCGAAAGCCACTCAACGACCATCAGCGAATGCTACGTAACGCCTTATAAGAAGCCGGAAAATAACAAATAAATCAGAGGGAAATGATGACTATTTTAGCGCCGATGAGGGCCGCGTTTTACCCGAATTTCGCCGAACAGCTGGCAATAGATTATGCCGAAGAGAACGTAACCGCCGGTCTGTGGCAGGCGGATACCGCGCTGGAACGGGCGCGAAGTTCTACGCAAAATGCACTGCCGCAAGGTATTGATACGCCGGATCAGTATCTTTTCGAGATTAAAACCGAAGAGAACGGCGAAACCGCAGGCTATTTATGGTTTTCTAACGTCGAACGTTATGGCGTACGCAGCGCGTTCGTGTACGAGCTGACGGTGTTTCCGCAATTCCGCCGTCAGGGTCATGCGGCGGCAGCGTTCAGATTGATGGAAGAACGCCTGCAGGAACAGGGCTGTGCGGCAATCGAACTGAATGTCTTTGCCAGCAATCCCGGTGCGCAGGCGCTGTACGCCAGCCTGGGTTACGTCACGACGAAAATGAATATGCGTAAACCGCTTAGCGCTGATATTTAATAAATTCGGTCAGCGTACCAATACGGTCATACAATTTGCGGGCCGTATGGTTACTGGTTTTCGTCGTCCAGTAGACGTTAGCTTTGTCGTGCTGGTCGGCGTAAGCGTAAACCGCTTCAATCAGTTTCTGCCCGATCCCCAGTTTGCGTGCGCTGTCATCGACGTATAAATCCTGCAAATAGACCACCTGCTGCATGTGCCAGCCATGATCGTGATTGATACAATTCACCAGCCCGACCAGTTTTCCCTCGTATTCCGCCACATAGCCAAACATGCTGGCGTAGTCAGGCTGAGATAAACGCGTGAAAGTGTAATCAAACTGCGCCGGATCCAGACCTGACTGGTAAAAATCCAGATATGCACGCCACAGGGTTTCCCAACCTTCACGGTCAGCGGGCGTTAACGGACGGATCACAACATCTTGCGGCTGGCTCATGGGGTCATTCTCCTCAGGAAATGAAAACGTTACGGGCGCGAATGCGGATAATGTATCAGGTCGTGGAAACGCACGGAATGGCCGCTTTCGTTGCGGTAAGCATGCGGGCAATCGGCGGCAAAACGCAGCGCCTCTCCGGCACTCAATATGCGCGTTACGCCATCAACGGTCAGCGTCAGTTCACCTTCAGTCACAATCACATGCTCGATTACGCCAGCTTCATGAGGCGTGGATTCACTGCACCCGCCCGGTTCGAGATCGATAACAAACATGTCCATGCGCAACGTGGTGTCGTAGGGAAATAACGGCACGACGCGCATTCCTGAGGTTTGACTGTTGAAGGTGGTCAGCAAGCCGTGGCGATGCAACGCGGCTGACTGCTCAGGTGGCGTTTCAAGAAATTCCGAAAACGATACATTCAGGCCGCTGGCGATTTTCCACAATGTCGCCACCGTCGGGCTGGATTCGCCACGCTCAATTTGCCCGAGCATCGCCTTACTGACACCGGTTTTTTCTGCCGCCTGAGTGAGACTCCAGCCGCGTTCGCTGCGAACGGCCTTAAGCTGGCGGCCAATATGGCGGGTGATTTCCTGCATGGTATCTCCTCTGCGACGATGATCGTTCATCGCCATTGTGCGTTATAACGCACAGTGATATCTTGAGCGCATCCGATGTGCGCTATAACGCACAACAGCATACCGCCAGCGTCCGCTAACCAGAAGGATTTTCACCCATGGCCTCGCGTTTTAGTTTGCAGGATTTAACTTTTTCGGCGGTAATCGCCGGCTTTGTCGCGGTTTTAGTCGGTTATACCAGCTCGGCGGCGATTATCTTTCAGGCAGCGGAAGCGGCGGGCGCCAGCGTGGCGCAAATCGGTGGCTGGCTGAGTATGCTCGGCCTGGGAATGGGCGTCACCAGTATTGGTCTGTCGCTGTATTACCGCACGCCGGTCGTCACCGCCTGGTCTACGCCCGGCGCAGCGCTGCTGGTCACCAGCCTGCCCGGCACCTCGCTGAATGAGGCGATTGGCGTATTTATTTTTGCCACCGGACTTATCCTGCTGTGCGGCGTGACCGGCCTGTTTGCCCGGCTGATGCATTACATTCCGCAGGCACTCTCGGCGGCGATGCTGGGCGGCATTCTGCTGCGCTTTGGGCTGAATGCGTTTACCTCGCTGCAAAGTAATTTCGCCCTCGCGGGCAGCATGTGTCTGGTGTATCTGCTGGCGAAACGCGCCCTGCCACGCTATGCGGTGGTGCTCGCGCTGGCCGCCGGGTTGATTGTCGCCGGTTTACAGGGCGATATTGCGCTGCACGGCCAGACGCTGACCTTCGCGGCGCCGGAGTTTGTCATGCCGCATTTCACGCTTTCCTCGATTATCGGCATCGGTATTCCGTTCTTTGTCGTAACGATGGCTTCACAAAACGCACCGGGGATCGCCACCCTGAAAGCGCACGGCTATCACCTGCCCGTTTCTCCATTGATTACCTGGACGGCGCTGACGGCATTGGTTTTAGCACCGTTCGGCGGTTTTACCGTCTGTATCGCCGCCATTACCGCCGCAATTTGTATGGGCGAGGATATTCATCCTGATCCGAAAAAACGTTATATGGCGGCGGTGGCGGCAGGCATTTTCTATCTGATCGCGGGCGTGTTTGGCGGGTCCATCGGTATGGTCTTTACCGCGCTGCCGGAAGCGCTGATCCACACCATCGCCGGGCTGGCGTTGCTCGGCACCATTGCGGGCAGCCTGTACCGCGCACTGGAAAACGAAAAGCAGCGCGATGCGGCCATCATCACCTTTCTGATCACCGCGTCCGGCGTCACGCTGCTGGGTGTCGGTTCGGCATTCTGGGGGCTGGCGGGCGGCGTAATTACGCATCTGATCCTGAGTATTCCGGCGCGAAACCGTGATAAATCCGCCGGGAAAGGTTGAGTCCGTTCAAGTTCTGGGTAACAGGTTTTCGTAACACGGCGCAAAGTGACGACGATCACATTTTCTGACCGGCAAACCCTTTTTACTGGGCGCAATCAGGCCCTTTAAAGAGCGAGAATTCCATGACTATTGCCACACAATCCTGCGTCGTGACCGGGAAAAAAGACGTTTCGGTCATCGACCAGACTATCGACTATACCGGCCAGGGCACGCTGGTAAAAATTACCCGCGGCGGGATCTGCGGTTCCGACCTGCATTACTACGAACACGGCGCGGTGGGCGATTTCAAAGTGCGCGAGGCGATGGTGCTCGGTCACGAAGTGGTTGGTGTGGTGGAGAAATCGGATAACCCAGATTTGCAGCCCGGCCAGAAAGTGGCGCTCAATCCGAGTAAGCCGTGCAAGGCCTGTAAATATTGCCTGTCCGGTGACGAGAACCAGTGTACTACCATGAAATTCTTCGGCAGCGCGATGTATTTCCCGCACATCAACGGCGCGTTCACGCAGTACAAAATCGTCGACAGCGCCCAGTGCATTCCTTACGACAATCAGGTCAGCGACCGCCTGATGGTGTTCGCCGAACCGCTGGCTGTCGCCATTCATGCCGTGAATCAGGCGGGTGATATTCATGGCAAAACCGTTTTTGTGTCCGGCGTCGGCCCGATTGGCTGCTTAATCGTGCTGGCAGCGAAAGCCAAAGGCGCAGCGCAAATCGTGGTGACTGACCCGAGTGAACGCTGCCGGACGCTGGCACTGGCTGTGGGCGCAAGCAAAGCGCTGGATGCCGCACAGGGCGATTTCAGCGAATATCAGGCAGAGAAAGGTTTCTTCGATGTGACCTTTGACGCCTCAGGCCATCCTTCATCCATCCGCCGCTGTCTGGAAGTGACCCGCGCACGTGGCACGCTGGTGCAGGTCGGCATGGGACCGGTAGTGAATGAATTCCCGCTGATGATGCTGATTGCCAAAGAAATTAACTGGGTCGGCAGCTTCCGCTTCACTGAAGAATTCAACACGGCAGTGGAATGGCTGGCGAATAAAACCGTTGATCCGATGCCGTTGCTGTCGGCGGAATTCCCGCAGGAAAGCCTGGTGGAAGCGCTGGACTACGCGATGGATAAATCCAAAGCGTCGAAAGTGCAGCTGGTTTTCTAGTTCAGTCTGCAACGACACTCACAATATTAAAACATCGTTTCATTTTATGATGTCCTCTGATTTTTATCCTCAGAGGACATTTGCATTATGGTAAAGGACAACGCGAAAAAGCAGGTCGCACTGCTGCTGGCCGACGGATTTGAAGAAGGCGAAGCTGTGATTGTGCTCGATATTCTCGAGCGGCTGGACATTCAGGTCACCACGCTGGCGTGCCAGAAAAGCCTGACACTGCGCACCTATCACGGCATTCAGATGCAGGCCAACGAATTGCTGTCTGCGCAGGGCGACCGTTTATTCGACGCCGTCGTCATGCCCGGCGGGCCGGAAGGCTCAGTGGCGCTGGCAGCCAGCAAAGAAGTGGTGGAATTTGTCCGCCGTCACGATGAGGCCGGTAAACTGATTTGCCCGCTGTGCTCCGCTGCCGCCCGCGTGCTGGGCGGAAACGGCCTGCTGAAAGGCCGCCGTTACGTGTGTTCCGGCGATTTATACAAAGACGTGAAAGACGGCGTTTACGTCAATCAGTCCTTTGTGGAAGACGGCAACCTGCTGAGCGGTAAAGGATTAGGGCTGGCGTTCGATTTTGCTTTCCAGCTGGCGTACCGCCTGACCGGCGACGCTGAAACCACCAATTTCCAGGCCGATCATATCGATTATCACCACTGGCGCGCCGACCAGAAGCTTTGATCAACATGCTGTGATTAAAACGCTGACAGCGGCGGATAACGAAGATCGTCCGTAGCTGTCAGTTTCATGTCCGTTTTTGGCATTCTCATCATCTCAATTCAGGCGCACACTGACTTCACACTCATCAGATGGAGTCCGAAAATGACACACAGTGCCCTGCTAAACATCGACGTCCAGCGTTCATTCGAACACAAAGATTTCTGGCAGCAGAATGATTTACCGGCTTTCAGCGCAGCATTAACCCGCCTGATCGACGGCTGTCAGACCCGTAATGTGCCGGTCATCGACGTGTTTCATGTTAATCCCGACGGCGTGTTCTCGCTGGATTCCGGCCTGGTGACACCGATGTCTTTTCTGAGTCATCAGCCGCAACATGTGGTGCATAAACACGTCCACAATTCCCTGACCGAGTCCGGCCTCGACGGCTGGCTGCGCGAAAACGGCATCACGCATCTGATCATCGCCGGAATGCGTACCGAACAGTGCTGCGAAACAACGGCACGCGTGGCCTCCGATCTGGGCTACACAGTGACTTTTGTCACCGAAGCGACGCTGACCTTCCCGATGACCCACGCCAGCGGCATCACGCTGAGCGCGCAGGACATCAAATTGCGTACCGAGCTGGTTCTCGCCGACCGCTTTGCCACCATTTCCGACGTGACCGGTGCGCTGGCGGAACTCGACCGCGCTGTGTGAAGATAGCGTTTTCCCCCTGCGGACGGATAAAGCACTATGCAGCGAAATGTCTACTTTGTGACGCTCCCCGGCGTGATGTCTTTGGATCTGACCGGTCCGGCAGAAGCGCTGCGCCTTGCCGGGCAATTCCACCTGCATTACATCGGACCGCAGGCGGAAGTTGTGATGTCTACCGGCCTGACGGTCAGCCATTTGCAACCGCTGCCAGAAAGTCTGCCCGCAGGCAGTATTTTGATCATGCCGGGTGTGGCGGAATCCACCGAAAACTTCGCCTCGCCGGTGGCACAGACCGCCTGCGACTGGCTGCATCAGCAGAAAGGCGCGATTGAGGCGGGGGATTTAACGCTGGTGTGTATCTGTTCCGGCAGCCTGCTGGCCGGGAAAGCCGGGCTGCTTGACGGCTATCAGTGCACCACGCATCACGACGTGATCGGGCGTTTACGCCAGCAGGTACCCGCCGCGCAGGTGAAGGATAACCGGATATTTGTCGAAGACCGCTCAGTGCTGACCAGCGCGGGTATCAGCGCCGGTATCGATCTGGCGCTGCATCTGATCGCCACCCATCTGGGGCCGCAGGCCGCGCTGGATGTCGCCCGCGAAATGGTGGTGTATTTCCGCCGTGGGGGCGATGACCCGCAACTTTCTCCATGGCTGCGTTATCGCAATCACCTGCATCCCGCCGTACACCGCGCGCAAAACCTGATGGCCGCCGAACCCGAATCTGCCTGGCAGGTTGAGGACGTCGCCGCAAAGGCACACATCAGCAGCCGTCACCTCACCCGTTTGTTCCGCCAGCATCTGGGGATCAGCGTGCGCGACTACCACGAGCAACTGCGCATCGCCATCGCCCAACAACGCCTGCAACAAGGCGCAGGCATTGAAAAAGCCGCCCTCGCCGCCGGATTCTCGTCCGCAAGACAGTTCAGACGGGCGCAGGAAAGATGGGAGTCTGTACAAGGCTGATTGCAAGTTGAGCAATAAGTGAGTAAAATTTTACTCACTGACGGTTTGTGGGACTGAATAGCTGGGCTAAACAGTACGTCGGTGTCTGCCTGTAAAGGCCGCTGGCCGTGCCGCGATAAGATGAGAATCCAAAGACCTCCGCCTGAAACTGTAAAAAACAAAAAAGCGACCCTGGGTCGCTTTTTTGCTATCTGCGCTTTGTCGGCAGTTTCAGTCCTTTCATTCTCGCACCAAAAATATACCAAAAACTGAATCGCCCGTTTACGCCAACCGGACCAGCCCATTTTTCTCTTGGGTAACCCGTCATCACTTTTAATCGTATATCGCTCGCCGGATGGTTGTTTTTTGTTATTTCGAAAAACAAACAATAATCTACATCCATATAATGCTCTTCGAGATAATAAAAAGTTTCCTGATGCTTATGGGGCGCTCTTGCCAATATCGCATTTTCGTTAATTAACTTATTAACAAGGTCGGGTAAGCGACATGAATAAGTATAACGCTCCCGGCAGAAATATCGCCGGTGATTACCAGGACTGTGCGGATAAAACCATAACTCCGACGTGGCCTGATGCGCCGTAAAACAATGATCAGTGTAAACAATAAAAATCCGCAACTGACGGGCAGGGAAATCATGACTGGCGGGCCTCACGGCGATAATTGTCGATGCACGCAGATGCTCCAGCGTATAAATTTCACCGTTTATTTCAAATGGCAGCCAGCATGTCATAGTGTTTTGCCTGAATAAATGAAAAGAAAGAGTATCCAGAATAAAATGACAAAGATAATGAAAAATACTTATCGTACTGCAACGGTTTAATAGAAATATATTAGGAGTGAATTAATAATATAATGCACTACTATTCATAAAAAATATAAATAGACAACTCTGTTTTTAACTCACCCAATTCCGCCGGTCAATTTTCCCCAGTCCCATCGCCAGTAATAAACCACCACCAAGCCCGCAGGCGAACAGATACGCGATATTCAGCAGCGGATATTGCGGGAAATCGAGATGCTGGCTGCGCATGGCAATGATGATCAGCGCATGAAAGCCGTAAATGGCCAGCGAATGGCGGGAGATCAGCGCAAATCCCGGCAGGATGCGTTGCGCCAGCGCGTTTTTGAAAACCACAAACAGCGACATCGCGGAGATAAACACCAGCGGACCGCTGTAGACGTAAAAGGTGTCGGCGAAATTCTGGTTAATCTGCATCTGCCGGTAAGTGCCCGTGGCAATCGCCAGCGTGCTGAGAATAAACATGACACTGGCCGCCAGTGTGACCGGCGTTTTTCCGGTATTAAGCTGGCTGATGGCGCGCCCCATCAGGGCATACAATACGTAATAGAAGGTGTCGCCGCTGATATACAAATCCAGCGGCAGAAGATGGATTTTCTGCCACGTCACGACCGGCAGCTGGGGATTTGCCAGCACACCGAGCAACATTCCGGCGATCAGCAAATATTTTCCGGACACGGCCTTAACGTTAATCAGCGGGGAAAGCAGGTAGATCACGATAATCGCATAGAAAAACCAAAGGTGATAAAACACCGGTTTTTCCAGAATGAGACGCAAAGACGGCCAAAATCCGATTTTTGTCATCGTGAGGATATAGATAAGCGAGACGGCGCTGTAAAAAAGCAGGCATAAAGTGACGCGCAGGAAATGCCTTTTTTGCGCACTCTTCTCACCAAAAAACAGCGCACCGGAAATCATAAAGAACAGCGGCACACAAACACGCGAGGCGGAATTAAGCAGATTGGCGGCGTTCCATTCAGCGGAATGCACTGCAGCGAAATTGACCACCAGTGACGTGCTGGCGTGGATCGTCACCACCATCATGCAGGCGAGCGCGCGCAAATTATCTATCCAGCTAATTTTTAGGCTCATTAACTGCAATTTCCTTCTTTTCGATGTTCGCTTTGCAGCCTAGCGAGCTTTTGCGCGGCTAACAAGGTAAAAGCACCGATCTCAGATTGTGCTGAAGATGAATCAGATGATTGCGTTGCGCTCAAATAATCGGCAAAATAGCCAGCATTACTGCCTCGCTTGCGAAACCCGCCCGGACAGTCTCTTTTTTTCTGCTAATTTTCAACCGATTAGCCTTACGTCTGTGAAATAACTAAAATGCATAATTCTCCAAATACTGCGTCCCTTTTGGGTCGGCAGGCGCTTTTGTTCCCTCTGTGTCTGGTGCTTTTCGAGTTCGCGACCTATATCGGCAACGATATGATCCAACCTGGCATGCTGGCCGTCGTGGCTAATTTTAATGCCGGGGAAGAATGGGTGCCGACATCCATGACCGCTTATCTCGCTGGCGGCATGTTCCTGCAATGGCTGCTCGGGCCACTGTCAGATCGCCGCGGCCGTCGCCCGGTGATGCTGACCGGCGTGACCTTTTTCATCATCACCTGCCTGGCGATTCTGTTCGTGCAAAACATCGAGCAGTTTATGGTGATGCGTTTCCTGCAAGGTATCAGCCTGTGCTTTATCGGCGCCGTCGGGTATGCCGCGATACAGGAATCGTTTGAAGAATCGGTGTGTATCAAAATCACTGCCATGATGGCGAACGTCGCCCTGATTGCGCCGCTGCTCGGTCCGCTGGCCGGTGCGGCGCTGATCCACGTTGCGCCGTGGCAGTCGATGTTTGTGATTTTTGCCGTGCTCGCCGCCATCGCGCTGTGGGGATTATGGAAATCTATGCCGGAAACAGCCTCGCGTCTTGGCGAACCGTTCTCCATGCCCAGCCTGCTGCGTGATTACAAACATGTGCTGAAAAACCGTCTGTTCGTGTGTGGCGCACTGGCGATCGGTTTTGCCAGCCTGCCGCTGCTGACGTGGATTGCACAGTCGCCGGTGATTTTAATCAGTGGCGAAGGCTTAGCTGCTTACGATTACGGCCTGTTGCAGGTGCCGATTTTCGGCGCGCTGATTATCGGTAACGTGACGCTGGCGCGTCTGACCGGCAAACGCACCGTCGAATACCTGATTAAACTGGGCGCGGGCCCGATGGTGGTCGGTCTGCTGATCGCCGCAGCGGCAACGATGTTTTCGGCGCATGCGTACCTGTGGATGACCGCCGGTCTGAGCCTGTACGCGTTCGGTATTGGTGTGGCGAATGCCGGTTTGTACCGCCTGACGCTGTTCTCCAGCGACATGAGCAAAGGCACGGTTTCTGCCGCGATGGGCGTCATCAGCATGATGATTTTCACGGTCGGGATCGAGCTGGCAAAAGTGGCATACGTCGAAGGCGGTGCGGGGATGTTTAACATGTTCAACCTGTTAAGCGGCCTCGCCTGGCTGGCGCTGGTGGTGGTGTTTCTGCGCAGCCGCCAGGTCGTGTTGCCGCCGAACAGCGTAGTGTGATTTCGATCTGAGTCGCCTGCAAAACCCCCTCCCCGCCTCCCCCTTCGCAGGGGGAGGAGTAAAACGCCGACCTGCTCCCTCCCCTGCGAAGGGGGAGGAGTAAAAACGCCGACCTGCTCCCTCCCCTGCGAAGGGGAGGGCTGGGGTGGGGTATTAATGGCAACTCAGAATCAGAATAACCCCATCGGTTTACTCGAATAAGAAACGAGCAGACATTTCGTTTGCTGATAGTGGTCCAGCATCATCTTGTGAGTTTCGCGCCCGATACCAGACTGTTTGTAGCCGCCAAACGCCGCATGCGCCGGATAGGCGTGATAGCAGTTGGTCCAGACACGACCGGCCTGAATGTTGCGCCCCATGTGATACGCCACGTTGCCGTCACGGCTCCAGACACCCGCTCCCAGCCCGTACGCCGTATCGTTGGCGATTTGCAATGCCTCATCCATATCTTTGAAGGTGGTTACCGCCAGCACCGGTCCGAAGATCTCTTCCTGGAAAACGCGCATGTTGTTTTTACCCAGCAAAATCGTCGGTTGCAGGTAATAACCTTCATTCAGCGAGCCTTCGAGTTTTTTCTTCGCGCCACCGGTCAGCACTTCCGCGCCCTCTTTCTTACCGATTTCGATGTAATCCAGAATGGTTTTCATCTGACCGGCAGACACCTGCGCACCCATCTGCGTTTCCATATCTAACGGATTACCGGTTTTGATCGCTTCAACGCGTTTGATGGCGCGCTCCATAAAGCGTTCGTAGATGGATTCCTGCACCAGCGCACGGCTCGGGCAGGTACAGACTTCGCCCTGATTGAAGGCAAACAGCGCAAAGCCTTCCAGCGCCTTGTCGAAGAATTCGTCTTCTTTATCCATCACATCCGCGAAGAAGATATTCGGGGATTTACCGCCCAGTTCCAGCGTCGCCGGGATCAGGTTTTGTGCGGCATATCCGGCGATTTGCTGGCCGACTTCGGTCGAACCGGTAAACGCCACTTTGGCGATGCGTTTGGACGTCGCCAGATATTCGCCGATTTCGCCACCCGCACCGTTGACTACGTTGATGACGCCCGCAGGCAGAATGTCCTGCACCAGTTCCATCAGCAGCAACACAGAAAGCGGGGTCAGTTTGGCCGGTTTGAGCACGATGCAGTTACCTGCCGCCAGCGCCGGTGCCATTTTCCAGCAAGCCATCAGCAGCGGGAAGTTCCAAGGGATGATTTGCGCCACGACGCCCAGCGGTTCGTGGAAGTGATAGGCGACGGTTTCGCTGTCGATTTCACTGATCCCGCCTTCCTGCGCACGTACGCAGGAGGCGAAATAGCGGAAGTGGTCGATGGCTAACGGCACATCGGCGCCGCTGGTTTCGCGGATAGGTTTTCCGTTATCCCAGGTTTCGGCATTTGCCAGCAATTCGATGTTTTGTTCCATGCGATCGGCGACTTTCAGCAACAGGTTTGCGCGCTGCTGCACCGGCATTTTGCCCCATTCATCTTTGGCTTTATGGGCGGCGTCCAGCGCCAGCTCGACGTCATCGGTACTGGAACTGGCGACTTTACACAGCACTTCGCCGGTCACCGGCGTCAGATTGTCGTAATACTCTTTTTTTACCGGTGCGACCCATTCGCCGCCAATGAAGTTGTCGTATTGTTTTTTGAGTTTGAGCGGAAAACCGTATTCTTCCGGTTTGACGGCATGAGGATTTTTATCATAAGCCATGATGGAACTCCTTTATGCAGCAGGTTTTTAGCAGAGCGCTGCATAAAGTTTAGGCAGTGAAAATCGAACCGGCGGGATGTAAAGAGAACTCTTCGAGCGGCCTCACACCTTTTTTGCTGCAACGCTGGTGTTACCGCTTCCGGGGGGCGTCGTGCGCGCAAAACTCTCACGCTGGAACAGGCGTTCGACCAGTTTTATCAGCTCAGGATGTTCGACGCACCAGCCCGGCGCGATACGACGAAAGTTGAGATATCCCAGACAACAGGCGACGGCGATATCCGCCACATTCAGGCTTTCAGAATTGAGCAGCGTGCGGCTCGCGGCATGTTTTTCCAGTGCATCCAGCCCGCGCAGCAGCTTTTCACGCTGACGCAAAATCCAGGCTTCGTTACGCTTATCGGCATCGCGACGCCCTTCCAGCACTAATGCCACGGCGGCGTCCGTCACGCCATCGGCCAGCGCTTCGATTTGCTTAACACGTAATGCTTCCAGCGGCTGCCACGGCAACAGCGTGGGCGCGACATTCATCAGCTCGATGAACTGCACAATGATCGGGGAATCATAGAAAATTTCGCCATCGTCGGCGACCAGCGCGGGGACTTTTCCGAGGGGATTGAACTGGGTGATTTTGCAGCCCGGTTCATGGGGCGTGTCGTTAATGAAATCAAACGGGATGCCCTTTTCCAGCAACATCACCGAAATCTTGCGCACATACGGGCTGGTATAGCTGCCGATCAACTTCATCACACCCTCCTCGTTTTCGCCGGAACCTCTTTTAAAGCTAGCAGCCATGCCGGGGTTTACCAGTCATGGCTGCCAGATTTACAGGTTACTCTGCCGGAAACAGGAACGGGTTGATGCCGCTGCCGGAAAAACCTTTGTCTTCCATACGGTCATCGAGCAGCAGCGTGGCAAGGTCGTCCGCCACAGCGTCAGCCTGCGGGTCTTTATCCTGATAAATCACTTTCAGGTAAGCGCCGCAATCATCACAGGCTTCGGCTTTCACCGTTGCCTGCTCATCATCAATCGACCACAGATTCAGATGCTCCATCTCGTCGCAGTTGCTGCATTTAGCCCGAACCACATGCCATTCGCTTTCACACAGATTGCAGTGCAGATAGCGCAGGCCACCGGCATTGATCACCGCAGACACAGGAATACTGCCGCAGACCGGGCAGAACTGACGATTTTCACCGTAATCCGCACGTCCGACGCCGCGAAGTTGCGCCGCCATCTGCGCCCAGTAAAGGGACAGCGCCGCCCAGATAAACGGCGCTTTGTCAGCCGGAACGTGTTTGAAATCCTGGCAAAGCAGTTCTGTCGCCATCATTTCACGCTGAAGGTTCGGGGACTGTTCGAGACATTCCAGCACCGCACGCACCGGCTCAGAAGCATCCGGTTTCAGGACAGCAATCAGCGCATCCAGCAACGTCAGCCAGTGCGGCGTACGAGGAAACAGAGCGCAATCGAGCGGCGGTTTACCGGCGGCTTTCTCTAATTCTCCGCTCAGATCGATACTGAGTGGAAATTCCTTCAGCACGCGCTGCTGGGCATCGCATATCGCCGCAGCAAAATTGAGATACCCGTCGAGCGGGCTGTTTTCTGCCAGCGCGCGCAGACGATCGGCGCGGCGCTGATAGAGCGTTTTCAGATTGGCGAACAGCACAGGCGGGATGTTTCCCGCCGCGTTTTTACCGTCTGCCAGTTCGTCCTGTGGAACAATCTGGATGCTCATCCGGCTTTCCTCTGGTCTTGTTCTTTTTTCTGCTCTTCATCACGCACCTGGCGATACCAGCGCGGATGATGATACTTCGCCCATGACACCGGCACTTTGCCGCCGGTCATCGCCGCGATCGAGCCTTTCGCCCAGGTCGCCGCGTAGACGTGCATGATGATCACCAGAATCAGCCCGATACCGGCCAGCGAATGCACCAGCAGCGCCAGACGGATCAGCGGGATCGGGAAGAAATCCGCAAACCACGGACGCCAGATAATCACGCCGCTTGCCATCAGCAGCACCAGACAGCTGATCGCCGCCCAGAACACGCATTTCTGACCGAAGTTATAGCGACCTGTGTCGCCGACTTCATGATTGGTCAGCACCTTGTCGATATTTTTCGCCCACACGAGGTCGTCTTTTTCCGGCAGGTTGTGCTTCCAGTAACGGAAGAACATGCCGAGGAAAGAGACGAACATCACCACGCCGAAGAACGGGTGCAGGATACGCGCCAGTTGCGGCGTGCCGTAAACGTTCATCAGCCAGTTAAACGACGGGAAGAAAAAGCCGATCCCACTGAGCGCCAGCGTCACAAAACAAAAGGCAACAATCCAGTGATTGAGGCGTTCCACCAGGTTATAGCGCTGGATTAACTTCTCTTTTTTCATGGACGTTTCTCCTCATCGTCATGTTTTTCGCCTTCTTCTGCTTGCTCTTCCTCTTTCACGTAGTTCGGACCCACGCCAAGGAAGTGGAAGGCTGCTGCTGCGAAGGTTACCGCGAAGCCGACTGCAGCCAGCGGTTTCCAGACACCTTTCCATAAAGTGACTGCGGCGCTGATGGCCGGATCTTTCGGCAGGCCGTGATACAGCTGCGGGTTGTCAGCGTGATGCAGCACGTACATCACGTGTGTGCCGCCGACGCCCTGCGGATCGTACAAACCGGCGTGCTCAAAACCGCGGCCTTTCAGTTCGCTGACGCGTTCTGCGGCCAGATCCTGCATCGCGGTTTTGGTGCCGAAATGAATTGCGCCGGTCGGGCAGGTTTTCACACAAGCCGGTTCCTGGCCGACGCTCACGCGATCAACGCACAGTGTGCATTTGTAGGCACGGTTATCCTGTTTGTTGATACGCGGAACGTTGAACGGGCAACCGGCGATGCAGTAACCGCAGCCGATACAATGTTCTGACTGAAAATCGACGATGCCGTTGGCGTACTGCAAAATTGCGCCTTCCGCCGGACAGGCTTTCAGACAGCCCGGATCGGCGCAGTGCATACAGCCGTCTTTGCGGATCAGCCATTCCAGCTTGCCGTTTTGTTCCACTTCCGAGAAACGCATCACCGTCCAGGATTTCGCACTGAGATCCATCGGGTTGTCGTACACGCCGGTATTGATACCCACTTCATCGCGCAGGTCGTTCCATTCGGAACAGGCGACCTGACAGCCTTTACAGCCGATGCAGGTGGTGACGTCGATGAGTTTCGCCACTTCCTGCTGATGGTCACGGGCACGCGGTGCAGGCGTGAACCCGTTGGTTGCGGACTTACGAAGTATGTCCTGTGATTGCATTGCCATAATTCGCCTCCGTTAGACCTTTTCCACGTTAACCAGGAACGCCTTGAACTCCGGCGTTTGCGAGTTAGCGTCGCCGACTGACGGCGTCAGCGTGTTGGCTAAATAGCCCTTACGCGTCGCGCCTTCAAAGCCCCAGTGGCACGGGATGCCAATGGTGTCGACGTGCTTACCGTCGATGGTCAGCGGCCTGATGCGTTTGGTCACCACGGCTTTCGCCACGATGAATCCGCGCTTCGAGGAGACTTTCACCTCATCGCCCTGCGCAATGCCTTTCGAGGCGGCCAGACCTTCGCCGATCTCGATAAACTGTTCAGGCTGCGCGATGGCATTCAGCAACGCGTGTTTGGTCCAGTGGCGGAACAATTCGGTGATTGAATAAGTGGTCGCCACATACGGGAAGTCTTTAGCAGTGCCCATATTCGGCAAATCGCTGGCAAAAATACGTGCGACCGGATTGGAGATCACCGCCGGATGCAGCGGGTTGGTGCCAATCGGCGATTCAATCGGTTCGTAATGCTCAGGGAACGGACCGTCGGCCATTTTGTCGGTGGCAAATAAACGCCCGACGCCTTCCTGCTGCATGATGAACGGCCCTACGCCGGTGCCCGGCGCCGCAGCGCTGTAATCCGGGACATCAAAGCCGGTCCATTTCGCGCCATCCCAGCGGATGATTTCGCGTTTTGGATCCCACGGTTTACCCTGCGGGTCAACGGAGGCACGGTTATACAGAATGCGGCGGTTCAGCGGCCAGCACCACGCCCAGCCGGACGTACAGCCCAGACCCGATGGATCGGCGTTATCGCGGCGCGCCATCTGGTTACCGGCTTCTGTCCAGCTACCGGCGTAAATCCAGCAGAAACTGGCGGTGCTGCCGTCGTTTTTCAGATGGGCAAAGGTCGAAATCTGCTGACCTTTTTTCGCCAGCAGATTGCCCTGATCGTCATGGATATCTGCCAGCGCTTTGCCGTTGGCTTCGCGGGCGATTTCTTCCGGCAGCGGGTCGAGCGGATCCTGATAATCCCACGCCATATTCATCACCGGCAGCGGATTGGCACCGCCTTCTTTCTGATACAGCTCGCGCAGTTTCATAAACAGGCGCGCGATAATTTTGCCGTCGTGCAGCGCTTCACCCGGTGGCTCAGACGCCTGGAAGTGCCATTGCAGCCAGCGGCCGGAGTTCACAATCGAACCGTTTTCCTCCGCAAAACAGGAAGACGGCAGGCGAAACACTTCGGTCTGAATATCGGCGGTCTGCACGTCGTTCATCGCACCGTGGTTTTGCCAGAAGTTCGAGGACTCGGTCACCAGCGGGTCGATCACCACCATGTATTTCAGTTTTGAGAGCGCGCGCGAGGATTTGTTTTTGTCCGGGAATGCCGCCAGCGGGTTGAAGCCCTGCACGATATAACCGTTCAGTTTGCCTTCAGTCATCAGCTCGGCTTGCTGCATCACATCGTAGCTTTTGTCCCATTTCGGCAGCCAGTCGAAGCCCCAGTCGTTTTCCGCCGTGGCATGATCGCCCCAGAAACTTTTCATCATACTGACGAAGAAGTTCGGCGTGTTTTTCCAGAAATTGACCTGCCCGTCCACCAGCGGTGTCGGCGTGATCTGTTGCAGATAATCGCTGAAATTCGTCTGTTTTTCCGAAGGCAAAGGCATATAGCCCGGCAGATTCAGCGAGAGCAAACCGAGGTCGGTGTAACCCTGAATATTGGAGTGACCGCGCAGCGCATTCACGCCGCCGCCAGGCATGCCGATATTGCCCAGCAACAGCTGGATCATCGCCGCACAACGGATGATTTGCGCGCCGCCGGTGTGATGCGTCCAGCCCAGCGCATAAAGAATGGTCGAGGTTTTATCGCGCGCGCAGGTTTCCGCCAGAATAGAGCTGATCAGCAGGAAATCTTCTTTCGAGGTGCCGCACAGACGCTCCACCAGTTCCGGCGTGTACCGGGAAACATGCTCTTTCAGCAGATTCCAGACACAGCGCGGATCCTGCAAGGTTTTGTCTTGTTTCGCCAGACCGTTTTCATCCAGCTGATAGTGCCAGCTGTCTTTGTTGTAGGATTTTTTCGTCGCGTCGAAGCCGCTGAACAGGCCATCGTTAAAGGCATAATCTTCCCGCACCAGCAGGCTGGCGTTGGTGTACTCCCTGACGTATTCGGTCTGAATTTTATTATGCGTAATCAGGTAGTTGATCATGCCGAGCAGGAAAGCGGTGTCCGAACCGGCGCGGATTGGCGCATAGATATCGGCCACGGCGGCGCTGCGGTTGAAACGCGGATCGACGACGATAACTTTGGCGTTATTTTTGGTTTTCGCCTCAATCACCCATTTGAATCCGACCGGATGCGCTTCTGCCGCGTTTCCGCCCATAATCAAAATGACGTTGGCGTTTTTGATATCGACCCAGTTGTTGGTCATCGCACCGCGACCAAAGCTTGGCGCTAATGCCGCGACGGTCGGGCCATGGCAAAGACGTGCCTGACAGTCGATGGCAACCATGCCCAGCGCGCGGGTGAATTTCTGATCCAGCAGGCCGGTTTCGTTACTGGCCGCGGACGAACACAACATGCCGGTGGTCAGCCAGCGGTTAACCGTGACGTTGTTTTCATTTTTCTCGACAAAGTTGGCGTCGCGGTCATCTTTCATCAGGCGGGCGATACGGGAAATCGCCTCATCCCAGCTGATACGCTGCCATTTATCGGAGCCGGGCGCGCGATATTCCGGATATCTCAGACGGCCTTCGCTGTGGATGTAATCCAGTACCCCTGCGCCTTTCGGGCACAACGAGCCACGACTGACCGGATGATCGGCGTCACCCTCTACGTGGAAGATATTTTCAGTGACGTTTTTCGCGCCGTCGCCCTGGCTGTAAATCAACATGCCGCAACCGACTGAGCAGTACGTGCAGTTGTTGCGGGTTTCACGCGAGCGAAGCAGTTTATATTGGCGGGTTTCCGCCAGCGCGATTGTCGGGGCAAACCCCAATAATGCTGCGGTAGTGCCGGCCATACCGCCCGCACATATTTTGAATAATTGTCTTCTGCTGACTTGCATGAAAGACTCCTTCCCATCATTTGTTAACACATTGCTTTCAAATTGCCGCTTTCCGTTGCAGATGCGGAAGCGGTAAAATTAAGACCTAAAGTCCTGACAGTTTGTACGGCTTATGTAGCCGGAATGTTTATAAGGTTATTGCCAATGGATGTCCATCAAGTAAAAGAACTGAGCGAAAAAGATGATAAAAAAGTGACTCAGATCATCGGAGCCAGTCAAAAACCGGTGATGCAGCGCACACATCCTGGCGAACTGGAAGACGACTGGATTGCAGAAGAAGTGCCCGTTGCGCTGGTCTATAACGGAATTTCACATGTGGTAATGATGGCGTCGCCGAAAGATCTCGAAGCCTTTGCGCTGGGGTTTTCGCTGTCGGAAGGAATTATCGAATCGGCTGCGGATATTTACGGGCTGGACGTAACACCAAACTGTAACGGTATTGAAGTTAACATCGAATTATCGAGCCGCCGTTTTGCCGGGCTGAAAGAGCGTCGTCGTGCCATGGCAGGCCGAACCGGCTGCGGCGTGTGCGGCATCGAACAGCTAGGCGATTTGTTCCGCCCGCTCGCCCCGCTGCCGTTTACCCAAACGTTTGAGCTGGCGAATCTGGATAACGCGCTGAATCAGCTGAAATCCGTGCAGGAAATCGGTCAGCTGACCGGCTGTACGCATGCCGCCGCGTGGATAACCTCGCAGGGCGACTTACTGGGTGGCTGCGAGGACGTGGGACGTCACGTGGCACTCGACAAAATGCTTGGCCTGCGAGAAAAACAAAGTGAATGGCAATCCGGCGCCGCGCTGGTGTCGAGCCGCGCCAGCTATGAAATGGTGCAGAAAGCCGCGATGTGCGGTGTCGAAATTTTGTTTGCCGTCTCCGCCGCCACTACGCTGGCGGTAGACGTCGCCGAAAAATGTAACCTGACGCTGGTCGGTTTCAGCAAACCGGGACGGGCAACGGTGTATACGCATCCGCAGCGGTTACGCTGACCCTCTAAGCTTCACGTGCCTTTAGACAATTTAGGATTGTTTGCGGTTATCTGGTTCTAAGCCCCGTATAACAGGCGCTTACGAGTACCCGTACAAAGGGTGGAGCATAGATAATCATTTTCAATATCATTTAATTAACTATAATGATCCGACTGATTACGCGGTGCTCACAATGACGGTGCCGCCCTACACTATGGAGACGATGAACATGAGTTATTCACTGCCATCACTGCCTTACGCATACGACGCACTCGAACCGCATTTCGACAAAGAAACGATGGAAATCCATCACTCTAAACACCACCAGGCTTACGTGAACAACGCGAACGCTGCACTGGAAAGCCTGCCAGAACTGGCAAAACTTCCTGTTGAAGAGCTGATCGCAAACCTGGACAAAGTGCCTGCGGACAAGAAAGTTGCACTGCGTAACAACGCAGGTGGCCACGCTAACCACAGCCTGTTCTGGAAAGGCCTGAAAACCGGCACCACCCTGCAGGGCGAACTGAAATCTGCTATCGAACGCGATTTCGGCAGCGTTGACGCTTTCAAAGAAACTTTCGAGAAAGCAGCAACCACTCGTTTCGGTTCAGGTTGGGCATGGCTGGTTCTGAAAGACGGCAAACTGGCCGTTGTTTCTACCGCTAACCAGGACAGCCCGCTGATGGGCGAAGCTGTTTCAGGCGCATCCGGTTACCCGCTGCTGGGTCTGGACGTTTGGGAACACGCTTACTACCTGAAATATCAGAACAAACGCCCTGATTACATCAAAGCCTTCTGGGATGTTGTAAACTGGGACGAAGCAGCAAAACGTCTGGCTGAAGCGAAGTAATTTCGCTTTACCGCCCATAACGGGCACGATGTTTTCGCCAATGGCGGGTCACTGACCCGCCTTTTTTATGTCCATTTTCATGTACTCTTTATTGAGTAAAGACCTAAGCCTGATCACTGTTTTATTGCCAATTATTCATTTCCCCTCTGCCCTTATCCGATCCCGCTCGCATTAATCAAAAATACGCGCCGTTCCCTATAAAGTTTCTCTTAAGTCCACCGATAGGTTGTTCACAAAGGCTTCACAAAATCACTTATTAATTTTAAAGGGATGTTCGACGGAGAATGAACATGAGCAACGGAACAGGTCTTTCGCAGTGGATGAATAATCTCAAGGTCGGCACCAAACTGGGTCTGGGCTTCGGGCTGGTACTTCTGATCGCCGCGGCCATCACCGTGGCAGGGATGATCAAATTTAACGACATCAGCCAGCGCGCTGAAAAAGTCGATTTCAGCAACCAGATGAATGCGCTGTTAAACGAAGCCCGTCTCAGCCGCACGCTGTATCAGCTCAATTACGATCCCGCTTATCTCAAACAAAATCAGGACAAAATCAGCGCACTTTCGCAGCTGATTGCCCAGTCGAAAGACAAACTGGAGTGGGATGCAGCGAGTCTGGCAGAACTCAATCAGGTGCCGGTTAAAATCCACGAATATCAGCAGGCTCAGGACGCCTTTAAGCTGGCTGTCGATAAGAAGGATGCCGTTCGCGCGAGCTGGAACCTTTCCGAAACTGAAGCCGTGGTGACGCGTTTACAGGATCAGTTGCGCGTGGAAGATGCCGATCCTTCCATCCGTCTTTCTCTGGCTGAGGTAATTCAGAAACTGATCAGCGTGCGTTATAACGTGCGCGGGCTGTTGCTGAGCATTAACAAAGAATCCGAAGCCAAACTGTTGCAGTCGATTGATGACACACAAGCGAATGCCAAAAAGCTGAATGCGCTGCTGTTGCCAAATCAGCAGGCCACTCTCGCCCCGCTGATGAGCGCGCTGGCGACGTATAAAAGTCACGTTGTGGCGTATATGCCCGCCTATGAAGAAGAGCAGAAAAACTCCCAGCTGCTGTCGGTAAAAGCCACAGAAATGAATGCGCTGGTGGCGAAAATCTTCAAAAACGAGCTGGAAAATACGCATCTGGATATCAGCCATGCGCAGATGATCATGATGGTGATTACACTGATTGTGATGCTGGCCGGCATCATCATTGCGTGGCGCATTACCCGCCAGATTGCCCAGCCGCTGCGCGATACACTGAAAACTGCCGAAGCTATTGCTCAGGGTGATCTGACCGCCGCACATCCGACAACACGTCGTGACGAGCTGGGGATGCTGATGAACGCAGTCGCCGCGATGAGCCAGAATCTCAGCACCATGATTTATGAAATCCGCTCCGGCGTTTCGCAGGTGTCCCACGCCGCAGCTGAAATCGCTGCGGGGAATACCGATCTCTCCTCACGCACCGAGCAGCAGGCGGCGGCCGTTGAAGAAACCGCTGCCAGCATGGAAGAGCTGAGCGCAACGGTGAAACAGAACGCTGATAACGCCCATCACGCCAGCAAACTGGCCAGCGAGGCTTCAGGCACGGCGACGCTTGGCGGCAAGCAAGTTGGCGAAGTGGTCGATACCATGCAGCAGATTTCCGGCAGCTCAAAACGCATTGCCGAAATTACCTCGGTCATTAACGGCATCGCTTTCCAGACCAACATTCTGGCACTGAACGCAGCGGTTGAAGCTGCGCGAGCCGGTGAACAGGGACGCGGATTCTCCGTGGTGGCCTCTGAAGTCCGCACACTGGCGCAACGCAGCGCGCAGGCGGCAAAAGAGATTGAAGGGCTGATTGCCGAGTCGGTTGAACGCGTCAGTACCGGTGCCAGACTGGTGGAAAATACCGGGCGCACTATGCAGGACATCGTGAAATCCGTCTCGCATGTTCGCGATATTATGGGTGAAATTGCCTCGGCGTCTGACGAGCAAAGCCGGGGTATCGCGCAGATATCACAGGCGATTGTGGAGATGGACAGCACCACCCAGCAGAACGCCGCGCTGGTTGAGCAGTCGTCTGCTGCCGCTGATTCCCTTGAAGATCAGGCTGCTACGCTGACGCAGGCGGTTTCGGTATTCCGTCTCGCCGGGAACGACAATATGCTGAACGCACCGGCGTCCGCCCCGCTTCGTCGCCCGACTCTCGCACCGCCAGTGCAAGGCAAAACCAGCCAGGAAAACTGGGAAACGTTCTGACCCCTCTTTACTGCGCGCAGTTCCCTGATTGCGCGCAGGTATTCCTTCTATTCCCGCTGCTCAATGCAGGTTATGCTGGTGTGAGTGACATTTCAGCAGCGGAGAGCTTATGCATTATCCCGACGTGTACATCGGTACCATCGAGCAATATCCCGATTTCTCACTCAGTGCGATTGCCAAACGTCAGGTTGATGGTGGCATCGCCTTAACGCCTTTCGGGCTGGAAGGCGATCAGCAGGCCGAAAAGTCATATCACGGTGGCGCTGACCGCGCGCTGTGCCATTTCCCCCGCGAGCATTACGCCTGGCTGCGCCAGCAGTTTCCCGAAGAAGAAGATCGTTTCCATCCGCCTGCTTTTGGCGAAAACCTTTCCACGCTCGGCATGACCGAAGATAACGTATTTATCGGCGATATTTTCCGCTGGGGCGAAACGCTGATTCAGGTCACGCAGCCTCGCGCGCCCTGCTACAAGCTGAACCATTTTCTCGACTGCCAGAATCTGTCGCCACTGTTGCAGCAAAGCGGCCGCTGCGGCTGGTTATATCGCGTCGTGGGCACAGGAAAAACCAGTGGCGATCGTCCGCTGGAATTGCTGACGCGCAACAGTGAAGTCTCCGTCTCCGAAGCTATTTCTATTGCGTTTCACATGCCGTTCGATGAAGAACAGTACCGGCGGCTGATGTCTGCGGCGGGGATTTCAGCAAGCTGGAGTAAAACCATGCAAATGCGTCTGGTGAATCGCAAGATTGAGGATTTTGGGCGGAGATTATTTGGGAAGTAAAAACACATCGGGTGTAGCTGGCGGGGTTTTTCTTTGCTCCTCCCCCTGCGAAGGGGGAGGAAAAGTTACACTAGAATTCTTTTTTCGCGAAACCGGTCACCGCTTTCAGGCCCATTTCACGGCCCAGTGCAGTCATCGGGTGAACCACCACGATACCGCGTACAGTTTTCTTCAGCGTGCCCATATCAGCCTGTTCTTTCTTGGTGATTTCACGGCTGAACAGCTTTTCCAGTTTCTGCGCTTCAGTGCTGAGTTTTTTCACACGCACTTCTTTCAGACGCGCGATCTCGGCAGCCAGCTTTTCTTTCTCTTCTTCGTGCTTGTCGATCAGTTCAGCATTACCTGCCTGAATAACGGTCGCATCTTTGTGATTCAGTGCATCCAGCATGTCGCTGAGACGCTTGATCTCGGCTTTTTCGACTTCTTTCATGATTTCAGATCCGTTCATGCCGCAGCGGGCACGATTGTAAATTGGGAATAATAACCGTCAGTGTATCAGGAAGTGCGCGATTCTTCAGCTTGCTCCTGCGTTTCTGCCAGCCCGGGCGGTAAACCACACATCTCACAGGCACGCTCGCCAATGCGGATCATCGCCGAAATATAACGGGTATCAAAAACATAACAGCACGACAACCGCAGGCCGTTACTGTAGCGACCGCTCGGCGAATACAGTTGTCCCGGCGTCATGCAGATTTTATCTTTCAGCAACTGGCGAAACAGCGTGACGCAATCAACGCCCGGCGGGAAATCGACCCAAATCACAAAACCACCCGCCGGTTGTGTGGCACGCGTCCCCTGCGGGAAATGGCGGGCGATCAGCGCGCGCGCCTGTTCAACCTGTGATGCGTAGCGTTTGCGTAAAGCCCGCAGATGATGGTCATAACCGCCCGATTCCAGAAACACCGTCAGCGTTTGAGAAAGCAACGCGGATTCTGCCATCGATGACACCGCTTTCAGTTTATGCAGCTTATCGGCAAAGCGCCCGCCTTCTACCCAGCCAATGCGGAAATCGGGCGCCAGCGTTTTGGTAAAGCTGGTGCAAAACAGGATCCAGCCGTCACGATCAAAAGATTTCACCGCCGGAGACAGCGTCGCGCCAAACTGAATTTCAGCGTAAAGCCCGTCTTCTATCAGTGGAACCTGATGATCGTTCATCAGGCGCGCCAGCCTTTTCTTCGCTGCCAGCGGCATAGTGAAGCCGAGCGGATTTTGCGCCGTCGGCATGGCGATCACCGCATTCAGCCGTTTCTCGGTGAGCAGCATTTCCAGCACATCCAGGGATAAACCGGTTTGCGGATCAGTCGGGATTTCCACCGCTTTTAGCCCGAGGCTCGCCAGCATCGGCAGCAGATAAAAATAAGTCGGCGTTTCCAGCCCGACGCTGTCGCCCGGTTTGGTGGTGACGCGCAGCGCCAGCTGTAACGCTTCCATACAACCGTGCGTAATCGTGATGTCGGCCGGTTCTAAAATCATGCCGAGCGTCAGCGCACGGCGGGCGATTTGCTGGCGTAACGCCGGACTGCCCGGCGGCAACGCGTATTGCCCGATGAGATTTGGCTGACGGCGCAGCAAAGACGACATAATCCGTCCGAGCTTTCCGGTCGGATAAAAATCATTCGACTGCGGACAGGCCAGCGACAGATTGGTATACGTCGGGTCGATTTGCGAGGCGAAGACTTTGTCGATCAAATCCAGCACTTCATCTGCCGGTTCTGCGGCGGGCGTCTGCGGTTGTTCGTGTGTCTGATGAGTCAGCGCAGGCAGTGCTGCACGGACATAAAATCCGGACTGCGGACGCGCCTCGATAAACCCGCGATCTTCCAGCCGCCGGTAAGCCGCCACCACGGTATTGATGCTGACTGACCAGGTTTGCGCACTGCGCCGCACCGATGGCAAGCGGCTGCCGGGCGCCAGTGTGCCGCGACGAATGGCATCGGCCAGTTGTTCCGCCAGCTGGTTATATCGGGTGTCGCTGAAATCCGCAGTATCAGTCATGGTGTCAGTTCCGTGAAAAGTGATGGATACAGTTTTTCGTTACGCAATCTGTAACCATGACAATAGCGTATTTCTGGTTCTGTTACCTTTCCTGTTCACTGTTTACTCTGGTTGTCTGGAAAACAGGGGATGCAGGAAAACTAAAATGATAGATACCGCTTTTGTCAGTTACGTCACCGTGATGTCAATTACGCCAGGCCCGAACAATCTTTTGCTGGCGGCTTCCGGGGTGAATTTTGGGCTGCGCCGCAGCGTGCCGATGATGCTGGGGATAACCCTCGGCTGCGTGGTGCAGTGCGCCCTGATGACTTCTATGCTGGCGATTTTACTCAGCTGGATGACGGTCGTGCGCCTGCCAATGGCGGCGATCGGTTGCGCGTATCTGTTCTGGCTGTCGTGGAAAATTTACCGTTCCGGCTCGCCGAAAGAAGGCGAAAAACAACAGCCGATGAATATGATTAATGGCGCGTTATTTCAGGCAGTGAATCCGAAAGCCTGGCTGATGGCGACCAATGTTGCGATTCTGTTTACCCCGCCGGATGGCAATATGCTGCATCACACACTGCTGATTTGCCTCGGCTTTGCGCTGATCAATCTGCCATGCATTCTGGTCTGGGTAGTGATGGGTGACAGGTTACGTCAGGCGTTACGTGTGGAATGGAAACTGAAGATGTTCAACACGATCATGGGCGGGATGATGGCGTTAACCGCGCTGTGGCTGCTGGTCGGCGAAGTGCGCCATGCGCTTAACTAAAACGAATCCCCAAAATAGTTCGGGTTGCAGAAAGGCGGCAAGTGATGGAGTCCCGATGAGCTTACTCAAGTAAGTGATTCGGTTAACTTAACGCAGCTAACGCATCTGCGGCTCGAAGTATGACGGGGATTTATTTCTGAACCGGAGAGAGCCTGGAAGGCTGCTGATTACTGATATGGGCGATCAGCCCGGTCACGGAAAGGACCATCGTGGAGCGGACGATTTGCTGGTAACGCTGACGTTGCATGGCGATCAGCGATTCGTCAGCTTCTCCCGGTTTCAGGAACGTCGGTGCCGGTGGCAGTTCCGTCACACAATGCAGTTCACCGAACGGGCCGAGAATTTCATCATCGGTAAAACGATACTCTTCGCCGTCGTAATTCAGCTCTTCACGCAGCGCCATCAGTAATTCCGCATCTTCATATTCATGACGGCTGATCACACCCAGCGCATAAATCAGTTTGAGACGCACCGACAAATCACCGAGCGGACCAGTGCCGGTCAGTAACGGTTCGACCGCATATTTCACCGCGTAATCGTCTTTGCGAAAAACCTGCACCACCAGAATATCCAGCGCTTCGGCCAGTAATTCCACGGCAGTCATCAAAAAACTGCGCACAGTTTTACCCGCATTGAGCTTTTCGAGTACACGGTTTTCAAACGCCTGAGCTTTTTCCATAGGGCTTACTTGCAGTAAAGTGCCGATGCTGACAGCGCCCCTGGCGTCATCCATGATGCGCGCATGTCGGACAGAAACATCCTGCCCGACAGGGCTTTCTTTGCCTGGTGTTGGCGAAATCAAAATAAACGCAGTATTAGTGCATCGATTCGTAGAGAGCGACGGCTTTCGCCACAACTTCGCCATCTTCTGGCAGACCTGAAATCTGGGCGAGGGCGGCTTTTGGCCCGACTTTCTCCAGCAATTCTACCAGTTCTTTAGCTTGCGGGTCTTGCTCGCTGCGGTAATGCATCGCGGCGGCAATCCCTCTGATCAGGTTGTCGTTCGGCAGGCGGTATTCCTGCGTGCCCAGCAACGGTTTAATCAGTCGATCGCCTGCGCTCAGTTTACGCAGTGGCTGACGGCCAACGCGCTCAACGTCGTCATGCAGGTACGGGTTTTCGAAACGGGTCAGAATTTTTTCGATGTAGGCAAAATGTTTTTCCGGGTCAAAACCGTAACGGCGGATCAGCACTTCACCGCTTTCTTCCATCGCACCACGAACCACCAGACGCACTTTCTCGTCGAGGATTGCATCACGGATTGTCGCGTGACCGGCTTGCTGACCGAGATACGCGGTGATTGCATGACCGGTGTTCAGGGTGAACAGTTTACGTTCGACGAACGCCATCAAATTATCGGTCAGCTCCATACCGGCGATGTGCGGCAATTCACCTTTGAACTGGGTTTTATCCACAATCCATTCGCTGAAGGTTTCAACGGTGACTTCCAGCGGATCGGTAGTACCGGCTGCCGCTGGCGGAACGATACGGTCTACGGCGGAATCGACAAAACCGATATGCGCTTCAACCCAGGCCTTTTCATCTTCCGGCAGCGCGTTGAATACGTGCTGTTTGAACTGGCTGGTCCCGCGCACCATGTTTTCACAGGCGATAATATTCAGCGGCTTTTCGTTGCCCTGCTGATGACGCAGAACCAGACCTTTAGCCACGTTTGGCGCGATTTTTTCCAGCACGGTCGGGCCGACGGCAGTGGTCACCAGATCAACTTCGGCGATCAGGTTAATGGCATCCTGACCGGCGCTGTTTACGGCATTCACATTACTGACAGGCTCAACGGTGGCCTGTTCGCCGACAACGTGCACGTCGTAGCCTTTGCGGCTGTTCAGCGCATCCAGCAAGGCAGGACTGACATCGGCAAACGTCAGTTCAATCCCGGCATCAGCCAGTAATTTACCGATAAAACCGCGACCAATGTTACCTGCACCAAAATGTAATGCTTTCATATTTATTCCTTCAAATCGTGAGGAGCACCGGGCTCCGAATCAACAAGCGGGTCTCGCAAGACCCGCTTAGTAATTACTTTTCGATTAACTGCTCAGTATCAGCCGCGAAGAATAGTCAGTACTTCTTCAACGCTGGTGGTGTTCGCCAGACGCTCGATAACACCGTCTTCGTCCAGTGCCGTGGTCAGTTTGGTGATCACGTTGATGTGCTCATTATTGCGTGCTGCGATACCGACGACCAGACGTGCGCGGTCATCTTCATCATCGCCCCAGCGGATACCCGCCGGATACTGGCAGAACACGATACCGGTTTTCAGTACACGGTCTTTTGCTTCGATGGTGCCGTGTGGCACAGCGATGGATTCGCCCAGATACGTCGAGGTCAGCTGCTCACGTGCCAGCATCGCGTCGACATATTCTGCCTGAACATACCCGCCTTTCACCAGTTGCTCACCCGCAAAACGAATCGCTTCTTCTTTCGTGCCAGCGCTCAGGCCGAGGAAGATATTGCTTTCGCTGATTCGGAACAGGTTTTCGTTTTCATTGTCTGCCACGATGCTGTCGCCCAGCGTCGTCGTCACTTTCTCTTTGTACTGGCTGGCTTTGTTCACTTCCACCAGACGGGAGGTCAGGTCAGTGTACAGGCCGCTGTCGAGGAAGTTGGTCAGCGAAATGTGCTGCGCATGTGGCACCTGACGCATGGCGCGTTCAGTCAGGTCACGGTGCGTAATCACCAGATCCACATCATCAGGCAGATTGTTGATGGCGCTGTTGGTGACGCTGATGTTGGTCAGTCCTGCATCCTGCACTTTTTTGCGCAGAACACCGGCACCCATTGCGCTGGAACCCATACCGGCGTCACAGGCTACGATGATTTTACGTACGGTAGACAGGTCGCCCGCCACGCCTGCAACAGCAGGTTTGCCGCCTTTAGACTGTGCTTTCATGTCCTGCATACGGCGTGTTGCTTCGTCCAGATCGTCGCCGTCTTTCGCTTTGGTGGTTTTCAGCAGCAAAGCGGAGATAACGAAGGACACCGCAAAGGCTGCCACGATGGCCGCGATATTAGCGAAGTACGCACCTTTTGGCGTCATCGCCAGCACGGCCAGGATGGAACCCGGAGAAGCCGGAGACACCAGACCGCCGTTCAGCAGAGTCAGGGTAAACACGCCCGTCATACCGCCCAGAATGACCGCCAGTAACAGGCGCGGGTTCATCAGAACGTATGGGAAGTAAATTTCGTGGATACCACCCAGGAAGTGGATGATTGCCGCGCCGCCAGCAGATTGCTTGGCGCTGCCACGACCGAAGAACATGTACGCCATCAGGACGCCCATACCCGGACCCGGGTTCGCTTCGATCAGGAAGAAGATTGATTTACCGGTTTCAGTCGCCTGCTGGATACCCAGCGGAGAGAAGATACCGTGGTTGATGGCGTTGTTGAGGAACAGGATTTTCGCCGGTTCAACAAAGATAGAGGCCAGCGGCAACAGGTTATGAATAACCATGATGTGCACGCCTGCAGCCAGCACTTTAGACAGCGCTTCTACCAGCGGACCAATCGCCAGGAAGGCCAGGATCGCCAGCAGCATACCGATAATACCGGCAGAGAAGTTGTTAACCAGCATCTCGAAGCCGCTTTTGATTTTACCGTCAACCCAGCGGTCGAAACGCTTGATGCACCAGCCGCCCAGCGGACCTGCAATCATTGCGCCGAGGAACATTGGCATATCCGCACCAACGATAACACCCATAACGGTGATTGCACCGACCACACCACCGCGGTCACCACCCACCAGACGACCACCGGTATAACCGATGAGCAATGGCAGAAGATAGGTGATCATCGGGCCAACCAGCTTCGCTAATGTTTCATTAGGGATCCAGCCGGTAGGAATGAACAGAGCGGTAATGATACCCCAGGCGATAAACGCGCCGATGTTGGGCATTACCATGTTACTCAGGAAGCGACCAAAGTTTTGAACTTTGATCTTAACGTCTGGTGAAAACATAAAACGCACCCCTATTGATACGCGCTGACAATAGAGCGCGTGATATCAGTTAATTATCGGTGACGGTTATTTCGGTTTTTCTGCCACTGCTTTAAAAATCCGTCCGTCGAATTGCTGTCTGCGAGGCGGACTCTACCACGTGATTATAGGCCTCGCGTAGCCACCCGGCAGCCCGTGACGGAGATCACACGTATACGGCCATCACCCCCTCACTTTTGGTGATCATGATCACAAAAACACCCTGTAACCCGGCTACACTGATTATTATTTAAACGCAACACCGTCAAAAATGTGACTTAAATCACTATTTGTTAACGATTCTTTATCATTAAAACGTGATATTCATCACAAAGTATTTTTGGGCAGACGGGCTTATTTCGCTTAAAAAGCATTCAGACGTGTCACGGTAATGGAAAAGTGAGTTTACGGAGGAGAGGTTGAAATAAAATTACAAGGGGGAGCGGGTATCCCGAATACCCGCGTCTTCGTTAATCGGGGAGAGGTTCATCACGAAGCTTATGAGTAACATTCAAAATCACTTTTGATTCAGAATCACCATAGCTATCCAGATATTGTGGATCAACGTGATGGGAAGCAGGGATTTCATAAGAAATTGGCTTGCCTCTGTCATCTTTTCTTGGACGGCTATAACCGAAAAATTTTGTATACCGCCTCGGTGCCGTTCCCTCAAAATTCTCGAAAATAACCTTTTTAGTTTTATCCGTACTGTCGGCGTGAGCTATCGAATCACCGTGAAGGTCTTCAGCCAGACTCTTGGCATAAGGTTCGATATAAACCACCCTCTTCAAGCCGGCGGCAACAATATGTCGTGCGCAGTTGTGGCAAGGATAAGTCGTGCAATAAAGTGTCTTACCACAAGTAGTTGCATTCGCAAGACGCGCCATCGTTGTAATTGCATCCATTTCGGCATGAATAGCACGCGAGTATTCAATCAGGGACTTTATTTTTGGGGTTTTCATAATCTGTATTGCAAGTTCATTCGCCCGTGACGGATCGCTTCGGGCGATCACTGCTTCGACCTCACGCCTGACTAAATCCTTGTGCATATCACTATGGCAGCCATCGTTGTTATAACAGCGTTTATCGCTCTTGCTTTCACAGGAATAGAGACCTCCACCTGCAGCAGGTACATCATTGCAGCCAGTGGAGAGGATGTTGCAATTATCATCCATAATAGCAGCCCCCACCTGACGCGATAAGCAGGCAGAGCGTAATGCGGCTGAATTTGCGGTGAACATGCCGGTTTCATCCTGGCTGGGACTCACATTATTTGCGCCATGTACAAGGTCGATAAATCGGGCTATCGATTTTTTAATCTGATCATTATTTATGTTCCTGATAAAATAATCGGCACACTGCAATGTGTCCTCGACATGTTGACCATAAGGGTACTCGGAACGCCTGTCGCGCCTGATTATTTCGGCAATCTGATGATCGTTAAGAAAATCCTTTTTCAAATTAATAACTCTTTCATTAATCGTTCTCACTAAGCCGATCAGATAAAAATTATTACGATACACCTCACGAAAGAGATCAACTTCTTCAGGATGTTTTAATTGATCGACAATGTAAGCTATTTTACTGGTTGATTTTCCTGATACTCCTTTAAAATCTCCCGTATTTAAATTTGCCGTCCTGATAACTTTTATTTTCCGGATAACCAATTCGGAGTTAATGATATTGCCATGTTTTTCACGCAGAGTATTACCGAGATTTTGCAACTGGATAAAATGCTCATAGCCTTCAAGTTTCTTTAACTCTGCCGCTTCAGCAGCTGACAGGGTGTCTGCCATTAAATCGCTAATTCTTATATGCACAACATGATAATTACAGGCTTTAAGTTTAGTGATGATTTTTTCTTTAAGGGTTTTAACCCCTGATCCACTCGCCCCACAAAGTCCGATGACCAGTTCTTGTGAGCGGCGCTCACGAATATCATCAATGCTGTTATTATTGCCGAATGATTGATTTGATGCAGGTAATGAAATGATTTTTTTTTGCCGGTTCAGCCATAGACACTCCAATGACTGGACAGCCTGAATGTTACCAGTCTAGCTTGGCTGCTTCTTCCAAAACCTGAGCCATGGCCTTTTTATATGCAGCAGACTGACGCCGGGCCAAAAGATCAATAACGTGCTCTGATCCCGTGCTCTCCACTGCTGAGAATTCGGAATGCTGTTCATCCGTTTTCAACGCAGCATAATCAGCGAATTGAACAATCATAAACTATCCATGTAATAAGTGAGAATTTGAGGGAACTCTGATGTCAGACCTAAATAATCAGAGATTGCTTCACTGGAATAAATATCCATGAAGAAAGGAAGGTTACCACGAGAAAACCAACGAAGTGCGTAAAAATTTACTCAGTTTCAGCCATTACATTCAATACTGAGAAGTGCTTTCCAAACTATAGTCATGAAAAAATCCGACAGCATTGGCTGCCGGATTGAACTCCGAATTACTTCCCGCCCTGCGCCTTCACAATGGCTGCCTGCAAATCTTCGGCAGACACGGCGCCCGGCAGCACGGTGGTGTTTTCAGCGGTCGCGCCGCTGGTTGGCATCACCACGAAACCTGGCGTGCCGCTGAAGCCCAGCGTACGTGCCAGTTCATCGTTCGATGCGATGGCTTCGTGCGTTGCTTTACGCTGTGCGTCGGTCGGTGCTGTGGCTTTGGCGGCTTTCACTGCGCCCGCGATATCGGCATCGGTCAGTTTGCCTTCGTCGTGGCCGGAGCGGTAAATGCTGTTGTGGTAATCAAAGTACGCCTGAGCGCCTTTTTCTTTCCATATAGCCATACCGGTTTCAGCGGCAGTGATGGACGCTTTCCAGCGGTCACCGAAGATTGGCCATTCTTTAAAGACGAAACGCACGTTCGGATTGGCTTTCACTGTCTGCTCAACCAGCGGCGCCATGTGACTGCAATACAGGCACTGGTAATCGAAGAATTCCACGAATGCCACTTTGGCATCTTTCGGGCCGTAGCTTGGGGTCGCCGGGTCATTCACCAGCGCTTTGGCGTTTGCCAGCACTGCACTCAGGGTTTGCTGTTGTTGCTGATCAGCCTGCTGTGCCTGCAATTTCTGGCTGACCTGCACCAGAATTTCCGGATGCTGCAACATGTAATCCGCCGCAATTTTACCAATGGCTTCCTGCTGCGCCGGGGTGAAATCTGCGGTTGCGCTGTCGGCAGCAAAAGCCAGCGTCGGCGCCAGCACCAGAGAAGCCAACAGAGTCATCGTCTGACGTTTCATCAAAAATCCTTAAAGTGAAATACGGGGAAAATCGAACAGTTGCCTTCAAAAGTAGAGGAATTTGGCCGGATTTGCAGGCTAAAAATTGTCATTTTTTATAAATATAAGGGCAGGAATGACGGAAATAAAAAAGCCACGTACGCGATGACGTGGCTTGTTTGAAAACGATGGTCTGGCTTAGTTGCTGAAATCACCCTGGGCGACTTTCTGCGCCTGAAGCAATGTCTGCTGTTTACCAACCAGATTGGACATCATGGTGTTGTACTGTGTTGCCTGCTGCTGCGTCGGGAACTGTACGCCACCATTGGCAAACGCGACCTGAGGGCCCTGTTGTTGCAGATAATCACCGACAGAGACGATATCCTGCGTGAAGCTTTGCAGCGCTGGCACCAGAGGCGTCAGCACGTTCGCTGGCTGGGTGACAACCGTGTTGTACACCTGGCCGTAAACCGCTTTCAGATCATCCGGTTGTTTCAGTGCAGCCATCGCTGTATCGGCTTTCACTTTTGAATCACGCAACTGTGCATTCAGCATACTCAGCGTGCTGGCTGCCTGTTGCAATGCGCTGCGCTGGGTCATGTAATCCTGCGGAGTACGCACCTGACCAATCGCGCTGACCACCGGTACCAGGCTGCCATCTACGGCGCCTTTCATCTGGCGGGAGAATGACAGGATAATGCCGTAGTCGTTCGCGTAATTACCAAAACGTTGTTTCTGATCTTCACTCAGCGAAGGCAAATTTTGCCCGCTGCGCATGACGGTATTTTGCAAATAATCGATAAAGGCTTTGCGTTGTTCCGGTTCTTTATCGCCACAGGCAGTGAGCTGGAAAACGACCAGCAATGCGATAAACGGCGCCAGCCAGCGAGAAAATACACCGCTTCTGATCCCTACAGCCATGAGTCCTGACTCCTGATTTCAATGTTCTTCTTCCGGCCAGTTCCCTGCCGATGCTGTGCATTCCATGCGGGTTATAGGATAGAACAATTGGGGGGAGAACGCTTTTTAAAAAAGCGTAGAAATTGGCATCCGATAAGGTGCCTTGCTCCTCCCCCTGCGAAGGGGGAGGCCGGGAGGGGGTATTAAAGACAAAACAAGGGTCAACGCATACT
The DNA here is from genome assembly GCF_003610915.1 of Rahnella variigena. Taxonomy (NCBI): domain Bacteria; kingdom Pseudomonadati; phylum Pseudomonadota; class Gammaproteobacteria; order Enterobacterales; family Yersiniaceae; genus Rahnella; species Rahnella variigena. The sequence goes on from NZ_NSDJ01000001.1 coordinate 674,342, forward strand.
TCAACTTTTTGATGTTGCTGTAATACCCCACCCCAACCCTCCCCTTCGCAGGGGAGGGCGCAAAAGCTAAATTTACTGAAGCAGCGAAATATCCGCGACTTGCAGGAACAGCTCCCGCAGTTTGGACAGCAGCGTCAGACGGTTGATACGCACCGCTTCGTTCTCATCCATTACCATCACGGTATCAAAGAACGTATCGACGGTTTCGCGCAGCGCAGCCAGTTCCACCAGCGCTTCTTTGTACTCACCGGCCGCAAACAGCGGTTCCAGTTTGTCACGCAGAACCACCAGATGCGTCGCCAGTTTCAGCTCCGCAGGTTCTTTCAGCACGGATGCGTGAACGTGATCCAGCAGAACGTCGGTGGATTTCGCCAGAATGTTGGACACACGCTTGTTGGCCGCAGCCAGCGTTGCCGCTTCATCGAGCGTACGGAAGTAGCTCACCGCTTTCACGCGCGCATCGAAATCTGCCGGTTTGGTCGGACGACGTGCCAGCACAGCCTGAATAGTATCGACCGCGTGACCTTCTTCCTGATACCACGCACGGAAACGACCGAGCATGAAATCAACCACTTCATCGACAACCTTGGCGTTAGTCAGCTTGTCGCCGTACAGGCGCACTGCTTCTTCGGTCAGGGTTTGCAGATCAAGCGGCAGGTTTTTCTCAACGATGATACGCAGAACACCGAGCGCGGCACGACGCAATGCGAACGGGTCTTTATCGCCTTTCGGATGCTGACCGATGCCGAAAATACCGGCCAGGGTGTCCATCTTGTCAGCGATTGCCAGCGCGCACGCTACCAGCGATGCCGGTAACTCGTCGCCCGCAAAGCGTGGCTGATACTGTTCGTTCAGGGCTACCGCGACTTCTTCCTGCTCGCCGTCGTGACGCGCATAGTGCATGCCCATCACGCCCTGCGTGTCGGTGAATTCGAAGACCATGTTGGTCATCAGGTCACATTTTGACAGCAGACCTGCGCGTTTTGCGTTCTCAACGTTGGCACCGATTTTCTCAGCGATCCAGCCTGACAACGCCTGAATACGGTCGGTTTTGTCGCGCAGCGTACCCAGCTGTTTCTGGAACAACACGGTTTCCAGACGCGGCAGGTTATCTTCGAGACGTTTTTTGCGGTCGGTATTGAAGAAGAATTCGGCATCGGCCAGACGCGGACGCACCACTTTTTCGTTACCGGAAATGATTTGCTGCGGATCTTTCGACTCGATGTTAGCCACGAAGATAAAGTTCGGCAGAAGTTTGCCCGCAGCGTCGTACACCGGGAAATACTTCTGGTCGCCTTTCATGGTGTAAACCAGCGCTTCAGCCGGAACCGCCAGGAATTTCTCTTCGAATTTCGCGGTCAGCACCACCGGCCATTCGACCAGAGACGCCACTTCTTCCAGCAGGCTTTCGCTCAGATCAGCGATGCCGCCAATCTCTTTCGCCGCTTTCTCAGCATCCTGTTTGATCAGCGCTTTACGCTGTTCGTAATCCGCAATGACTTTGCCGCGTTCCAGCAGAATCTGTGGATACTGATCGGCGTTGTCGAGGGTGAATTCAGGCTCACCCATGAAGCGGTGACCGCGAACCGTGCGGGCAGAATCGATACCGAGGATTTTCGCCGGGATCAGCTCATCGCCTAACAGCAGCGTGACGGTGTGAACCGGACGCACAAACTGCACGTCGGAATCGCCCCAGCGCATCAGTTTAGGGATTGGCAGTTTAGACAGTGAAGTGGCGATCATCGCCGGCAGCAGTTGTTGCGCGCTTTCGCCTTTGACGTGCGCACGGTAAACCAGCCATTCACCTTTGTCGGTGACCAGACGATCGGCCTGATCAACGGTGATACCGCAACCGCGAGCCCAGCCTTCAGCGGCTTTGCTTGGTTTGCCTTCGGCATCGAATGCCTGCGCGACAGCCGGGCCGCGTTTTTCAACTTCGCGGTCAGCCTGAGATTCATGCAGACCGGAGACTTTCAGCGCCAGACGGCGCGGAGCTGCAAACCATTTTACGTCGCCGTGTGGCAGGTTCGCCGCATCCAGCTCCGCAGTCAGGTTAGCTGCAAAAGATTCAGCAAGGCTGCGCAGAGCCTTCGGTGGCAGTTCTTCCGTGCCGATTTCCACCAGAAATGTTTTTTCAGTCATTGACTTATCTCACTTCTCGTTCTTTTTGCACATCGGGAAGCCCAGCACTTCGCGGGAAGCGTAATACGCCTCAGCTACCGCTTTAGTCAGGGTACGGATGCGCAGAATGTAGCGCTGACGTTCAGTCACAGAAATCGCTTTACGCGCGTCGAGCAGGTTGAAGCAATGGGCCGCTTTCAGGATGCGCTCGTACGCCGGCAGTGCCAGTGGCTTTTCGAGTGCCAGCAGGGTTTGCGCTTCTTTCTCGTGCTGTTCAAAACAGGTGAACAGGAAATCGACGTCGGCGTATTCAAAGTTATACGTCGATTGCTCCACTTCGTTCTGATGGAACACGTCGCCGTAGGTGGTTTTACCCAGCGGACCGTTGCTCCAGACCAGATCGTAAACGCTGTCCACGCCCTGGATGTACATCGCCAGACGTTCCAGACCGTAAGTGATTTCGCCGGTTACCGGTTTACATTCCAGGCCGCCGACCTGCTGGAAGTAAGTGAACTGCGTCACTTCCATGCCGTTCAGCCACACTTCCCAGCCAAGACCCCAGGCGCCGAGCGTCGGGTTTTCCCAGTTGTCTTCAACGAAGCGGATATCGTGGATCAGCGGGTCAAGACCCAGCTCTTTCAGCGAGCCGAGGTACAGCTCCTGAATGTTTTCCGGTGAAGGTTTGATCATCACCTGGAACTGATAATAGTGCTGCAGACGGTTAGGGTTTTCGCCGTAGCGGCCGTCGGTCGGACGACGTGATGGCTGAACATACGCTGCCGCAAAAGGCTCAGGGCCGAGTGCGCGCAGGCTGGTCATCGGGTGCGAGGTGCCCGCGCCGACTTCCATATCCAGCGGTTGAACAATGGTGCAGCCCTGCTGCGCCCAATAATCTTGCAGTGTCAGGATCAGGCCCTGAAATGTCTTGGTATCAAACTTTTGCATGTTGGATTCGCACGCGAGAAAGTGGGTGTAAAGAGAGTGCGACAGTATACCCGCTGCACGGAAGATAATCAGCCAGAATCAGGCAGCAGAGAGATTCGGAAAGGTATTGTTTAGTTTTCAGCGATCTGCTGGCGCAGTAAAAAGGGGCTGAACGCCCCTTTATCCCTTAAAACCGCGCACTGATCCCCGCGTTATAGGAAGTTTGCTCGCCGGAATCCAGCCCGGTGGTTTGAGAAATAGTCGCAAATGCTGAAATGCTGTGGGTGATTTGCACGTTTAAGCCTGCGGTCATATCAACCCAGTCGTCATCCTGCTCGCCGGTAGTGCGGCTGAACCGCGTGCGGGTGGATTTGATCGCGCCGGTGGTGGTGTAGGTTTTATCCCCAAACTGCCGGTCATACGTTACCTGCGCGTACGGATTGACGATGCCGAGTTCGGCATTTACACGCCAGCCCAGTGCGCCGATTTGTGAATGGGAAGTCTGATCGCCAAAGCGCATTGAGGTGCTGTTATTCCCCTTCTCGCTGTAACCGTCAACACTGCTGTAATCCCAGCTGTATTGCGCAACCGGCCCGGTTTTCAGCACCGGCAGCACCGGGAAATCCCAGCCTGCGGTGACGCGTCCGCCGATCTGTTTGCCGTCGGTATCACCACGTTCGGTACGGGTGGTTGGCCCGAGGGTGATGCGACGTTTGATGTCGTCATAATTGAGCGAACCATAATGCACATCGCCGTTGATCCAGCCATTTTCGGCGATTTTAATGCCCGTGAATGCGGTCGCCATCCAGCCGCGCGTGCGGTAGCTGTAATGATCGGTCGGATCGTCTTTATCATCGGAACCGGAAAGCATCAGCCCCATCATCCAGCGATCGGTCATCTGATAATCCATTCCGATATTCAGCGAGTTAGATGTCAGGTCGCCATCGCCCAGCCCCATCGACGGGCTGAATTTGCTGTCCGCACTTTGTCCGGCATAGCCGCCAAACATGCCGAAAGTTCCGGCGTCATTATCCTGCGTGCGCAGCTGCTGATAACGGCTGTCGAGCAATCCCTGCGTATTTCTCGCCAATGCCAGTGACCCCTGACTCAGCGCCGAGGCTTCCAGCGGGCCGTCGATCACCGACTGCATATACTGGGCAATCAGCGCGTGCGCCTGAGGTGTCGGGTGGAAATGGTCAGAAAACAGGAAAGCTTTACTGGTGTCGAAACCCGGCAGGTTCGAGGTACATTCCGACGCGGATGTCCCGACCGGACAGGCGGTACCGGCAGTATTGGCGAAACCGTATAACGCCGGATCGGCCACCACTTCGTTGAACAACCCGTTGATATCCACACGCGCAATATTGCCACCGGTTTTCGCCAGCGCGATATCTTCGGTGGTGTTGTAGGTGTCTGTCAGGCCGCCAGCTACGTCTTTCAGCGCGTCATAAGCCGCTGCCAGCCCTTTTGCGATCACGTCCTGCACCAGCGGAATACCGGAGCCTTCCGCTGCAGCGGCCGCCAGTGCATTGTGAATGGCTTCGGTGCGGGCATCGGCATTCGGCGTATTTTGTGCATTGAGATACTGATATGCCGCTTCCAGCGCCTGTTGCTGCACTGGCAGTAATCCGACCTGTATCACGCCTTCCATCAGCACCGGCGTCAGACCGATATTGGGCACCGTTGGCACCACGACGGTTCCGGCACCGGCTTTCAATAAATCGTTCACCTGGGACGCCGCCTGCGTCGCGCTGTTGGTGGCAATTTCCACCGCCGTGATCGGGTTCAGGCTCAGCGCCGCAGCGGCCAGATCGTTACCGCCAATCCAGTGAATATACAGCCCGTTCGGGTCGGCTTTGCCGCCGGTCGAGGCCAGATAGCTTTTGACCTGATCCTGCGTGGTGTAGTCAGAATCCAGCCCCGGTACCGCGACGCCGCCGCCTTCAGCATAGTTCAGGCCGCCTTTTGAGGACGGCGTTAACGTTGTGCCGATGTTGTTCGCCAGGATTTCGTCATAAAGCTGATGTGAACTGCTGTCGAAGGTCCAGCGGCCAATATTGCCGGTATCACTCAGGCTGTCGCCGAAAACATAAAG